>NZ_JBIIYV010000119.1:0-5476 GCF_044346625.1 Aquidulcibacter sp. | reverse complement strand
ATTTGATAAAGCGTGGCACCGCGCCACCAGTGAGGATCGGAAGATTGCGTCGTCAAGTTGATATCTCTGGGACTGGCCTATGCCCTGCACCAAGCAAGGCTCCAGTTTAGAGTTGAAAGTGCTTTTTATCACAAGCGAACCCATCACCAAGGATGCGAAAAACTATCCCGTTGTCACCTTTTCGAGAAAGTGCCGCACGTTTGCGAGAATGTGGGTTTAGGTCGAGCTTATGGGCAAAGAGTGCATGTAATGATCCAGGCAAGTGCCTTAGGAAACCATTGATCGATTGAACTGTCAAAACCAGGCCTCTTATTGCCGAAATCAACGGCTTTCGTCGCTTCTGTCCACGATTTAAACGTTTAGTACACCACTTTCTGCTTACCTGTACGTTACTGGAAGAGGGTGGTAAGTAGCTGCGTTGTTTTCGACCGGGCGAAAAGCTAAGCGACGCGGCGAACGCGGCAATCTAGTCGTGATCACCGGTTTGATGGCGATCCCTTTATCTATGATCGTAGTGATGACGCTGGAGTTGGTATCTCTGTCGAGTGAAAAGGCACGGATGCAAGCGGCGGTGGACGCCGCGGCCTTAGCGGGTGCCCGCGAATTGGCGGTTGCTGGAGGTGCAGCCCGGAATGCAAGCGGCTTCGCGGAGGAATTTGCATTAAATCAGGTCACAGACCTCGCTCCGCGCGTCACGATGAACTTTACTGCCGGCCAAAATGCGAGCGGCGGCTTTCAGGTTTCTGGCGTCGGTGTTCGAGGGTCCTTCTTTGGCAATCTGGTACCACCCGGCGGGTTTAAGATCGAAGTTAGCGCAGTTGCAGAAGCTCTCAATCAGCAGCCCTTGTGCGTGCTGGCCCTACCGGAGATCTCAACGCCAGGGTTAAGGGCTGGCAGCAACAGCAGCATTCAGGCAAGTAATTGTTTGGTGCATTCCAATGGGCATATTGCGACGACCAACAACGCGGCAATTGGTGCCGGCACAATCCAGGCCACAGGAACCGCTTCAGGTACCGGCTACTCCCCCGCCGCCAATAGTGGCGCATTGGCTGTGGCAGACCCTTTCATCGAAAGAACCATCAAACGCATTGGTGCCTGTTCTGGTCCGCCGGATGGCGATTTTGTCGTGAGTGGCACCGTAGATACCACACTCCCTGCTGGCGTGCATAATCGCACAGTTAAAGTTGAAGGAAATGGAACTCTAACCCTTGAGCCAGGCGAACATTATTTTTGTAGGTTGCTTATGGCTTCCGCTAGTGGCAGCCTAATTGGCGAGGATGTTATCATGATTTTCGATGGGAATGGTAGGTTTGAGGCAAGGAACAGCGCAACAGTTTCCCTAACAGGGCGAACTTCCGGCGATTGGGCAGGCTTTGTCATTGTGAGCTCGCGAGACAATGTGGAGCAAATGGTGATTTCGTCACCCAAAGTCGATAAACTGCTCGGCACAGTTTATTTGCCCAGTGCGCTCTTGGTGATCAATGCTGCCGGCAACGTAGCAGAGGCTTCAAAGTGGAGCGTTGTTGTCGCGAAGGATGTTGCTCTGGACAAGAACGCAAGCTTGGTTATCAATACTGACTATGCAGGGTCCGGCGTGCCGGTTCCCTTGGGCGTGGGCAACAAAGCGGGCAACGCGAAATCGGGTGCCCGGCTTCGGCAATAAGCCTGATGCCTAGCTTTGGCTGAAGTTAAAGCGCGGCTTGATCTGTCCGGATCCAGGGTGCGCTCCAAATCGAAATCGAGCAAAAGCTTACCCGATTTTTTTTGCGAGAACTAACGCGGGCGTTGCTAGCGGCATTAAGGCTCATTGCGTATTCTCAAGACTGTTTGAAGATACGTGCATCGCCAGGGAAGTTGCCCACGAACCCCTGAAAGATGGCTCCCTTAGCTTAAGAATTAACCAAGTTATTGTTTTTTCGTTGTTTCACACTGCACAAAAATGCATTTTTCCTAATAGAGTTTCGGTTTTGTGAAAAGTTTATCGAATTGCTTATCCTATCCTTCACCCACTGTTACTAATGAGAATATCTGAATAGTCGCCTCAAAGTGCATTTTAAACAGGCTCGCCCATGTCAGGGATACGTAACCTAGCTGCCCTCGCCCACTCAGCGTCAACCAGTCGCGTGCTGAATTTGAATATGGTGGCGAAACGCTATCCCAACGATCCGATGCGCAAAAAGGCACCGCTCTTTACGGATGACCTTTTAAACCGATCGATCCTCGTCAAGCACCGGCTTCGGCGAGATGAGGCCTATCTTATCCCTGATTCCAAAGCCGTCGCCACGAAGATTATTTTTCCGCTCGACTTTGATGATCTGGAATTGGGTGGGCGCTCGATTTTTGTGAACCAAAAAGGATTCCGACAGGCGATTTGCGATTTGGTTGGCTATCGTGAACTAGAGCTTGAACGAGATTTTCTGGTCCTGGGTATGTTGAATGAGTTACCCTCCCTCGACCCGTTTTTGGTTCGCGAACAATTGCGAAGGAACCATCACCAGCCAGCGGAATGTTACTTCTCGATATCGCCCGCCGACTCCAGTCGCATGCAAAGCTTTACCAGCGCCGAGATGGCCCCGCTGATCCGTTTGGCTTTTCAGACTACGATTGGCAGCGGCAGCACTGGCATGGTTGGCAAGCTGGCCGACGCGCTTTTGTCTGCAAATGCCGACGCGCGCCTCGACCCCTTGCGTGCGACCTTAGGCTTGCACGGTGATCAGTTCACCCAAGGCATTTTCAGCTGGAAGGGCTTCATTTATTACAAATGGCAATTTTCAGAAATGATCCAAGGCTTAATCCGCGTCACGCAAGAAATGGATCAGATTAAGCCGTCGGGGCGGAATGATGGTGCCACACGCGAGGAAATTCGCATCCTCAAAACCTCTATCCGCAAACGGATCCGCGAAGCGGCCCGCAATTGTAGCAAGGTTCTGGCGCTCTATGATGATGCATTTGCCGACCTTGTTCATCGTGGTAACACAGCGGCTTTCCGCAGGTTCCTCTTGGAAGCCCCTATCTTCTTCCTAGACCTGGGGCATTCAATGGGCGTGATCTCGCACATCTCTTCATTCTGGGGCTACCGCTTCAAGGAAGGTGCCGCAAACTTGCCAACATCAGAAGAATTTCGCGACATTCTGCTTGAGTTCGAGACGGGGCTAGCGCCCCGCCAATCCTATTCCCAGCCTTGGTAGTTTGGCACTTTACCGCTTGCTTGGGCTTCCGGCATTGACGTCATAGGCTGCCAAAGTCGCCAAGGTCACAATCTCGGAAACCGGTGCGGAGAGCGAGCAGATTTGGACCGGGTGGCGCAAGCCGACCATCATCGGCCCCAAAACGGTTGCGCCGCCTAAAAACTCAACCAGATCAGTCGAAATGCGTGCGGAGTGGATGGCAGGCATGACCAACACATTGGCTGGTCCCGTCAGTCGTGAGAAGGGGTAAAGCCGATGAGAATCCGCGCTGAGAGCGACCCCAACCGACATTTCGCCCTCATACTCGAAGTCGATTTCCTCCATACGATCTAGAATTGCCGTCGCTTCACGGCACTTCTCTGACCGCTCGCCCATGGGCCGTCCAAAAGTGGAGTAGGCCACAAAGGCCACGCGCGGCACAAAGCCTAGACGCTTGGCAGCGCCGGCCGCCTGAATGGCGATGCGGGCCAAATCCTCGGCATTTGGCATTTCAGTGACGTTGGTATCGGCGACAAATATGGTTCGCCCCTTCGAAATCAGCACCGAAAGGCCGATCGGCTTGCTCTTGGCCGCCGCATCAATCGCCAACATGACTTCATTCAATGCTTGGTCAGTTGTGCGTGTTGTGCCGGTGACCATCCCGTCGGCGTCGCCCATGGCAACCATGGTTGCGGCAAAGACGTTGCGGTCCTGATTAATCATGCGCTGGCAATCGCGCAGCAGATAGCCACGACGCTGCAGGCGGCGATAGAGATAGTCTGTATAGTCGACATTGCGATCAGATAGACGTGCATTGAATATCTGGAGACCAGAATCCTCCGGGACGCCTACCAGCGCCTTGTTGCGGCGCACTTGCTCTTCGCGCCCGATCAAAATGGCCTTGCCCATTTCCAATTGCTCGAATTGATACGCGGCGCGGATAACGGCGGGATCCTCGCCTTCTGCAAACACGATTGTCTTTGGATTGGCACGCACCGCTTCCTGCAAGCTTTGCAGAAGAGACGCTGTTGGGTCGAGGCGTTGGGCCAGACGATCACGATAAGCGCCCATGTCATCGATCGGCTTGCGGGCAACCCCTGTGTCCATTGCAGCTTGTGCTACGGCCGGGGGAATGGCGGCAATCAAGCGCGGATCAAACGGCGTCGGGATGATGTATCCCGGACCAAATTTAAGTTGGCGACCATGATAGGCAGCCATCACTTCATCGGGTACATCTTCGCGCGCAAGCTCTGCCAGGGCGCGGGCTGCCGCCAGCTTCATCTCTTCATTGATCGTGCGGGCGCGGACGTCCAACGCACCCCGGAAGATATAGGGGAAGCCTAAAACATTGTTGACTTGGTTCGCATAGTCCGACCGGCCGGTGGCAATAATCGCATCGGTTCGAACTTCCAAAATTTCTTCCGGGCGAATCTCCGGATCCGGATTGGCCATCGCAAAGATGATGGGGCTTGGGGCCATGCTGGCCACCATGGCTTGATTAACCGCGCCCTTGGCGGACAGGCCCAAGAAACAATCTGCGCCCTTCATTGCCTCTTCTAAAGTTCGCAGGGGCGTATCAACGGCGTGGGCAGACTTGAATTGATCCATGCCCTTTTCACGGCCACGATAGACCACCCCGTCGCGGTCACACACAATGACGTTTTGGTGCGGCACACCCAGCGTCTTGATCAAGGAAATACAAGACAGACCAGCGGCACCGGCACCTGACACGACGACTTTAAGGTCCTTAAAATCGCGACCTGTAATCTCACAAGCATTGATCAAGCCTGCGGCCGCAATTATGGCGGTTCCATGTTGGTCGTCATGAAAAACCGGAATGTCGCATAATTCTTTGAGCCGGCTTTCAATGATAAAGCATTCCGGGCTTTTGATATCTTCCAGATTGATACCGCCGAAGGTGCAGGAGATATTGCGAACGGTGCGGATGATCTCTTCTGAGTCCATCGAATCAAGCTCAATGTCGATAGAGTCGATATCCGCAAAGCGCTTGAACAGAACCGACTTGCCTTCCATTACAGGCTTTGAAGCCAGGGCACCCAAGTTTCCCAGACCCAAAATGGCAGTACCGTTTGAAATCACGGCGACCAAATTGCCTTTCGACGTATAGTCATAAGCCGTGTCGGGGTCTTTTGAGATGGCGAGAACTGGAACCGCAACACCGGGAGAATAGGCAAGCGACAGATCGCGTTGGGTCGCCATCGGTTTGGAGGCCACAACCGATATCTTCCCCGGCGTAGGCAAACTGTGAAAATCGAGGGCTTCTTGGTCTGTGAAAGTCTTGCGCTCGC
>NZ_JBIIYV010000014.1:0-56796 GCF_044346625.1 Aquidulcibacter sp. | reverse complement strand
GGATATGCTCGTCGATAAACATCATGGAGACGAGGATAATATCGCCTTTCGCGATGTCGCGATGACACGCTTCAAGCGACCCGGCCTTGTCAGCCCAGTCGGTGGCGGCATGCATGACAAGTTCAACACCGGGCGTTTCAATCGCTAAGGTATCAGATGCACGCTGAACCAAAGTACGCAAATGGTTGTCGAGCGTGACGATGACAACGCGCACAGTCTCGCCCTCGCCCTTGGCGCGCAGGCCATGGCTGGCGCTAGCGGGCGAAGTGGCTTTTGGCATCGTAAAGCGCTTCAATGGAGATGGTCTCTAAGCCCTGCTCGGCCGCGTAACGTTCTGTGTTACGTTTGGCTTTGCCCCGGACGAAGAAGGGGATTTTCGACAATTCTTTGGTGGCTTCTGGGCTCCAATTGAGAACGCTGATGGTTTCTTGGATTGCGACCTGTGCCGCCACGGGAGCGGCTTCAGGCTCTGGCATTGGCTTGGCCGCTGCCTCGACCTTGGCATGACCACCGAGATGGGAAGGCCCGGCTGCATCATTGAACTCGAAGTCCTCACGGAACATGGTCAGCAAATGCTCTTCCAAACCCATCACGAGAGGGTGGACCCAGGTGTCGAACAAGACATTCGCGCCTTCAAAGCCCATCACCGGCGCATAGCGGGCGGGGAAGTCCTGCACATGGACGGGTGCTGAAATGACCGCGCAGGGAACGCCGAGGCGCTTGGCGATGTGGCGTTCCATCTGCGTGCCCAGAACCAGTTCTGGCTGCAGGGCGGCAATGGTTTCTTCGACCAGTAAATAATCGTCGGTAATCAGGGCTTCGACGCCGAGCTCCGCCGCGCAAGCCCGCACGTCGCGTGCGAATTCACGATTATAGCAGCCAAGGCCAACAACTTCGAAGCCAAGTTCTTCTTTGGCCACGCGGGCTGCAGCCATGGCATGGGTGGCATCGCCAAACACAAAGACGCGCTTGCCGGTGAGATAATTGGAATCAACCGAACGCGCCCACCACGGCATGTGGGAGCCATGCTGAGACAGCACCGGCTCAGGGTCGACGCCAGCCAGTGCGGCCACTTCACGAACAAATTCGCACGTCGCTTGGAAGCCCATTGGTATCGTGCGAACGGCCTTTTGACCATACTGGCGCTCTAACCAGCGCGCGGCAGTGTCGGCAATTTCAGGATAGAGGACGACGTTAAAGTCGGCTTGGGGCAAACGGCGGATATCGTCGGCTGTGGCACCCATCGGGGCGGCGACGTTCACATCAATTCCTAGTTGATTGAGCAATCGGGTGATCTCAATCACGTCATCGCGGTGCCGGAAGCCCAGAGCCGTCGCGCCCAAGATGTTACAGCTCGGCTTAGCGCCTTCAGGCTTTGGGGCCGGAGCTTGTGTCGCCAAACCGCGGACGATTTGATAGAAAGTCTCTGAAGCGCCCCAATTTTCCTTTTTTTGATAGGAAGGCAGTTCAAGCGTGATGGTTGGGACCGGCAGGTTCAAGGCGCGCGCCAAGCCGCCTGGATCGTCTTGGATCAATTCGGCGGTGCACGAGGCACCCACGAGCATAAGATCGGGATCGAAGCGCTCAAAAGCGTCGCGCGCGGCTGTTTTGAAGATTTCAGCGGTATCGGTGCCAAGGTCACGTGCTTGGAAGGTCGTGTAGGTCACCGGTGGACGCGCTCCACGGCGTTCGATCATCGTGAACAGAAGGTCGGCATAAGTGTCGCCTTGGGGTGCATGCAAGACAAAGTGGACACCCTTCATGGCAGTCGCGATGCGCATCGCCCCGACATGAGGTGGTCCTTCATATGTCCAAACCGTCAACTGCATGGGACTAAACTTTCAACACAGAGCGGCGATACAAGGGGCGTGCAAACAGGCCAGCCAAATCGCCGGCGCAATCAAATCCATGAACCGGTGAGAAGACGAGTTCGATCGACCATTTGGTCGAAATGCCTTCCATTTCGAGTGGGTTGGCGAGGCCCATGCCGCAGACAACCAAGTCCGGCTTTGCCGCGCGACACCGATCGAGCTGACGATCAACATCTTGGCCTTCACTCAAGGTGACGGTCTCGGGCAGATAATCCATCTCAGCGCTAAGGAGCTGGCGATTGAGGTAGGGCGTGCCGACTTCGATCAGCTTCATATCCAGTTCCCGCGACAGGAAGCGCGCGAGGCTGGGCTCCATTTGCGAGTCTGGGAAGAAGAAGATGCTTTTGCCAGCCAAATGCACTTTTTGCGCTTCCAGCGCACGCTTGGCCCGCTCACGCCCTGGTGCCACAACCGCCAAGAAATGAAGCTCTGGAATGCCAAAGGCATCGGCAGCAGCTTTCAGCCAATGGGTTGTGCCTTCTGCGCCGAACGGAAATAGCGCAGGCAGGTGTTGCGCGCCGCGTTCGATCAGGGCACGGGCCGTCTCACCCAAAAAGGGCTGCGCCAGCAGAAATTTCGTGTTTGGCCCAATCGCAGGAATGGATTGCGAATTGCGTGGTGGAAAGAAAGCAACAGGACCAATGCCCAACTGATTAAACAGCCGGGCAAATTGATCTTCCACGATATCGGGCAAGGTGCCGACGACCAAGAGTGAGGCAGGCGCTTCTTCGGAGGCGACCGGTGCTGCTGGAATCATCGCAACCAAGCACGCATCTTCACCTTGGGTGAAAGTCGTCTCGATGCCGCTACCCGAATAATTCAGGACCCGAACCGAAGGGCTGTGCTTTTGGGTCAACCGCTCTGCGGCGCGCGATAAATCCAGTTTAATGACTTCTGAAGGGCAGGAGCCGACCAAGAACAGCAATTTGATGTCGGGACGACGCGACAGAAGCCTGTCCACCACTCGGTCAAGCTCCTCGTTGGCATCGACCAGACCGGCTAAATCCCGCTCTTCCATGATGGCTGTGGCAAAGCGAGGCTCAGCAAAAACCATCACGCCAGCGGCGGATTGGATCAAGTGCGCGCAGGTCCGCGAGCCAACGACGAGGAAAAACGCGTCTTGAATCTTGCGATGCAGCCAAACAATGCCAGTAAGCCCGCAAAACACTTCCCGTTGGCCCCGCTCCCGCAGAACAGGGCGCGCCTCGGTAGTGGGGCTTATCAACGTGACCGCGTCGCTCATGCTCAAGACGCCCGATCTGTGTCGCTTTGGGCGTGCTTCGTATGGGTGACCGAGCTAGAGCCCGCATGGGCGGGCCAAGGATTGGCGAATTGCAAAAGACCCTCAAGCCAACGGACTAGAATGGGAGTGGAGGCCTTTTTCCGCTCGGAGGCTCTACTGACGGAGGTCTCAGAAACACGCCATTCGTGTGAGTTAGAAGGCTGCATCAACATCGGAATTCTCCAGCAGAAAACGGACCTCAGTTAAGGTCATCCGGCAAGGTATGCCTCCCTCCTGCATCTTGTCAATAGAAATAGACGTCCAAAACTTTTGACAGTCACAAAACGAACAAACCCTTGCAATTTGTTCCCGTGGTGAGACAGTCATAATTGATGCGGGTAGCAGATGAGGTTAGGGTGGAATCTTCGACAAGTCGTGCACCGGGCGTTGGGTCAGACGATCCGAGGATTAGTCAAGCGCTAAACACCCCAGCCCCCGCACGCACGCTCTGCACCGATTGTGGGATCTCGCGGACGTCAGACCCCAAACGCTGTGGGCGGGCATGCCAATTCATCAGCCCAACCTATCCAGAGCTGGAAACCCGAGTGCATGGGCGCGCCCGCGATACGGCCGCTGGCGACGAATTATTCTTTGGCCCTGTGAAGGCGATGTATCAAGCCAAGCTGAACGCCCCTTTGCCTGGCGCGCAATGGACCGGGATCACCACCCGCCTCGCCGAGCGCTTGCTGGAAACCGGCGCGGTCGACGCGGTTCTGACCATGAAGCCCGATCCGGAAGATCGTTGGCGACCTGTGCCCACTTTGGTGACAGAAGCTTCAGAGCTTGCCCATTGTCGAGGTATGCGCATGGGCTATGCGCCTTTATTGGCTTTGCTAGAGCCTGCACTTGAGTTGGGCTATAAGCGCCTCGCGGTGATTGGCATTCCCTGCCAAGTCTATGCTTTGCGTGCACTGGAAGCCGAACTTGGGTTTGAGCGTCTCTATGTGATCGGCACGCCCTGCTCAGACAATACGACCACCGAAAGCTTCCATCAATTTCTGGACCTGTTGTCGGATCAGCCCAAGACCATCAGTTATTTGGAGTTCCGGGCGGATTACCATGTCGAATTGCGGTTTGATGACGGTCACAAGCAGGTCATTCCCTTCCTGCAGCTGCCAATCTCAAAACTACCCCCGGACTTTTTCCCGCTGACCTGCCGGACCTGTGTCGACTACACCAATTCGCTGGCCGACATCACAATTGGCTATATGGGTGGCCAAGGCGAGCAGTGGTTGCTGGTTCGCAACGAACGCGGTGAGGAATTGCTCTCGCTGTTAGGCGATGAAATCGCCCTGACGGCACCGACCAGCCATGGCAAACGCGCCAGCGCGGTAAGGGGCTTTAAAGCCAATGTTGAGCGCGCAGCTGGTGGGCTGCCCCTGCGCGGCATGCCAGATTGGGTCAGGCCCTTGGTGGGCTGGCTGATGCCGAGAATAGGGCCTCGCGGGTTGGAATTCGCCCGGACGCGGGTAGAAATGAAGGCCATTGAAACAGTGCTTCACCTACGCCGCGAAGAGCCGCAACGCATGAAAAACATGATCCCTGACCATGTCTGGCAATTGACCGCACCCTATGGCCTCACCTCTGACAGCCAAGAGCGCAAGCCAGTTGATGAGTCAGGTGCTAAGGTTCAATCTGCGGCGGAGGCAGATGCCTAAAGCCAACCCCTTCCTTTTGGAGCCTTTTTGATGCGTATCGCTTTCCCTTTCACAGCCATTGTCGGCCAAGATGACATGAAGCTGGCCATGCTGATCGCAGCCACAGATCCTGGCATTGGCGGGGTTATGGTGTTTGGCGATCGCGGCACGGGCAAGTCGACCGCAGTCAGGGGCTTGGCCGCCCTTTTGCCGCCGATTAAAATGGTCAAGGCCTGTCAGTATCATTGCGACCCACGCGCGGACAAATCCTCTTGTGCCACGGGCTGTATCCATCGTCTGGAAGGCGAGATACCCGACGTGGGCGAGATGGCGACGCCTGTGGTCGACTTCCCCTTGGGCGCAACCGAAGACCGCGTCGTCGGTGCACTCGACCTAGAGCGCGCGTTAACCCAAGGCGAAAAGCACTTTGAGCCGGGCCTCTTGGCCCGCGCTAATCGTGGCTTTCTTTATATCGACGAAGTCAATTTGCTCGATGACCATTTGGTCGACCTGCTTTTGGACGTGGCCGCCTCAGGCGAAAATGTTGTCGAGCGGGAAGGCCTTAGTGTGCGCCACCCGGCCCGCTTTGTCCTGATCGGAAGCGGCAACCCGGAAGAGGGCGAGCTGCGCCCGCAATTATTGGATCGGTTTGGCCTATCGGTGGATGTGAAAACACCAGACGACTTGGCTATGCGCGTCGAAGTGGTGCGCCGCCGCGATTCCTTTGACCGCGATAGTGCGGGCTTTGCAGCCCGTCAGGCTGAAGGCGAGGCAGCTGTGCGGGAGAAGATTGTCGCGGCACGTGGTCGCTTAAGCGACATTGAAACCCCTGATGCTTCTCTGGAATGGGCGTCGCGCCTGTGTATGGCCGTTGGCGTGGATGGGTTGCGCGGCGAGCTGACTTTGATCCGCGCCGCACGCGCCGTTGCTGCCCTTGAAGGCGATACACGGGTGGAAGACCATCATTTGCGCGGGATTGCGGTGATGGCCCTGCGCCACCGCCTGCGCCGCAACCCCCTCGATGAAACCGGCTCGTCCACCCGGATTGAACGCGCCATGTCAGACCTGTTTGGATCATGACCGCCGAGGCGCAAGCCGAAACTGTGCCCTGCGCAGCCTGGCCGGAAGCCTTGTTGATCGCCACCTTGTTTGCGATGGACCCCCATGGATTGGGCGGCATCTCGATCAAGGGTCGAGGCAGCCCATTCTTTGATGCTTGGCTCGATCTGTTAAAAGAGCTTTTGCCAGAAGGGGCACCCTTGCGCCGTTGCCCGGTGCAGACGGGTGACGACCGGCTATTGGGTGGCCTCGATCTCGCAACCAGCTTGGCCATGGGCCAACCCGTTGTCCAGCGCGGCCTGTTAAGCGAAGTTGATGGTGGGGTGCTGGTACTGCCCATGGCAGAGCGCTTGAGTTCTGCCACCGCCGCAAGGATCGCTGCCGCGTTGGATGAAGGCCAGTTCCAGCTGGAGCGCGATGGGCTGACATCGCTTCTGCCGGCGCGCTTTGGCTTGATCCTGCTGGATGAAAGCATGGGCCCAGAAGAATCCCCACCGTTTGCACTTTTAGAGCGGTGTAGCTTCCGCCTCGACGGCAATGGTCTGGGCCTTGGTGATCTGGCAGGGGACGGGGCAAGCCTTGAAGATATCGAGCGCGCCAAGAACGCGTTGCCAGAGATTGGGCTTGCGTCAGAGTCGCTCCTCGAGGCCATTTGTGAGGCCGCCCAAGCTTTTGGCTTGAACTCTGCCCGGCCAGCGCTTTTGTGTCTGCGCGTCGCTCGCATGGTTGCGGCTCTAGACGGCAGGAAAGTCGCCAATTTGGGTGATGTCACTTTAGCTGCACAGCTGGTACTAGCACCCCAAGCCCTGCAATTACCGCCACCGCCTGAAGAGCCTCAGCCCGACGATTCTGACCAACAACCTGAAACCCAGGACGAAGCAGAACAAACTGAGGCAGAGGCGGACCCAACGCCGCCTGCCGAAACTCCACCGGACTCTCAAACTGAAGCAGAGCACAAAAGCCCACCCAATCCCAGCGAAGTTCTGGTGGATGCCGTCAAATCTGCCCTGCCAGCTGAACTCATCGCAGCACTGGGGAGCCAAGCAAAACCCAATCGCCAAGGACGGGCGAGCGGCAGTGGCGGCGGCGCCCTGCAAAAGTCACCGCTGCGTGGCAGGCCCATTCGCTCTCGCAGCGGTACCTTAAAGCCCGGTGAACGCCTCAACATCATCGAAACCCTGCGCGCCGCAGCACCTTGGCAGAAGCTGCGCCGTCGTCCGCAAGCCGACGCGGCGCTGGAAACAGGCAAAAAGCGCATTGAAGTGCGCAAAAGCGACTTCCGCATCCGTTGCTTTGCCCAGCCCAAAGAGGCGACCACAATTCTGGTCGTCGATGCGTCTGGCTCTTCGGCCTTTCAGCGCCTTGCCGAAGCCAAAGGGGCGGTGGAGCTGTTGTTAGCCCAGGCCTATGTCGACCGCAGCCGGGTAGCCTTGGTCGCTTTCCGCAATGAGGCGGCTGAGATCCTGTTGCCGCCTACACGGTCCCTGGCACGGGCGCGTCGACAATTATCCGATTTGGCAGGCGGGGGCGGCACGCCCTTGGCAGCGGGCATAGATACGGCCCTGTTGCTGGCGCTGGCAGAGAAGGCCAAGGGCCGCACGCCGCGCCTTTTGTTTTTGACCGACGGGCGCGGCAATATCGGGCGCGAAGGCAGGGCTGGCCGCTCGGCCGCAATGGCCGATGCACTATTGGCGGCGCGCGCCGTAGGGCTGGCAGAGATTGCGGCGGTACATATTGATACCTCGCCCTTCCCGCGCCCCGGCGCACGCGAATTGGCCGAGGCAATGCGGGCGATTTATGCGCCCTTGCCCTATTTGAACGCGCAAGCCATTAGCGCCATTTGAAGCGCAGTGGACGTTAGGCCAAACCCTATGTCATAGGGTTCTCTTCTAAGCTTTTGGGGAAAGCTGAGCCATGGCTGTTGGATTTACCGCGTTAGACTGGGCGATTTTGGGTGGCTATGTCGCTATCATCGCCATTGCAGGTATTTTGGCGACCAATAGCAAAATGGCCAAGGCCAATGATTATTTTTTGGCCGGCAACACCATGCCGATCTGGCTGGTTGCCATCTCCGTCCTCTCCACCAGCCAATCCGCTGCAACCTTTTTGGGTGCGCCAGATTCCAGTTATCGCGGTGACTTTACCTATTTGGGCAGCAATATTGGTGCGGCCTTGGGCGCGATCATCGTCGCCCTTGTCCTGATGCCGCGCTTTTATGCCATGCAGGCAACAACCGTCTATGAACTTCTCGAAAAGCGCTATGACCGAACGGCCCGACAAGCGGCAGCGGGCATGTATCTGGTAGGCCGCGTGCTTGCCAGCGGTTCGCGCCTTTATCTCGCCGCCATCGCCGTCTCCATGATCATGTTTGGCGACATTGCGCCCGACCATATCGTCCAAGCCTCGCTTCTGCTCCTGGTATTTGGCCTGATTTTCACCTTTATCGGCGGCCTGAACGCCATCATCTGGAGTGATCTGGTCCAAGTCGCGATCTATGTGACCGCTGCGCTGACTGTAGTGGTGTTCCTTCTGATGAAAATCCCCGCTTCGGGGGTCGAGATTTGGCAAGGCCTGGTACAGACGCCAGAGGGCACGAATAAATTGCGCCTGATCGATTTCAGCCTGGATTTCAGCGCACCCTTTTCTTTCTGGGCCCTGATTACCGGGGTGGCGATCCTGAACGCCTGTAACTTTGGCCTCGACCAAGATACCTCCCAGCGCTTATTGGCCTGCAAGGATGCCAAGCAAGGCAATCGAGCCATGTTTGTCTCGGTGTTCGCCACGATCCCGGTCGTGCTGATCTTCATGACCATCGGGTCTTTGCTCTATGTCTTTTACCAGCGCCCCGACTTGATGATCCAAGAAGGCAGCCAAGCCGTGATGACCAAGTTTGATGGGCAAGACATCACGGTCTTCATGACCTTTATCCTGACCCAAATGCCGCCGGGTCTGCGCGGCTTTGTGACCGTAGGCGTGATTGCTGCGGCCGCCGTCAATTCGGGTCTGATCTCCATGTCATCGGTTTTGGTGCAGGATTTTTATCGACCTTGGCGCGATAAGCGCGGGCCAAAACCTGAGGCGCATTATGTACGCGCAGGCCAATTGGGCATGGTAGTGCTGGGCCTAGCCTTGTTTGCCATGTCGATCCTGTGTTTCTATTGGCAGCAATATACCGACACCCCGCTCTTGACCTTTGTGCTGTCGGTCATGACCTTTGCCTATTCGGGCCTGTCGGGCGTCTATATCACGGCAGTCTTCACCAAGCGCGGTTCTACCCCCAGTGTCATTGCCGCCTTGGTGGCAGGCTTCGTCACCATCCTGCTGCAGCAGGCCTATATCGTCGACTTTTTCGGCCTCCCGCCCGCTTGGAAGAGCCTCGCCTTCCCGTGGCAATTGTGCATTGGCACCACGGTTGCATTTTTGGTGTGCCAAGTGGGGCAGACCAAGAAGCCTGCCCCGAGTGTGGCGGTTTAAGACCAGAAGCCGACCGCAGCTTTGGTGTCTTTCAAGATCGGCTGGGCAATCGCATTGGCCCGGTCCGCGCCTGCGCGCAGGATCGCATCAATCTGGGCAGGGTCTGCCAAGAAATTGGCCATCGAGGTCATCGTGGGCCCAAGGGCTTCCACCGCCAGATCGGCCAGGCGTGGCTTGAAGGCGCCAAAGCCTGCGCCGACAAATTCCGCCACGACCTGTTCTTTGGTTTGGCCGGAAAGGGCGGCATAGATGCTGACCAGATTATCAACCTCTGGCCGACCCTTCAATTCATCGACATGGGACGGCATGGGCAGGGTATCGGTTTTTGCCTTTTTGATCTTCTTGACCATCAGATCGACCGAGTCCGTCATATTAATCCGGGAATTATCGGCCGGATCAGACTTGGACATTTTCTTCGACCCGTCTTGCAAATTCATCACGCGCGCGGCCGGGCCGCCAATGATGGGCTCTGGCAAGGGGAAGAAGCCATCGACCTTGAAGTCCGAATTAAAACGGGCAGCAATATCGCGCGACAATTCAAGATGCTGCTTCTGGTCATCGCCCACCGGCACATGGGTCGCCTTATAAGTCAGAATGTCCGCTGCCATCAAAACGGGATAGTCAAACAGGCCGACTGAGCTGCGCTCGGCATTCTTGCCAGCTTTGTCCTTGAACTGGGTCATGCGCTCCAACCAGCCCATGCGCGCAACGCAATTGAGGATCCAAGCCAGTTCTGCATGGGCAGAGACGTTCGACTGCACGAAAATCACCGAGCGAACGGGATCAACGCCCGCAGCCAGATAGGCAGCGGCCACTTCGCGGGTCTGAGCGCGCAGCTTTTCTGGGTCTTGCGGTACCGTGATGGCATGCAAGTCAACCACACAATAGATGCAATCTGAACCGGGCTCGTTCTGCAATTCAACGAAGCGCTTGATCGCGCCCAGATAATTGCCCAAATGCAAATTTGCGGTCGGTTGAACGCCGGAGAAAACCCGCTTTTTCTGTATGTCGGTCATGTCCGTCTTCTTACTCTAAAACTCATCTTGCGTTGAAACGGCAGAAGAGCCTGCTGGCTTTTGCAAAGCCAACTTAATGTCTGCCATCGTGACGGCCCGCACAAGGAAGGCGACTGCCGCATAAACGATCATACCCACCAAGCAAACCAATAAAGTCGCCACTTCCTTACCAAATACCAGTCTGGCTTCAAACCAGCCCTCGATGGGCACCCGGTTCAAGGCGGCAAAGCCTAACACGGCGGCCATGACGGCTGTGGCGACAACGATACGGAGAAACTTGCCAAGCACCCAAGGTTCTGGTCGCCAATTTCGCTCGCGTAACAAAGTCGCCGCCAGCAAAAGCGCATTGACCCAGCCCGAAACGCTCGCCGCGATGGCGAGGCCAACATAGCCCGGCAAGTCCATGGTCCGAAGTCCAAAAAACAAGGAAGCCCCCAATCCGATGTTCACTAATACGCTGACTAGCGCGAAATTCATCGGCCTTTTGGTGTCGCCCCGCGCGAAGAAGGGTGGAGCCAAAATGCGGATCAACACAAAGGCGGGCACACCCCAACCATAGTGAAACAAGGCGTCTGCCGTGGCCCGGGCATCGTCTTCGCTAAACTGACCACCAGCCCAGAAGCCCTGCATCAGGAAGAAGGGTGCGACAACCAAGGCAGCGGCAGCAGGCAGGGTAAAGGCCATCGACAGAACAAAGGCTTCGTCCAGAGCTTTGGTATCGTCGCCAGTTTCAGGACTTGCAACCGCGCGTGCAAGCCGCGGCAATAAAGCCACTCCGATAGCCACGCCGATAAGACCCAAAGGCAGTTGAAACAAACGGTCTGCCGCATAAAGCCAGGATTTGGCACCAACCTCAAAACTGGACAGCGACTGGCTCACCAAGACATTGAGGTGGGTCGCACTTCCTGCAATCACAGACGGTATCATCACCGTAACAATGGCTTTCACTTCTGGCGTGAGACGCGGGAGGCGAAAGCCGATCTGGACCCCAAGCCGTCGGCAGCCGATGTAAAGGGCGGTGGCCTGCAGGAAACCCGCGATCGTAATGGCCACGGCTGCATTAATGGCCGCTTGGTTGGGGTCTCTGACAAAGACCACTGCTGCCAGAATGGTCAGGTTTAAAAGTGTCGGTGCGGCGGCAGATAAGGCGAACTTGCCAGCCGTGTTGAGCACGCCTGAGAATAGGGAGCTCATCGCCATGCCAACAAGGTAGGGCATGGTGATTTGGGTCAAGAGGATGGCGAATTGGAAAGCCTGTGGCTTATCGGCGTAGCCACCGTGAATCACCAGCATGATCCAGGGCATCGTCAGTTGCGCCAAAATGGTCACCAATGCCGCGACCAAGGTCAGCACCGAGAAAGCTTGGCTTGCCACTTCGGCGGCTTTATCCTTGCCAATCTCGGCCTGCGTCTTGGCATAGAGCGGCACAAACGCCTGACTAAAGGCCCCTTCTGCAAGGATCCGCCGGAAAAGGTTCGGGAAGGTTTGCGCCGTCGCGAAAGCATCGCCCACCCAACCAGCGCCCAAAAGGTTAGAGATCGCGCGGTCGCGGGCATAGCCCAAAAGGCGGCTCAATAAGGTGAAACCGGCTTGAACAAGGGTATTGCGGGCAAGCGACATCGACAGATTAGCTCCAGTTGCGTGCACCACTAACCTGTGCGGTTGAATTGCGGGAGGGTGGCTGCTGACATTGACCAAATTCAGGCAATTATCTTGCGCAAACAAGGTTTTTTCACCATGGTTGAGGCATGAATATGCCCACACCAAGTTCGTCTGCTTCCCTCCCCACCGATATGACGGCGCTGCGCGAGGCGATTGATGCCATTGACGGGCAACTGGCACGCTTGATTGCGCAACGTTCCGGACTGGCGCGGGCGATTGCTGAAGCTAAAAAGTCGGCAGGGGATTCAGGCTTTGGCTGGCGCCCGGCGCGCGAGATCGACATTTTGCGCGGGCTTATTGTGCGCGAGCCAGACCTCGACCCGGCCTTAGCCGCTGCCGTGTGGCGGGCTCTGATTGCGGCCAATCTGGCCGCCCAAGGTGGTCTAGATGTTGTCACCACGCTGGAAGCGGCCCCCTGGGCCAAACTTGCCTTTGGCTCGGCCAGCGAGACCCGCATCCTGCCGGCTACCGATGCTTTGATGGCTGCAAAGCAAGGGCCCAGAACCATTGCCTGCCTGCCCTGGCCAGCAGCCGCGCAGAATTGGTGGGTGGATCTAATGGATGTGAGCCTTGCAGGGGTACATGTCTGCGCGGCGAGTCCCCAAATTGTTGCCGATGGTGCGCCGGCCTCCCTCTTGCTCGCCCATCGCGCCCCGGAAGCTTCGGGCGGTGACATCAGTCTGCTGGCCGGAAGCAAAGCCGCATTGGCAGGTTATGGCGGCACGCGTTTGAGCGAACAGGGAGACCTCGCCCTTATTCAATTGCCGGGCTTTTTGGACCTCGACGAGCCTTTAGAAGTAGGTGTCCGCCTGATTGGCTGCTTTGCCTTAGCCTAAAGGTCCGGTTTCATAGAAGACGTCGGTTAGATACAGGCCGTCACTGGGGGCGACAGGGCCACAGCGTTTGCGGTCGCGGGCTTCCAGCGCATCGCGAACATCGTCCGGGCTCCATTTCCCGCGACCCACTTCCGACAACGTCCCCATCATCGAACGAACTTGGCGGTGCAAAAACGAACGGGCCTGAACGCGCGCTTGTATCTCTGGCCCGAAGACGCCCTCAACCCGATAGAGCTCAAACCGGCTCAGCGTCTTGATCGGACTTTTCGCCTGACAATCGGCATCGCGGAACGTGGTGAAGTCATGGGTCCCAAGAAAATGATTGGCTGCTTCTTGCATGGCACCCACGTCATGGTGCTGCGAGACGCGCCACACCCGCCCAAGCTCCAACGTCAAGGGCGGACGACGATCGACCATGCGGAACATATAACCGCGGGCTTGCGCGGAAAACCGCGCATGAAAACTGTCGGGAACAGCCTCTGCGGCCCGTATCGCCACCGGGCCATAGTCACGCATCCACGCATTCAAGGCTTCTTGTAACCGAAACGGTTCCCAATTCTTTGCCAAGTCGACATGGATCACTTGACCCGTTGCATGCACACCACGATCGGTGCGCCCAGCGGCATGGGTTCGGCGCAATTCGCCCTCCAACGCGACGATGGCGCGCTCCACCGTGTCTTGCACGCCTTTGCCATCCGATTGGCTTTGCCAACCGGCGAAATTGGTGCCGTCATATTCTAAGGTCAGTTTCCAACGCTGCATCAGAAGCGTTTAGCGCAGCATTTAGCCGCTTGCGAACCCCCTTGCTGCGTTGACCTTTTGGCTTGGTCAGCCTAGCGCAGAGAAAAACAATAATACGGAACCGATGCTCATGAAAACTCCCCGCGCTTTCTTCAAACCCCTCGCCATTGGTGCGCCCGCTCCTTACCGTGATCTGCCGGTTAAGGTGGAGCGGATGATCCACTTTGTGCCGCCACACCTCGAAAAAGTGCGCGCCAAGGTGCCGGAGATCGCCAAGGGCGTCGACGTTATTCTGGGCAATCTGGAAGACGCCATTCCTGCAGACGAGAAAGAGGCTGCACGCGCTGGCTTTATCGAAATGGCCAGCGAGACTGATTTTGCAGCCCTTGGCACAGGCCTATGGACCCGGATCAATTGCCTCAACAGTCCTTGGATGTTGGACGATGTGATGGAAATCGTTGCCGCTGTCGGCAACAAACTCGACGTCATCATGGTGCCAAAGGTCGAAGGGCCTTGGGACATTTACTACCTCGACCAATTACTGGCGCAACTTGAAGCCAAAGCAGGTGTTAGCCGTCCAATCCAGTTGCACGCCATTTTAGAAACCGCTGAAGGTGTGGCCAATGTGGACGCGATTGCCCTAGCCAGTCCGCGTATGCAGGGGATCAGCCTTGGGCCTGCCGATCTGGCGGCGAGCCGGGCCATGAAGACAACCCGTGTTGGTGGTGGGCACCCAGGCTATCGCGTGGTCGAAGACCCCCATGCTGATGGACGCGCACGGGTCAGCGTTCAACAGGATTTGTGGCATTATACGTTCGCAAAAATGGTCGATGCCTGCCAAACTGCTGGCATTAAGCCGTTTTATGGCCCTTTTGGTGACATTAAGGACCTTGAGGCTTGCGAGCAGCAATTCCGCAATGCGTTCATTATGGGCTGTGCCGGGGCTTGGTCGCTGCACCCAGACCAGATCGCCATTGCCAAAAAAGTGTTCAGCCCTGATCCAGCTGAAGTGGCTTTCGCCAAGCGCATCCTAGAAGCCATGCCAGACGGAAGCGGCGTGGCCATGCTGGACGGCAAAATGCAGGATGATGCCACGTGGAAGCAGGCGAAAGTTATGGTCGATAGTGCCAAACTGGTTGCCGCCAAAGACCCAGATATGGCAGCCGCTTACGGCTTCTAATCTCCAATGCCTGTGTGGCGGGCAGACCTTGCCCGCCACACGGGCGTGCGCAGTCCTACCCTAAGGCAACACAGCCAGCCACTTGCCCTAAAGGAAACTTGCCGTCAAATGGCGGCATGCCCGATACCAACCCCGCCTCTGCGCGCGACTTAATCAAAGACTTAGGTGCCCTTTTAGGGGAAGTGATCAAGGATCAACATGGCGATGCCCTGTTTGATGCGATTGAGTCCATACGCTCAGAATCCGTGCGGGAGTATCGTGGGCAAGCCCCCCGCGGTGCGACCGTAAGCTTGCTGGACGGGCTCGAACTCGATGAAACCTTGGTTTTCATCCACGGCTTTTGCGTGTTTTCGCAACTAGCCAATCTGGCCGATGATTATGTCAGCCGAACCCAGACTGTCCGCCAAGACCCGTTGGCGCTGTTAAACACACGGCCAGACCTGACGCCCGAGCATGTTTCTGACGTGTTGGCCAAAATGGTAATTGCCCCCATCCTGACCGCTCACCCGACCGAAGTGCGCCGCAAAAGCGTGCTGGACCGGGAGGCCGCGATTTCAGACACGCTCGAGTCTCGGATTGATCAGGTGGATGGTCGCGATCTGCGCACAGAGCGGCTACGGCGGGAAATCAGGCTCTTGTGGCAGACCCGGGTGCTACGCGGTGAACGCATCGAAGTCGCCGATGAAATTGCCAATGTCGCCAGCGTACTCGGCCGGTCCTTCCTCAAAGAAATGCCTAACCTCATTCGGCGGCTCGAGCGGCGCTTGGGTAAGGAATTGCCGGGCATTTTGCGTGTCGGCTCTTGGGTCGGTGGCGACCGTGACGGCAATCCCTTTGTCAACGCCCAAACCTTAACCCATGCGGTGATGTCCCATGCCAGCCTATTGATCGGCTCCTTCCTTGAAGAATTGCACCAATTGGGCAGTGAGTTATCCATTTCAACCGAGCTAACATCCGTTTCAGCCGATTTGGCGCGCTTAGCAGAAGCCGGGCACGATACCTCTCCCCACCGCGCCGATGAACCTTATCGGCAGGCGATCCGTGGCATTTATGCGCGCCTGGCGGCGACCTATCAGGCGATCACGAAAAAGGCCCCTTCCCGACCGACCGATCTGGAGGCCTTAGCCTATCAAGGACCGGGCGAACTGGTTGCGGATTTGGAAATTGTTGGCGTGTCGCTGCGCACCCATGCGGCTGGCGATGTGGCCGACGGCCGTCTGGCGCGGCTGATTACAGGGGTGAAGGTTTTCGGCTTTCACTTTGCCCAGATGGAATTGCGCCAAAACTCTGACGTGCATGAGCGAACGATTGGAGAGTTATTGGCCGCTGCAGGCATTGAGGCCAATTATGCCAGCCTGACAGAAGAGGCCCGCATCGAGATTTTGCGTGCGCAGTGGCGCACACCGCGTAATCTGACCACGCCTTATGCAAACTATGGCGCTGAAACGCTTAAAGAGTTGGAGGTGTTTTGGCAGGCGGGCGCGATTCGAACCGCGGTCGGCGGGGAGGTGTTACGCCGGGTGATCGTTTCCAAGACCGATAGTGTTTCAGACCTTTTGGAAGTGGCTTTACTTCTGAAAGAAGGCGGTCTGTTCGCTTTATCGCCGGACCCAAGCCCGCAAATTGCGATTGCACCTTTGTTTGAGACCATCGCGGACTTAAAAGCCAGTGAAGCGATCATGCGCACGTGGCTAACCCTGCCCGAAGTGGCCCAGGCGCGTGCCGCGACCAATCCCGTGCAAGAAGTGATGATTGGCTATTCCGACAGCAATAAGGATGGCGGTTATCTGACGGCCAATTGGGAAGTGCGCGGCGCAATTGGGCGATTGGTCGCGTTGGGCAAAGAGTTAGGCGTGACCATACGCTTCTTCCACGGTCGGGGCGGCTCAATTGGTCGGGGCGGGGGATCGTCCCGCGATGCCATCGCAGCCCTGCCTGCTGGCAGTATGGAATCGGGGCTCTCGGTTACCGAACAAGGCGAAGTCATCTCGTCAAAGTATGGCCATCCTGACAGCGCGCGCGTCTCGTTGGAAACTTTGGTAGGCGCGAGCCTTGAAGCGGCCTTGCACCCAGCCGATCAGGCGCAAGAAGAAATACTGCAACGGATCATGCCGCGTTTAAGCGAACTGGCCTTTAGAGCCTACCGCAGCCTTGTGTACGATACCCCTGATTTTGCGCGCTATTTCCACCAATCAACCCCCTTGAAAGAGATTGTGGACCTCAAGATCGGTAGCCGTCCTGCCGCCCGCACGGCTTCGGGCCGGATTGAGGATTTGCGTGCTATTCCCTGGGTGTTCAGCTGGTCGCAAGCGCGCGTCAATCTGCCGGGCTGGTATGGCTTCGGTAGTGCCATTTCTGGCTATCAAGCTGAGTTGCGGACGTCTGCGGCAGGCGAGTTAAAGGCGCTGTATGAATCCAGTCCCTACTTTGCCAATCTTGTTTCCAACATCGAAATGGTGATGGCGAAAGCCAATCTCGACATTGCGCGCCGCTATAGCGAACTGGTAGATGACCAAGAGATGGCGAAAGCCATCTTTGCCCGTATCGAAGCCGAATGGCACAAAACACTTGAAGCTTTAAAGCTTGTCACCGGGAGGTCTGAATTGGTGGGCAATAATCCAGCTCTGGCCCATTCGATTAGCCTCCGTATGCCCTATCTCGACCCGCTAAACCTGTTGCAGGTGAAGTTAATCAAGCAGTTGCGCGCAGGCCAAGACGAAGCGCAAGCAGAGACGGTCAAAAAGGGGATACAATTGACCATCAATGGGATTTCAGCCGGCCTGCGTAACACGGGCTGAGTTAGTCGTGCTCAATCCGGCCAACCCGGAATGCCCCAAGATCGGCATAAACCGCCTTATCCGCAAAGGCGAAGGCCGCATCATCGACGCGAACATCGGTCCGGCGCAAGTGGCGCGACAGCGTTAATCCTTCCAAGGTGCGACAACGCGACAGCGCGACATAGGTCTGGCCATGGGCAAATGCCCCGCGCCCAAAGTCGACATGGACCGCATCAAAGGTCAGGCCTTGTGCTTTATGGACCGTCAACGCCCAAGCTGGTCTTAAAGGTACTTGCCGGAAAACGCCCACAGCCTTGCGCTGGGGCACGCCTTCTGGATCGGGCTCATAGACATAACGCTCCCAATCGGCTGGTTCGATTTCATGCACCCGGCCACCAATACGGACGAAGACGGATGTTTTGCCCAGATCAACCACCGTGGCCAACGTGCCATTCACCCAGCGTTTGTCGGCATCATTGCGCAAGAGCATGACGCGTGCGCCGACCCGGAGCAGAAGATCGCTGTCGGTTGGGAAGATGCGCTCATCAAACTGGCCTTCGACTTTTGCGCCATAGGATGCTTCAGGCCCGGATAGGCGCGCCATCTCTAAATCATTGATGCGGCGCGCGGCCTCATTGGTGGTGGTCAGCACGATGGCCCCATCGCCATCCTTGTCGGAAAAAGGCGGGGGTTCACCCACCACGCGGGAATCCAACAGCTCCGCGTCCTCCATCGAGGGTCGCCCGCGCCGCATACGATCCAAGAGCCCCAAGAAGGCCGCGTCGGATTGGCGAAATACCTGACATAGTTCAATCGACGTCCAGGATAGAGACTTTACTGACGGCGCATCAAAGAAATACGGCCCACCAAACCATTGTTCTAGGACCGGTTCATCCTCCCGGCTGACAACTGGCGGCAATTGCGCACTGTCGCCCACGCACAAGAGGCGCACCCCGCCGAAAGGTCTTGGTACGCCGCGATGCAGGCGCATGGACCGATCTATCGCGTCCATCAAATCAGAACGGACCATGGAAATCTCGTCGATCACCAGCAAATCGAGCGTTTTCAACATGCGGCCCTCGCGGACGCGGCGGACATCCTGCGGCTGGATCATAGCCGGAGGCAGCTTGAAGAGGGAATGGATAGTCTGGCCACCGGCATTTAACGCGGCAATGCCCGAAGGGGCGACAATGGCGGCTTTCAGGTCGGTTTCATCCATAAAAGCTTTGAGAAAGGTGGTTTTGCCGGTCCCGGCGCGCCCGGTGAGGAATACGCCACCTTCTGCCTTCTCAATCCTCTCAGCCACTTCCCGGTAAGGCCCGTCATCAAGCGATAGGACAGCCGCTTTCGCAGGGCCTTCGATCCGCCCATGCCCACCTTGCAGGCGCGCCATAGCCATCGCACCATCGGCATCATCGACTTTCGCCACGACGGTCCCATTGCGGATTAGAACAGCCGAAAAGCCGCTTCCAGTGTTCACCAGACGCGCAATACCGCCCCGCAATGCCATTTCTCGCACTGTTTTCACGTGAGACCTTTTCAACCTCTTCCTTCGGAGGGTGCGCCGCTTGCGTCAAGCAGCGGCTGCGCCAATATGTATCGATTAGAAATTCTATCTTGTATGTCGCGAGCCGAAGTCGCACCTGATGTGTTATACGCACGGATAAGAGCGAGGAATAAACATGACTCAAGACGCCCAAGGCCCCGCCATTCGCGCCCAAGGCCGGATTTTTTCGAACATTACTGAGACGATCGGCGCAACCCCATTGGTGCGCCTAGACAAGATCGCTGCCAAGTACAATATGAAGGCAGAGCTTTTGGGTAAGCTGGAATTCTTCAACCCCATCGCATCGGTCAAGGATCGCATCGGCGTGTCCATGATTGAAGAATTGGAGAGCCGCGGCCTGATTAAGGAAGGCTCTGTCTTGGTTGAGCCGACCTCTGGCAATACCGGCATCGCTTTGGCCTTTGTGGCCGCCCAACGGGGCTATCGTCTGATTCTGGTTATGCCAGAGACCATGTCCTTAGAGCGCCGCAAAATGCTGGCATTCCTTGGCGCTGAACTTGTTCTGACGCCGGGCGCGGAAGGCATGAAGGGTGCGGTCGCGCGGGCGAAACAAGTGGTTGAGGAAACGCCAAATGCCTTGATCCCCGGACAATTTGTGAACCCCGCCAACCCAGCTGTTCACCGTCGCACGACGGCAGAAGAAATTTGGATTGATACAGAAGGTAAAGTGGACGCCTTTGTGGCAGGCGTGGGGACCGGCGGCACCATTACGGGCGTCGGCCAAGTCCTGAAGCAGCGTCATCCGGGCATTCAGATTGTCGCGGTTGAGCCAGCAGGCAGCCCTGTCTTGTCTGGTGGCGCGCCCGGCCCCCACAAGATCCAGGGCATTGGCGCAGGCTTTATTCCTGAAGTGCTGGACCGGTCGGTGATTGATGAAGTGATTACGGTCACTAACGAAGAAGCCTTTGAGTTCAGCCGCGATCTGGCCCGAACCGAAGGTGTTCCCGGCGGGATTTCGACCGGGGCCAATCTGGCCGCGGCGATTAAGCTGGGTCAGCGTCCCGAATATGCCGGCAAGCGCATTGTCTTCATCGTGCCAAGCTTTGCGGAGCGCTATATCTCATCGGCCTTGTTTGACAGTATTGGCTAATCGAGATTGGCGGTCCGTAACCTAGATTTAGTGTCGCGGACCGCCAGTGTCACACACTTGAGATTGACAAGGCGACCCCGAACGGCCAGATGTGGCCATGTTTCCATGCAAATCTCCACAAGAAGCGATTGATAGGCTTCAAGACATCCACGCAGCATCCGTTCAGGCCCTGCATGATGCCCTCGCCCGGTTTGTTCAAACCCGGGTCCCTCCCACACCAGAAGAGCGGGCACGGTTCCGCTATCCCGAAATCCGCGTAACCTATGCGCCGGATGGCCCACCGCCGGTATCCCAGCGCGCTTATGCAAAATTCAATGCACCGGGCGTTTATACGACTACAGTCACCCATCCAGAACTGTTCACTGAATATCTGCTAGAAAACCTTGGGCCACTGGTCGACGAGTATGGCGCGACAGTTGAAGTTGGCCTTTCAGATGCGGAGATGCCTTATTCCTATGTCATCGATGGCATAAGCGACCTGGGCGTTGGCGATGTACCGCCACAGGAATTGGCGCGCTGGTTCCCAACCCCGCAACTGACCGCCGTTGGCGACGAAATTGTCGATGGAGAGTTTGAGATCCTCCAAGGCCAGCCCAGACCGCTTGCATTATATGATGGATTGCGGGTGGATTACTCGCTGAAGCGTTTGACCCATTATTCAGGGACGGAATGGCGTTCTTTCCAGCCTTGGATCCTGTTTACCAACTATGCGCGCTATGTCGACGAGTTCGTGCGTTGGGCGATTGACCAGATCCGCCAAGGCGGGCGCTATGATTCCTTGATCTGCTCGGGCGGGGTGACGATTGACGCCTCTAATCTGGACGATGATCCAGAAGGGCGCGTCGCGGCTAGCCCATGGCGGAAGTATCAAATGCCGGCCTATCACCTTACTACCAAGGACGGCCAGGGCATCACCTTGGTCAATATTGGTGTGGGGCCATCTAACGCCAAGAATATCACCGACCACTTGGCCGTTCTGCGCCCGCACTGCTGGTTGATGGTTGGCCATTGCGGTGGCCTGCGGCAAAGCCAGCGCATTGGGGACTATGTTCTGGCGCACGCCTATTTGCGCAAAGACGAAGTCCTCGACCGAATTTTGCCAGCCGATGTTCCCATTCCACCGATCGCGGAAGTGCAAATGTCGATCCAGCAGGCCGCGATGGAAGTAACAGGTGAAAGCGGCGAAGCCCTCAAGCGTCGTCTTCGAA
The DNA here is from genome assembly GCF_044346625.1 of Aquidulcibacter sp. Taxonomy (GTDB): domain Bacteria; phylum Pseudomonadota; class Alphaproteobacteria; order Caulobacterales; family Aquidulcibacteraceae; genus Aquidulcibacter. Next base: position 35,396 of record NZ_JBIIYV010000014.1, on the reverse strand, counting down.
CCGGCACCGTGGTGAGCTTTTCGGACCGAAACTGGGAGCTTTATTGGGGCCGTGAACGTCGCTTGATCAATATCTCGCGCTCCATTGGCGTCGATATGGAAAGCTGCATGATCGCCGCGCAAGGCTTCCGCCACCGTGTCCCTTATGGCACTTTGCTGTGTGTGTCTGACAAACCGCTGCATGGCGAGATCAAATTACCCGGTACCGCCAACATCTTCTATGAGCGCGCCATTGGCGAGCATTTGAAGATTGGCATCGCAGCGATTGAAAAGATGCGTCTTGATGGGGTCGTGCTGCACTCGCGCAAGCTGCGCAGCTTTGACGAGCCGCCTTTCCGCTAAGCGCAAAATCCAAAACGAAAAAAAGGGGCCCCGATTGGGGCCCCTTTTGCTTTGTCGTCGCAGTGCGGTTTACTCGGCAGCAGCTTGGCTGGCGCGACGTTCGACTTCTTCTTTCAAGGCAATCGCCTTGTCTTCATTGGTCACCGTAGGGACCTTGGCGAAGAAGCGCTTCACCATCTGATCGAGGTCATCGATCAACGTGTAAACTGCAGGCACGAAGATCAGGCTCAAGACCGTCGACAGCGTCAAGCCACCGATCACCGCAATCGCCATCCCGTGCCGGAACGCACCTGCACCGGCGGTGGTCATGGCGGCAGGTATCATGCCTGCGATCATGGCAATCGTGGTCATGATGATGGGTCGCGACCGCTTGCGGGCAGCATCGATCAGCGCCTCGTGACGGGGCACACCGCGATGTTGGGCTTCGATCACAAAATCGACCAAGAGGATCGAGTTCTTGATCACAATCCCGATCAGCATCAACAGACCAATCATCACCGGTAGTGACAGCGGCTCCTGCACGAGACCTAGCGCAATAAATGCACCCGCTGGAGCCAAGAGAATGACGGACAAAATGGTGATGGGGTGCAGGAAGTCTTTGAACAAAAGAACCAGCACACAATAGATCAACAAGATGCCAAGGCCGATGGCTCCGGCAAACTGGCCGAACATGTCACCCAATTCTTCGGCGTCACCATCCGGTTTCACTTTCACGCCAGGACCTGGATTTTTGTAGAAGTCTTCCTTCTGCAATTCTTCCAAGGCGGGGCCAAGTTGCTTACCAGCTGCCAAACCGGAAGAGATGGTCACCACGCGCTGACGGTCTTCGCGGGTAATGCGGGCTTCACCCCCGCCGAATTGAATGTCGGCAACGGCACTTAAAGGCACGGTTTCACCGGTGGCTGTATTCACCCGCAGCGCACCAATGGCTTCAATATCGGCCCGGTTTTCACGTGCCAACCGAACCAGAATGGCGATCTGACGCTCACCGGCATTGAACTTCGCGAGGTTAAGCTCAATATCGCCAGTCGTTGCCAAGCGTGACGCGTTTGCGATTTCAGCAATGGAGACTCCAAGTCGCGCAGCCTCTTCCCGCTTTGGCAGGATGTGCAATTCAGGGCGCGTCAAATCTGCGGAAGAACGCAGGTCAACGGCCCAGGGCTTTTTCCGCATCTCGTTCATGACACGTTGCGTTGCAGCCGCCAGTGCGTCTGGATCATCCGAGGTCAGATTGATAGACAGACCACCAGAGCCCCAGCCGCCGCCAAAGCGTGCGCGAATGCCGGGAACTTTGCCAACGGACTTGCGAAGCTCTCCTTCGTAATCTTGTTGGGAGATCTCGCGCTCTTTGCGCTCTACCAGCGAGATGAAGTAGGTGGCACCGGTCAAATCACCATTGACGCTTTGCACGACGGATTTGGTTTCAGGACGATCCATAACGATGCCTGCAACCTCGCGGGCACGCGCGTCGGCTTCGTCAGGCGAGAGGCCCGGCGGCAAGTCGATCCGCATTTGCACAAAGCCTTGGTCAATCGTTGGTGTGAAGGTCTTGGGTGCCAAGCCCAACATCAGAACCGACACGGCCATCACGGCAAGGCCGACGCCGACGGTTTTCCAACGGTTGCGCAACGCCATTTCAAGGAAGGCGATATAGCGTTTGCCCGCCTCCCCTTCATGCTCTGGTGGGGAACGCGTGAGAATGAAGGCTGCAAGGAGTGGCGTAATCAAGCGTGCAACCAAGAGAGAGAACAACACCGCAACAGCAACGGTCAAGCCGAAGCTTTTGAAAAATTGCCCGACGATGCCTGTCATAAAGGACACGGGCGCAAACACGGCAACAATCGTCGCCGTTGTCGCAACAACAGCCAGACCAATTTCGTCAGCCGCTTCTAAGGCTGCCGAATAAGGTGATTTGCCCATCCGGATGTGGCGAATGATGTTCTCGATTTCCACAATCGCATCGTCGACCAAGATACCGGCCACAAGCGCCAGCGCCAGAAGGGTTACATCGTTCAAGGTAAAGCCCAATAGGCTCATGACCCAGAAAGTGGGAATGGTCGACAAGGGGATCGCGATGGCGGCCAGGAAGGTCGCTCGACCATCCTTGATCACAAAGGTGACTATCCCCAGAATAACCGTTCCAATGGACAATAGCACCGTCTTTGAAATGTGGATGCCTGTCGTCTTCTGAAGCACCCAAGCAAGGCCAACCAAGCTGACGCCAATGATCGCTGCCGCGGCAATAACGGGCCGCCAGCCACCGAGGAACACGGCCACCACCAAGGTTGCCAAAAGTGCACCTTCAAACAAAGTCTCCATCGACATGTCGAAGCTCTCTTGGACATAGTCGGTTGGCGTAAAGACGGGCTCAATGACCAAGTTCGGATAGGCTTTGCGTAATTCTTCGATCTTGATTTTGACGGCTTCATAGGCCTTCAAGGAACTGGCAGTCTTGGAGCGCAGGACTTGAAACATGACAACAGGTTGATCGTTAAAGCGGCCAATGCCACGCACTTCGCTCGACCCGTCGCGGACATCAGCGATATCAGAGAGGCGGACGACGCGGCCACCATTTAACACAATCGGTGTGTTTCGGAGCTCATCTACCGTCTTGGCAGAGCCCAAGGCCCGGATTGTTTGCTCGCCTGCACCAGACTCTGATTTGCCGGCTGGCAAATCGATATTCTGGCTACGCAAAGCGCGGCTGACCTGCGAGGCGGTTGCGCCAAAGGCAGTCAAGCGTGCGGGGTCCAAATCGACGGTGATTTGACGGCTAGCACCGCCCCAACGCTCAACGCGGCCAACACCTTTTACACCCAGCAATTGACGGTTAAATTCGCGGTCAATCAGCCAGGAAATGTCTTCGGCGGGCATATCGGGGCCGCGCACAGAATAAATTGCCAAGGGCTCCTGATCGTTAAAGTCGATCCGAGCGACTTGCGGCTCATTAATGCCATCGGGAAGGTCTGAGCGGATTTGCGATACGGCTGCACGTGCATCATCAACTGCTTTGGAGATATCGGTGCCGATTTGTAGCTCGACGAAAGTTGTCGAACCGCCTGTGACCAAGGTGGTCGTCATTCTCTTGACGCCCTCGATTGAGGCCAAAGCCCCTTCGACCTTGGTCGCAATCTGATTTTCCAGCTCGCTTGGTGCAGCGCCCTGAAGACCAACCGAAACCGTAAAGGCCGGGAATTCAATATCCGGGTTTGAGTTGATCGGCAGCTTAAAGAACGCCCCAATGCCCATGATCGTGAGCATGAAGAACAAGAGGATGGGCGCGATCGGGTTTTTGATGGCCCAAGAGGAAATATTGCGCATGACGACTTACCTCACTTCTTGGGTGGAGTTGCAGGTTGGGCGGGAGCGGCAGCTTTAGCATTAGGCTTGATTGGATTGATCTTCTCGCCTTCTGCCAAGAAGGCAGAACCAGCGGTGACCACCATCGAGCCAGCAGGTGGGCCGCTGACCAATTCAACCGACGAACCTTCGCGGGCACCGAGCGTGACTTTGACTTTCGTGACCGAATTGTCATTGCGAAGCACGAAGACCGAAGCCCCTTCACGTCCATAAACCAGCGCGGCAGCTGGTACGGCGGCAACAGCGCGCGGCTGCGACGAAGCGTTGCCAGTCAAAAAGACACCGGACTTCACAGCCGGATTGGGTGCAAGCGTAAAGCGCGCCAGACCTGTGCGGCGTTGAGGGTCGATTTGGGCTGGCAAGCGACGCAAGGAACCCGTCACCATCGAGCCATCTGGCGCGGTGAATTCCGCGGCCATGCCAAGGCTTAAACGGCTGATCTCGGACTCTGGTACTTCAGCCGCGACTTCCAAAGCATCATTGGCAACAATGACGAACATGGGCTGGCCGGTGGATCCGGCGATTTCGCCGACATTGACCGAGCGCGAGATGACTTGACCGCCGACTGGCGCACTAATCACACCATTATTCTGCCGTGAATTGGATTGCGATTGCTGGGCGATTGCCACATCAAGATCGGCGCGGGCGGCGCCAACACGGGCTGCGGCTTGGGCAACGGCCTGACGGCGGCCATCCAGAAGCGCATTGATGTCGCCTTTTTGCGTGCGCAGCCGGGCTTCAGCAGCACGCGCGGCCGCGCGGCGTCCTTCCAATTGCTCAACCGATAAAGCGCCTTCGCCCTTGATCGACAGAGCGCGCTGATATTCAGCCTCGGCTTGATCAAAGGCAATTTGCGCGGACGCGGTGTCGAGCGCACTTTCACGAGGGCCAATCTCGGCCCGGGTCAGATTCTGCCGGGCTGCGGTCAGGCCAACTTCGGCTTCCGCCAACGAGGTGCGGGCGCGTCGGACTTGCGCGGCCAGAAGCTCGCTATCCGCATTGACTTGGCGCCCATCGAGGCGGGCCAAAGCCTGGCCTGCGACCACACGGTCGCCAGCGTCGGCCATAATTTGAATGACGCGCGCGCCAGAAGAGGTTGGGAAGACGCGGGCTTCTTGGACGGCCTGAACCTGACCTGCGACCACCAGACGGCCAGTGAAGTTTTTGACTTCCACCGGCGCGACCGAAACCGCTTGTGGCATGCGACCGCCCTCTTTCGCCTTCCCATCAGGGCCTGTCTTTTTAACTTCTTCGGCCTTTTTTGCGTCACCTGAATTACCGCACGCAGACAGGCCCAGCGTGGTGGCAAGGATAAGCGCCAAGGATATGGCTTGGATTTTACGCGTCATTAGAAGCTCCAATCGGCTTTTTCGCCGAGTTTTTGGTAGGGGAGGGAATCTGGATTGGGGTCGAAGCGGGATTGAGGTAGCGCAGAACTAAGTTCTTCAGCGCTTGGCCGGCTTCTTCGGCGGTAAAGTCATTCATAAAGGTCATGCGCAATCCCAGACCATCAGCTGCGGCCATCAGAACCGCTGACGCCTCTGCGGGGTCCAAGGTCGGCTCCACATGACCCAATTCCTGGCCCGCCCGCAGCAAAGCCGTGATTTCCGTGCGGATTTTGCTTTCGGCTTCGCGCGCAACCGCGGCAAACTTGGGATTACGGACCGCCTCGGCCATCAGTTCGGCAGCAAACGCGGCCCGATTGGGTTCGGAATAAGCTTCGGTGAATTTCTCGCACAGCTCGGACAAGGCAATGAGGAAATTGTCAGACGCACGCACTTCATCAAAAGCCAAGGTTGCCGTGCGCCGTTCATCGTCGGCCATCGCGGCAATGATCGCCTCTTTAGAAGGAAAATAGCGATAGAGGCCGCCGGGGCTGATGTTGGCTTCCGTACAAATCTGATCCATCGACGTCGCATGAAACCCTCGGCGCTCAAAGCATGCTTGAGCTGCATCCAAGATCTCCCGACGTCTAATCTCAGCTTTCAACGGGTTGACGGTGCGCGACATAAGTCCTATTCCGATAGCGAACGTTCGTTCGCATTATGCGGCCTTGCTCCCGAGGTCAAGCGGTCGAGCGAAAAAACATCATTATGTGGAGACAGCATGTCTACGTCGGCACTTGGATTTCAGATGTCATCTCGCAAGAAGATTCTTCGCAGACTTGGCTTGAGCAGCAGCTTGTCAGTCCTGATTCTGCTAGGCGGTTGCGCAACTGGCGGATCAGTCGGGTTTCCAGGCATGGGCGCGCCCAAGGTTAAGAATCCCGTCACCGCTCTACCGGATGCATTTCGCGATATGCCTCCTGCCCCTGCGGGCGAAAGTGCGGCTTGGTGGTCGCAGTTTGCAGACCCGGTTCTGGATAAGCTGGTGCGCGAGGCGCTTAGCGAAGGCATCTCGGTCCAATTGGCCAACCAACGCTTAATTGAAGCCCGCAATAATGGACGCGCCACCATCGCAGGCTTTGCCCCACGCCTGACAGCTTCTGGTGTGGCCGACACCGATTATGCGATGGGTGATACCAAGCTGACCTCAGCAACCGGCGCGGCTGTGGATCAGCAGACAACTGGCACCGCTGCCTTGCGTGCAACGTGGGAGGTCCCCCTGTTTGGGCGCTTTGGGTCGGCCGTTTCTGGCGCAAAGGCAAATGAAGCCGGGGCAAGGGCCTCACTAGAAGCCGCCAAGATTGCGATTATTGCCGATCTGGCGGCGGCCTATATTGATCTGCGCAACGCCCAACAAAGCTTGGCCTACTTGCAAGAAGATTTGGCCCGCGCCGACTCATTGGCAGCAATTGCGGACGCCCGGGAATCCGCTGGCCTGATTTCCTTGGCTGATAAGGGTCTTTCCCAAGGCCAAGCAGCCCAGATTCGTCAACGCGTGCCTGATGCGCAATTGCGGGTTCGTGGTGCGCTGGACCGGATTGCGATTTTGCGCGGCGTGGTACCGGGCTCCCTTGATCAGACATTGGCTCCAGTACAGAATTTTGCCTTCCGCTCTGAGGCACCCTTAGTCGATGCTGTCCCGGCCAATTTCGTGCGCCGCAGGCTGGATGTGGCCCGTGCCGAGCAAGATGCCGTGTTGCAAGCTGCTGGCGTTGGGATTGCGCGTGCCGATCTTTATCCCAGCCTTTCCATCGTGGGGACTATCACCAGTCTCTCCTCCTTGGCCGGTAACCCGCTGGCGCAAACCATTCAGCGCGGCAACACAAGCCCTGCGATTTCAATCCCCTTGTTCGACTTCGGACAAAGACGCGCCAGCCTTAAAACCGCCGACGCACGCTTCCAGCAAGCTTTATTGTCTTATCGCTCCACCACGTTGAACGCGATCGCGGAAGGGCAAAATGCCCTGTCTGCCTATGGGCAGGCGCAAGCTCGGGCGAAAGCTGGGGTCGATGGGGAGCGTGCGGCTCAGGTCCGGTTTGATGCGACACAGGCAAGTTTCAACGTCGGGCTTGCTTCGTTTAAGGACCGCTTAGAAGCCGAAAGTGCCCTAGCCAGTGCGCGACAGGCACGCCTCGCCAATCAGGCCCAATTGAGTGATGCGGCAATTGGCCTTTATCGCACATTTGCAGGCTCTCCCGGCATTTAGGCTGGCTGCTAGGCGGACAGCCGCTTCACCAGTCGCTCCATGAACGCACAACTGTCTGCCAGCTGTGAAATTTCGATGAATTCATCGGGTTGATGGGCTTGTAGGATGGAGCCTGGACCACAGATGACGGTCGACAGGCCGCCGCCCTGGAAAATGCCGCCTTCGGTCGCATAGGCGACGGCGCGGGTCGTATTATCGCCGGTCAAGGCCCGCGCCAAAGCTTCCGCTGCGCCTTGTGTCTCTGGGGCCATAGCCGGAGAAAGGGATCGGCGCATCATGCGTGCCCCGCCTTCAGGGGCGCGTGCCTTAATAGAGGTATCAATTTCTGCCACCCATGCTGCCACCCGGGCTTCATGGATATAGGGATCATCGCCCACTTCAAAGCGCATGTCCCATGTTATATTGCACGACTGGGCGAGGATGTTGGAAGCGGTGCCGCCGTCAATCAGACCGATCGTGAGGGTGGTCCCCGGCGGCTCAAACGGACTATCTTTCGGTGCATTGGCACGGACTTCCTCAGCTAATGCGCGAAGATTTGCCAACAAGGGCACCGCCTCCATTATGGCCGAGACGCCTTGCTGAACTTGGCTTGAGTGGGCAGCGCGTCCGGTTATTTCAATCTGAAAGGTCGACAGGCCTTTTTGGCCAGACACCACACCCATATCACTAGGTTCGCCAATGATTACGGCTTCAGGCTTGGCATAATGCTGATTGAGTACTTCAACCAAGGAGGGTGCACCCAGACAGCCAATTTCCTCATCATAGGACAGGGCAATATGAATGGGAGCGGTTAGGCTTGCCCGGGCCATAGCAGGGGCAAATGCGAGTGCACAGGCGGCAAATCCCTTCATGTCGCAAGTCCCGCGGCCATATAATCGACCGTCGCGCTCGGTCAGAACCCATGGATCGGTGCTCCAATCCTGCCCGTCTACGGGGACAACATCGGTATGCCCTGACAAAACAACCCCGCCCTGTGCATCAAGCGGCCCAAAGCTGATGATCAGATTCGTCTTGGTGCCATCGGCATTAGGAACCCGTCGCAGATGCGGCTTTAAAGGTGCAACATGGGCCTCAACCCATTCAATTAGCTGCAGATTTGAGTTCCGCGAAGTGGTGTCAAAAGCAACCAGTCTGGTCAAAATCTCGATCGTGTTCGTCAGGTTTTCAGTTCGGGTCATGGGCAACAGTGTGCCACGGTCGCAGCGTTTAGGCCAATTCTTTCGCTCATTAAGTTGATTTCAAGATATAAACATGTATTTATATCCCCGAAATCGCATCCTGGAGTAGACCATTGGCCCGAGCGTCATATCTTTTTACATCTGAAAGCGTTTCTGAAGGCCATCCGGACAAAGTCTGTGACAGGATTTCAGACGAAGTTGTTGACCTGTATTTCCGTCACACCATCGCCGAAGGGCTAGACCCTTGGGCCTTGCGCTGCGCGGCAGAGACCTTGGCGACCACCAATCGGGTGGTTATCGCGGGCGAGTTCCGTGGCACCGACACCGTTACCGAAGACTTGATTGCGCATACAGCGCGTATGGCGATCAAGGACATTGGCTACGCCCAAGACGGCTTCCATTGGCAATATGCCGACATTGAAGTGCTGTTGCATGGCCAGTCCGAACATATTGCAATGGGCGTAGACGCCAGCGGCAATAAGGAAGAAGGCGCAGGCGATCAGGGCATCATGTTTGGCTATGCCACCAATGAAACCCCAGAACTCATGCCAGCCCCTATTCAATTCAGCCATAAGATTCTGAAAGACCTGGCCGATGCGCGCAAAAGTGGCGTGCTGGCCATGCTGGGCCCCGATGCGAAAAGCCAAGTCACTGCGCGCTATGAGAATGGCAAGCCAGTGGCTGCAACCTCGATCGTTCTATCGACCCAGCACCTCGACGAAAGCCTGACTAGCGAAGATATTCGCGCAATTGTGGAACCATACATCCGCAATGCATTGGGCGATATTCTGCCAATCGACCGCGATTGCGTCTGGCATATCAACCCAACTGGCAAGTTCGTCGTTGGCGGACCTGATGGCGATTGCGGCCTGACCGGTCGTAAGATCATCGTCGACACTTATGGTGGCGCGGCTCCCCATGGTGGTGGCGCGTTCTCGGGCAAAGACCCGACGAAAGTGGACCGTTCTGCCGCCTATGCAGCTCGCTATTTGGCAAAGAACATCGTCGCAGCCGGTCTGGCTGACCGCTGCACGCTGCAGCTTTCCTATGCCATTGGCGTGGCAGAGCCTTTGTCGATTTACGCCAATTGCGATGGGACGGAACGTTGCGATCTCGACAAGCTGGAAGCCCGTTTGCCGCAGCTGATGAAGCTGACACCGCGCGGCATTCGCGGCCACTTGGACCTAAACAAACCAATCTATGCCCGCACGTCTGCCTATGGACATTTCGGCCGTGCACCTGAAGCCGATGGCGGTTTCTCGTGGGAGAAAACCGATCTGATCGACGGCTTGAAAGACTTGCTCTCGTAAGTCACACTTCCATAAATGAAAAAAGGCTGTCAGGACGAACCTGACAGCCTTTTTTATGTTCGATGTGTCGCTTTAGCCCGCGATATATTGCGCGCCATTGATGGTCAGCGTTGAGCCATTGATGAAGCCAGGATCTTCTACCAGGAACAAAACAGCGCGCGCAATCTCCTCGCTTTCGCCCAAGCGGCCGCAAGGAATGCCTGCCTTCACTTTGGCCAGTGCATCTGGGTGCATGGCGGAAACCATTTCCGTCGCAATATAGCCCGGTGCGACGCAATTGACGGTCACGCCCTTGGCGGCACCTTCCTGCGCCAAGGCCTTGGTGAAGCCGATCACGCCAGCCTTGGCAGCGGAGTAATTGACCTGACCAACTTGGCCCTTCTGGCCGTTGATGGAAGAGATATTGATGATACGGCCATAGCCACGCTCCCGCATGCCATTGATTACTGGACGGGTGCAATTGAACAAGCTGTCGAGGTCGACATTGATCACACCGCGCCATTGCTCGGGTGACATTTTGTGGAAGAAGCCGTCTTTGGTGATACCGGCGTTGTTAACGAGCACGTCGACCGGGCCGAGATCGGCTTCAACTTTTGCCATGGCAGCTGCACAGGCTTCATAATCACCAACATCAAATTTATAGGTAGCAATTCCTGTTTCCGCTGAAAATGCTGCGGCGGCCTCATCATTGCCGCCATAATTGGCAGCCACTGCATATCCTGCATCGCGTAAAGCGATTGAAATTGCCGCGCCAATGCCGCGCGATCCGCCTGTAACAACTGCAACTTTAGTCATGTCTTCCTCACCCACCTTGATGTGTTTGTTTTGCTGGCACCCTAACCAAACTCCATCCGCTTGGAAGTTGTTTTTATGTCGCACTGCAGTCTAATGTGACGGGCCACCACCTTTCGGATTTTTGCGAGAAAGTAGAAGCCATGCTCAAGACCTCCCGTCGTGAAACTTTATGGGGCTTGGGCCTTGGTCTGACAGGTACGCTGTGCCTACCCGAAGCGAGCAAGGCCAAGGGCGGACGTGTCTTGAAGGCTGGGGCCGTGGCAACGGCAGATACCCCTTCGGCAGAAATTGGCATTCAAATTCTTGAGGCCGGCGGCAATGCGGTCGATGCCGCCGTCGCCATCGGCTTTGCACTTGCCGTCAGCTATCCCGAAGCGGGTAATATTGGCGGCGGCGGCTTCATGACCCTCGTCATCCAAGGCAAGCCCTATTTCCTCGACTATCGCGAGACAGCACCTGCCAAAGCCAGGGCCGATATGTATTTGAACGCAGAAGGCGATGTTCGGCCCGGCAGCACGGTGATTGGCAATTTGGCAGCGGGAACGCCCGGGACGGTAGCCGGCCTTTTTGCCGCCCATCGCCGGTTTGGAAGACTGCCCTGGGCTCGCGTTGTTGGGCCCGCCATTGGCTTGGCGCGGGAGGGGTTCACCCCGCAAGCTCAAATGATCCGTATCTATCAAGAAGCCTTCGCGGAACTGGGGCGCGATACGAACCTGGGCAGCTATTTTGGTACTATGGCAGAGGGTAAGATCTTTACCCAACCAGACCTTGCCAACACGCTTGAAGCGATTGCCCAACGCGGCCCTGCTGCCTTCTATCAAGGCCGCGTCGCCAGCCAAATCGTGGCACAAATGAGCCGGGGCGTCGAGAAAGGGCTGATCAGCCTTTCAGACCTTGAAGCCTATCGTCCGGCTTGGCGTACCGCGCTAACCTCCAAATGGCGTGGCTATGACGTTGTTAGTGCGCCGCCGCCCAGCTCAGGTGGCATTGCTCTCCTGCAGCTACTGGGCATGAAGGAGGCACGATCGGATTTGTTTGCAGGCGTTGCGCACAATTCCGCTCAATACATCCATTTACTGGCGGAATTGGAAAAGCGCGTGTTCGCCGATCGCGCCGTTTATCTGGGTGACCCTGACTTTGTCGAGGTGCCCGTCGCGCGATTGTTGGCGGCAGACTATATCAAGACGCGGGCAAAGGGTGTGCAGGCAGAGTTTCCATCGCCAACTGAGCAAGTTCGCCCGGGCCTCGAGAAACCACAGACCACGCATTACTCGGTCGTTGATGCAGACGGCAATGCGGTTTCCAACACCTACACGATCAATGGTTGGTATGGCTCAGGCGTCGTGGTCGAAGGTGCGGGCTTCCTGCTCAATAATGAGATGGATGACTTTTCAGCAAAGCCCGGAATTGCCAATCAGTTTGGCGTGGTGGGAGGTGATGCCAATGCGATCCAGCCTTTCAAACGACCTCTTTCATCGATGACGCCAACCATCCTAATGAAGAATGGCGTGCCTGCGATGGTATTGGGCTCGCCTGGAGGGTCGCGCATCATTACGACCGTTTTCCAAGTTCTGCTGAATGCGCTGGACTATAAGATGCCCTTGAAAGCTGCCGTGGATGCCCCGCGTTATCACCACCAGCTTCTGCCAGAAAACACCATTTACACCGAACCCTACGCGCCAGCACCCTTAGACCTGAAGCAAGAGCTTGAGCGCCGTAATTATCGGATTGAGGCGCAAAGCTATAATGGGGACATTGCGGCCATTCAGGTCATGAATGGTCAACCCCTTGTTGCGCCTGATCCACGTGCACGTGGTGCCGCACGGATCACGCGAAGCTAGAATAATTGGCCTATCGGGCCGCACGCTTTTGAAGTTGGAGCAGCTCGGCCAGTTCTTTGGCATGGTCGATTGCAACGACGACCCCATCATCAGTTTCAATTTCAAACAGACGTCTTAGCATCCGCGACAATACCATCGCATCGCCGGGGGCGAGCGGGCCCAAGAATTGCAGGGCGATGCGCATGACGCGCAAGACTGGCTCACTTGGAAGTTGCGGCGCGGTGCCATCTGGCGCGCCTGGGCCAGAGCTGGACTTCGTGCGGTGGTTATCATTGACCGTGGTAACAAGCGAAAAGATGGTCATATCAAGTTCCAGAAACAAAAAGACTAAGGCTAGAGTGAAGCTGCAAGAGCTTCGCCGTGGTGGTCATGGTTGCAAATTGAGGGACGAGGCGCATAGCCGCATGTGCCACCGAGAGCGATGTGTCATGAGGTTCGACGGTGGCGTGCGACACGGCATCTGCAACCAAAGTTACAGCGACACCCAAGTCGGCTGCCGCGACCGCGGTTGACAGACAACACGGCACCAGCGAGCGGCCAATCAAAATTATGTCCTCTGTCTCACTCATGACCAGATAATCGCGCAGCGCAGAGGAAGAGAGTGCGGAGGGGCCCCGGCATTGAAAGACCGGCTCGTCAGGCTCGGGCCGCAGACTGGCAATTGGATTTGGGGCGCGATCTTGGCGATACACGTGGACAATTTGCCAGCCCTGCTTGCGAGCAGCGTTCAGGATCAGGACGCTGTTGTGAATGCAGGTACGCCAAGAGGCCGGCTCCTCCGACAAATGTCCGTCAACAACGAGATCGCTACAGATTAGAAGCGGTGGTGCTTGGTTTTTGGGGCCCGGATACGCGAAACTGTGGGAATACATTTTTAGGCTTGCCTTGCTGTTCGTAATGGAATCAATCTGTTGTTGGAATGGTCCAGGATACCGGGCTGGTCCCATTCGCCTTCTGGCCGCAAAAGGATCATAGGGTCGGTATCCACATGGATGGCCGCTTCATGTTTCGGAATGAATTTTTCGACTTCAACATATTCATGGTCTGAAAAGGCCAGGGTCGCGCGTTCAGGTCTTGGGGTCACACCGCAAGCGCGCTGCCACAGACCAGCGATTGACGGCTCAACATGGCCAAGGGCGTGGCTATATCCCTTTTGGGCACCCAGTTCGAACGACGCATCTAAGAGAGCAGCACCTAAGCCTGACTTGCGATAGCGTGGAAGCACGGCCACCCGCTCAACTTTGAAGAATTGCGCAAACCAGCGCAGCCGGACACAGCCAACAGGCTCTCCATTTAGTCGAGCAATCAGGTGCGTAGCGCCTGCAAAATCATTTCCGTCTATCTCTTCGTGATACGGGCAAGATTGTTCATGCATATAGGCAATCGCTCGCAACGAAATCACTTGCATGATTTCATCGAGGCGATGGGCAACCCGAATTTCCCATTTGGGCCCATTACTCGGCACAAGCCGCTCTGGCACACGTGTTGTCGGAATCATGCGGCACCTCTGTTTTGCAAGAAGAAAGCTTCAGCTTCCTGATGGGAGGGCATCCTGAGAGTGCCAATTTTGCTCCCCTCCACCACGGTCAAGTTCATGCGCCCCTTAAGAAGTCTTGCGCCATCATCGGTGACAGCGCGCATGTACCAGTCTGCTGTCGGGATGATATGTTCGGAAATGAACATGCCGAGGTTCACCAGTAGGCGGGCCGCCTCGTGCCGCGAGACGGCAATCCCCCAACCAAATATCCCGGCCGGCTCTTCTTCGTAGGAACAAATATGGGCTGGGTTGGGGCTTATTGCATTGAAAGCATCATCCAGGACGGCTTGATTGCCAGCAATCGTGAGCGGCACCACACCCAAAAGGCCGCAAAGTGGACTTGAATCCTCAACATCGGGCTCACCGTTAAGCCCGGCATAGGTCACACCCAGAAGGCCAAGTTTCGTGCGATCATAGACCAAAGCCATGGTTCCAAGGCTAGCCAGCGGCTCTCCAACCAAGCCCACAGCCAACGAACGTGCCTCAATTAAACGCGAACCGGAAAGGGCATGGACGTTGAAGTCGGCGGCCGCGCGCGCGATACGCTCAAGTGTCGTGCGGCCCTGCATCGGACTTCGAACTTCGAGATTGGTGCGAGTGAAGCGCTGCGACATAGAATCTTTACTAACGGCCCTTCTAGCGAGCCTTTTGCCAACCCCATCGCCTCGTAAATGGCCATTTTCAGCCCCGATCAACGACTTTGGCTACCTATTGGTCGCAAAAATAGACTTACTCAGCAAAAATAGCTTGGGGAGCCAGAATAATTGCAATAGAGTGACTGCTTACTTGAGGGGACCCTACTTGAAAGAAGTTGTCCGCCACCGATCAGACCTATCTGATCTTCACGTCTTTTATGCGGTCGCTGTCTGCGGCGGACTAAACGCGGCCGCTCGCAGCCTTCGGGTCGACCCTTCAACTGTGTCTCGCGCGCTCGATCAATTGGAGGCCCGGCTGAATACCCGATTGGTACGGCGTACCGCGCAAGGTGTCGTGCTGACTAAGGCGGGGGAAACGGCTTTAGCCCGGGTGCGTACCATCGAGAACCAGATTGAGGAGATGGAGCGGGAAGTCTATGATTCCGAAGCAACATCTCCCGTTGGCGCGGTGACATTGTCTTGCTCAGACGGGGTCGGTGCCTATCTTTTGACGCCGGCGCTGACCCACTTATTGCGGGAAAATCCAAAGTTGGACGTGCGGTTGGATTGTGGACTTTGGCCCAATAACCCAATGGAAGCGGACGCAGAAATTGCCCTTGTTTTCAATGCTGAGCCCGTACCAGGCTATGTATCAAAGCCAGTGGCCTATTTCCACTATGCCCTATTTGGAACGCAGGCTTTCTTTGAACTATATGGCACACCCGACAGCCTTGAGGATGCGCTTCGGCATCCTTTTTTGCACCATACGGCACAGAACCTGACAGCAAACATGCCGCGGAAGATTCCTGCGTTTCAGGATTTGGCGCGCAGACGGGTCGAAACCAATTCCAGCGCCGCCGTTGTTGAGGGCGTTTTAGCAGGTATCGGGCTAGCTGGCATGCCAAGCGTTCTGGCTTCTATCTACCCGGAATTGGTCATGGTGGGTGAGGCCATAGAACCGGTAGAGTTAAGCCTCGTTTATCATCGCGACATTGAACGAATTCCTCGGATCAAGGTTGTTCTGAAGTGGTTGGAGGCGGTTTTCGACCAGAAAACCAAGCCTTGGTACCGCAGGGAATTTGTACCGCCCAACGAGTTTGCACCGTTTCTGGGGGGGCAAGCGCCTAGTCTGCCGCTCGGGGCAGGTAAAGTTACCGAGAGGGCACCTGCACAAACCCAGGTGCCAAAACGTCGTATCGCCACATCTGGTGCTTAAGTTTGTAGTAATGGAGTATGTGAAGTGTCCGGAAAAGAGAACGTAAACCCCCGTAAGGCCGATGACCTCGATCATTTTGTTGCGCAGCGGGTTCGCCGGCAACGTGATGCCGTCGATATGACTCAAGACCAACTTGCCCAAGCACTGGGCATTTCGTTCCAGCAGCTTCAGAAGTACGAGCGTGGCGTCAACCGGATTTCCGCGTCGCGTTTGTTCCAGATTTCGTGTGTTCTGGGTGTCGGACCTGAGTATTTTTACGAAGGCGTTGACTCTTCTCAATATGGCGCAGCTCCTAAGTCCGAGCGTGCTGAGGGTCCACAGTCTTCCATCCTCAGCCTGATCGCACAGAACCCAGATGCTACAGATCTGGTCATCGCGTTCGCCGCGATCAAATCTTCCAAGCAACGCCAGAAGGCGATCGACTTGGTAAAGTTGCTGGCAGACTGAGTGCGTAGCCGTGGCGTTTAGGACGCAGGTGTCCTAGCGCCAACGGCGGGGCTAGACACAACCTTGGCGTGACATCATATTGAACCCTATTGTATAGGGAGCAATTATGATGAGTGCGTTTCCAGAGTCGGTATCTTCCAAGAAGCCATTTTCGATAGGACGTGTTCTTCCCGTTGTCGCCGCGGTCATTGCGGTAGGTGGTCTTACTTTCTGGTTTGTGAAACCGAAGCCTGACGTTCGCTATGCGCGGGTTGCAACCACAATACTGGATCAGGCGCAGCCGGGTTCCAAAGTGGTGACGAAATTAGATCGCGGCGCAAAGGTCAACGTCATGTTGGCTAAGGAGCTAGATGGCTGGGCAATGGTCACGATTCAGCCGTCAAGCGGCGGTTTCCTTCCCTTGTCTGAGATTGACACGGACCGCCGGCCCGTTCTTACCGGGGCCTACAAAGCCAAAGCACTCCAGAAAGCTATCTCGCTGCGGGAGGAGCCCAATCCCGTGACAGCGCAAGTCGATCAGATCCCTGCGAAAACCATGGTGCAAGTCTGGGGTTATACCGCGACACCGTCGGGGAACTGGGCCGAAATCACGCGCTATAAAGAAAAGGGCGTTGGATATGTGCTGCGTGAGGAGCTGGAAGCCGCATTCGAATGAAGCGGCCTTCCCTGTTGGGACTAGCCGCGTGGAATAAGAATGGTCGCACCCGTTGTTTGTCGCCCCTCCAAGGCGCGATGCGCGTCGGCCGCCTGCTCCAGTGAGTATCGCGCACCAATGACGGGTCGGATTACGCCTTTTTCGACTAAGGCGAACAGGTCTTTGGCGGCTTGATCCAATTCTTCAGTGGTTGCCACATAATCAAACAAGGTTGGCCGAGTTAGAAAGAGGGAGCCACGACGGGACAAGTCGAGCGGAGCAACCGGTGCGGGCGGACCGGATGCATTGCCAAAACTGACGACCAATCCCCGTCGTGCGGCGCTGTCGAGCGAAGCCACCAGGGTATCGGCGCCAACGGAGTCGTAGACGATGTCACAGCCCTTACCATGTGTAAGCGCCTTCACCCGTTCGGCAATCGGCTCTGAGCGATACAGGATAATTTCTGAGCAGCCATGCTCACGTGCCAGCTCTGCTTTGGCTTCGCTCCCGACCGTTCCGATCACACGAACGCCTAAATATGCGAGCCAGGAGCAGGCAATTAGGCCAACTCCGCCAGCTGCGGCATGAAAAAGAACGGTGTCACCAGCTTTTATGGGTCGCAAGCGCTGGATCAGGAATTCGGCGGTCAAGCCCTTCAAGAGGATGCCCGCGGCAACATCGAGCCCGATACTGTCTGGAACTCTTACCGCCCTGCCTTCTGGCACAGCAGCATAGTCGGCATAGGCACCCAACGGACCCGATGAAAAAGCCACACGGTCGCCAATTGCAAAGCGAGTTACTTTTTCGCCAAGAGCCGTCACGAGACCCGCACCTTCAAGGCCAAGCCCTGAGGGCAAGGGAATCGGGTAAAGGCCTGTACGTTGATAGGTATCGATGAAATTGAGACCACACGCGGCCATCTCAATCAAAATTTCATCAGGCTTTGGCGTGGGGATTGGGACCTCGCGCAATTCGAGGACTTCTGGTCCGCCAAGCCGAGAAAGGCCGACTTGACGCATCATGACAAGGCTTCCGCGAAGAAGGCCATCGTCCGCTCATTCGCCAGCATGGCCCCCTTCGCATCATAATGCTCGCCACCAACCCGAGCAAAGGCGTGGTCGAGACCCTCATAGGTATGCATCTGGATTTGGGGATGGCCAGAGAGCCCAGCTTTCATGGCGGCCTGTGCATCCTTGTTTACAAATGAGTCTTCAGAAGCAACGTGTAGAAGCAATGGTTTGGTCTCTGCAGTGGCTTCGGCCAAACGATCCTGAATACCAACACCATAATAGCTGACGCTGGCATTGATGGTGGTGCGGGTTGCCGTCAGATAGGCCAACAATCCACCCAGGCAATAACCAACTGCGCCGATTGTCGCGTGAGTTTGCCGGACATAATCAATGGTGGCCTGAATATCGACGACGCCTTTGTCCACGTCAAACTTCCCAAAATAGTCAAATGCTTGCTGCCATTCTTCGGGCGTTTGGTCGGTGATATCGATACCGGGCTGGATACGCCAGAAAAGATCTGGAACCACGGCAAAATAGCCTTGGGCTGCATAGGTATCGGCCAAGTCGCGCATGACCTTGTTGACGCCAAAGATTTCTTGAATCACCACCAAAGCTCGGCCGTTGGCCTGCGCTGGCTTGGCAATATAAGCTGTGAATGCGCCATCTGGTCCGTTGATCGTGACATGCTCGCCCATATGTGTATCCTCCGCAAAATCAAAATTGATCGTCGCCTTGCTTGACCTGACGAAAGTCGCGCCCCAAGTGAGGGGGTGTAACGGCTATGACCTAGTCGCAAGACCACAGGATGACAATCGGTTTTGTTGTCTTTCGGAAAGACCACGATGGGTGAGGCGCGCGGCCAAGATTGTTTGTCCGCAAATCTGGAGATAGGTAGCATGAAAGTCAGCATTGAAGTGGATTTGACACCGACCGAGGCGCGCGAGCTTTTGGGCATGCCTAACCTGACATCCATTCAAGAAGCGTTTGTTGGGATCGCGAAAGACAAAATCGAGAAGACCGGCAATATGGTCGATGTTGAGCCCATGCTACGAACCTGGACAGGGCTTGGTGGCGCGGCCACGGAAGCCTTCGGCGCGCTTGTCGGCGCGGCCTTAAAGGTAGCGACCAGTGATATGCCTTCAAAGCCCGCACCGACAACGGACAAAGGCACGAGTGACACGACCTCGTGACACTTTCTACAATTGTAGCTCTGGCCTCAGGGCCGGGGCCGGCCGGGGTCAGCATCATCCGTTTGTCTGGGCCCGCTTGTACGACGGTCGCGCAGCGCTTGACCGGTGTCATACCCCAGCCGCGCCGCGCAAAACTGGTACGCGTGGTCGATCTGAACAGCGAACCTATTGATCATGCTTTGGTTTTGTTCTTTCCAAAGCCGAACAGCTTTACGGGCGAAGACGTCTTAGAACTGCAGGTCCACGGCGGACGTGCCGTCGTGCGCGATACCATTGAGGCTTGTCTGGGCGTTTCGGATGTGCGGCTTGCCGAAGCGGGCGAGTTTAGTCGCCGCGCATTTATGAATGGGAAGATGGATCTGACCGCGGCCGAAGGCTTAGCCGATTTGGTCGAGGCCGAAACAGCCGCGCAACGTCGCCAAGCGCTCCGGCAGATGGACGGAGAGCTGGCAGATGAAATGGGTCGCTGGCGCGACGCGGTGATTGATTGCCTTGCCGACGCCGAGGGCGACATCGATTTCCCGGATGAGGATTTGCCTCCAGGCTTGAGTGATCGGGCGCGTAGCCGCATTCACGCCCTTAAAGAACGCTTAGAAGGCTTCTTGAGCGAGTCCCAGCGTGCGGAGCGGGTTCGCACTGGCTTTCAGGTTGCAATTATTGGCAAGCCAAATGCTGGTAAATCTAGTTTAATCAATCAATTAGCGCGTCGAGATGCGGCGATCGTGTCCCCGATTCCAGGCACAACTCGCGATATTGTTGAGGTACGTCTGATCTTGGGCGGGATGGTGATCCTGATTTCTGACACGGCGGGCCTGCGGGATTCTGAGGACTTGATTGAGGCAGAGGGGGTGCGTCGGGCCCGTCAACGCGCCAAGGAGGCTGATTTGCGTCTGGCCCTTGTGACAAGCCATGACGATAAATCAGAATTCGAAGATTTGATGAACGATGGAGATCTTTGGCTTCTTGGTCAGGCGGATCGTGTAACGTGGGCGGACGCGCGCGCCGGGGAGCTCTGTGTTTCAAGCGTGACCCGACTTGGGCTGGACGAACTGGAAGCCCTTCTTACACAACGGGCGCAAGCAGACCTTGGTAAGTTTGAGGCCGCGCCTTTAACGAGGCTGCGCCATCAGGAAGCGGTTCGCGAAGGTGTCGCGGCACTGGATCGGGCGCTGACAGCTTCGGTCCATGCGCCGGAACTGGTTGCAGAAGACTTGCGCTTGGCTGCGCGGGCTTTAGGTCGTGTAACGGGGCGCGTAGACATGGAAGATGTGCTTGACCGGCTTTTCTCCCAGTTTTGCATCGGCAAGTAGGGCTTTAGAACACATCTGGTTTCACGTGAAACAGCCCTGAACCGATGAGTCGACCTAGGCTCGAAATTTGGCTATGGAGACCGCCCCATTAAGAGGCAAGACTTTGGCACAGAGCGTTTACGACATTATCATCATTGGCGGCGGTCACGCTGGCTGTGAGGCAGCGGCTGCTAGTGCGCGCGTTGGTGCCAAGACACTCCTTGTCACCCATAACGCCGCCACGATCGGCGAGATGTCGTGCAACCCTG
Source organism: Aquidulcibacter sp. (assembly GCF_044346625.1). Classification (GTDB taxonomy): domain Bacteria; phylum Pseudomonadota; class Alphaproteobacteria; order Caulobacterales; family Aquidulcibacteraceae; genus Aquidulcibacter. The sequence goes on along the minus strand of NZ_JBIIYV010000014.1, from coordinate 14,753 downwards.
CGATTGGCGGCCTTGGCAAGGGCCACTTGGTCCGAGAGATCGACGCTTTAGACGGGTTCATGGGCAAAGCCGCTGATGCTGCAGGCATCCAGTTCCGAATGCTTAACCGCTCCAAGGGACCTGCCGTTCGCGGACCACGGGCGCAGGCGGATCGCAAACTTTATCGGGAAGCCATCCAGTCACTTCTGGCCGGGCAGGACAATCTAGACATCCTCAGTGCCGCAGTTGAAGACTTGATCCTCGAGGACGGGAGTTGTCGCGGCATTGTGCTGGGGAATGGCGACCGGATTGATGCAGGCGCGGTTGTGCTCACAACTGGCACCTTTTTGAATGGGATGATCCATTTGGGCCAAAAGACTTGGCCGGCCGGGCGTATTGATGAAGCCCCGGCTATTGGGCTGGCCCAAACCCTTTATCGGCTCGGCTTGCCGATGGGACGACTTAAGACTGGCACACCGGCACGACTGGATGGTCGCACCATTGACTATAGTGTCTGTGAAATGCAGCCGGGGGATGAGCCCCCAACCCCCTTTTCTTTCCTGAACGAACAGATCACCACACCTCAGGTGCCATGCTGGATCACGTGGACGAACGAGGCAACCCATCAAATCATTCGCGACAATCTCCATCTATCGGCTGTTTATGGTGGTGCGATTGAAGGCCGCGGCCCACGCTATTGCCCTTCGATCGAGGACAAGATTGTGCGGTTCTCAGATAAGGATCGCCACCAGATATTCTTAGAGCCGGAAGGTCTGGATGATCCAACCATTTACCCCAATGGTATTTCGACGTCCTTCCCGGAAGAAGTCCAAGCGGCCTTCATGCGCACGATCCCGGGTCTGGAGCAGGTGGAGATCCTGCGTTACGCCTATGCGATTGAGTATGATTATGTAGACCCTCGTGCATTGGGTTCAGACCTGTCCGTTCAATCCGTCCCAGGGCTGTATCTGGCCGGGCAGATTAACGGGACGACTGGCTATGAGGAAGCTGCAGCACAGGGTCTCATGGCCGGCCTAAATGCCGCGCGACGGGTGAGCGGGCTCCCGCCCTTTAGTTTCCGTCGCGACGAGGCCTATATTGGCGTGCTGATTGACGATCTGATCACGCGCGGGGTTTCAGAGCCCTATCGGATGTTTACATCGCGTGCTGAGTACCGCTTGACGCTCCGTGCCGACAATGCAGACCAGCGCCTCACGCCAATCGGGATCTCGCTCGGTTTGGTCGGCGCGCATCGGACACAAGCATTCGCACAAAAGCTGAGTGAAATTTCGTCGGCGCGTTCCTATGCGACTGAGACCACGATCACACCGACCGAGGCCGCAAAGCTAGGCCTGCCCGTCAACCAAGATGGCCGGAAACGCAGCGTGTTGGAGCTGATTGCCCACCCCCAAATCGGCTTGCCGCGTTTGATGGACTTTTTCCCGGGCCTAACAGAGATGAGCCAGCGGGCCCTGACACAGCTTGAGACCGAAGCGGTTTACTCAGGCTATTTGGATCGCCAGCAAGCCGATATCGTCGCCTTCCGTCGAGATGAGGACTTGGTACTGCCACAAGATCTCGACTATAGCGCGATCGGCGGTCTTTCTAATGAGGCCCGAGAGAAGCTTTTGGCGGTGCGCCCGACAACATTGGGTCAGGCCTCACGTATTGAGGGCATGACGGCCGGGGCACTTACTGCCCTGCTGGCTTTTGTTCGCCGAGGGGTAAGCGCGCGTGCGTCCGCCTGACTTAAACGGGGGCCGGACACCCGAGGCCGTGCAAGCACTACTTATGTCGGACTATGGTGTTTCACGTGAAACCATCGAACAATTTCTGGCCTATCAAGCCATACTTGCCAAATGGGCACCACGGATCAATCTCGTTGGCGCATCGACCCTCGGCTCCTTCTGGGATCGCCACATCCTCGATTCTGCACAAATTCTGCCACTCGCGCGTCCCGAGGCCAAGAGCTGGGTCGACTTCGGTTCAGGCGCTGGCTTCCCGGGATTGGTCATTGCAGCACTTGTACAGCCAGTCGACGGAGCACGGGTTACGCTCATTGAAGCCAGCACCAAGCGCTGCGGCTTTTTAAGGGAGGCAGCCCGTGCCATGCAGGTGCAAGTCGATATCATCAACGACAAACTCGAAAACGTCATGCCCCGCCCGGTCGACATCATTACCGCGCGGGCCTTTACGGCCCTAGATCGCCTCCTCGCCTATGCGGAACCTTGGCAAGGGCCCAGGACGCAAGCACTGTTTCCAAAGGGGGAAGAAGTGTCGGCCGAGCTTGCACAGGCCTCGACAAACTGGCTGTTTAAGTCGACAATCCATCCCTCGGTCAGCGATGCCCGGGGCTGCATCGTTGAGATCACCGAATGCCAAGTCAGAACAGGGTCCACGCAAACATGAAGAAGACACGCGTCATTGCCGTGGCAAACCAAAAGGGTGGCGTTGGCAAAACCACAACCGCAATCAACCTTGCAACAGCGCTTGCCGCCGTCGGGGAAGCAGTTCTGATCTTAGACATTGATGCGCAGGGTAATGCCTCAACAGGTTTGGGTGTCTCAGCGGCAGCACGTAAGCTTACCTCCTACGATGTCATTATGGGGGAGGCCTCGTTTGCAGAGGCAGCCATCCCGACTCGCATTCCCAATCTTGCGGTCATACCGGCCAGCGTCGATCTAGCCGGAGTCGAGATGGAATTGGCGCAAGCACCCAACCGGGCATTCCGCCTGCGCGATGCCCTCGCCCGCCACCGAGTTGACATCAGCCGTGGCGATGGGGTGCATTATGATTTTATTCTGATCGACTGCCCGCCTTCCCTTAATGTCGTCACCATCAATGCGATGACGGCGGCTGATGCAGTGCTGGTTCCGCTCCAATGCGAGTTTTTTGCGCTGGAAGGCCTCACGCAATTGATGCGCACCGTCGATCTCGTCAAAGGCTCGCTCAATCCAGCGCTGGAAATCCAAGGGATCGTGCTGACGATGTATGACCAGCGCAACAATCTGTCCGACCAGGTTGCGCTAGATGTTCGCACCCATTTGGGTGACAAGGTCTATGCGACCGTTATACCCCGCAATGTCCGGGTTTCTGAAGCCCCTTCCTTTGGCAAGCCCGCCCTCCTCTACGACTACAAATGCTCTGGCAGCCAAGCCTATATGCGCTTGGCGAGCGAAGTCCTGCAACGCGAACGCACAAGGTTAGTAGCATGAGCGACGAAACAGAACTGGGCATAAAAGCCCCAAGCAAGAGCGACAACCGCCCCGCACGCGGCTTAGGACGCGGACTTTCTGCGCTGCTGGGCGACACCGAAACAACGCGCCCCACCGAAGAGCGCGGCGCAGACGGCGGGACACGTGAGATTGGTCTCGACCTCATTGTCCGCAACCCCCAACAGCCACGTCGTCAATTTGACGAACATGACCTGCAGACCTTGGCCGATTCCATCCGACAGCATGGCATCTTGCAGCCGTTGCTACTGCGCGTGCTTCCTGATGCGTCCGGCCGTTATGAGATTGTGGCTGGTGAGCGACGTTGGCGCGCTGCGCAATTAGCAGGCCTGCATGTTGTGCCTGCCTTGGTACGTAGCTTTGATGACCTCGCCACGTTGGAAGTCTCCATTGTTGAGAACGTGCAACGCGCCGACTTGAACCCGATCGAAGAAGCCCTTGCCTTTCAACAATTGGCCGAGCGTTTCGGGCGCACCCAACAAGCCATTGCAGACACTGTCGGCAAAAGCCGAGCCCATATCGCAAATACCTTGCGACTCCTGTCCTTGCCGGAATCGGTAAAAGATCTTGTCAGGTCCGGAGACCTCAGTGCAGGTCACGCGCGCGCAATCATTAGTGCGCCCGACCCACTCGCCGCAGCTCGCGCGATTATCGATCGGGGTTTAAGTGTCCGCGATGCTGAAAAGCTTTTGACCAAGTCTGAAGGTTTTAAGATTGGCTCTGGCGGCAAACGCGACGATCCAGGTGACGCAGATTCAAAAGCGCTCGCCCACGACTTGTCCGCGACACTCGGTTTGGATGTCAGCTTAGCCCACAAGGGCGAAAAAGGTGGTGCCCTTACAATTCATTATCGCAGCCTAGAGCAATTGGACGACTTGTGCCGGAAACTCACCGCTATGGCGCGATAATAATCAATCAGACGAATCAACCAAATTCAGCGCCACTGCTTGGTCCGCCGCCGCCGATCCTGACAACAAACATAAACGCATCACCCCTTTAGAAGCTGCTTCTGCCAAACAAGCCGCCAAATCCACTGCCTGAAGGCTGTCTACAACTGCATCAAAAGTACCGTCATCCCTCCCGACATGCACCCAGGGCAAACCCGTACGCAGACGCTTCTCAAAGCCTGCGATCTGTTGAAGTCCTTGTTCGGCAAGAAGTCCCAGGCGAACCACTACGCCAGCCGATTCCAACCGCGCCACCCCTAGACCCCGCGTGCGCAGGTCAGGGTCCAACACACTGATGGTCACTCCACCAATGCCGGCTTCCACCAAAGTGTTGCTGCAAGCAGGGCCGCGACTGCTGTCATGCGCACAAGGCTCCAACGTTACATAGGCATGAGAGCCCGCCGCCTTCGGACCCGCCATAGCTAACGCCATGGCTTCACCATGCGGCCTGCCGCCGGCTTGGGTTCGACCTTCCCCGACAATGATCCCATCGTGTACCAAGACACAGCCAACGCTGGGATTGGGCGCGGTATGACCAAGGCCTAATCGTGCAAGCTCCAGCGCACGGGACATGAAACCTATGTCAGCCAGCGACCACTGTATCACCGGCTCTGGCATGGATTTATCCGATAACGGGCAAAGGCTGTGCCCGGCTGGCATCGAGATATTTGGCCGAAATAGGCTTCAAGGTGCTGTCCAATTCAATCAACAACGGATTGCCTGTTGGAACTTCGACTTCCATGATCTGGTCTTCATCAAGCGCGAATATATGCTTGATTATGGCACGCAGTGAGTTTCCATGCGCCGAAATCACGAGGCTCTCGTGCTTCAAATGCGGCGCAATGCTTGCCGACCAATAAGGCAATACGCGCGCCAAAGTCATCGCCAAACTCTCACCGTCCGGCAAAGCGCCAGCTGGTACATGCTGATAACGCAAGTCATGGACAGGATGGAACGGATCAGACTTTGGTTGCGGCGGTGGCGGCACGTCATAGGAGCGCCGCCAAATGCGCACTTGTTCTTCGCCGTGCTTGGCCATCGTTTCAGTTTTATCCAGGCCGGTGAGCGCGCCATAGTGACGCTCGTTCAGACACCAGCTCTTTTCTTCAGGCAGCCAACAGCAATCCATTTCCTCCAGCGCCAGCCACAGAGTCCGGATCGCACGGGTCTGCAGCGACGTAAACGCCCGCGAGAAACCAATACCGGATGATTTCAAAAGCTGCCCGGCCTTGCGGGCTTGCGCCTCCCCTTCAGCAGTTAAGTTCACGTCCATCCACCCAGTGAACCGATTCTCAAGATTCCATTGTGACTGTCCATGGCGAACTAACGCTAAATACGGCATTGCTAATCCTTCAAAACGCGAAAATCGGCACCTTGGCCTCAGATCGGGCCACATAAGAGATATCTTGAAGCTTAATCAAGCCAAGAGAGCGAAATCAGAAGCGAATCACCTAGCTACTCAATTTTGCAATGCTGCAGTGCAATATCTATAAAAGCCAATTATTTCAAAAAGTTCCTGCAAGGATTCACACGAAATCATTCAAATTCCGAATTGCCCAGTGCAAAAAACGTTGAAAATTTTGCAGATGCGAGATAAACAGGCCTATGGATGCCGTGGCGTCCCTGCCCTTTTTGGGCGTTTCCTCCCAAACACCTTTAAGGCCGGGCCTCGTGCCCGGCCCTTTTTTCTGCTCTATCTCAACCAGAGCGGCGCGGCACTCTTGCTTCAGCCACCTCAACGAGGCGCGCAACAAGTCCAGACAATATTTCCGCCACGTCCGCAAACGAGTTTCGTTTGCTCATGGCCCCCTCAACCATGTAAAGAGACCGATTAATCTCAATCTGCAAACTATGTTGGTTTTGAGCAGGTTTTCCATAACGCTCAGTCGCATAACCACCAGCATAAGGATTATTGCGTGCCACACGCAGGCCCTTGGACCTGAGAAATGAAAAAGCCTCAGCCATATAAATAGGCGCGCAGGCGGCACCAAAACGATCCCCTAACACAATGTCATTCTCGGGCAGGCCAGATGCCGAGGCAGGCATAGAATGACAATCCAACACAAAAGACTGGCCAACAGCCTGCTTCTCGGCCTCGATCAAACCCTCAATTGCAGCGTGCCACGGCACATAAACCTCATTCAATCGGGCCTGGGCGGCAGCAAAGGACAAACGACTCGCATAAATCTCGACGCCATCCCCAACGGTGCGGGGAATAACGCCCAGCCCCGCCAAGACCCGCGGCGACGGCACGCGCCGGTCGCCGGATGGAAGATCGTGAATAAGGTCCGGATCAAGTTCATCCGGACTACGATTTAAATCCACATAGGCGCGGGCAAAATCCGCCACCAGCAAAGATGCGCCTAGGACCGGGCTAGCCGCCATAAGTTCGTCTACAAATGCGTCTTCCGAGCGCCTCAACGCAAGCCTGTCTAATTTTGAGCTGTGCAACAGGTCACCAGGATAGAAGCGGCCGGAATGTGGGCAACAAACAAGCACGCCAGAACGACCAGCCAATGGACGTAGCAAACGATAAGCAGGCGGCCGCATCTCCGACGCGCCGCCATGATCAACCCGCCGAAACTCTGTCGCCGTACTACATTCCTGCATAGCAAACCTTTAGCCCCGGGGCGTTGAAAATAAAAGAAGGTCGCGAAGCAACTCGACCGCCAAAAAATACATACCGCAACCTGTGCAAAAATTGCTTCAGGACAAGACTTGTCAACCTCCCCTTCACCATATTGAGCGATTAACACGCCTAACAACAAACGGAGCACGGCCAAAATGGCGAAAATTCTCTTAGCGGAAGATGACGATTCCTTGCGGACGTTCCTTGCTGCTGCGCTTAATAAAGCAGGCCATATTGTTGCAGATTTCCCAGATGGGGATCAGGCGCTTGAGGCCCTGAACGCAATGGGCTTCGATTTGCTTCTGACAGACATCGTGATGCCAGGTGTAGACGGCGTCGAACTTGCGCGACGGGCAGCCGAAGTAGACCCGGCCATGAAGATCGTCTTCATCACAGGCTTCGCAGCAGTAGCACTCAATCCTGCCAACCAAGCCCCCTCAAAGGCGAAAGTCCTTTCCAAACCTTTCCATTTGCGAGAACTGGTCGCTGAAGTGGAAAAGGTCATGGCGGCTTAAGCTAAACCCTCAACCCGACGCCAACTCCGTCCAAATGTGCTGCGCCGCGTAGGCGCGCCACGGTCGCCACGCCTGTGACCGCTGCTCAAGCGCGTCGCGTGTCGGTCGCTCTCCTCCCGGCTGCACCAAACCTCGCGCCAAAGCGACATCCTCAGCCGGAAAGGCATCTGGGTCCCGCAGCGCGCGTAGCGCAATATAGCTGGCGGTCCATGGGCCGATCCCTTTAACGCCCAGCAGTCGCGCCACTACGACCGGCGTATCCCCGCCGAAGAAGTCCTCTTCCGCGAGATACGCCTCGCAATATGCCTTTAGACAACACACCCGCGCCTGTGGCATGCCCAGAAAATCCAACGATGATGCCAGAATGGATTCTGCCGATGGGAATAGGCGCGACACACCCGATCCTTGCGCCCATTCATTGGGCAAAGCCGCCCCCAATTGAGATACTAAACTCGCACCCAGCTTAATGGCAGCACTGACTGTGATCTGCTGACCAAGAATGGCCCGAACACCGATCTCAAAAGGGTCGAACGCGCCAGGGACCCGCAAACCTGGCCTGCGCAGAACCAAAGCCTGCAGCGCTAGATCTTGACCCAAATGTGCACCAATCACATCGGGATCAGCAGCCAAATCAAAGGCTTCGCGAAACCGTGCTATCACTTTGGGCAACAGAGTCAGATCCTGCAGCCTCACCTGCACATCCAGCCAATCGCCCTTACCCTGCGCCGCAGCAACCAAGCCAATCTGGCCGTCTAAACAGAGGCTCCGGCGATAAATGCCCGCTTCAAAAGTCTCCACCCCCGGATAGAGCCGCGCCCTCATAAACTCTGCCATAGCGCCCCAGTCATAAGGTGGACGGTAACGAAGCTTTAGGTGAATATCTGCGGCAGGAATACCAGGCCCTGCAACGCCAATCTCACGAAGCAAAAAAGAGGGCGCAGTCTTAAACACCTGATGGAACGACTCATTGAAACGACGGATCGAACCAAATCCCGAAGCCATGGCGATTTGGGTGATACTCAAATCCGTTTCATGCAGCAATTGTTTCGCGAGTAACAAGCGGCGGGTTAGGGCAACGCTGACCGGGCTTGCCCCAACATGCTTCAAAAACAGCCGACGCACTTGTCGCTCGCCTAAGCCAAGCCGGGCAGCCATTTGGTCCACACTTCCGCTATCCAGCGCCCCTTCCTCAATCAAGCGTAGAGCCCGCCCTACCGAACTTGATGTACCTCGCCAAGCTGGGGTATCCGGCGCGGTCTCGGGACGGCAGCGTAAACAAGGTCGAAACCCCTCATCTTGCGCCACAGCGGCCGAGGGATAAAAAAAGACATTCTCACGCTTCGGCAGCCGAGCGGGACAGATTGGCCGACAATAGATTCCCGTCGTTTTAACGGCGGTAAAGAAGCGGCCATCATAGCGGCTATCGCGCGCTGAAATAATCGCATAGCAGGCGTCTTGATCGAGGGTCATGGGCCCCTCTTGCCACCACACCAGCTTAGGGTCTAGCGGAATTCGGACATGACTAGACACAAACGCGGCGGCCAATCAGTGCGTCCGAAAACCGCTAGCCAAGTCCAAAGCAATGTTTCAGACCAAAGCCAGTGCTATTCCCTTGTCATAGGACCCCTCTCATGAAGCTCACGCTCAGCCACATTGACACCCCTACCGGCCCAATGATGATGTTATTGGATGACGAAAAGCGTGTACGCCTGCTTGAATGGGTCGACCATCAGGCTCGTATGGATCGCCTACTTGCGCGCCACTATCCCAAGACCAGCTTCTCAGTCTCTGAAGAGACGCCACCAGAGCGCTATGACCAGGCCATACATGCCTATTTTGCAGGCGAGATCAATGCGCTCGATGCCCTGCCGATTGCCTTTGGCGGCACAGTCTTCCAGCGAACAGTTTGGCAAGCGCTACAGACCATCCCCGCTGGCCGGACCCTTAGTTATGGCCAGCTGGCCGCCCGGATCGGCAATCCAAAAGGGATGCGGGCGGTGGGCCTTGCTAATGGTGCCAATCCAATCGCACTCATTGTGCCCTGTCACCGCGTCATTGGCGCGAACGGCACGCTGACAGGTTACGGAGGCGGCATGGAGCGAAAACATTGGCTCTTGCGCCATGAAGGGTCGCTGCCACAAAATCTCTTATAGGGCTCTTCTGCCCGCTGGGCAAAGCAGATGAGATCGCTTAAACAAATTCCATGACCACTTTCGGCGACCGCCTAACCGAACAAACCCGCTTGCGCGCCACCCCGCTCTGCGTTGGCTTTGACCCCTTCCCCGACTTGATCCCGTCAATTTTTGGCCCGAAGGGCGAGCTCGAAACACTCGAGCGCTTCTTTAGCGCTGTCATCGAAGAACTCGCCGGCCAAGTGCCCATCGTAAAGCCCCAAATTGGCTTGTTTGAACCTTGGGGCGCCGATGGCGTCGCACTGACTGGAAAGCTTTCTCGTTTCGCCCGAGACAAAAACCTTTTGGTCCTGATCGATGCCAAACGCGGCGACATCGGATCCACTGCGGAAGGTTATGCGCGCGCCTTTCTCGGCGCAAACGCCCCAACCCCCTGCGACTGCTTGACGGTCAACCCCTATCTGGGCCTCGACTCGCTCCAGCCCTTTGCCGATGCCGCGAGAACAAATGACAAAGGTATCGCGGTTCTTGTCCGAACCTCCAATCCCGGCGCGAAGGACTTTCAAGATATCGATTGCTCTGGCGCCCCTCTTTGGGTCCGGATCGGAGAACAACTTGTCGGCCTCCAAGATGACTTGATGGGACAATCTGGCTTTTCATCGCTCATGGTGGTGTGCGGTGCCACTTGGCCCGAAGAAGCTGTAAGATTGCGCGCTATTCTTCCAGGAACCCTCTTTCTGGTGCCAGGCTATGGCGCACAAGGCGGGGCGGCCAAGGATGCGCTTGCGGGACTTTTACCTGGACCAAGCGGCCATGAAGGCGGCGTAGTCTCGTCTTCCCGCGCAATTCTGTATAGTAAAGCTGCCGCAGAAGCCCAATCGCTGTCAGCTTGGCGAACCGCCTTTCAGCAAAACTTGCAAGCCTCAATTAGCGAACTCAGGGCTGCGTCCGTAGATGTCGCAGGGGCACGATAGATTAAATCAATCAGAGCACCGATTTCAGGATGGAATGACCACAATGTGCGACTTATTCGAGACGCCAACGCCCCGGGTCTTCACCATTCCGCCAGCAGTATCGTTTCTTGACCTACTCGCTCGTACTTTAGTCGACGCCCTGTCGCACGATGAGACCCCGTTTGCGCTGTCTGATGCTGTCATTGTGCTTCCAACCCGCCGGGCGGCACGTGGGCTTGCTCAAGCCTTTTTAAACTGTAGCCCACAGGCCGCTACGCTTTTGCCGCGCATCCGCACTTTGGGCGACCTTGCCCCTGACGACGCAGGCCTTGGTGAGTTTGGCGACGATTTAGACCAGACCCCAGCGATAGACCCACTCGCGCGGCGCCTGATTCTCGCCCGCCTCATCCAAGCACGCGGCCTCGAGTCTGACTGGTCAAACGATCCGGTCTCTGCCCTCCTTGCTGCCGACGCACTCGCGGATTTGCTGGACTCCGCCGCGATGATGGCCAGCGGTGCAGACATGTTTGATTGGTCCAAATTGTCGACCATGGTCAGCGAGCATGAGTTAGCCAAACATTGGGAACAATCGACCACTTTCCTATCCATTGTCACCGAAGCTTGGCCTGCCTATCTGGCCAGCGTTAACAAAGTTGATCCCGGCGTGCAGCAGCGGCGCAATATCGAGGCGATGGTGGATAAATGGCGCGCCGCCCCACCTGAACAGACAATCGTACTGGCAGGTTCCACCGGCTCCATGCCGGTAACACGCAAATTGATGCATCTGATCGCACGCCTCCCAAAGGGCATGGTCGTCCTGCCAGGTCTCGATACGCACATTTCAAGCGACGCGTGGATGGCCGCACGGCACGATGATCAACATCCCCAGCGTGCCCTGTCGGAAGCCATTGAAGCCATCGGGATCGAGCGCCATGACGTCCAAGTTTTGCCCGGTGTTGCAGAGCCGTTTGGACTGGCGCAGCGACGCCTTGTGATCAATGAAGCTTTGACGCCGCAAGCATCGACCGCTGACTGGCCATCGCGGATCGAGGAACTTGGACAGGAAAATATCATCGCTGGCCTTGAAGGCTTAACCCTAATTGAGGCGGCCAGCGAAGAAGAAGAAGCAAGTTTGATCGCCCATGAGTTGCGCGAAACACTTGAAACGCCAGATCAAACCGTTGCCCTCGTTACACCCAGCGCAGAGATCGCCCGCCGGGTTGCCGCAAAAATGCAGCGCTGGGACATTCAGGTAGATGTCTCATCTGGTCGCCCGATCAGCGATACCAGCGTAGGCAGCTTCCTACGTCATGTGATGCAGTGGAGCCAAGACCCTAGCGACCCTGTGGTCTTGTGCGCATTGCTCGGACATCCTCTGACGTCAGTTGGTCATGCGCGCGATCATGTTGTTGCCTGTGCAGCGGCTATCGAGATTGGCATCTTGCGGGGGCCACGAAAGGCCAGAACCCTTCCCCAATTGATTGGGCAACTTGAAGCCCTCAAACCCGACTACTGGCGCACCATAAAGGCCGATGGCCAGTCTGTGCAGAAGCACGATGGCATCAACTTACTCAAGAAACTTGATCAGCACCTTACCCAAGCAGGACCACTCAGCGGAGCCTTGCCGGAGTGCGCCCAGAGTATCGCTGCGTTAGCCGAAGTGCTCGCCGCCACACCAACCCAAAAAGGCGCCGACATTGTTTGGCGCGGGGAGGCCGGGGAATCCGCCGCGCGATTCCTTGCCGCTTTGATGGAACATGGCCATCTCTTTCCGCCAATCCAGCCCCAAGCAATCGGCCGCACCCTCGATCACTTAATGGTAGACTTGGTCGTTCGCCCGCGGGGGACGCATCCCCGCATCGCCATTTTGGGGCCCCTCGAAGCACGGCTTCTACAGTTCAATAAAGTGGTCTTGGCAGGCCTTGATGAAGGCGTCTGGCCACAACCTGCAGCGCCGGACCCATTCTTGTCTCGCCCTATGCGCCGGCATTTAGGTCTGCCTTCCCCTGACACACGGATCGGCCTATCTGCGCATGACTTCGCCCAATTTGCCGCCGCGCCTAATGTCGTTTTGACGCGCTCTGCCCGGCGAAAAGATGCGCCTGCTGTTCCCTCCCGGTGGCTCTGGCGGTTGAAGACCCTTGCAGCAGGGGCCTTAGGACAAACAAACGCACTTAGGGTTCTGACGGAGGGCTCGCCTTGGCAGTCGCTCTTGCGGGCGCACGCGCCTAACCGCGTCTTCGAACCGACCAGAGCCATTCCAAGCCCACGACCACCTGTGGACGCCCGCCCGCGCAGCTTTCACGCGACGCAAGTCGAGGTTTGGATCCGGGACCCCTATCGAACCTATGTTGAAAAAATCCTCAATCTACGCGCCCTTGACCCTCTAGGTGGGCCGATCAGCGCTGGTGTGCGCGGTAGTGCGATCCACAAAGGCTTTGAAGTCATCGCTGACTGGTACAATCACCCACCTTTAGACGCGCGCAAAGCCCTTCATCAGGCGTTTGAAACAGCCCTGTGCGAAGCTGGCTATGATGCTACAAGTCTTGCCGTGGAGATGGCACGCTTAGAGCCAACGATTGCTTTTGCTGCCACTCTCGAGATCGAACGCCTGCGCGCAGGCTGGTGCCCGATGGTGGAAAAGTCCGGGACCCTCACGCTCGACACACTCCAAGGGGATTTTGCCGTGACCGCGCGGGCGGACCGGGTCGATGTTGGACCTGAAGGCACCGAAATCCTCGACTTCAAAAGCGGTAAGCCCCCCTCCCCGAATGAAGTCTATGCCATGTTCGGCGCACAATTACCCATCATCGCGCTCATTGCAGCAAGGGGTGGCTTTGACGACCCCGCCATCGGTTTGCCCCATGATTTACGCCACATCCATGTTGGCGGTCGGAACCCAAAAGTCGAACCGGCGGTTCATGCCAAAACCAGTGTCGAAGAGCTTGTCGAACGGGCTGAGAATACGCTGAGAAAACTCTCGACCCTCTATCATGATCCAATGCGCGCCTATTTGCCCAAGCCGCGCGTCAGCCTGATCAAGAAGGCGACCTATGATGACCCCATCGACCGGCTGGCGCGACGGGCCGAGTGGGCCAATGCCGAGGACAGCGAATGACCCGCGACATCGTTACACGCACCAGCCAAAACCAAGCGATTGCCGCGACGCCTGAACTTTCTGTCTGGGCCAGTGCAAATGCAGGGGCCGGGAAAACAAAGGTCTTGATCGACCGCATTGCCCGCCTGTTGCTGCGCGGCTCTGATCCCGCCAAGATTCTGGCCGTCACCTATACCAAGGCCGCCGCGGCAGAAATGCAAACCAGACTCTATGAACTCTTGGGGTCTTGGACGATTTCGCCGGATCAGGACCTAACAAGCGCGCTGCAAAAACTCGACCCCGATTTGGGCGAGATTGAAGCCAGCTTCCTAGCTAATGCGCGCGCTCTGTTTGCAAAAGCACTGGAGACGCCCGGCGGCCTAAAAATTCAGACCATTCACGGCTTCTGCCAAACCATTCTCCAGCGCTTCCCGCTCGAAGCCGGGGTACCGCCGGGCTTTACCGTTCTGGAGGACGCGGCAGCCAAAGCCTTGCAAGCCAGGGTTTTTCAAGAAGCCTATGCCAAAGCCCCTGATGCCTTCCTACAAGTGGCGCGCCTCACGAGCCAAGATGATCATCAGAAACTGATTTTGGATGCTATGGCTGCAGCAGGTCCAGACCTTGCGGCCGACCCCGACTTTAAGGCGGTGGCCCAAGCACTGGCTTATACCCTCGCCATCGATCCGAACCGCAGCGAAGATTCTTATCGCGTGGCAGCCTTGCAGGCACTTGACCCGAAAGAACTTAAGTCCGCCGCCGCAACCCTTTCGCAGGGAAAGAAGTCAGACGTCGAAGTGGCGGAAAAGCTCATGCGTTTAGCCAATGTGGCAGATCTCGAGGACGCTTGGACTGCTTGGTTAGACCTCGTACTCACGAATACCGGACAAAAACGTAAACGCCTTTATACCAAGAAATTTGAGACAGATTATGCAATCACCTGCTTATTTGAAGAGGACGGCCCGCTGATCGGCGGCCTAACGGCGGCGCTAGAGAAAACACGCGCCGCCCAAACCTACCACCGCTCTATAGCCCTTACCCAAGCCGTTTATACCTTCAAGAAAACTTGGACTAAGGCCAAACGAGACATCGGTGCGCTGGACTTTGATGACCTCTTAGTACGGACCTCAACCTTGTTGCGGGCAGGGGAGGGGGCAGCGGCCTGGGTGCTCTATAAGCTCGACACAGGCCTTGCGCATATTCTGATCGACGAAGCCCAAGACACCAATCCGCAGCAATGGGACCTTTTGGAGCCGCTCTTCACGGTGCTA
>NZ_JBIIYV010000118.1:0-5551 GCF_044346625.1 Aquidulcibacter sp. | reverse complement strand
GAGACATCTTCAACAATATGCGTTGAAAGTATGATCACCGCCTCATCACTCAGGCTGGCCAATAAGTTGAGGAAACGAGCGCGCTCTTCGGGGTCTAGGCCGGCGGTCGGTTCATCCACGATGAGAAGTTTAGGGTTGCCAAGCAGGGCTTGAGCAATCCCAAAGCGTTGCCGCATACCTCCAGAAAAGCTGGCAACGGCCTTCTTGCGCACGGCCCAAAGATTGACTTGGTTTAGCAGCTCCTCGATCATCTCTTTGCGCTCTTGGGGTTTGGAAAAGCCTTTCAATCGAGCAAAATGATCCAGGAGTTGAAGCGCGCTAACGCGCGGATAGACCCCAAACTCCTGTGGCAAATAGCCGAGTTGAGCTCGCAATCTAGTGGGCTGCTTTAGGACATCGACATCCCCAAATTGGATCGTCCCCTGCGTCGGCGCTTGAAGGGTTGCTATAGATCGCATCAAGGTGGACTTACCCGCACCATTGGGTCCCAGAAGACCAAACATGCCTGTTGGGATTGTTAGGTTTAGGTTGGAAATGGCCTTCACGCCATTGGGATAGATATGCGACAGGTCAGTGATGGTTAGCATGTTTCGGCCTGCCTATTTTGGTTTTTGGGAAGGGAGGAAATCTTCGTGCGGGTATAGCGACGAGGCATGCGATTGTGAGTTGACCGCTCCTTTACCGCCCCACCTCACGGCATCGCCTAACCGCACACTGCTCCCCCATCTTGTCGTGGGAATATCAAACCGGAGGTTCTGTGGTGAAGGTTGGAGATCTGCGGTGTATTGAGCGATCTGCTCCGTCATAATGCAGTTGTCACGCAAGATATCGGGGGCCGTGACATTGTTTAATTCGGCGGTACTTTTTAACTCATCTTCCGAACAACGAATGCTTTCGAAGAACCTAAAGGGCGCGCCTTTTATGCCTGTGCTTCGAACAGGTTTTCCCAATTTATCGAGAGTTTCTATCCATGCTCGCGCCGTCAACCGAACTGGGGCACGAGTTTTGGTCGGCTTGGCAATGTCGAGGTAGCTAATCTCACTGTTCCAAGTCGTGCGCTCGTTGAACGATTGATCAATAACGGAATGAAGTTCAGGCTTTGCAGCCTGTTTGAGAGCAGCAATCAAGTCTTGTACATTTGGATGAGGGCGGTCGGCAAAGCCGTAGCGCTCTACGAATGAACGTAAGGCAGCATCAAATGCTTTGGGCCCCATAGCCGTGCGAAGGCTGTCGAGAACAATTGGAGCCTTTCCATAGGCGAGATAGTCCTCTCCCTCTAAGGCAGATAAGGTCGGCTCACCAGTTTTTTCCTTGCCTCGCCCCGTCGCATAGGCGCGTTCAGCGTCACGGAAGTAAGAAAACGTAGGATCCTTTACGAACAGGTCTTTCAACACGATCCATGACGTCATTTCAGCCAGGCCCTCGGTAAGGACACGCGCACCTGGACGCGCGGAGGGCCTGACTTGATGCCCCCACCACATGTGGGCAACCTCGTGGGCAGTGATGTGGCTTACGTCGTCTACCCGCTTCCTGTTTTCAATTATTTGCAGCCAGCCACCATCCTCATAAAATGGCACAGTCCCCGAATATGCTTGTGCAGCGATTTCTACAGAACCATAAGAAGGCGTTTGAATGATGCGAAGCACGCCGAACGGATAGGGCCCATAGAGTTCTGAGAAGGTTTGCACGGAGCTTTTCATCGCGGTCATGATGACGTCAACATTGCGGGTGAAGCTTGGCAGATGATAAATCTCTAAGTCGACCGGACCATTCGCCAATTCAATCCTTTCGCGCTTCACGACATAATTGGCTGATTGGACTGCAAACGCGTTATTGATCTTGACGGGGGGACGGTAATGGCGCGTCACTCTGTCGTCTTTGACGGTCTCGCGCACCAATAGGCCAGGCGCGACTGGGATTTGGCCGACATCGGTCGACACAATGATATCTGCATCAACCCACGCGCTTCCCGGTGTATAATTGTTTTCGTCCATCATGGCATCCGAAAGCGGACGCTTTTCAGGAAGGTCGTATTTCTTGCGTTCCTTAGGATCGATTAGCCAGGAACCGCGATCAATTCGGACGCTTGGCACCAGTTTCGAACTTTCGATGAAGCTTCCGTTGGAGACGACTGCAGTTGGTAGGTCCGCACTCGCGACCGTATTCCCATCAATGGCGCTCTTGAAAGTAAGGTCCCGTTTTTCACCCGGCTTTAGCGGCTTGGTAAACGTCCAGACAGCAATACCATAATCCTTGATCTCTTCTTTGAGATTTGCACCCGGCATGGAGGCCGACTCAAGAAAAATAGAGCCATGGTTCAAAATGAACTGGGTCAGTGGGCGATTGGTGCGGTTCTCGAGAGTAAGGGTGCCGCTCGCTGTGGCCGTCACCTCCTTTGGGCGAATGTCGACTTCAAGTTTGAGAGCAACAATTGTCGGGCCAGGCCATCCCTCCAAAGGAGCGAGATCACGTTCCATCTGTGACGCCCATTTTTTGAATTCGTGAGCCGTCGCAAAAGAATTGACCACATTTGTGTGATAAAAAATCCAGCTCCCGGAAGCTAAGCTCGCAAGACAGACGACAGCCAGCGCATACCCATTAGCGGACCGGAGTACAATTGGAAGTGCGGCTAGCCTTGGCTTTAGTCTTTGCTCAACGCCACGCCGCCACATCAAGACGGCACTGAACAAAAATATACCTGCAATCAGGGTCCAGTGAAGTTGGAGCCAAGCGTTGTTCTTCCAAAAATGGGCTTGGCCATTGAAATCGCTCAAGGGTGCCAAATCTACGAACCCGAAGTCAAAGAGGACGTGGCCGACCCCAGTTAGGTCCGACAGGAGACTGACACCCATCGCCAGAGCAAAATAAAGCACCCACCCCAAGACCTTATTGGGCGTCACACAATGGCAGAATAATGCCACGGCACTGAACTGAAAAACGGAAAGCGCCATTGGAAGCCAAAGCCAAAGCGCTATCTTCCCCACTTCAAACAACGGATAGCCCTTGGCCGCCTGAGCCGCCATACCAGCGGCTGATCCAACCAGCACAAAGCTCATGGTCGCAAAGCAAACTACGAAGAGCTTCGGGAGGACATACACCCACGTGGTGGTCGGGGTTACGTCGATCAGCTCATGAATGCGCCGATCTGTATCGCTCCAGACCAATTCGGACGCGAAGATGGATGCAGTCAATGCAACCAATAGCATCGAGGGATTATAGAGCTCTTTCACGAGCAGTCGGGTCACAGGTTCGATCCCCCTGTCACCAAAACTGCCTGTGTTGTTGGCGATGATCCAAAACAAATAGATGGCACCTGCTATCAACAGGCCAAAAGCGGGGCTGATCACAATACGCTTGAGGTCTAGCGTCAACCTGGCCCAAATCTGTGTGCGCAGAGCAGCAAGGTCCAACTTGGGTTGATAGCGCTTTAGCTGGCCATCTTCAGGCGGCATCGGTCCGGCGGCGGCATCGATGCGGCGATTGCCCCAAAGGCCTCCACGGGTCCCTTGAAGGAGCCAAGCCACCAAAAGGCTCATGCCACCTATGCAGAGCCAATTAATGCGATTTCGGTAGAAGTCCGGCGGCAGGGTGAGGAGTTCTGTATTACGTTCATGAATAGAAAGCATGTCGTTGGCTATGAGCACAGACGCGAAGCCCGTCCAATCCAAAGCAACACGCATATCTTCATAGCCACCAAACTCAACCTTTGTAAGCGTGAAAACCCAAGCCCCAATCAGCAAGGCAATAATGATGTAGGAAACAAGCGCAGAACGCGCCAACGTGCCGACGGCGAAGAGAATGCAGGCCATGGACAGCAAGGTTGTGGCCATGATCGCAGCGGGTTGCAGCAAAGCCGCCAACTCAAAGTCTGGATATTTGTTGGCAGGCAGGCCCGGCCACTGACAGACTAGCCAAATCAACACAACATGAAGCAGATAAATCAAAGCGATTGGTAGCAAGGCACCAAAGAACCGACCAAAAACATAGCCGGTGCGTGTAAGAAGTGTCGCCTTTAATAGCTCACCGCTGCCCAGCTGTAGGTCGCGTACTACCGCCCCTCCCAATATGGCGGTCATCGGAACCATTAGGCCGACGACTATCCCTAGAAAGATCGGCAAGAAATAGGTCGCACTGGTCGAGACTAGCGACATGCCCGGATCAATGCGCATGGGTTCATAGAGAAAGATGGCTGAAGTCACTGAAAGTGACAGAAATGCCCAAGCCAGCAAATAGACATTGCGAAGCTGATACCAGGCCTCAAATCGCGTAACGGTCCAAAACATCTATGGTCATTTCTCCAATAGTTGGAGACTACAACGTCAGTTTATAAATCCGTCAAGGGAATCGCTGAGATTGTTGACCTTGGCCCAAAGGGGAGATGGTAAAGCAGTTGCTCTTTTGGAGAATGGTTGCTACTTTTGTAATAACAACACACGGAGGCACGCATGGTCGAGCTTAAAGTCAGACGAATTGGAAATTCCCTTGGTGTTGTGTTGCCAAAGGAGGTTTTGGCGCGCCTCAATACGACTGATGGAGCAGCGCTTTATCTAACGGAGGCACCAGATGGCACCTATCATCTTGTACCACATGATCCGGCCTTTAAGGCAAAAATGTCCGCCGCCGAGGATATCATGAAGCGCTATCACAATACCCTTCATGTTTTGGCGCAATGAACTCATTTGTTTGGCTTGAAGAAGCCGAAACCCTCATTATTCATGACCGACTGTTGGCCCTACATGGCGGTGCTAGCGGCCTTCGGGATATAGGGCTGCTTCAGTCTGCACTATCGCGACCAAAACAACATGCGAGCTATGCCGATAATGTCGACGTCATTTTTCTGGCCGCACTCTATACAACAGCCATCATCCGCAACCATCCTTTCGTTGATGGAAACAAGCGCACAGGATTTGTTCTGGGGATCCTGTTTCTGGAACTTAATGGCTGTCGATTTTTTGCCCCAGAGGATGTGTCTGCACAAGCCGCTTTATCCCTTACCGAGGGAAAAAGTGATGAAGTTGCTTATGCGCAATTTCTGAGGGAGTTCACGACCTCGATCTAATTTCGTCAAGGGTTTAATTTTGGTGGCTCTGGCACAGGGACGGTCCTGCGAAACTACCTAGCCCCAACCAAACTCGACGGCCAACCAATGCGGACGAGTAGGCCATCGGGCGCACCGACAGCGAATTCATACATACCCCAGTCGCGATGGCGCAGAATTCCGCCGGGTCGGATGATCAAGTCGTCGACAAGGGCCGCAATGGCCTCGACATGCGGCGTGCGGATGAAGACGCCAAAGGGGTTATGATCGACAGGTACGCGCCAAGGCCCCTCGCCTGCTTGGGTTACATGCACTTCGCAGTCCCAGCCAGTCAGGATGATGTAGTGATGGTCTCCGCCTGCCCTTTCGAACCCCAAACGTTCCCAGAAAGCAATTGTCGCAGGCAAGTCGTTGGTCGGCACAATCGCGAAGGCCCCAACGGACTCCTTGTTGGCCATCAAGGTCTCGTGAAAATCAGCACACCACCGACCGGGCCTTTGGGGGCTTGATCGA
>NZ_JBIIYV010000117.1:0-5604 GCF_044346625.1 Aquidulcibacter sp. | reverse complement strand
GCGATGCTGGCCCGGCCGTCGCGCTGCAGCAAGCGAAGCAAAGCACGGTCCTTGTCATCAAGTGTAGCGATTTCCATTGGAAAGTCTCCTTTTCTTCGTGCTTTCCACTAACAAACCTCAAAAGCTTGGGCAAGTTTGCGCGGAACCGCCATACAAAGCGTGTTAGGGTCGCTCATCACAGGAGACAGACATGAAAATTGGCGTGCCTAAGGAAATCAAGCCTCAAGAAAACCGCGTCGGCGCAACGCCGGGCACCGTGGCGCAGCTCGTCGCTGCTGGACATGAGGTTTTCGTCGAGTCCAACGCTGGCGCCGGTATTGGGGTTTCCAATGAGGCGTATGAGAAAGTTGGCGCGACAATTCTCCCAGACGCAGATGCAATCTTTGCCGCCGCGACCATGATCGTAAAAGTAAAAGAACCCCAGCCGATTGAGTGTGCACGCTTAAAGCCGCACCACATCCTGTTCACCTATCTGCACTTGGCCCCAGATCCAGAGCAAGCCAAGGCGCTGATGGCATCGGGCTGTACCGCTATTGCTTATGAAACCGTTGTTGGCCGCGATGGCGGACTGCCTCTTTTGGCCCCGATGTCGGAAGTCGCAGGGCGGATGGCGACCCAGGTGGGCGCACATTGCCTGTTGAAGCCACAAGGTGGTCTGGGCAAATTGATGGGCGGCGTACCGGGCGTGGCACCCGCCAAAGTCGTCATCCTGGGCGGTGGCGTAGCTGGCCTGAATGCTTGCGAAATCGCCCATGGTATGCGCGCCGATGTCACCGTCTTTGATCGCTCGAAAGCCGCTTTGGTCGCGATTGATCGTCAGTTTGGCGGCATGGTAACGACCCTGATGTCGACCCCTGATGCGGTCGAAGAGGCCTGTATCGAAGCTGATCTCGTGATTGGCGCAGTCTTGATCCCCGGTGCCTCGGCACCAAAGCTTGTCACCAAAGATATGCTGTCGCGTATGAAGGATGGCTCTGTCCTCGTCGACATTTCGATCGACCAAGGCGGTTGCTTTGAGACCTCGCACGCGACAACCCATGCAGATCCAACCTATGTGATCGACGGGGTGGTGCATTATTGCGTCGCCAACATGCCAGGCGCGGCACCTTTGACCTCAACCTATGCCCTCAATGGTGTCACAGCACCTTACATGCTGGCCTTGGCCAACAAAGGCGTTGATCAAGCACTAGCAGAAGACCCAGGCTTTGCCTTGGGCCTCAATGTCCGCGGCGGCCAGATCATGCACCAAGCCGTGAAAGAAGCTTTGGGCCTTTAATCCATTCACGTGAGCGGGAGGGCAAGGCTGGCTCTCCCGCGTCGCATGCTCTAATCAAAACGACTGGCGACCTCTTCACCAATTGCGAAGGAGGAGGTAAGGCCCGGGGAATCAATCCCGAACAAACAAACCAAACCCTCCAAGCCATGGCTGGACTGATCGAGGATGCGGAAGTCCTCAAACTGGGTGAGCGCATTGCCTACTTTGGGCCGAATGCCCGTATAGTCCGCCTGCATCAGGCTTTCGTCCAAACCTGGCCAATAGGCGCGGATCGATTCTGCAAAGATCGCCTTTCGGCTCTCATCCACCCGATAATCCAAGGTTTCGACCGGCTGAACATCTGGGCCAAAACGGGCATGACCGCTCATATCGGGCGTAACATGGATGCCGAGGCCGCCAGCGGACGGCATTGGATAAATCAAATGCGTGAACGGGGCTTTCCCCCCATAAGTGAAGTAATTGCCCTTGGCGAATTTGGTTTCTGGCACCAAAGCGGGGTCAAGGCCTTCAACGGCGTGTCCGGCTTGGGTGGACCAAAGACCTGCAGACAAAATGAGCTGGCGCGTGGTCAGGGTCATCGGCTCTTCACCCCCAACCCGGACCTGAAATCCGCCAGCAATCGGTGTAGCCCCCAGAAAAGGCGCATTGCGCGCGAGTGCCCCGCCATGATCTTCGATCACGCCTAAAAGTGCCAGCATGTAAGAATGGCTATCGACAATACCACTCGAGGGCGACCAAATGGCTGCCTCGGCAACAATCTCTGGCTCCATCTGCTTGATCCGGTCAGGGCCAATGATCTCAAGATCTGGGATCTCATTGGCGTGGCCACGATCATTTATGACCTGCAAGGCGGGCAAATCTGAGGCTGATGGCGCAACGATTAGCTTGCCAAGCGCGCGGGCCGAAATGCCCCGCTCCGCACAAAAGGCATACATGGCGTGCTTGCCTGCGACACAGAGGCGGGCCTTCAAGGACCCAGTGGGATAATACATGCCCGCATGAATAACTTCAGAATTACGTGATGAGGTTTCTTCGCCAAAGCGACCATTCTTCTCGAGCACGATAACACTTTGTCCACGGCTGGCTAACGCGCGACCAACGGCCAGACCGACTGCACCAGCGCCGACTATAATGACGTCTGTATCGGTCACAGCGCGTCTTTCCTCTTAGGCGCTGATACCCGTACCGATTGAACAAGCCACACCTGTACCGCCAATCCCGCAATAACCGCCGGGGTTCTTGGCCAGATACTGTTGGTGATAGTCTTCAGCATAATAGAATTCCGGTGCCAGCATCACTTCGGTTGTAATCGGCCCATAGCCCGATTTAGCCAAGGCGGTTGCATACTGGGCGCGCGCTTGTTCGGCAACCTGCAACTCCTGTGCATCGCTCACGTAAATTCCAGAACGATACTGGGTCCCAATATCGCCACCTTGGCGCATGCCCTGCGTCGGATCATGATTTTCGAAAAAGACCTTCAACAAGCCCTCCAAGGTAATCTCGCCCGGGTCATAGACCACCAGAACAACCTCATTATGGCCGGTCATGCCACTGCAGACTTCCTCATAGGTCGGATTAGGCGTGAGGCCAGCGCTATAGCCAACTGCAGAGGTGTAAACGCCCGGCGTTTGCCAAAACTTACGCTCGGCACCCCAGAAGCAACCCAATCCAAAAGTGATGGTTTTTAGATTATCCGGCCAAGGCCCCTTCAGAGGGCGACCGTTGACAAAGTGACGGGCAGGCACATTTACTGGTGTGGACCGACCCTTCAAAGCTTCGTGAGCCGCTGGGATTTGTAATTTCTTCTGTTTGGAAAATAGCATAGTAAGATGCTCCGGAGCTTTCCTAGATATAGGTCTAAAGATTGTTTACGCCAGATGCGTCTTTCGGGTTTCGCGTCAGTCTTTAATTAATCACATTCTGCCACACCTACTAGGATGAGTATGACAGCTGAACTTGCCACGCCAAGACTGCTTACGCGCCGATTAAGGTTGAACAGACCCAAGTTGGAGCTGCATGAGGGCGATTTGGCGCGCGCTGATCTGATCCTGTCGCGCGCGACCCATTGTGATCCTCAATCCAATGCAGCTTTGCTCGGTGACAAGCGCCTGTTGTTTTCGCCGTCAGGCCGCAGCTTCTTGAGCTATGCGCCGAAGGGCCGCACCTGGCTGGCCTTTGGTGCACCGGTAGGTCAAGCGGAAGAAGCGATAAGCTTGGCACAACGCTTTGTCGCTATGGCCCAAAACTGTGGCGCAAAGCCCGCTTTTTATGGCGTAGGGCCCAGCTTTGAACCGATTGCAGAGGCACTGGATTTACAAAAGGTCAAAACGGGCGAGCGTGCCATTTTAGATCTTTCAACTTTCTCCCTGGACGGCAAACAACGCCAAGTCATTCGCACCCATCGCAATCGTCATATCAAGAACCAGTTTAGCGTCCGCATTGAAGGACCTGGTGCTGTGCGGGCCAATTTGTCCCGCCTGCAGACGATCTCTGACCAATGGCTGGCGCATCAAACCGGAGGCGAAAAGGGCTTCTGTCTCGGACGGTTTGATGTGCATTATGTAGACCGCCTGCCGCTGGCGACTGTCCGCGCGGCAGATGGCCATATTGCTGCTTTTGCCTGCCTATGGCCTACCGCCGACAGATCCCGCATTGGGATCGATTTGATGCGCTATGGCGAAGACGCGCCAAATGGTGTGATGGATTATTTGTTTGCGGAGCTGTTCTTGTGGGCGAAGGCACAAAATTACCAAGCCTTTGATCTGAACACTTCCCCGCTAGCCGGCGTGGAGCCCTGCAGCCGTTCCCCCTTTGTCACAAATCTGGCCAAGCTGATGTATGAGCATGGCGAAAAACTGTATAATTTCCAAGGCGTGCGGCGGTTTAAGAACAAATTCCACCCAGAATGGGAAGACGTTTATCTGGCCGCACCAAAAGGGGTTTCCCACTTTGTCGCCTTGGCGCGGGCCACTTTGTTGATCAACCGCCCGCTCTAAGAGCCCGAACGCTGCGCGGCAAAATCCCCGCTCGACAACGCAAAAAGCCTCGTTACACTAATAGGATGCGTACGCTTCTCTTTGCCCTGTTGTCGTTTGCGACCTTGCTGGTCGCCCCTCTTTATGTTGCCGCCAAGCCTGTTCAGCCTGAAATAGGCAAAGGGTGGCAGGAAGTCGTCGTTCACGTAGCCGACCCTGTGCCTTGGGTGGCGTTTTTTACCGAAGATGCCGGTTGGAAAGTGGAGTCTCGCGGCCGAGTGGACCCTATGATCTTGAAATCATGGAACTTGGCACCCGAAGTAACGGGCAGCGAAGTTCTGTTGGTCAATGAAGGCGACGCCAAAGGCTGGATCCGGCTCGTAACCCTAAAGGGAATTGCCTCTGAACCGATCCGTCCAGCAGCCCAGGCCTGGGACCCCGGCGGCTGGTTCTCGCTGATGACGCGATCGCGCGATGCCACCAAGGTCTATGATAGAGCGATCGCTCGGGGTTGGACGGCCTATAATAGCCCGCAAGAGTTTAGCTTTGGTGGCGTGAAACTTCGCAATGTCGTGATCCGAGGACCAGACGGCGTCAATGTTTCAATCTATGAGCGTTTGGTGCCAAAGCTTGAAGGCTGGGAGACCACCAAGGGCATTAGCCGGGTGTTCAATGTCATGACCATGGTCAAGGATTTCGAGGCCGAACGTGCCTTTTTCCAAGAGGGCCTTGGCTTTGGCGCTTGGTTCATCGGCAATTATGAAGACGCACAGCCGGTCGCCACCAATTTCGGGCTGCCTGTCAATTTGTCGACCCAAATCCCACGTCGGTCCGGGATTTTATGGGAGAGCCAGAGTGAAGATGGCCGGGTAGAGCTGATGCGATTTGTTGGCCTTGAAGGCGTTGACCACGCCCCGCGGGCCAGCTTTAAAAATCGCGGCATTGTGTCCCTCAGACTGCCCGTAGCAAACCTGGATGCTTGGGTCAGCAACGTGAAATCTAAGAATATTCAAGTCAATCAAGCTGAGGGGCCCGCGCGGCTTGCGCCTTATGGGCGGGTAAAGTTGGCGTGGGTGCAATCCCCCAACGGCGGGATTGTCGAAGCCTTTGAGGTTTTGCCTTAAACGGGTCCGGTAAGGTCAGGCGGTCCAAAGGCTGTCACCAATTTGGCAAACGCCGCTTGACGCATCTCGGCCATGCTGGCCCCGGCCTGCTTTTGCACTAGACGTTCAGCAGTGAGGGTTTCCAGCATCTCCGCCCAAGCCTCCGGGAAAGTAGCGGTTAGGCGCTCGCGGACATAGGAAGCCGCTGCTGGGCTGCCCCCGCCAGTGCCCGCACTCAACACCAATCGTC
>NZ_JBIIYV010000061.1:0-17481 GCF_044346625.1 Aquidulcibacter sp. | reverse complement strand
GCGACAATCAACAAGCTGCCGTTCATTTGCTTGCAGAAATCCTTCCCATTTCCGAGAAAGATTGATCCGAGAGTCGTCGCTAGGAAATCCGCATTGCAACTAGGATGAAATGAATTTCCAAACTTTCAGCTACCTGACCGCATCGCAGCTGGCATTGGTTGCGTTCATCTTGAGTGTCTTCTACGCAAGCTCGATATCCAGATTAGGTAGTGAATTTATCAAACCGATGATGGCGGCCCTCATGCAGGACGCAAGAAGCGCTCAATAATGATGCAGAGAGTTTGGTAATTGGCGGTTATGTCAAACTTGAGGTCAAGTGCGGCGCGACCAACGCCGCCTTCCAGCAAAGCGATCAACCAAGAAGCTGTTTGGGATAAATCTAGGCTGGCATCGACTTGTCCAAGTGCAACGCCTTTGGCAAGCAATGTGACCAAACCAGCGCGTGCCACCGTATCGTTGGCAGCAAACAGCTTTCCAATGGCGTCATTGCGCGTGGCTTCTGCCGCGATCTCGATGCTCAATGCGCTGTAGGATGGATCGGACGCCGCCAGCAACACGTGCTTGGCGAGCGCCTGCAAGCCCGTAATCACGTTTGGTGCATCTGCAATTTGGGCCAACGCAAGTGTCGTTTCATGTCGATCTAACTCTGCAATCGCATGAATGATCGAATCTTTGGTTGGAAAATAGTGGAACAAGTTTCCGGGACTCATGCCCGCTTGGGCGCAAATCTGTGCGGTCGATGTGGAGTGGAAACCGCGTTTAGCGAAACACACAATAGCGGCTTCCACGATTTGTTGGCGCTTAGCCTGTTGTTTGGCAGGGTCGATTTTTCGCATGGTGTGTTCCTATCACGGTGCAATTACATCTACCACCTTGACATAGATCGACTAATCAGTCTAGTATTGAGTCACAGAATGCAAACAGGGCACAAAGATGCCTAAACAGCTAACAAGCGAAAGAGAACACGATGGATACCCAATTGAAAATGATTGACGATCTTGCGGGCCTAGCTGGCATTTTGCCACTTTTGTTGTTGCCGCTTGAGTTTTGGCGTTTGCATAAAGCCAAAGCGCTGGGCAAACGCACGTGGTTGGAAGTTTTGGCGAATCTCAGCCCGATTATCCCTGTGATTGCCACAACGGGCATGGTCACAGCTTTTGTCGTATGGTTGTTTTCAAGCGCATCCAACTTTGCCATCGCTCAGTTGCCGATTAACATTTGGACAATCCTAGCGGCAATCATACTGGCTGACTTCATGTATTATTGGGATCACCGGTTGGGGCACCGCGTTCGTCTATTATGGGCAGTATCCCATTCGGTGCATCATTCCTCACCGCTCTATAACCAAACCACAGCTTTGCGAATTTCATTCGTCGACGGGTTTATTTCGCCTTGGTATTATCTACCCATCGTGCTTTTAGGCTTTAACCCTTTCTTGGTTGCCGCAGCTTTTGGCGTCGTGTTGGCTTACCAGCAATGGATCCACACCGAGACGATTGGTAAGCTGGGCTGGTTCGACTTGATCTTCAATTCGCCGTCAAACCACCGTGTCCATCACGCCACTCAAGAGCAATATTTGGACAAGAATTATGGCGGCATCTTTATGATTTGGGATCATCTGTTTGGCACTTATGAGCCAGAAGGCGACCCGGTCAGCTATGGTCTTGTGCATCAAATCGACAGCGTCAATCCTGTGATGGTTCATTGTGCCGAAGCAATTCGCTTTGTGAAAAAGTTTGTGACCCTCACGACATGGAAGCAACGCCTAACCTATATGTTCAAAGCACCCGATGTAGTCGTTTAGAGGGCGATTCCTATGTCGGGTAGACAATTATATCACACTAGGCCGTATGGACGAATTTACAACAAGTAGCATTTAGAGGATTCAAACGGTGTATCTTATGTGATTCATGTGATTCCAACTGATTTGGAGGTTGGAGCCTATGTCGACACGGATGAGCGAGAAGGATTGGGAGCATACGATCTAGGTTTTTCGGGCTTGCCTGCCAAGACGTGGGCGCAACGATAGCGATGACCGCTTGTTTTTTGAAGCACTTCATTTCTTCGCTGTTGAGAATGTGCGCTGGCGGGCTTTGCCTGAGCGATATGGTCACTGGAATAGTGTGTGGAAGCGCTTCAATCTCTTGAGCAAATCAGGCGTGTTTGAGGCCATGTTTGATACATTGGCTTCGATGAGTTCCTCTGCCCATTTGGTCCAGATGTTTGATTCCACCATTGTTCGCGCCCATGTCTCGGCAGCGGGCGCAAAAGGGGGCAAAAAGGCCAAGCGATTGGTCGATCCAAGGGTGAATTTAACACCAAAATACACGCAAAATCAGACAAATGTGGAAACTTGATCGGCTTTGCCTTCACAGGTGGCGAAGTCTCAGATTGCCCTCATTTCGCCGTGCTTCTCGACATCGGACCTGATATCAAGCCTCGCGCGGCCATCGGTGACAAAGGCTATTCCTGCAAGGCCAATCGCGACGCCGCCCGAACCCGTGGGATCGTCCCCATCATCCCATACAAGTCAAACGAAAAGAACCAACCAAAGTCCTTCGCCAAGACGCTCTACAAGTCACGTGCCCGCATCGAACAAGGCTTTGGTAAGCTCAAACGCTTCAAGCGCGTTGCCCTGCGCTGCGAGAAAACCGAATGCAACTACCGATCCATCGTTAGTATCGCCGCAGGCCTATGCTTGATTAAATTCGTCCACATGGCCTAGGACCGGTACACTTTTGCCCCGCCATCATAGCGACCAAAATCACCAATCAGTGCTACACTTTGCAACCGCTATTTACATCAGGCGCGGTTCGGCGGTTAACTCGGGACACAATTTGCACGTTACTCAAACCGAAGCGAAGACGAATCGAAGTCGAGCTTGGGAAGCTCATCTTTTTCGTACCAGTAATCCTGAGTGTGTGTCCATTCAGGAGCGGTGCCTCGCTTGGGCAAAAGACCTGCGCCGCGCTTCATGTACCCGGGGGCGAAGTTCGACCCTTTACTCCAAGGTTCCAGTTGAGAGAGGGTGACATCAGCTGGAAGGACCGGGTCTACCGAGCGCCAGCCATGGGCGTCCATATGCTTCAAGAGCCGACAAACGAAATCGCCGATCAGATCAACACGCAACGTCCAGCTTGCGCGGAAATAGCCGAAGGTCCAGACGAGGTTCGGCAGTCCTGTTACCATCAAACCGCGCCAGGTTACTTTGCTTGAAGCATCAAGAGGCACACCATCAACCGTAAAGGCAATGTCTCCAAGTACACATAAATTGAAGCCGGTGGCAGTGATGACGACCTCCGCCTCTAGGAGAGGGCCCGATTCCAGTCTGATTCCTTCTGGCGTGAATCGCTCGATTTTATCGGTGACTATCTCGACTTTGCCGGACTTTACGGCCTTGAACAAATCCCCGTTCGGAATAAAGGCTATGCGCTGCTCCCAAGGGCGGTAGCGCGGCGTGAAGTGAGTTGCAATGTCGTAGTCTGGCCCTACCTGATCGCGCACGCCTTTTAGAAGCTCCGCTTTGGCTTCCTCAGGAAAGGCGAGAGCAAGCTGCGTCACGATTTTTTGGTCGTGAAGGATTTTCCGGCGGACGATCTCGTGAATCCAAGCCGGATCTATGTCGAGCGAGCGCAGGGTATCTGCAAGCTCGTTGCGGTTTGCGTCGATATAGAAATAGGTTGGCGACCGCTGCAGCATCGTAAGGTGTTCACACTTGGAGGCGATATTTGGCACCAGCGTTGCCGCTGTCGCGCCTGAACCGATGACGATGACGCGCTTGCCTTTTAGGTCAAGATCGCTTGGCCAGTCCTGCGGGTGCACGAGCTCTCCAGTGTACTCTTCAAGGCCCGGCCAGTTCGGTCGATAGCCTTTATCATGGCGATAGTAGCCTTGACACATCCATAGGAAGCGCGTGGTAAGGATTTCGGTCTCCCCAGTCGCCCCATTTTTGACTGTTACTGTCCAGATGGCGTCACTCGAGTTGTAAGAAGCCTGGGTGACCTTGCGCTGGTATCGAATATGTTTGTCGAGGTTTTGCTCCTCAATCACTTCTTTGAGGTATTGCATGATTTCCTGGCCAGTCGCGATTGGTGGGCCGATCCAAGGCTTGAAACGATAGCCAAAAGTGAAAAGATCGCTGTCAGAGCGAATGCCTGGATAGTTATGGATGAGCCATGTGCCACCGAAGCTCTCATGGGCCTCGATCACCGCAAATGACTTGTCCGGGCACTGGTTTTGAAGATGGACCGCCGATCCAATTCCGGAGATTCCCGCGCCGATAATCAGAACATCCACATACTTTTGCATCATCATCTCTCCATCAAGCCATATCGGCGCAGCTGTAACGGGAAGCTCGTTACGGAGCGCTTCGACCTCTTATCGTACCAAGATGGACATGACAACTGTTATGATTTACATCTACACAAGCGGTTGAAATTCGCTCGCACCGCGGAGCGTCAGGAGGACATCAAATGGAAAGTGCAGAAGGATTAAGGTTGGTAACTGAAGGCATGCAGGCAGCGGTTGGCGAGGACTGCGGGCTTGGGGCGGTCGTGAAATTCGATTTCGGTACGGACGGCGTTGTTGTGATTGATGCGACTGTCATTCCAAATGAAGTTACAAATATTGATAAGCCAGCCGCCTGCACGTTACAGCAAAGTCTGGAAGACTTCGAACTGATGAATGATGGTAAGCTTGATAGCACGCAGGCATTTATGTCTGGGCGGCTGAAGGTCATAGGCGACATGGGCCTGGCTATGCGGATCGACGGTGCCTTGCAGAAAAAAGGGTGAGGCGTTTCAACCCGCAGCGGCAGCGAGTTTGGCGAAGTGGCACTCAACGATCTGAAGTTGCCGCTTCGCCGTCATGGACCTTGGCGTAATCAGGGCATGGATGCCGATACCATCAATCAGGGCCAACAGCGTTTCAGCTTCCAAAGCCATATCAAGATTTGGTCTGAGCGCACCTTTCTGCGATAAATCAGACAATACCTCCGTCCAGAAGCGACTCAGTTCTTTGTAGAGTTTGGCGTGGTTTTCGCCCCGTTTCTTGTGGGCAAGTGCGGCCACAGTGAAGGAAAGCCATACCCGCCACCAGACGCGCGTATCGGCGGTGAGTGGCAAATAGGCACCCAGAAGCTCAGAGACGCTTGCTAAGTCTGCCGGAGTTGCGCTGCTGCCTGCGCCGAACTGCAGCTTCTCAACAATTGAGGCGAACGCGAAGTCAAGCAGGGCCTCTTTGTCGCGGAAATAATGCGTTAAGACGCCCGTTGTGCTGCCCAGTTCTTGCGCGATCGCGCGCAGCGACGCCCGATCGAGGCCCTCGCGGCTGATTACGGCCCAAGTTGCCTGCGCTACTCTTTCGCGACGATCGTCCGCTGAAAGCACGTTCATCTCGTTTTGTTTTGTCATTGTGGAGCGATACCCCAATTCAAGGCAGAGCACAACTAATGTTATGCCAATTGACATCATGACAGTTGTTGTTATCTTATCGATAACGGAAAGAGAAGGTCCAGACTTAAGGAAGGCAGCGAGGGCATGAAAGTTTTGGTATTGGGCGGCGCAGGTGGGATGGGACGGGTGGCAGTTGAACAGACTGCATCCTATCCGTTCGTGGAACACGTGACGGTCACTGATCTTGATGGCGTTGCCGCAACGGCCGTCGCGCAGCGCTTTGGGTCCAAAGCCAAAGGAATGGCGCTGGACATCAACGACCGCGCCTTGATGCGCGAAACGATTATTGCGCATGATCTAGTCCTGAACTGTGTGGGTCCCTTTTATGTTTTAGGACTTCCCGTGCTCGAACAGGTGATCGAGGCAGGTCGAAATTACGCCGACATCTGCGACGATTGGGAACCCACACTCGATATGCTCGCTCTTTCACATCGCGCAGAAGAAAAAGGCGTCGTAGCTCTTGTAGGACTTGGTGCAAGTCCCGGCGTTTCGAATATGCTGGCCATGAAAGCGGCTAGTATGCTCGATAGCGTCGAAGAGGTCATCACGGGCTGGTCCATTGATGGATCGGGGGAAGACATCTCCGCTGTGGTAAGCTCGCACCCAAAGGTGCAAGGCGCTAGTGCGGCTTTAGTCCATTGGGTCCAGCAGATGACGGGCACAATCCGCGTCCTGAAGGAGGGCGGCTATCAGCAAGTCAAGCCCCTCGTCCGGAGCGACATCTTTTATCCGGGCTATGGCCGTCTTCCTGTCTGGTCCGTCGGGCACCCAGAAGCGGTAACGCTGCCGCGGGTGTTGCCAGGCCTAATGGCTTGCACCAATGTGATGGTGGGCGGCGAGGACGGTTTCCTAGGACTTCAGGTCCTTGCTGGGCTTGTAGATACCGGTGTGCTGACAATTCATCAGGCCGCAGACGAAATCGCTAAGGATTTTGCCAAAAAGACAGAGACGGGAAAATCACCCAAACCGTTGGCGGCGCACGCGCCGGGACTTTTTGGCTGGGCGCGTGGGAACCTTCGCGGCAAGCCGACCGTCGCAGCGGCGCACGTTCTATCGTTGCCGCCTGGCGGAATGGCTGGTGCGACAAGCGTACCACTGTCGCTTGCAGTGCCGCTTTTCCAGCAAGGATTCGGCGAGCGCGTTGGCGTCTTTTCTCCCGAAGAGCTGATAAACCCAGTTGCGTTCTTTGACCTTCTGGCGCCGCGTTGCGCAGGTCACTTCTCGAGCGGCGAGGCGTTGGTGGCAATTGATGTCGCCCAACTCGATGCGTGAACCCGGCACCCACCCTGCTGACCCGGCGCTCACATTCGTCGCTCATGCGCATGGCGGAAGCCTGTGGCGAGCTGGGCGGCTCTATGTTCTGAAGACGCGGGGGTCCGCGTTTGAACGGGGCCGCCAGCATGGTGTTCTGCTGCGCCAAGAAATCAATCAAGGCGTTGCCCCCCTGCTTGCGCTACGCGCGTTCGATCTACCGCAGATGCGCGATGCTCATGTTGCTGCTCGGGAGGCTTTACACAAGTTGACTGAGCAGGTCTTCCAGTCAATCGAAGCGGACGTATCGCGAAGCCTCGTGGAAGAGCTGCGTGGCATGGCGGAAGGCTCGGGTCTCGCTTACGAGACCCTGTTCCGCGCGAGCTTCTTATCTGAAGCGTTACAGGTCCTCGCATCCTTTGGAGCCGGGAAAGGGGAGGCGGTGGCGAATGGAGCCTGCACCGCGGCAGTCCTTACTGGCGCGCGTACTAAAGCCGGCGGCAGCCTCCACGGCAAGAATCAGGACTATGATGGCGGTGGGCTTTGGGATCGCTTTCCACTCGTCCATATAGCTCTGCCGGACGAAGGCAAGGCGTTCGCGTGTGCCACCAGTGCGGGTATGCTTAAGGGTAACTTATCGATCAATGACTCCGGCGTCACCATTGGCGGGCATTTTCTGTTCTCAAGTCGCACGCGGCGGTCTGGGCCGGGCTTCACCTCCTTGGAGCGTGAGGTCGCTAGTGGCGCTGGAAGTGCAAAGGAGGCACTCGAAATCCTGAAGCGGCGGGCTTGTCTTGGCTCGTTCGCATTTGTTGTCACCGACCGCTCCGGAGCGGCCTTTGTGGCCGAGTGCGACGGGACTGGTGTTGACATAAGACCGGCCCAAGATGACTGGCTGGGAATGAGCAATCTGCTCTCCGAAGGCCCTGAGCGCGACTTATTGCGCTCGTGGGGCGCGCATCGCAATCCGATGTCCCGCTTGCAGCGGATCAACGATCTTGGCAGAAACCAAGCGGAACCCGCTGAGGCTCGCCACATCGCAGCGATGCTCGCCGATTGCTGGGACCCGGCCAGCGGGGCGACACGGCACGCCGCACACAGTGTGGCACACGCAACCACCGTAACGTCAGCTATCGCGGATACAGGGCGAGCCGAGTTTTGGGTTGGCGAGGCGACCAGTCCTACAAGCGTTGGCCGCTTCATCGGCTTTTCCCTTGGTGATGCCTTCAAAGGTGGCGACCCCCAGATTGTCGACACAATTGATACCAGTATGCCGGCTAGTGTTGGAGGCTTGTCGGCATTTCGCACCTATCTTTTCGGCCGGGCCTGTTTCCGCTTGGGCCAGGAAGATAGCGCACTCGCGCAAGTCAAGGCCGCCGCCAGCCTTGATCCGGAGGAACCGACCTACGCGCGAATCGCTGCTCGGCTGTATCTGCGGCGTCAGCAGAGCGCGCAGGCGATCAGCGAGCTAATCCGGGTTTCAACCCTAGCGCAGGGGCGCAACGAGGAGGCAGAGCGCTTGCTCTTGCTTGGCTACGCTTACGACCTTTCAGGCGATCGCGCAGCAGCCCTCAAACAGTATCAAGAAATTGAAACGCTCGCAGCAGAGGTGCCACGTGATGCGCTGTCCTGGATCAACCAGCGCCTTGCTCACGCGGCTGCGAAAGCTGCGCACCAGCCGTTTAACGTTGCCCAAGCACAAAAACTTGACGTCCCGTTCGACTTAACTAGCGGCGCCGAATGAACGCGAGGCGGCCGACAACAAAATGCGTTCAAGGGAGGGTGTTATGATGGCCAGAGACTATGTGAATACATTACCAAAAGTTGTGGTAGTCGTTGCGAGCTTTCTTACTTCTCAGCCAGCTTTGGCTCAGTCTACACAAGCTGAGAAGGCCCCCGAACAGATTATCGTCACGGCGCAGCGGCGCGCACAGCCCCTTCAGGACGTGCCACTTGCGGTTACGGCCTTCAATAACGACAGTCTAGAGGCGCTGCAGGTCGATAACGCAGCCGACCTGCAGTATGTCGTGCCGAACTTTTCCTACACCGCCACCAATTTTGGTGGCGTGAACTACACGATCCGCGGCATTGGAGCCAGCGTTCTGGGAGACGGCGCGGATACAGGCGTTGCGCTACATTACAACGGTGCGTTCCTGCAAGGCGGCGGCAATGCGGGCCTCTATTATGATGTCGAGGGCGTTGAAGTGCTGCGAGGGCCGCAAGGTACGCTGTTTGGCCGTAACGCCACGGGCGGCGCTGTCAATCTGCGCACGCATCGACCCATCGATGTGTTTGAAGGCACCTTTGAAGTCAGCGTGGGGAGCTTCGATACGCGCGGTGCTGAAGCAATGCTGAACATCCCGATCAACGACCGGCTATTCGTAAGAATTGCTGGGGTTGCCGAAAACTACGATGGCGATGTGCGCAACATCACCACAGGAACACGCATCAATGGGAATGATGTGGTGTCTGGCCGACTGTCAGTGCGATGGCTGCCAGACAGCGACACCAAGGTCGACTTCAGCGCGACCTACCTGCGCGCAAGCGGCGATGGCATGCAAGCGGAGAAGCGGCTCTGTCGTCGCGATCCGATTGGGAGCCTGGGCTGTCTTCCAACGGGGCTCGACGCGCAACTGCCAAACTACATGGCCACGCTCGCCGGGCTCGTTGCCACGAGTGTGCGGCTCATAGCGCCTGGCTTCGATCCATTTGTTGGATCGATTAACCCGACAGACCTGCGCAAAGTGGCCCTCGATTTCGATCCGCAGACACGTGCCAAGGAATTGGTCGCCACCCTTGAAATCGAGCGCAGATTTGGTGCCTTGACCTTCAACAGCATCACGGCCTTCTCTACCCAAGACGGTTCTTATGTTAACGATACCGATTTCGCCGTGGCGGTGGGACGCTTCCGCCCTATCTTCCCTGGCGGCGTTGTACCCACCAGTGCACCCGATCCTGAGAACCTAGGCTCTCTTGCAGGGCGCACGATAGGCAGTTTTGACCGACCGTGGTCTTATGAAACAGCAAGCGGCAAGGGGCGGCAGTGGCTTCAAGAAGTGCGGCTGGCCTCGTCATTTAAAGGGCCGATGAACTTCCTCGTTGGCGCTTTTGCGCTCGACTATGATCGGAAAGAGGACTTTTATCAGATTGCCTCCTCCCTTGATGCTGTCGGCCTTCTGCTTGGAGCGGCACCACCCTTTTTCAGACTCGAAACGCCAGTGGCGGACTTGCAGTCCTATGCTGTTTTTGGTGAGGGCTATTTTGATGTCTCAGATTCACTGCGGCTGACCGGCGGTTTGCGTCTCACGCGCGATGAGAAGCAGCAGAAGAACCGCAGTCTTTTGTTCAGTCTGCCCCAGCCATTTGATACGAACAGTCTGCGGAAAGACGCGCTCGCGGCCAACTTGTGTTAGATTGGCGCCCTGAGGTCGGGTTTGCTGATGACGCCTTGGTCTATGCGAGCTATGCGCGTGGCTACAAGGGAGGCGGGTTTAATCCGCAAGGTGCGGTGCAATCCCCGCCGACGTTCGCGCCGGAGTATGTCAACGCTTATGAGATTGGCCTAAAAAGTAGACTTTTCCGCTCCGTGACCGCGAATGCGGCGGCCTTCTATTATGACTATGAAGGTTTTCAGGTTTCTAAGATCGTGAACCGCACCTCGGTGAACGAAAACATTGATGCGTCCATTTGGGGGGCTGAGCTCGAGATCGCAGCCCGCCTTGGGCAAAACTGGTCGCTCGACCTAACAGCGTCACATCTTTCAACCGAAATCGGAGAAGCCAGCAGCATCGATCCGCGCGACCCCACCGGCGGGCAGGCGGGGCTCATCGCGGTCAAGGACACTGACACCGGCGCAAATTGCGTTGCGACTTTAACCCAACTCGCAACTGTTTTGCGCGGTCGACCTTTCGGCAATTGCGCCATCTTAGGCCTGCCCTCCGGCGTTCCGGTGTCGCTCAAAGGCAATGAGCTTTCGAACTCTCCTGACTGGACCTTGCGGTTCGGCGTTCAGTACGAGACTGATCTCACGGCCACCCTCCGCTTCCAAGCGCGCGCGGACTATGCTTGGCGATCGGACTTCTGGGGACGGATTTACAACCGCGATCCGATTGATCGCATCGAGTCCTGGGGCGTCCTGAACGCTCATGCTCAGATCGAGGCCGCGGACCGGGGATGGTTCTTGCGTCTTGAAGGCTCAAACCTTTCTGATGAAGATGCTGTCACAGGCATGTATGTTACCGATGCGACCTCAGGACTGGCGACGAACCTCTTTCTGGTTCCCAGTCGTCGTGTGAACCTTGTCCTCGGCGCGCGGTTTTAGACGCCGATGAGCAATACCACCCCAATCAAGCCACTTTCCAACTGGCGACTGGCCGCTTATGGCGGGATCACAATCCCGCTTGCTGCGGCAGGCCTGCCTGTCGCAATCTATGTGGCACCGCTTTACACCGATCATGTCGGTTTGGGGTTCGCGGCAGTGGGCCTTGCGATCATGGCAACACGCTTGCTGGACATAATTGTCGATCCGCTAGTCGGACGACTGAGTGATGCTACCAAAAGTCCGTTTGGAAGACGCATCCCTTGGATTGCAGCGGGCATTCCGATCATGTCGATTGGCGTCTGGCAAGTCTTCATGCCCGGGCCGAACGCAGATGGGTTAAGCCTCTTTCTATGGCTCTCAGTGCTTTATCTGGGTTGGGCGCTGATTACCGTGCCTTATGGTGCATGGGGGGCTGAGCTTTCCCCCGATTATCACGAACGCTCGCGGATAGCCGGGGCACGCGAGTTGTTCTCTGTGATCGGACTATTGGTTGCGGTGACTTTTCCGCTGCTCGTTCGACCGCAATCCATCCTCGCGACGGGGGACAGGGACGCCATAGAAACAGCGGCCATCGCTGCTGATGTCGCCGCCTTGGGGTGGGCCACCATCATTCTTCTTCCCATATTTGCATTTTTGCTGTTTAGGTTTGTTCCCGTCCAAGCAAAGAAGACAGATGATTTGCCTTGGACTGGAGGGCTCTTGCGGGATCTATGGGCGAACAAACCGTTCTTGCTGTTGCTTGCCGCAACGTTTTTCGCCGGCCTCTCATCGGGAATGAACCAGACGACAGTTGTGCACTACTACAGGCATCGCGCGGGCTTGGGTGACGCCGCGGACCTCATGATCTTCGCATTTTTTGTGGCCGCGGTGGTCGGCTCCTTCTTCTGGATTTGGGTCGCGCGCAGATTCGCAAAGCACCATGTCGTCGCTGTCAGCACAGTTTTGAGCCTGGTCGCCTCGCTTGCGATCCTGCTCGTGCCAAAAGGCGACGTCGTGGGGTTCCTATTGGTCCAACTTGGGTCGGGGTTCGCCTATGCTGGCCCCCTCATCCTAGGCGCATCAATGGCCGCAGATGTTATCGATCTCGATTGGCTCAAGTCGGGCGTACAGCGCAGCGCTATCTTCATCGCGATCTGGGGGATCGGCAAAAAGCTTTCAGAAGCGGCAGGCGTTGGCATCGCCTTGCCGCTCATGGAAGCCATGGGTTTCAGCACGACAACTGCCGCCGAGCCTGGGCCGCAAATGGCTCTGATCGTAGCCAACGTTTTGCTGCCTGCCGTCTTCGCGGTAATCGCAGTCCCCTTTATCCTCGTCTATCCGATCACGGAGCGTCGCCAACGCGTTGTGCGCGCTGCGCTGGAGAGACGGATTGGCCG
Source organism: Aquidulcibacter sp. (assembly GCF_044346625.1). GTDB lineage: Bacteria > Pseudomonadota > Alphaproteobacteria > Caulobacterales > Aquidulcibacteraceae > Aquidulcibacter. Next base: position 5,080 of record NZ_JBIIYV010000061.1, on the reverse strand, counting down.
CTCTGCGGCTCGCGATGCGCATACTTCGGAGGAGCGCAATTTGGGCGTTCTGCAAGGGCGGCCATGAAAGACTTGGCGGGCGGTGCTGAGGGTTTAGCAACGGAGGAGAGTATGGAGATTCGTCGTTTTAACAGTCACGCCGTAACGGCTGAAGATGTTGTCCAAGCGCTTGATAGCGACGGCGCTATCATCATTGAAGACGTCATTAGCCAAGAGCAGCGCGACAGGCTTCATCAAGACCTGGACCCCTTCATGGCGGGCACGGCGCTCGGGCAAGACAGCTTCTCCGGCCAGAAGACAACGCGGACAGGCGCCCTAGCGGCGCGATCCCCGGCTGCGCGCGAGTTGATTCTAAACCCCCTGGCGCTCACAGCAGCCCGGGCGTTCCTTGGTCGGTTTTGCGAACGCGTGCAGCTGCACGTGACTCAGGTGATCCGCATACTGCCGGGCCAGACGGCGCAGCCCCTGCATCGTGACCGCTGGGCCTGGGGCCAGCATTTGCCCCTAACTGTGGAGCCCCAGTTCAACACAATGTGGGCATTGACCGACTTCACCCGTGCCAATGGCGCCACGCTCGTGGCGCCGGGCAGCAACGCAAGTTCGCAAGCGCAACCAGTAAATCCGGAGGCGGTGGTCGCTGCCGAGATGCCGGCAGGTTCGGTCCTTTTTTTTAGCGGATCGGTCGTTCACGGCGGTGGCGCAAATCAGACCGAAAGCGAGCGCATCGGCGTCAACATCGATTATTGTCTCGATTGGCTAAGGCAGGAAGAAAACCAATATCTGTCATGTCCGCCCGAGGTGGCCGCGTCGCTTGAGCCAGAATTGCAGGCGCTACTTGGCTATACCTATGGAGCGACAACGCTTGGGTACTTCAGTCATCCCAGCGCGGTGAAGGAACGCGCGGGTGTTCTGCCGCCCGAAGCCGCGCTCGCGGCCAACTTGTGTCGCGGCGTATGAGGAAGCGCCCGCGCCAGAGCGACGACGACGGGGCGATGCTATCAGCGGCCTCGCAACGGGCGTTCCTGGCTTTTTTGAGCAGCCTGCCAAACTGGGCGGTTCATGCGCTCAACAATGGACCGAAACTTGTGGCCGGACATGTTCTGGAACCACGTTTGCGATTCATTGAGAAGTCTTTGCAGCGCGCGGAACCAGAGAGCCCGCCAAGTCTGCTTGCGATGCGGCGCGCAACCAGCGAGATGGCGACCGTCATGTCAGGTAGGGCCCTGGAGGGGGTGCTAACCCGCCAGATTTCGGTTTCGGCCGGAATTGGCCGAACGATAACGGTGCGCGCTTATGAGCGGGCTGAGGCGCGCAACGCCGGCGTCGCCGTTGTCTACGCGCATTTTGGCGGCGGGGTTGTGGGGGATCTTGGAACCAGCGATTGGTTCTGCCGTCTTTTGGCGCTACGGACGGGCGCTGTGATCTTATCGGTCGACTATCGTCTGGCGCCGGAGCATCCATTTCCATCTGGGTACGAAGACTACCTCGCCGTTTATCGCTGGGCGCGATACGAGCGCCGTTCTGATTGGCCCCTTGTAGGGGTGGCTGGAGATTCTATCGGTGGCTGCTTTGCCGCCGCTTGCACGGTTGAAGCCGTGAAGGCGGGCGACGTCGCGCCGGATTTTCAGGCATTGGTGTACCCCGTGCTAGACTTAACCCGCCCTTTCCCGTCCCAGGAACTGTTCGCCGACGCTTTCCCGATGAGCTCAAACACCGCGCAGTGGTTCATGGCTCAGTACTTGCCAGCGGGGACAGATCTCCTTGACCACCGCGTCTCGCCCGGGCTTTATGCTGCGGACGCGTCGCGAGTCCAGACTTTGCTTGTCGCTGCCGGCCATGACGTGTTGGTTGATCAGGCGGTGTGGTTCCGGGACAAACTCTCCCAGCATGGGGCCGCTGTGGACTGGCTCTTGTTTCACGACCTGTGCCACGGCTTCACGAGCATGTCGGGCGTAAGTCGGCGCATCGAAAGCGCCTGTGAGACCATCGCGTCAGGGATCGCCGCGATGGTTCGGCGCTGCGCCCCCGCGAATTTTAGTGTGTCACCATGAGCGATGCTGCGCAGATCGTCGATGTCGTAGTCATCGGCGCGGGCATGTCGGGTCTGACAGCGGCAGCACGGCTCGCAGCCCACGGCGTCACAGTTCGCGTGCTTGAAGCGCGCGATCGCGTCGGCGGTCGGCTCAAGCTTGGCGCGCTTGCAGGCCACCACATTGACCTCGGCGGCATGTGGATTGGGCCGACGCAAAAGCGGGTTGTGGCGGCGGTGGCGGCACGGAAGCTCCGCACCTATGCAACCCACCTGACGGGGCGAAACATTGTGCGTCTTGCGGGGCGCAGCGCATCAAGCGAGGGCGAAGGGGTAGGCGGGGTTCTGGGCCTCTTCGGCGGCCTCGAATACCTCGGCCTGATGCGCCGGCTTCAGGCCATTGGGGCGAGTGGCTCGCTGCGGGAACTGCAGGAGGGCGCTGCGCTCCGCGGCCTCGACGGTTGGACGATGGCCGCATGGCTCGACCGATTCGCGCGGTCTCAGTCGGCGCGCGCCGCAATTACGTTCCAAGTTCGATCATTGCTTTGCGCAGAGCCTGAGGACGTATCGGTGCGGTTCTTTGCATTTTACCTTGCGTCCGGGGACGGTGCCCAGACGTTGCTATCGGCGGGGCCCGGGGGCGCGCAAAACTTCGCAGTCGAGGGCGGATTGGCGCAGCTGCCAGCGATGCTCGCAGACGATCTGGGCGATCGCGTAAAGCTCAATTGTGAAGTCCGCGCCATCGCGCAACACGCAGATAATGTGCGTGTCAGCTTTGAGGGCGGGGCGATCAACGCCCGCCGCTGTATTGTAGCGGTTCCGCCAACCTTAGCTGCCCAGATCACTTGGTCACCCGATTTGCCCCATCGCCGAGACTTGCTCACACGTCGGATGGCGATGGGAAGTGTGATTAAGGTTTGGCTTGCCTATGAGCGACCGTTTTGGCGCGAGCGAGGCTTGAGTGGATTCTTGATGAGCGATGAGGCACCGTTTGGTCCCTGTTTTGACGTTTCACCACCAGACCAGTCGCACGGTTTGATTGTCGGCTTTTTCGATGCTGTCCACGCGCGCAAATGGACATCCTGCGGGAGCATGGAACGACAGGAAGAGGCCGTACGTACACTGGTAGCGGCATTTGGGTCAGAAGCGATGTTGCCGATCGCCGTCACCGAACAGGATTGGGTGCAAACGCGCTGGTCTCGCGGGTGCTACGGCGGATTTGCGCCACCGGGCCTTCTCAATGAATGCGCACCCGCACTACGCGAGCCTATCGGTCTTGTGCACTGGGCAGGCACAGAGTCTTCGCTAGAGTGGTGTGGCTACGTTGAGGGTGCCATAGCCGCAGGCGAGCGCGCTGCCGAAGAAGTCAATCACATGCTTGATAAATGACGAATATCTAGAACGGGAGTTTTCGTATGATACATCCAAACTGCGTAACCGAGTATGGCAGCCTGCTAAAGGTCATTATGTGCTTTGCCAACGCTTACGACATTGACGCTGCGTCGGTGGCGGAAGACCTCAGCGACGAAGTTTCTCTTCATCAGTATGCCCACAATGATCATCGCCCGTACGAAGTGAATCTGGTTCGGGCGCAACAGCGCGCGTTGATAAATGTGATTGAGCAGCACGGTGGTGAGGTGATCCTCGCGCCTTCGCTTGGCTCAGGGGTCGCCCAGCACTACACCCGCGATGTCGGCTTCACGATCCATGGGGTGCTTTTCCGCGCGCTGCCGCGTCGGCCCTATCGGCAACTTGAACTTGCTGCGCTGGAACCGCTGCGAGAACGCTTTGGCCAGTGGCATCCGATTGCAAACGGATCGATCGAGGGCGGCGACGTGCTTGTGGACCAAGAGCACGTGATCATCGGTTTGGGCGAAGAAACCACCGGTGCCGGCATCGACGAAGTCGAAAGGGTTTTGATCGAGCGTGGCGTAACCGTGCCAGTCCGAAGGTTGACGTTTCGACGTCGCGGTGTGATCCATACCGACACATTGTTTAATATCGTCGGGCCTGGCGCTGCGCTCATCCACCGCGAGGTCTTTGAAGACGACGATGTGGCTTGGCTTGCCAAGCGCTACCATTTGATCGACGCTACCGCAGCTGAAGCACGTGCACTTGCGATCAACACGTTGGCGATTGCGCCTGGAAAGGTCGTGATGCTAGCCCCTGGAGGTCGGCTTGCCGATGAAGTCGCCCGCCGCGGAATAGAGCCCATTCTGGTGGATTATTCAGCGGTTACAGCGCTCCCGGGATCATTCCGTTGCACCACGTTTCCAATCCTTCGCGGCTAAATAGGTGAACGATCGCTATGAAGCTCTGCAAACTAAGGATTACGATGAGCGTCCTTGCACATTCGCTGCTTTGTGGACCTGTCATCGCGCAGGGGCAGATACCTAACATAGTCGGCGATTGGGCAACCAAGGATAGCGTCGTACGCATCGCTCCTTGTGCCGACAACAGGGCCTTAATGTGTGGGATCGTAATCCAACATCGCCCAAGGCGGAGTGAACAAAACGCCACGGGCTTTGCTGTTCTTCGTGATTTGACGCGAACCAACACAGGATGGAGCGGGCGGTCGTATGACGGCGAAGGCAACTATAGCGCCAATTTGCGCGTTACAGGCGACCGGCTGATCCTGCAATCCTGCTTGGCACCGAGCCTCTGCGAAACAGAGATTTTCCAGAGGGCTCGATAGGGGCCCTGTGGCCTTAAGTGTTGATTGTCGATGAGAAGTGACCCGGTATGGGCACAAATTTTCATTGAGAATCAACCCATGCTTGAAAGGCCCCTTGGCTGAGAGTTAGGGGAACAGGGGTGCTCAACATGGATTTATTGAAAGTGATACGCCGTTGGTTATTTCGGCAAGTGATTTCGACACGTGAGATTGAGCGGAGGACGGTGCTGTCTCATAACACGATCAGGGAGTAACTGAGCAGCGATATTTTGTGACTCGGCCGCTTAAAATCCTGCCAGGAAGTTGTAGATTCTTGAAAAGCATCTGGTGCATCCACTCTTCGGGAGTGCTATGTCCGCTATGGAGTCCAAGGCCTT
>NZ_JBIIYV010000116.1:0-5639 GCF_044346625.1 Aquidulcibacter sp. | reverse complement strand
CCTTCTCAAAGCTCAAAGCGAACTTGCGCCGTATCGGCGAACGGACAGTATCAGGTCTGTGGGATATCATCGGCTCCCTCGTCACCATGTTCAAACCAGAAGAGTGCCGAAACTACTTCGCTAGCTGTGGATATGATGCATATTAAGTGGAAAATGCTCTAAATTCGGTAGGCGTTACTTGGCACCGGCTGGTTTCAACAGGCGGACTACCGTTTCTGCATATTCACTGATGAATTTTTCGCTCGTTGTGTCCTTGCCTGCGGAGAGCTTCCAGAGAGGGGCGAGCGCGAGAAAAAGTTGAGCGCCACCTGCTGCAAGGTTCTGCAAATGCAGCGGTTCAATGTCACTGATTTCTCCACGATCAGCACATGAGCGCACAAACTCGTTAAACCTTGTGACATGCCGACTTAGATATTTCTCAGCTATCATTCTCGAACGCCAAGTGTCATTTACGCCTTCAATCATCGGGATCAAAATATAGGCTGGATGTTTCCGGCACACCTTGAAATAAGCACGGATGAAGTCGCCGATAGAGATCTGATCGACGGGCCGCCCTCGATAAAGCATGTCGTCGAAAGTCTCAGCGACATTCGCAAACAGCCAATCAAGCATTGTTTCCCAGAGTGCTTCCTTTGAACCAAAGTAGTAGATCGCATTCTGCTTCGACACGCCGGACCGCGCAGATATCGCATTCATCGACGTCCCTTCGAAGCCGAAGTGCGCAAACAGCTCAGCCGATGCTTCAAGGACAGATCGTCTTGAGGCCTCTCGTTGTCCAGCCCGAGTGCCCGATCCCTCATCTCGCATGCAAAAACCCTTCTCGTCGAGCGGATTGTTACATGAAAGCCCAAACTTCTCAACGCTGCGAAGCCGAACAGAATATTCATTGACCTATAGGTCAGGGAAGGATATCACCGTCACGAACTTAATTGACAGGTGCATTATGACTTCTCGTTTTTCAGATCTGGAACGCAAACGGATAGAAGCTGACTTCTCGCGCAACGGTTTCGCGGTGGTTGAGGATCTTGTTTCCCAGCAAGCGATAGACGAACTTGTTGGCGCCTATGATGATATTCTAAACGGCAGCCACGACTGCGGCGCCTTCGATCGTAATCTTGGGGGCCTGACGCGCCAGATTATGATGCCACATTTATGCCATCCGGCTTTTGGTGAGAGCGAAGCGGTCTGTAATGCCCGAGAGATTGCAAGCGGCCTGATTGGAAAGCCGAATCCGGACCTTTTCTTTTCTATGCTAATTTATAAGCCACCAGGTCACCCGCATGAAACCCCATGGCATCAGGACATGGCATATTCGGGCAAACCATTTACCACCGCAGGATCGCGCATGCCAAACCATGCTGTCGCTCAATTCTGGCTCGCGCTAAATGATGTGGATGAGACGATGGGCTGTATGGAGTTCGTACCTGGAGCTCATAACGATCCTATGCCAGAACACTTCGTAGCCAGCGGCGATCCTGAAGATGAAGGGCGTCTATTGGCTATGCGAGATCCTACACGTGATCTTGATCTCAAGCGTGCCATCAAATGCCCACTCAAGGCTGGTTCAGCGACAGTACACGGGTATGCAACGCCACACTACACAGGCGCGAACCAGTCTACGAAGCATGGACGCAGGGCATTTATCTTCTCTTTTGCAAACATGAGTGCGTTTGATACAATTGCGGCGCAGCGTGGCGCGTGGGCGGACCGTCCTGAACAATCGTCCGCACTGTTGGCAAAATGAGCGGTTTGGTTAACTCCGACGAGCAGCGTGCAGACGGCATGCTCGTGCATCATGTCAATGAAGGAACATTGTGGAATTTGCCCCAATGGAGTGCTTTGCCGCGAAAGGACCAAAGCACGCCAGACTTCGAGCAGGTTTATTCCGCGGGCTTCTCCGGGCTCCAAGTCTATGCGCCAAATGCCGATGCTAGCAAAGCCAATTTGAGTCTGTCAGGCATGGCACGGATTCTAGACGGTGCAACCTGCGATGCTACCATCGCTCAACACAAGGCTTGGGGTTTTCAGGCGACAACCTTGCATTTAGGGACGGGCTTTGAGACGCTCGATGCGGGCAAAACCTTGGTTCAGGCAGTTCTGGACGCTAGCGCGCGCCACAGCCAACCTGTGTTCATTGAGACGCATCGCGCGACGATTACCCAAGATCCCGCCAGAACACTGGACCTCATCGCTGCCTTCCCGGAGATGCGCTTCAATGCCGACTTGTCGCATTGGTATACGGGTCAAGAAATGCGATATGGCGACTTTGAGGCTAAACTCGACAAACTCCAGCCGTTTTTTGAACGAGTGCGTTTCATGCATTTAAGAATGGGGCATTCCTGCGAAATGCAAACGCCGCTCTTCTTGCTACGAGAAAACCAGGCATGGGAGGATTATTGTCTGCTTTGGAGCCTGTGCATGAGGGGATTTCTGAATACAGCCGAACAAGATGAGCGATTTTTTGCGGTGCCAGAACTTCTTCCTGCGAGTGTTTCCTATCAAGGGCGCTTGCATACGATCAACTATGCGCGGCTCAACGATCCCAGCAATCCGTCATCGGAGCTTTCAGACCGTTGGCTAGAAGCGCTTGAACTGAAAACTCTAATTGAATCTCTCTGGTTGGAAGCAACCAATAAAGTGTTAGGCCCGACCCTATGACCCAGCAAGCGCATGATCGGTTACCCGCCATTTCAGATATGACGCTCTTAGAAAAGATATCGCTCCTCAGTGGTTCTGATTTCTGGCGAACCCGCGAGATACCGGAACGCGGTGTACCAGCTTTGAAGCTGTCGGACGGGCCAAATGGAGTTCGCGGGGATCTCGCTCGATCAGTGCCGGCCACAGCGTTTCCGGTCGGTGTCTGTTTGGGCGCTTCATGGAACCCTGACCTGCTCGCCGAAATTGGACGTGCGATTGCGGTCGAAGCCAAAGAGAAGGGGGTTCACGTCGTTCTTGGTCCGACCGTTAATCTTCAGCGCACGCCAATCGGAGGCCGCAATTTCGAATGTTATTCGGAAGATCCTTATCTCACGGGCGTGCTCGGAACTGTGTTCGTAAAAAGCCTACAGGGTGAAGGAATTGGCGCTTGTCCCAAGCACTTTGTCGCCAACGATTGTGAATTTGAGCGCCATACAATCAATTCCGTGCTCGATGAGAAAACCCTGTACGGCGTATACCTCCTACCGTTTGAAATGATTGTGAAACAGGCCCGGCCGTGGACGATCATGTCTGCCTACAATCGTATCAACGGTATCTACGCGTCCTCCCATACCGAGTTAGTCGTCAACACACTAAAGAAAACTTGGGGGTTTGATGGGGTGGTGATATCGGACTGGGGAGCCGCTCTAGAAACAATTCCAAATGCATTGGGCGGGCTTGATCTTGAAATGCCTGGACCCTCAAAGGTTTGGGGGGAAAAGCTGCAAGCTGCGGTTTTGAATGGAGAGGTTTGTGAAACAGTAATCGATGAAAAGGTTGAACGCCTTTTTCGTTTGATAGAACGTACCACTGCCCAGCGGACTTACTCGCATGGGCCCGAACAAGGCTTGGATGCGCCGTGGAAGCGCGAGCTGGTCAGACGCGCCGCCGCTGATGGAATGGTCTTGCTGAAGAATGAGCAAAGACTTTTGCCACTCGACCCAGATTTTGCCGGGCGCATCGCTGTCATCGGCCCTAATGCGGCTCGAGGGCAGATAATGGGAGGGGGCAGCTCGTCCTTAAATAGCCATCCCGCAGTGCATCCTCTAGATGGCCTTCGCGCAGCTTTTCCGCTTGCAACCTTCGAATATGCGAAAGGCTGCCGCAACAATAAATATACTCCCGTGATAGGCCCAGAGAATGTTAGCTGTGATTCTGGCAAAAGACCCGGCTTTGAACGGCGGGTCTATCCCAATAGCCTTTTCGAGGGAGAACCGCTTGAAGTCGACTATTTGCCAACAAGCTTATTGAAATTACTGGATGCCTTCGGCTCAGCTTCATCAGAGCCCGGAGGCATAGTCTTAGAAGGGGACTATAAACCCGACGTTGCCGGGCTTCATACGATTGGCTTTATGAGCGCTGGTAAAGCAAAACTGATGATCGATGGACGCGTTATCATTGACAATTGGACGAACTGGAAGCGCGGACATAGCTTCTACACTTTCGGAAGCGACGAGGTTCGCGCAGAGGTGCATTTAGATCCCGGGAGAAAATATCGTCTCCGCGTCGAGTATGAACGCCCGATTGCAGCGCTAATTGCCGGGGTACAATTCGGCATAGAACCCCCGTTGTCAAAAAACTCGATTGCCGATGCCGCAGAACTGGCCGCGCGTTCAGACGTAACAATCCTAGTCCTTGGCTCCAACGCTGATTGGGAAACTGAGGGCACGGACCGAGCCTTGCACGGCTTACCTGGTGAACAGGATGACCTTGCTGAAGCAGTGCTTAACGCATGCCCAAATACCGTCGTGGTGATGAACATCGGTTCGGCGACGGAAATGCCCTGGTATCTGAAAGCGAATAGTGTTTTGGTAACTTGGTTTGCCGGGCAGGAAATGGGAAACGCACTTGGAGATGTCCTGACCGGAAAGTCAGATCCTGGTGGCAGGTTGCCATTTACATGGCCGATGAAACTGACAAATCACCCTGCAATGGCCTGCTATCCGGGCGAGAATGGCAAAATGCTCTATTCAGAGGGCATTCATATCGGATACCGGGGATTTCGAGCCCATGCGATTGAGCCGCTCGCACCTTTCGGTTTCGGGCTGAGCTATGGCGACGCACGGATCACTTCGGCACATTTGTTGACCAGTAAACCGAACGAACTGTTACAAGTGGAAGTTGTTACCTCCAACACTTCTGATCGGCCCTCTACAATCATCGTTCAAGCCTATGCTGAGGTCGGGGCCGAACTTGGGCAAGAGCCTTTGTTCGCGCTCGTAAGCTTCGAAAAATTGGTGCTCAACATAGGAGAAACGCGGTCCGCGAACCTAGCGATTGATCTTGACCTCCTGACAAAAGCCCTTGGACTAAAAACCGCGCCGAATTGGCAAGGCCAAATCAAAATTGGAACATCAGCAAGCGGGCCATTTATTGATCTACCCATCGAGTGAGGGAAGGCGAGGAACTCATGTCCACACCGGGTACACAAATCCAGCTCACCTTCCAATGAGTTTGGACTTGTAACGCCTGCCTTCCGGTGTGGTGTCTCTTTGTTAGTCCGCCTTTGCTTCGTTATCGGCCAACTCCGGACGCTTTCTGAGCGTCCGTGAACTTCGATTCTTTCATGCCGAACAAGTGCAGCTAGCTAAGGGTCATTACGGAAAAACTCCATTCCTGAATGGTCCAAATTCCAGGTAGCAGTGCACCGCGATCGCGGGTTTCCAACTCCATGGCAGGAGTTCATGGGAGCGTGAAAACCTCGCTTTAAAAGTGTAGCAAGAATGCCGAAGTAACGAGGCAAAAAAGGCGCGGATTGACGATGACGAGCTTTGGAAAGCTATTTGGCAAGCAAGGCTGGGCTAAAATGGCCCAACGATGGATAGCGATCACGTCCCATTTGGTGGTGTAACACGCGGTGACAGCTAATCCCCCTGCGCAGCGCTCGTCACATAGCTGGCGGCGTGGGGGGATTGGCGGTTGGTCATTGATCATTCTGGTTT
>NZ_JBIIYV010000060.1:0-17606 GCF_044346625.1 Aquidulcibacter sp. | reverse complement strand
GGCGCGTGATTGCAGTCGAGGTCGGTGCTAAAGCATCAGAAATAAGCCGAATGGCGACTGCTTTTGAACATGAAGATTTGAATCGCGCATTGAAGCTTTAACAAATCACGACCCGGCCGTTTGTATTAGCTGGGCTTGAAGGTAAAAACTTGACCTCTTGAACGCAAACCGATTTGGATACGAAATGGCAAAAAGCCTCACTCTTTGGAAGATTAATATATTGATTTATAACGAAAAATGGTGGAGCCAAGGGGAGTCGAACCCCTGACCTCTTGAATGCCATTCAAGCGCTCTACCAACTGAGCTATGGCCCCATCTGGTTTGGAAATTTAGTCCAAACGGATCGAGTTGTGGGCTCCACCGAACCCACAAGAGGGCCGCGTATAGACGTCTCGGCGGAGGGGATCAAGACGGGCGTCGCAGCGGCGCTGCAGCAGGCGATATCAGCCGTCTCTTCCATCCAGCTTTTCTTGTCAAACAAGGGGCTGGAAACGCAAAAGGCCCGCCTTCACCACGGATAGCGGCGAGGGCGGGCCTTTTTATCGTGTTGCGCGCCCAAGGCTGGCGCGGGCTTTACGCCTTAGCGGGGGTCGATGTCATCATCGTCTGGACCTGGGATGTCGCCCAGATCGTCGTCGATGAGGTCTTCGTCATCTTCCAGGAAGGGCACTTCATCGTCGCCGGCTGTTGGATCATCATCATCCAACTCTTGCTCGGAGAAGCCTTCGGGCACGTCTGCGCCGCCGGTGCCTTGATTGATCGGGTCAGATTCTTCATCGTCATCGAGTTCGAGTGGCGCTTGGTCAACCGCAGATGCATCAAGCTCTGCTGTGACTTCTTCATGCTCCATTTCGTCCTCGTCCATATCGGGATCGATGACTTTTGCGGGTGCATCTTCGTCGTCTTCTTCCGCGGCTGCAGCCAACTTGGGGTCAAACGCGGTCAGACGTGCTTTGGCGCGACGGGCTTTGACGGCCTCATCATCGGGATCAAACACATTGGAACACTTTGGGCACTCTGCAGGCCGTTTGTGTAAGTCATAAAATTTTGCGCCGCAGGCGGGGCACAATTGTTTTTCGCCAAGGTCAATTTTAGGCACTGTTGGGGCTCCACTGGCCGATCGCCACATTGGGAAGGTAATCTAAGGGCGCAGCGCTTGCCACGTTAGAGGGACGCTGTCAAAACCTATGCTGCAGTCCAATGTAATTAGGCGGAAGATTGGCTGCGCAACTGGCCCAAAACATCAAAAAAGGTTGGGAACGTCTTAGAGGTACAGGCCGGGTCCTCAATCGTAACCCCGTCATTGGCCAAACCCGCTATCGCCAGTGACATGGCCATGCGGTGGTCATCATAGGTCGCGACTTGAGCAGGTTTTAGTTTAGCGGGCCGGATCAACAGGCCGTCTTGGCGTTCATCCAGATCCGCACCCATGGCGCGCAATTGGGTGGCCATTGCTTTTACCCGGTCAGTCTCTTTCCAGCGCATATGCTCAACCCCCGTGATCAAGACGGGGCTGCACGCGTTGGAGGCGATGGCAGCAAGCGTGGGTGCCGTGTCGGAAATCGCATTCATATTGATTTCGAGGCCGTGGAGTTGGGCAGGACCAGTCACTGTTAGGCCAGCAGTGCTTTCCTCAACCGTCGCGCCCATCCCGGCTAAGGCATCGACAAATAAGGCATCTCCCTGCAGCGCTTGGCGCGAAAGCCCAGGAATGGTAACCCGCCCCCCGGTGACGGCGGCGGCGGCAAAGAAATAAGACGCGCTAGAGGCATCAGGCTCGACCGGATAGCGCGCCTTGGCTTGATAGGTTTGACCGGCTGCGACGCGCAGCCGCTGAGGCTCTGGCCGCTCGACGGTCACCCCCCAATCGGCCATCATGTCGATCGTCATCGCGATATAGGGTTCAGACACGATGGGGCCGGTCAGCACAAGGTCAGTGTCGGCTTTGGCAAAAGGGGCGACCATCAGGGCGGCGCTCACCTGTTGGCTAGAGCGCTGTGGGTCAAGTTCGAGGTGACCACCTGGCAGGCCAGAGCCCAGAAGACTCAAAGGGAAGTGGCCATGCATGCCCTCAAAGCTGATTTTGGCACCTTGGGCTTCTAACACATCCAAGAGCTCGCCCATGGGGCGCTTACGCATGGCGGCGACCCCGTCAAACCGGACAGGGGCAAGGCCAAGTGCACTCAAGGCCAGAAGAAAGCGTGCGGCGGTACCGGCATTGCCGACGAATAGGTCTGCCGCGCCACCCTTGGGTGCTGGCAATTGGCCGCCACAGCCTGCAACCGTGAAGGTCGATGTCGCTGGATCATGGGCGACTTTAAAGCCCAAAGCGTTCAGGCAGCTTGCAAAAATTCGGGTATCATCGCTGTCGAGTGCGCCAGTTAGGAGCGACTGGCCTTGTGCCAAGGCCGCCAACAGCAAGGCCCGATTGTTGATGCTCTTAGAGCCCGGTACCGTCACGGTGCCGCGGGCTGGGGCTTTGAAGCTGGGGATGAACAAGGTTTCCATCAGCGCTTCTTAAGGTCGGAGGCATACAAAATAAAGGCACATTGCGGCATGAGTGCTTTGATTTAGAGGGTATGTGCCAGTCCGGTTGCATTTGCTGTTTGGCAGTGACAGACAAGCTTGATAGGACCACGCCCGAAACCAGACACCCCAATTCCTAGTCAACGGGCACCCAATTCATGATTATCGCTGTCGATGGCCCCTTGGCTGCTGGAAAAGGTACAATCTCGAAGGCCTTAGCAGAGCTTTATGGCCTGCCCCATATGGACACAGGAAAGCTCTACCGGGGCGTGGCCTATCGTCTCCTATCTGCTGGTCAGGCACCCCAAGATGCCGACATCGCCGCCGAAGTCGCGAGGAACCTGTCGATGGGCGGGATTGAAGACGCTGACTTGCGCACGGCGCAGGTGGGCGCGGCGGCTTCTGTCGTGGCGGCCAATCAAGCGGTGCGGCAGGCTTTGTTCGACCTGCAACGCAATTTTGCCCTGCAGGCAGGTGGGGCGGTGCTCGATGGCCGCGATATTGGCACGGTGGTGTGCCCAGAAGCCGATGTAAAGCTCTATGTCTCGGCCAGCCCTGAAGAGCGCGCGCGCCGCCGCCAGATGGAACTGGAAGCACTCGGGGAAGTTATTTCCTTCGAGACGATGCTGGCGCAAACACTTGAACGCGACGCCCGCGATTCCGGGCGCGCAGATGCGCCTTTAAAGCCCGCTGAAGACTCCCACTTGCTCGATACGACTGGTCTGAGTATAGAGGCGGCTGTGGATAAAGCCCGATTGATCGTGGAACAGTTGCGTTTAGCCAAAAGCTAGGCAAGCTTTCCTCGAAATTCAAACAATCGTGTGATCTGCATTAAACATGCAAAAATGATGCGTTGTAAGACGTGAGGCCCGAAGGCCGCAGGACCTTTCGGGCAAGACCGCCGGAGCCAACCGGCAGGCCTGCTTTCATCTATTCGGAGACTGATACACACATGAGCGACACGCTCCTTAACCCGAGCCGGGACGATTTCTCGGCACTACTTGAAGAATCCTTTGGTGCCCGTGGTGGCTTGACCGAAGGCAAAGTCATTTCCGCAACCGTTGTTTCGATCGAAAACGATTTCGTTCTGGTCGACATTGGCTTGAAGACCGAAGGCCGCATTCCGGTGCGCGAATTTGGTCTTGAAGGTTCGTCCTTGAAGGTCAATGACACAGTTGAAGTTTACCTCGACCGGATTGAGAACGCGCTTGGTGAAGCCGTTGTCAGCCGCGAGAAGGCCCGCCGGGAAGAGGCTTGGGGCCGTCTTGAGAAGCTGTTTGCAACCGGTGAATCGGTTGATGGTGCGATCGTTGGCCGCGTGAAGGGTGGCTTCACGGTTGACCTCGGTGGCGCAAACGCCTTCTTGCCAGGTTCGCAAGTCGACATCCGCCCCGTGCGCGACGTCGGTCCATTGATGAACATTGTCCAGCCTTTCTGCATCCTGAAAATGGATCGCCCACGTGGTAACATCGTGGTATCGCGTCGTTCGATCCTCGAACTCGACCGCGCAGAAGCCCGTACCGAAATCGTTGCAGGTCTGGCCGAAGGCGAAATCCGCGATGGCGTTGTCAAGAACATCACCGATTACGGTGCGTTCGTGGACTTGGGCGGCGTCGATGGTCTGTTGCACGTCACCGATATGAGCTGGAAGCGTATCAGCCACCCAAGCCAAGTGCTGAACGTGGGCGACACGGTTCAAGTTCAAATCGTCAAGATCAATCCAGATACCCAGCGTATCTCCTTGGGCATGAAGCAATTGCTGTCAGATCCTTGGGATGGGGCAGAAGCCAAATATCCAGTTGGCGCGCGTTATTCGGGCGTCATCACCAACATCACCGATTATGGTGCGTTCGTGGAATTGGAATCTGGCGTTGAAGGCTTGGTCCACGTGTCCGAAATGTCTTGGACCAAAAAGACCTTGCATCCTTCCAAGATCGTCAACCCTGGCGATCCAGTCGACGTGATCGTGATCGATGTGGATGGCGACAAGCGCCGCATCTCGCTGGGCATGAAGCAAGCTCAACCCAACCCTTGGGACGCGTTTGTCACTGAATTCCCAGTTGGTTCGACCCTCACTGGTGAAATCAAGAACATCACCGAGTTTGGTCTGTTCGTGGGCGTCAATGAAGAGTTGGACGGCATGGTTCACATGTCGGACATCGACTGGAACCAAGCTGGCGAAGAAGCCATCAAGAACTACAAGCGCGGCGACATGGTCGAAGCCAAGGTTCTTGATGTGGACGTTGAGAAAGAGCGTATCTCGCTCGGCATCAAGCAGGTCTCGTCTGATCCATTCGCAACTGAGACTTTGAAGCGCGGCCAAACCGTGACTTGCACCGTGACCGAAATTGCTTCGGGCGGTATCGAAGTCTCGATCGGTCCGGACAACATCATGAAAGCTTTTGTTCGCAAGTCGGACATCTCGCGTGATCGCGCAGAACAGCGTCCAGAGCGCTATGCTGTTGGTGACCGCGTGGATGCCGTCGTAACGGCAATCGACAAAGCAACGCGTAAAGTCTCGGTTTCGATCAAGGCTCTTGAAATGGCTGAAGAAAAAGAAGCCATTAGCCAATTTGGATCGTCCGATTCCGGCGCATCTTTGGGCGATATCCTTGGCGCAGCGCTGCGTCAAAAGGAACAAAACGACTAAAGTTGATTGCGGTGGTCTAAGAACACCCCAAACAAATACAGCTTTAAAGAAAGGCCAGAGCATCGCTCTGGCCTTTTTTTCTTTTCGGTCAAAGACAAATTTCCTTAAGAAGGCTTGCGCGCGGGTGGTTTTTTGCTGTTATATGGCGGTAATAGAGTTTAACTGAGGAACAGACCCATATGTTGCGATCTGAACTTGTTGCTAAATTAGCTACCGAGAATCCGCATCTATTTCATGGGGATGTCGAGCGCGTGGTCGATACCGTTCTCGAAGAGATCACCAAAGCATTGGAAAGTGGCGACCGCGTTGAATTGCGCGGGTTCGGAGCATTTTCGGTTCGCTCTCGCGGGGCACGTCAGGGTCGCAACCCACGCACCGGTGAAGGCGTGGCCGTTGATGCCAAGCACGCACCTTTCTTCAAAGCTGGCAAGGAATTGCGCGCGCGCCTAAATGGCGGTGTCGATCCTGGCGAATAAGCGTTTGGCGCAGCCTTATTGGCGCGCTTGATTCTTTATCCAATAGATTTTTCCCTCGTCAACGCGCGGTGGACCCTTAAATTGGGTGCGCCGCGTTCGGCCAACAGTGCGTACAAGGACCTGAGTATGAGCATCGCCGATGAGTTCAAAGCCTTTATTGCTGGCGGAAACGTCATCGATCTCGCCGTCGGCGTCGTCATTGGTGCTGCTTTCGGCAAGATTGTTTCAGCCTTTGTCGACAAGGTGATTATGCCAGTTGTTGGGCTTTTGACCGGTGGGGTCGATCTGGCTGGCATGAAGATTGTGCTGCAGGCGGCCGATGAAGCCACAAAGAAAGCAGAAGTCGCGATCGGTTATGGCGATGTTCTGGCTGCGACTTTAAACTTCGTGATTGTCGGCTTTGTCCTTTTCTTGGTCGTGAAAGCCTATAATCGTGCTAAAGCGCGTGCGCCTGCCCCAGCAGGACCTGCTGGGCCAACACAAGAAGAGCTTTTGGCAGAGATCCGCGATCTCTTAATAAAATAAAGCTGAGGTCGAAAGCCCAATTGCGGCAGTGTACGCTTTTGCTTTGTGGCTGAACGCTCTACATGAGCACGCATGCGCCTTGCCCAAGCTAAAATTTGTGGATTGTCTGATCGCCAAACCGTCGGCGATGCCTTGGCCTGTGGCGCGGCATTTATCGGCTTTGTGACCTTTCCCAAAAGTCCCCGCCATATTCTGCCAACTGACGCCAAGCCGCTTGCGAAAATGGCAGCAGGGATGGCGCGGACAGTATCGGTTGTGGTTGATCCCGATGATGTGCTGCTAGACCAAGTTATAGCCGATTTGGGGCCAGACTTCTTGCAATTGCAAGGTGGGGAGAGCCCGGAGCGCTGTGCGGCCATTAAGGCGCGCGGTGTCGGTATCATCCGGGCCTTTGGTATCTCGCAGCGCGAAGACCTAGAGCAGACCAAACCCTATCTCGATGTCGTCGACTATCTCTTGTTTGACGCCAAAGCCCCAAAAGGGGCGACAAGACCCGGAGGCCTCGGCCAAGTGTTTGACTGGACAATCCTACAGGGGTTCCAAAGCCCTGTGCCGTGGTTTCTTTCGGGTGGCCTTAATCCTGAGAATATCGCAGAAGCCGTGCGGCAAACCGGTGCACCCTTGGTGGATGTCTCCTCTGGTGTTGAGCGCGCGCCGGGCTTAAAGGATAGCGCACGGATCGCCAGCTTCATGCAA
This sequence comes from Aquidulcibacter sp., assembly GCF_044346625.1. Classification (GTDB taxonomy): domain Bacteria; phylum Pseudomonadota; class Alphaproteobacteria; order Caulobacterales; family Aquidulcibacteraceae; genus Aquidulcibacter. The sequence goes on along the minus strand of NZ_JBIIYV010000060.1, from coordinate 10,733 downwards.
GCTTTGAACGACTGAGAATGGATCACTAAACAAGATGGACGCACGTAATTCCTGGGGTTCTTATCCCGACGCGCAAGGCCGCTTTGGCCAATTTGGCGGTCGCTTTGTTGCTGAAACCCTAATGCCCAACATCTTGGCGCTGCAGCAAGCCTATGAAGACGCTAAAGCAGATCCAAGCTTCCAAGAAACCTTGGACGTTTTCTTGCGTGATTATGTTGGCCGTCCGAGTCCGCTCTATTTTGCTGAGCGTTTGACCGACCATTTCGGTGGGGCGAAAATCTACTTTAAGCGTGATGAACTCAATCACACCGGGGCGCACAAGATCAACAATTGCATGGGCCAGATTTTCTTGGCGATGCGGATGGGCAAGACACGTATTATTGCCGAAACTGGTGCCGGCCAACATGGCGTTGCCACAGCGACCGTCTGCGCTCGCTTTGGTCTGCCCTGCATCGTTTATATGGGCGCCACCGATGTGGAGCGGCAAAGCCCGAATGTATTCCGGATGAAGCTGTTGGGCGCGGAAGTCCGCCCCGTTGATGCCGGTACTGCGACGCTAAAAGATGCGATGAATGAAGCGCTGCGCGATTGGGTCACCAATGTGGACGATACCTTCTACATCATTGGTACAGTCGCGGGCCCACACCCCTATCCGCAATTGGTTCGCGACTTCCAATCTGTGATTGGGCGGGAAACCAAGCAGCAAATGTTGGAACGCGAAGGCCGGCTGCCAGATGCGTTGGTGGCGTGCATCGGTGGAGGTTCTAACGCCATTGGCCTGTTCCATCCTTTCCTCGAAGACGAAAGCGTCAAGATTTATGGCGTGGAAGCGGCTGGCCACGGCATTGAAACAGGCCAGCATGCGGCGGCTTTGACCGGCGGACGGCCTGGCGTTTTGCATGGTAATCGCACCTATCTTTTGCAGAATGACGATGGCCAGATCATTGACGCGCATTCGATCTCGGCGGGCCTTGACTATCCTGGCGTTGGCCCAGAACATGCGTTTTTGAAAGACACGGGCCGGGCGACCTATTTATCGGCGACCGATGATGAAGCACTTGAAGCCTTCCAGCTTTGTGCACGGCTTGAAGGAATTCTGCCAGCGCTGGAGCCTTCGCATGCCTTGGCCCGCGTCGGTGAGATTGCCAAGGATGTCGGCAAGGGAGGCATCGTGGTGATGAACCTTTGTGGCCGTGGAGATAAAGACATTTTCACCATCGCCAATGCTTTAGGGGCGAAGATCTAATGCCAGTTGGACGTCTTTCGAATGCCTTTGCGCGCGCTAAAGCCGAAAACCGTGCCGCCTTGGTTGCCTATGTCATGGCAGGGGATCCTTCCTTGGAGGTATGTGCCGCCATTCTAGACGCTTTACCTGGCGCAGGTGTCGATGTGATCGAGCTGGGTTTTCCGTTCACAGACCCGATGGCCGATGGCCCATCGATCCAGCGCGCTGGCATTCGCGCTCTGAAAAATGGTACGACCTTGCGCAAGACGATGGCACTTGTCAGCCAATTCCGTCAAAAACATCCTGAAACGCCCTTGATCGTGATGGGCTATCTCAACCCGGTTGAGACCATGGGCTATGACGCTTTTGCGCGCCATGCAGCCGAAGTGGGCATTGATGGGGCGATCATTGTAGATGCACCGCCCGAGGAAGATGCCGATTTGCGCGCTGCCATGCAGGCAAGTGATTTGGCACTCATCCGGCTTGCCACCCCAACGACCGATGCGAAGCGCTTGCCTGCCGTTGTCGCGGGCGTCAGTGGCTTTGTCTATTACGTCTCTGTCGCAGGTATCACGGGCGATAAGGCGATTGAAACCGCAGATATCGCCGAAGCTGTCGCCGCTGTTCGCAAAGCTTCCGGTCTTCCAGTTGCGGTCGGGTTTGGCATTAAGACGCCAGAAGCGGCTGCCCGCACGGCAAAGATCGCCGATGGCGTGGTGGTTGGCTCTGCCCTGGTTGACGTGATCGCCAGCGCGCACGAAACTGGCGGCGACGCTGCACAAGCAGCTGCCATGTTTTGTCAGTCCTTGTCGCACGCCATTGCGCAAGCCCGCTAGGAGCTACAGGTATGAACAGCTGGATCGACCGCATCCGCCCGGGCATAAATAAGCTTCTACAAAAGCGCGAAACACCTGATAATCTTTGGGTCAAAGATCCCGATAGCGGCGAAATGCTCTATCGCGTCGATCTGGAAAACAGCCAATGGGTGACGCCTTCAGGCCGCCACATGCGGATTGGACCTGAACTTCGCTTTCGCTATTTGTTCGATGGCGAAAGCTGGCTGGCGATCGACACGCCCAAAGTGGTGGAAGACCCGCTGAAGTTTAAAGATGACAAGCGCTATGTTGATCGTCTGAAAGATGCGCGCGCGAAGACGGGCCGCGACGATGCCATGGCGATTGGCTATGGCAAAGTCGGTGGCAGTCCTGCCGTTGCTTTGGTACAGGACTTTAGCTTCATGGGGGGCTCGCTTGGCATGGCCGCTGGCGAGTCGTTCATTAAGGCGGCTCACGAAGCGCTGGAGCGTAAGTGCCCGCTGATTTGCTTTACCGCTGCGGGTGGTGCGCGGATGCAGGAAGGCATTTTGTCCTTGATGCAGATGCCGCGCACGACCTTGGCAATTGACGCACTGCGCCGTGCAGGCTTGCCCTATATTGTTGTGCTGACGGACCCCACGACAGGCGGCGTCACAGCCAGTTATGCGATGCTGGGTGATATTCATATTGCAGAGCCCGGCGCTTTGATCGGCTTTGCCGGACAGCGCGTGATTGAGCAAACCATTCGCCAAAAATTGCCACCGGGCTTCCAACGGTCCGAGTATCTGTTAGAGCATGGCATGGTGGACATCGTGGTCGACCGGCGTGAACTCAAAGCCACTTTGGCGCGCATTTTGGGTTTGTTGCGGGCTTAGTCGGCTTGCGGATGGATCCGATTAATTGATATAGAAATATATCATTTGAATGGATCGACGCCGAAGTGGACCTAGCCCTTTTCACGCTCTTGCATCTTTTGGTCTTCGTCTATTGGTTAGGCGGCGATTTGGGTGTGTTTTATAGTTCCACCATTCTGACCAATGTGAAGCAATCCCCAGCGGCGCGCGTGGCAGCCGCGCAAGTTCTAGCGCAAGTCGATATGGCCCCGCGCACCGCGATGATCCTCACCTTGCCAACGGGTCTGACCTTGGCGGCCCTAAAAGGATGGCTCGTGCTAGGGCCTGTAAGTCTTGCCTTAACTTGGGTTGCTAGCCTTATCTGGCTCGCGCTAGCTTGGGTGCTGCATGTCCGGCATCTAAGCCCAGCATCGATATTTCGAAGAGCTGACCTTGTCATTCGGTGGGCGATTATCGTGGCCTTAGCCGTGCTGGCGCTGAACCTCTGGCCCGATACACCCGGCTTGCCTCTCTTCCTGAAGCTCAAGTGCGCGATCCTTGCCGCCACGATCCTCTGTGGTCTGTTGATCCGCCGCGCCTTGGTCCGGTTTGGGCCAGCCTTTGGTCGGCTTGTGCAAGAAGGCGCAAGCCCAGAAACCGACGCAGAGATTGCCCGCGCTCTAGATGAAAGCCGCCCGCTGGTGGTGACCATTTGGCTGCTCTTGCTGGTCGCAGCCTTTTTGGGCTTAGCTAAACCGCTATGAAGGATCCTGACCATGGCTGAACCCGCTCTCCACCACATGGCTTTAGCTGACCGTCTGGCACAGCTGATTGGGGCGGACTATGTCGCCCGCGACGAAGCCACATGCCGCGCTATGAGTGAGGATGTTTTCAGCCAAGGTGGTGTAGCGGGTCTGGTTGTGGCGCCGGCCAATCTCGATGAATTGTCGCAGGTTTTAGAGGCGGCCCATCAGGCGGGAGCAATCATCGTACCGCGCGGTGGTGGCATGAGCTATACGTCTGGCTTTGTTACCGAAGAGGCTGGTGCTGTGGTTATCGATATGCGGCGGATGGATCAAATCCTTTCGGTCAGCGCCGAAGACATGCTCGTGACTGTGCAGGCCGGGGCCACTTGGGCCTCTTTGCAGGCGGCCTTGACGCCACTTGGCCTGCGGACCCCGTTCTGGGGCCCATTGTCGGGCCTTAGCTCCACCATTGGCGGTGGTCTATCCCAACTGAACGCCTTCTTTGGCGCGGGTATCTGGGGAACGACGTCGGAGAGCGTCACGTGTCTGACGGTGGTTCTGGCTGACGGCAGCATTTTGCGAACTGGCAGCGCGGGGACGACCGGCGGTAGCCCATTCTTCAAACACTATGGACCGGACCTCGCCGGTCTTTTCTGCGGCGATTGCGGCGCGCTAGGCATCAAGGCAGAAATCACCTTGCGTCTGATACCGGCCCCGGCACACGAGGCGCATTTGAGCTTTGCCATGCCTGATTTGGCTTCAACGGCGCGCGCCACGGCCGCAGTCGCGCGCACCAATCTCGCCTGCGAGGTTTGCGCCTTTGATCCTAGTTTAGCCAAGATCCGTATGCGGCGCGCCAGTCTGCTGCAGGATGTGAAGACCTTGGCCGCCGTCATGGGTGCACAAAAGAACGTATTTGAAGGCGTGAAACAGGGGGCCAAAATGGCCTTGGCTGGGCGCGGTTTCATGGATGATGCAGGCTATACCGTGCACCTAATTACCGAAGGTGCTTCCGCCGCCCAAGTCGAGGACGCCGCCCGCACGTTGCGCGACCTAATGAAGGGACAAGGTGGCCGCGAGATTGAGAATACCATTCCAAAGGCGATGCGCGCGGCACCCTTTACCCCTCTAAACAATATCCTTGGCCCCGATGGTGAACGCTGGGTGCCCATCCATGGCATTGTGCCTTTGTCGCAAGGCGAGGCCTGCTGGCAGGAATTGGATAATTTGTTTGGGTCTTTTGGTCCCGCGTTTGAGGCCAGAGGCATGACGAGCGGCTATCTGGTGACAACCCTCAGCACCAATGGCTTTTTGATTGAGCCTGTCTTTTTCTGGCCAGATGCCCGCTATGGCATTCATGAAACCACGCTGGAGCCGTCTTACCTCGCTAAGGTGCCAAAACTGCCAGCAAATGCTGACAATGCGGCCTTGGTCGATGAACTCCGCGGGAAGATTCTCGACATTTTCGAACGTTTTGGCGCGACGCACTTCCAAATCGGCCGCACCTATCGGTATGCGCAAACCCGCGAGCCAGTCACGTTGGCGCTTCTCAAGGCGATCAAGGCCCATCTTGATCCTGATCATCGCATGAATCCCGGGGTATTAGGCCTATGAGCACGCGCGACCTTGCCGTTAAAAACCCGCGCACGGGCGAAGTGGACTTCACGCTTGAGGCTGCAGACGCCAAAGCGGTTCAAGCACTGGCATCGCGTGCCCGTTCTGCGCAGCCAACTTGGCAGGCCTTGGGGCTGGAGGGGCGGGCTCAAGCGCTTCTGGCACTGCAGGCGGCCATTATCCGCCACTTTGACGCCATTCACGCCGCACTGGCAGAGGATACAGGGCGGAGCAAGATTGCCCGGCGCGAGATTGAAGGCGCGTTGGCGAGCCTTGGGGGCTGGGCTGCTCAAGCACCGCATTTGTTGCCGACCACATGGACGGATGGCCGCTTTGACCCGCGCATGGCCCATGCGCCGCAATGGGTTCCCTATGGGCTGGTAGGCGTGATCAGCCCGTGGAATTTTCCTGTGACTTTATCGATGATCGATACCATCCCGGCGCTTCTGGCGGGGTGTAGCGTCATCATTAAACCCTCGGAAGTCACGCCGCGTTTTGTAATGCCCTTACAGGCGGCCATCGCTGAAGTCCCTGCTCTCGATGGCGTCCTTCAGCTGGTTCTGGGGGATGGGGGAACGGGCATCGCCTTGATCGATGTGGTCGATGCCATTTGTTTTACCGGTTCTGTGGCCACTGGCAAAAAGGTTGCCGTCCAAGCCGCAGGCCGCTTGATCGCGTCCTTCTTGGAATTGGGCGGCAAGGACCCACTAATCATCACAGAAACAGCCGACCTAGATCGTGCTGCCACCGCGGCCTTGCGTGGGTCAGTTCTGTCGACAGGCCAAGCGTGCCAATCGATTGAGCGCATTTATGTCGCCCGGTCTCTTTATGAGGATTTTGTCGCGCGTTTGGTCGGGGCGGCCAAGGCGGCCCGCTTCAATCAGCCAGACCGGGATGTGGGCGAGATTGGTCCTATGATTTTTGGCAAACAGGCCGAGACCATTGCCGCTCAATTGGCCGATGCTGTTGCCAAGGGCGCGAAAATTCTCTCGGGCGGTGTGGTCGAGCATCATTTGGGCGGCGACTGGATTGCGCCAACGGTGGTGGTCGATGTGAACCACTCCATGGCCCTCATGCGCGAAGAGACCTTTGGTCCGGTCATGCCGGTTATGGCATTTGATACGGTGGAGGAGGCCATTCATTTGGCCAATGATAGCGAGTTTGGCTTATCAGCCGCCGTGATCGCGGGAACCTTGGCGGAGGCTGAAGCCATTGGTCGACAAATTGAGGCGGGGGCCATCAGCCTCAATGATGCTGCACTAACCAGCCAATTCTACGAAGCTGAAAAGCAAAGCTTCAAGGCAAGTGGGCTTGGTGGATCGCGCATGGGTCCTGCGGGCTTTCAGCGCTTCTGCCGCCGGAAAGCCTTGATCGCCAATAGGGGTGACGTGACGCCCTTGAGTGCTTATTCTGAAGAGACCTGAAGTCGCTACCCATCAAAAAAGGAAACACCCCATGCAAGACCCCGTTGTTATCGTCGGTTTGGCCCGCACGCCTATGGGCGGCCTTTTGGGGGAGTTGAGCAGCTTTAGCGCCAATGAATTGGGTGCCGTTGCCGTCAAGGCCGCGATGGCCGAAGCAGGAATTGCTGGCGCAGATGTCGACTGGATTTTGATGGGCAATGTTCTGCCTGCTGGCCAAGGCCAAGCCCCCGCCCGGCAAGCAGCATTAAAGGCTGGCCTTCCTTTAAGCGTTGAGGCAACCACGCTCAACAAAATGTGCGGCTCTGGCATGCAGGCCACGATCATGGCGGCTAACGCCATCAAAGCGGGCGAAGCTAAGATCGTCATCGCCGGTGGGATGGAGAGCATGTCCAACGCTCCCCATTTGATGAAATCCCATCGCGGCGGTGTCAAATATGGCCATGACCGGATCTTCGATCATATGGCGTTGGACGGGCTCGAAGATGCCTTTGAAGGCAAGCCCATGGGCTTTTATGCAGACCAAGTGGCTGGTGAGTATCAATTCACCCGCGAGGCTCAAGACAATTATGCGTTGGAAACCTTGAAGCGCGCCCAAGCAGCAACGGCTTCAGGCGCATTCGCCCGGGAAATCGCCCCTGTCACCATCAGCGGACGCGGCGGTGACACCGTCGTTGACCGCGACGAGCTTCCTGCCAAGGCCCGCCCTGAAAAAATCCCCGGCCTCAAGCCTGCCTTCACCAAGGATGGCACGGTCACCGCTGCCAATGCCTCTGCTATTTCCGATGGCGCGTCTGCTCTCGTCCTGATGGCCAAGTCCGAGGCAGAAGCGAGGGGCCTGACGATTTTGGCGGAGATTGTATCGAGTGCCGCCCACGCCCATGAGCCAGCCTATTTCACCACTGCCCCCGTCAAAGCCATGCAAAAGGCTTTGGCTAAAGCGGGCTGGACTATTGGGGATGTTGATCTTGTGGAGATCAATGAAGCTTTCGCCATCGTGCCAATGATCGCCATGAAGGACCTTGGGATTCCTCATGAGAAGGTGAATGTGAATGGCGGGGCGTGTGCCTTGGGGCATCCAATTGGCTCCTCGGGATCGCGCATCATCGCGACCCTGATCGCTTCGATGGAAGCACGCGGTGCCAAACGTGGGCTCGCCAGCCTGTGCATTGGCGGCGGTGAGGCAACCGCCATCTGCCTTCAACGCACGTGACTCACTAAAAATCGCGCCGATCGGCTGGACAGAAGCGCCTTTGCGCGCTGATACTTGGGTATGATGACTCCACTGCGCTTTGGACTTTGTTTGGGATTGGGCCTGATTGCGGGATTAGCACCTCCTTTGGCTCTGACGGAGCAGGCGATGGCTCAAAGCTATGGCTATCAGCCTGCCAATCCGCGCGCCATCCAAGAAAGACGTGAGCGAGAGGCTGCGCAGAAGGGCAGCGTGATCGTAACCGAGCCCTATGGACCATCTGAGACATTGCGGCAGACCCGCGCCATGACCAGTGCGCTGGCTCGACTAAAGCCAGAGCGCAAAGGCGTTGTTGATGTCTATGTGGTTGCCATTGGCCTCGATAGCGATGGCGTGTTTGGTCGCGAAACGGCTGAAACGGCCCGCGTGCTTGCCAGTCGCTATGACGCCGAAGGACGTGTGATCGTTATGGCCAATGGCAAGGGGGCGTCAGGCTCTGCAACCGACCCCGTCGTGCCAGATGGCAGCCCGGATCATCTGGCGCAAGCGCTAGGCCATGTGGCCGAGGTGATGAACAAGCAAGAAGACGTGTTGGCACTGTTCATCACGACGCACGGTCATTGGAATACAGGGCTGAATTACCGCGATGGCGATCGCGCTGGTGGCAATATCGCTCCGACACGCTTAGCCGCGCTCCTCAATGAAGCCGGTTTCAAGAACCGGCTTGTTATCCTATCAGCCTGCTACTCCGGTATCTTTGTACCGGCCTTGCAAAACGAATCGACCATCATTTTGACAGCAGCATCGGCGCAGAAGCCTTCCTTTGGCTGCCGTGCAGAGAATGATTGGACCTTTTTTGGCGACGCCTTGATCAACCAAGCTCTGCGCCAGCCGATCCCTTTGCCTGATGCCTTTGCACAGGCCCGGTCCTTGATCACGAAATGGGAAGTGGCGTCACGGCTTGATCCATCTAACCCGCAGATTGACCTCGGCCCGCAAGCCATTGCTTGGATGGATAAAATCGATGCAAAGGTTCCCAAGGTCGCGGGCCAGCCCAAGGGCATGCCCGCCTTTGGGACTCCACCCCCGCCGCCAGAGCGGTCAAAGCCTGCACCGCTTTTGACTAAGCCTTGATCGGCCTTAGGCAGCTGGGAGAGCTAGGCTGCTAATCAGCCAGCGCTCGCCATCGGACTGAACAGCCAATCGGGTCAGACCACGTCCTTGACCCGGCCCTCCCAAACAAGCACCGCTGCGCGAATCAAACACCGCCATATGGGCGGCGCAGATCAGGCCACCCGCTTCGGTTGTCAGAAACCTGCCGTCAAACGTGTCTAGAGGCCAGCCGGCATGAGGGCAGCGGTTCTCGAAGGCGGTTACCTTATCCCCACGTCGGATCACGATGATGCGTCTTTGGGCGCGCCCTTCCGTTATGTCTAGCCCGAGGATTTGACCGTCTGACAGCTCCCATTTTCGCAATGACGCTAACGGCGGATTAAGTGTCTCTGGACTATGGTTCGGCGGTGTTGGCACTGGAGTCAGTGGGTCCGCACAAGAGGAAGCGTTATGTTGAACGACATTGTGAGTTTGCCCTTCGTCTATCCAGCCGTCTGGCTTCTGATTTGCGCCTGCTTGTTCGGCTTCCTGCAAAGTCTTTTCCCTCTTGATCCAACGCCCCGCCCGATCCGACGCGATATTTGGATGGATATTGGCTATTGGATGCTGGGCCCTGCCGTTTATGCTTGGATCGGCGGACTCTTCATCATTGCTGGCTATGTTATCTTGTTTGGTGGTAATATGGATGCTGCGGTCGAATGGAGCAAGACTGGTGCGCCGTGGTTGGCGGGCTGGCCGTTGTGGCTGCAGGCGCTAGGTGTACTGATCGTCACCGATATATCGCTCTATTGGACGCACCGCCTGTTTCACTCCAATGCCTTGTGGCGCTACCATGCGATCCATCATGCGCCGGAAACACTCGACTGGCTACATTCTGTACGCTTTCATCCGATTAATCTGATCTTCCACAGCATTTTCGCCAATGCAGTGGCGCTTTGGATGGGATTCCCACCTGCTTCTATTGCCTTCCTCGCGCCGTTTAACGTGCTTTACTCCACCATGGTCCATGCCAATTTGAACTGGACGTTTGGGCCCTTCCGACATGTGTTTGCAAGCCCGGTGTTCCACCGTTGGCACCATACAGGTGCGGATGAAGGCGGGTCCAAGAATTTCGCCGCGACGTTTTCGTTCTTGGACCATATGTTTGGCACCTTCTATATGCCGAAGGACCAAAAGCCGATGAATCTGGGCCTGACAGATCGGGATATGCCATCCAATTTATTGGGTCAGTGGCTTTACCCCCTTATGCCTTCTGAGCGGCAACAGACCGAAAATGCGTCGCCTAAACCTACGAGCGTCCAATAAGGCGTTGCGCCATCCGGTCTGCAACCACGTCTGGCGTTAGACCTTCATCGGCTGCTTCTTCGAAGATTTGCTCAAGCGTCTTCGGCACCCGCTGAATGTGCTCGATCACTCTGGCGGCATCGTAATTGCCCGACACTTCATAGGCGACATTGATGATGCCCCCAGCATTAACGACATAATCAGGCCCATAGAGAATTCCGCGCTCTGCCAGCGCAAGGCCGTGGCGCGGCTCTGCCAATTGATTATTGGCTGCCCCGCATACAATTTTGGTGCGTAGGGCGGGGATCGTCGCGTCATTGAGAATAGCGCCCAGAGCACAGGGGGCCAGAACGTCCACGTCTGCGAAGAGAATATCTTCTACACTTACAACCTGCCCGCCTGCTGCTGCCGCCGCTGCTTGGGCGCGGGCTGGGTCAACATCGGCAACCAACACATCTGCGCCTTCTTGGCCCAACTGGCGTGCGAGTTC
>NZ_JBIIYV010000059.1:0-17704 GCF_044346625.1 Aquidulcibacter sp. | reverse complement strand
TATAAGCTCGCCCAAGCCAATGGCCTGTCGGGCGATGCGGCCCTATCAGCCGGCCAAACCCTGCGCATTCCAGCAGGCGTCGTCCGCAACACCTATAACGCCGCCACCATCACCCCCACCGACCCCGCCGACACCCTCGGCGACGTCAACCCCACCTCACCCCAAGCCGCCCCACCGAAGAAGCAGAAGTGTGGGGTGGTTGGCACTATTTTGCTGGTGGTGATTGCGATTGCGGTGACGATTGCAACCAGCGGCGCGCTGGCGGGACTCTCCGCCAAGCTTGGAACTACAGCCGCCTCTTCAATGCTTAACGGAATCGCAGCCGTGGCTAAGGTCGGCTTGACCAGTGTTGTAAGTGGTACAACCGCCGTTGCCATTGGTGCAGTGTCGGCAGCAGTTGGGTCCATCGTCAGCCAAGCAGTCGGCGTGGCCACCGGTATTCAAGATAAGTTCAGTTGGAAGTCCGTCGGTTTAGCCTTCATCAGTGGTGGCTTAGGGGCAGGCCTAGATGGTGCATTTGATAAAATTGGGAATGCGACGATACGCGCCGCTGCACAAGGCGCGGCCACTAGTGCCATCAGCCAAGGCATCGGTGTGGCTTTGGGCCTGCAAGATAAGTTTAGTTGGGCTGCAGTTGCCGCCGCTGGCGTCGGGTCGGCGGTCGGCTCCGCAGTGGGCGGGACGGGTTTTGCTAGAGGGCTAATGGCAAGTGGTCGATTAGAACAAGCGGCAGGTCGACTCTTGAGCGGCACGGCAGCGGTGATTGCCAGTGCGGCCACCCGATCTGCAATAGATGGCTCTGATTTTAATGACGGCGTGCGCGCTGCCATGCCTGACATGCTTGGGGCCGTGCTTGGCAACTTCATGATGTCTAAAGGGCCATTATGGGGCTATCAAAAACCCCCAGTTCAAATCGCCTCGCTAGACGGGGCATTTCCCTCTGACAGCTCTACTTCAGTGGACACCATCATAGTCACCGCAAAGCGGCATGCTGACGGTATATTTGGCCGTATCAATAACTTTATCGCCAGTGTCTCAGCTAGGGCGACCTCGGGTGCCCAAGGCGCTTGGGACGACGTGACAAGTAGTGCATTTGTGCGTGGTATTGAGAGATGGTCTCAGCAGGCCTTAGCTTTGCCCCCCTTACTCCCAAACTTTGGGAGCCTGAGTTCAACCCCGCAAAGCCTGTTTGGTTCAAATTATGGGGTAGCGCTAGCCAATCGCGCGGGTCCTTTCAATGCAATGATAGCTAGAGGGCAGGCACTGACGGCGCCTCGTAGCGTATTTGATTCGCCATTGACACCCGCTCAGCAGGTCTATCGAAACTTTGCTGGCAATAGTTTGCAAGTTGGTGGCCACGGTCTCGCGGTTATATCGCTCGCACCTGTCACCGCAGCCGTTGATGCAACCGCAGGCCGCGGCTATTACGCCCTTACCGGACGTCCAGCAACTACAGTAGGTGATGCTTCCAACGCAATAGTTACGGTAGCTAGTTTAGGTTCTGGGGCGGCTAGGAGCGTTGCGCGGTCGATACCCTTAAGTACACTCCCGCAGGCAGCAGGAACAATGACGATTTCTGGGGGGAGGGTAGCTATCGGCGAAAGCGGCGGCGTTGCCCGTTTGACCTTCCGGGGGGACAGTCGCAGCCCGGATGTTATCTTCAACGAGGGTTTTGCACCTCGCGGCAGCAGCACCGACTTGCTGGCACACGCACATGACAACACGCTGCCGCCCAGTTCGTATGTCTCGACCTCAAAATCGGCCGAAGTCGCCGCAGGTTTCGCTGATAACGTCTATGTTGTCCGATCTAACAACGGGATTGATGTGAACAGAGCTCTTGGACCTACAAGCCCGTTCCCCTGGGAGCTGGAAATAGCAATTCCAGGCGGTGTGCAGCCTAGCAATGTGCGGGCTGTCACCTTACCTCGAAAGGGAGTTTCCATTTTGAATCCGGACTACAAGCAATGAGCGAAGCCTTTAAAATCTTGGCCCTGTCGGCAAATGGTTCAACAGAGCAGTTGATCATATCGCCTTCCGTTAGCTCGCCGTGGAACTTGGTGGTTAGCGGATTAGGGATGCAAGGCCGCATAATCGAAGGAAATGACTTATTCGATGCGTTAATTAACTTGCGAAAGGAATTAGAGGGTAAAGGCGTCCGCCTGCTCTGCGCTGGTGCACGTCGAGACGCCTTCCCCTCGGGCATGGCTAGAAGCATGGGAGGTGCTCGGAAGGCGTACATTTTCGAGCTGGGAAAGTCGGCTACAGAGCTGGTTGACATTTTTGCCGATGCAGTGCCCGATCAAGTTTGCACGGTTGACGAGCAACAGCGCCTTCGCCAACAATGGATAGCGTCTCTCAGAGAGAAAATGAAATGATCTTGCCCCTTCCCGGAGAAATTGCCGAGGCTCGATTCAACCCCGGCGGGTGGGTGTACCGAGTCGCGGGATCCTTTGGTCCTTCTGATGCTATCCCGCCCGAAGCAATAATGGGGGCATGGAAGGTTGATCATCGCGGGCGCATCGATGGTGACTTTATCGCCAATGGCAAATATGATGCTGATCGTTGGCCGGCTGAATCGGAATGAGTGGTACCGTGTAATGAATTGGATTCGTCGCTGCCATTAGAAGGGTGGCCTAGCCGTCGCTGCCGTGTTGACCATGGTCATTATGGAACCGAAATTTGGTGGTTGATCCAAATTATTATGATCCAAATTGGGTCGATCCAAACGCCTATAATGGCTATGAGAACTATTATTATACTGAGCCAGGCGGCTATCCCGGTGGCTATTATGTCAGCTTCACCGCCGCATTCCGGGAAGATTATGCCTATGATGCGGGCGGGCGCCTGACAGAAGTACGCCAAGTTTCGGGCAATTATGGCTCGCCCACCCCAACAGGGCCCGGCGGTGTCGTTGCCTTGATCTATTATGACGTGGCGGGCCGCCAAACCCGCCAGATCGACTATACAGCCCCCAACAGCTGGACGATGGCCTATGACCAAACCACGTCCTATGACGCGGCGGGCAGGGTCTCGTCGACCTATTCGGAGACCCGCCAAGGCAATGACATCGTCCGCACCACCACCAATTATAATTATGGTGGCACGTGGCAGGGTGGGGCCTATGCCCTAGGCCAGATTATGAGTGTGACGTCAAACTCACACAAAAACTGGTCCAATCACTCCAACAGCACGACCACCTATGGCTATGCGTGGTATCAAGGTGCTGTTCAGCAAAGCATCAACCACACCCAAACAGGCAGCCCGGCTGGCAATACATGGTTCAGCTATAATCATGTTGCGGGCCAAGCGGTGATGACCCAAGCGTCGATCAGCGATGGTCGCTCGCGCACGGTCAATTATGCCACCAATTTGATGGGCGAAGTGGTTAAGCGCTGGGAGAGTGCCAGTGGCACAGGGGGCGGTGCCCCTGCTGAATATTGGTATCGCTATGCCGGGAAAGAGATGGGCAAGGTTGGCAATGATGGCAATCTCTACAATTCCTATATCTCCAGCATCACCCAACGCCAAACCCAGGCAGGCCAAGGCGCGTTTGAGTTTGGGAGGACCGGCGGCACGCCAGAGGCCGACTTTGGTTCACGCCTAGAGGGCATTTCCAGCTATAATCAGGGCTCGGCCGCAGGCACGATCACGGCGCGTGGAGGCGAGACGTTGCAAGCGGTCGCCGCCAGCCTGTGGGGCGATAGCGGTCTTTGGTATAAGCTCGCCCAAGCCAACGGCCTGTCGGGCGATGCGGCGCTATCGGCCGGCCAAACCCTGCGCATTCCAGCAGGCGTGGTGCGCAACACCTTCAACGCGGCCACCATCACCCCGACTGATCCCGCCGACACCCTCGGCGACGTCAACCCCACCTCACCCCAAGCCGCCCCACCGAAGAAGCAGAAGTGTGGGATGATTGGCACTATTTTGCTGGTGGTGATTGCGATTGCGGTGGTTGTGGCAAGCAGTGGCGGTTTTGCTGGCGGCTTTGCCTCTATGTTTAATGGTGGGACGTTCGCGGCTGGGTGGAGCGCTGGGGCAGCCGCATCTGGCGGATTGGCTGGTGCTGCAGCCGCAGGCGCTGCCGCCGCTGGTGCTGCGGCAACCGCGGCTACCGGGCTAACCGCAGCAGCGGTGCTAGGCGGAGGAATCGCTGCTGCAGCGGGTTCCATCGTCAGCCAAGCAGTTGGCGTAGCCACGGGTATTCAGGAAAAGTTCAGCTGGAAGGGCGTCGCGATGGCCTTCATCAGCGGGGCTATTGGAGGCGCTGGTAAGTTTGGGGTTGGCGGCAAAGATATCTTATCCAATGTCGCGCGCACCATGGTTAAGAGTGCTGCCTCGCAAGCCATTGGCGTTACACTAGGCTTGCAAGATAAGTTCAGCTGGGCAGCGGTTGCGGCAGCAGGTGTTGGGGCAGGCGTGGCCCAAGCGGTGGGCGGAACTCAGTTTGCGCAAAACCTTACCGCCAAATCAGAACTGGCTGGCGACATATATGTTGGCATGGCCGACGCCATGGGCCAAGCCGCCACCCTCTCCCTCATTCAAGGTTCGGACTTTGGGGATAATCTAATCGCCTCACTGCCCAGTGTGTTGGGTGGAGCGATTGGGCGACAGGTTGGGGGCGCGCTCAGTAAGACATTCGCCAAAACTGAAGAGCCAAAGCCGCTTGAGATTGAACCAATAAATGACAGAATCGAAGTGGACCTGTCGCGCGCGGGACTCGACCCTGTAACTGCAAAGTTGCCGCCTGCAGGTCAGCAAAACGTGCAGAACGGGCCAAGCAACATCAATGCAGTGAGGCAACAACTGGCGCTCACTCCGGAAGGGGACGATTTCCAGTTCAGGATGCAGGCTATAGGCTTCGAAGCAGCGCAGCGACGGCGTGATTTGACGACAATTGCTGGTGTCGAGGATCTCTCAGGCGGCCCGATAGACATTACATCTCAGTTCGAAGAATTCGCTCGGCAGAACCCTAAAGCCAGTAGGTTGCTTCGATTGGTTCATGATCCCGCAAGTAGCGGACGCGCCGAAGATGCGAGTTGGACACTCGACTTGCTGGTGGCTGGTATCGGCGGGATAATGAAAGTTGGTGCCGAAGGTGCTTTCGCAAAGTCCTCTCTTTGGAAATTACCATGGCTAGAGCGGGGTAATAAAATTGAGGTTGACGCGCTAAAGTCTGTTGGAGGCAGAAATGGGCTTCACGCCAATTTTCCAGTCATTGACAGCTTGACATCGTCAGGGCGAGCTATCAGCGTTGTATCTATTGGCTTGTCGGCAAAAACCTACCTCAGTAATCCAAAGGCCATTTCAAATACCTTGTTTGCAAAGTTGAAGAAGGTGGCAGATTTTGCCACGGTCAGGTCCGTGACTTATGGAAAATCAGAAGTTATCCCGAAAATGGTCAAATCTCGGGAGCTGTTAGTAATTATTCCGAAAGGACCAATGACACCGGCTCAACAACAGGCGTTGCAAGCCGTATATCAACAAGGGGTTGATAAAGGTGTAATTGTAACCATTAAAAAATATTAGGAGATGCTAATGTCACCTTGGTCGTCTTGGTCATTTTATCATAGAGATCAATTTGTTGTAATACCAAAAAAAATCATGTTCCCGAATGGGTTGCTCTCTCATGAAGCTCCGTATCAAAAGCTTGACTTGAATGATCCTCAAATCGCGGCTCAATTCAAGGAAGTTTTGTCTTATGACAATGTTCAAAAGATGAGAAACTACGACAGATCTCCCGAAAAAGCAGATATGACTGATTTTTTGAGCTTATTCAAAGTTAAGAGTCAGAAGCAGCTTGCCCGCGAAGTAACATTACTCACTGTTGAGCGTAACGGTGGACGCTTTGATGTGGAGTTGTCAGTAGGTCAGAAAAATGGTTCCTTTTTAGGTGATCCAGAACTTGGCGCTTCAATTCCAAAGGCAATGAGCTTAGAGCAAACGATTGATTTTCTGATCGATCATTTCAAGCAGAGATCAGCGGCGTAAGTTGCGCTGCAGCCCAACATCAACCAACAGGAAGTTGCGGCCGCCAGAACCCTTCACTTGCATCAATAATGGCGGTAGGGCGGGGTCGTCTCCTTGATGTACTATGACGTCGCAGGCCGCCAAACCCGCCAGATCGACTATACCGGCCCGAACAGTTGGATGATGGCCTATGACGAGTCGACGTCCTATGACGCGGCTGGCCGTGTTGCGTCGACCTATTCTGAAAACCGCCAAGGCAACGACATCATCCGCACCACCACCAATTATAATTATGGTGGCACATGGGAGGGCGCAAGCTATGCCCTAGGCCAGGTGATGAATGTGACGTCCAACTCACACCGAAACTGGGCCAACCACACCAACAGCACCACCACCTATGGCTATGCGTGGTATCAAGGTGCGGTTCAGCAAAGCATCCATCACACCCAGACGGGCAGCCCGGCTGGCAATACGTGGTTCAGCTATAATCATGTTGCGGGCCAAGCGGTGATGACCCAAGCGTCGAACGGTCGCTCGCGCACAGTCAATTATGCCACCAATTTGATGGGCGAAGTGGTTAAGCGCTGGGAGAGTGCCAGTGGCACTGGGGGGCGGCGCGCCTGCTGAATATTGGTATCGCTATGCCGGGAAAGAGATGGGCAAGGTTGGCAATGATGGCACCCTTTATAATTCCTATGTCTACAGCATCCTGATGCGCGCCCACCACACCGCAGCCTGCTTAATACCTTAAATAATCATACTGTTGTGCAAGCACAAAAAATAATTACTGCCACGACGTATAGAGAAAAATGCACAGTCTTTCGCTTAACTAATCCCCACTTCCTCCGACTAAAATGGTGCGGGTTTTTGTCATAAAAAATTAACCTGCGGGAGCGGGTTGAATGGTTAGTATTTTCACAGGATTAGGTCCGGGTTTTGAGCGTGGGTCTGGCGCGACATTGGGCGGCTTGGGCGTGCTTGGGTCGGGCGCTAAGGGTCTCAGCGGTGAAAATGTTAGCTTAAATGCTGTCACCGGCAATCTTTTGATCTCGCGGCAGGATGAGTTTTTGGTCGGCCGTGGGCCCGATGCCGCCATCAATCGGACTTACAATAGCCTTGGCGCTTTGGATGAGAATGGCGACAATTGGCGCATGGGCACTGACCGGCGGGTGTTTAGCCTGACGGGGACCGTCAATACCGCAGGCAGCACAGTCAAGCGCGTTTCCAGCGATGGCTCTGAGATCACTTATACCTACCGGAGCGGTCCTGGCAGTGTGATGGCCTATTGGACGACAGATGGCGCTGGCGCGCATGACCGTCTGACTTTTAGCGCCTCGGTCTGGACGTGGACCGACGGTGATAGCCAGATCTCAGAGACATATTCGGCCTATGGGTCCTATTGGCGGATTACACGCCAGGCCGATTTAGACGGCAATGCGCTGACCTTCACTTACACCGGGGCCAATCTCAACCGCGTGACGACGGCCAATCAAGAGTATGTCGAATATAGCTTCACCGGCAATAATCTGACCCAAGTGAAGACGGGTTATACCGACCTGTATTATGGCGGCGCGAAGACACTGACTCGGGTGCGCTATGGCTATGACACATCCAATCGCCTGACGACGGTAACGGTTGATTTGTCGCCCGATGACAATGCGATCACCGACGGCAAAACCTATGTCACGACCTATGGCTATCACCTCACGACACGGCTGATTAAAACGATCGATCAAACGGATGGGTCGAAAGTTGAGTTTACTTATGATGGCCTGAACCGGGTCACCCAGATTAGCCAGCGGGCCACGGCTGCCGACGACCGGCGCCTCACCCTTATCACCTATACGGCGGGTCGCACGGATGTTACCGACCCGCGCAACAATGTGACGAGCCTGTTTACAGATGCTGCTGGGCGCTTAACCAAGATCACGGCCCCGCCGGCACAAACAGGGGCGACGGCGCAATCTGTTGTCTTTGAATATGACACGGACGGCAATGTTAAAAAGGTCACTGATGCGGCCGGTGGGATCACGCATTATCAGTATGATAGTGCAGGCAACACCACTCAAATTACCGATGCGACAGGTAGAATTACGACCCGCACCTATAATGCGCGCAACAGCATTTTAACGGAGACGGTTACTGGGTCGACAGGGGCAGGCCCCACCACGACGCTGACCAGCCGATATGTGTATGATGTTGAAAACCATCTGGTTTATTCCATCAGCGCGCAAGGCCGCGTCACCCGCTAT
Organism: Aquidulcibacter sp.; assembly: GCF_044346625.1. Lineage (GTDB taxonomy): Bacteria > Pseudomonadota > Alphaproteobacteria > Caulobacterales > Aquidulcibacteraceae > Aquidulcibacter. The sequence continues at coordinate 9,485 of NZ_JBIIYV010000059.1, read as the reverse complement.
ATCTACAATGATGATGGCACCATTCCTCAGGTGGGGGAGAGCCATAGTGCCCTTTATCCTGTCGGCACCACCGCCCCGACTGAAGTCGAGATGTATAATTGGTGGATGGGCGTGGATACGGCCGCTGGTGGTAATTGGGCCAGCACCACCATGCGCACGTCAAGCTATGACGCGCGCGGCAACATGACTTTGACGACCTATTATGGTCAGGGCATGGTCCTGACCGAGGGCTATTACCAAAAGCACGCCCATTATGACCAGTTTGGTCAGATGCGGTTCCGCCAGAATGTTGGCGAGAATTGGGAATATTTCTATTATGATGGTCTCGGTCGTCTCACCTCGACCCAAGACCAGGCCAATGCCACCACCTCCATCGTCTATAATAATGCCGCAACCCAAACTGTGGTTACGACAGCTTCCGGCTATGTAACCACCAAGACCTATAACAAAGCTGGCGAACTGATTTCAGAGACAGACACAGAGACAAATTCACCGTCATTTACGACAGGTGGTACGGCCACTTACAGCTATGATCGCAACGGTCAGCTGCGCGCCTTGAAGGATGCGACCCACCGCTGGACCTATTTCATCTATGACAAAATGGGCCGAAAGGCCGCCGATATCAGTCAAGACGGTGCCGTTGTTGAGTACCGATATGATGCGGCTGGCCGTTTGGCCGCGACAGCGCGCTACAATAATCGCGTAACCGTTAGTGCGACCATGAAGGATCCAAATGGGGAAGTGGATCTTGCCAGCGTCCGGCCTGCCGCCCACGCCATGGATATCTGGGAATGGCACGTTTATGATGCCGCAGGGCGGGTTATTCAAAAGATCATCGGCGATGGATCAACGACAACTTATGCCTACGATTCCGCGGGTCGATTGATCACTACGCTTGGCTATTTCAACAAGCTAACCCAAGCCCAAGTAACCGGCTTTAAGACCACGCCACCAACAGCGACGATCGTGCCGGTGCTTGACACTCCGGCGGCTACAAGTCGCGACACTGTTACCCGCAGCTTCTATGATCGTGATGGATTGCTGATCGGGATGCTCGATGCTGCAGGTGGGCTGACCCGCATGGAGTATGATGGCAAAGGCCGCAAAACGGCTGAGACAAAGTTTGCAGCCATCGCCAGTTCAACGTTGTGGGCAACCGGTACGTTTGATCAATTGGTTGCCTCCATAACGCCAAACACCCGCCGCGATGTCACCATGCGTTATGTCTACAACAGCATGGACCAATTGCGCTTCACGATTGATGGCTTGGGCCGTGTAACTGAAACGCTTTATTTCGACGGCACCGATACAGGCTTTGCCTTCAAGGGCCCGCGTCGAACGATTGAACATGTCACGCCAATTGCTGCCCTAAGCACTTACACGGTCGCAACAGTCAAAGCAGCAATCGCTAGCCAAGCAAACAATGCCAATAATCGATCGACCCGGCTTGCTTATGATGTCATGGGCCGATTGGGTTACAGCATTGACGCCAATGGCGCTGTGGTCGGCTACACCTATGACATTGAAGGCAGGGTCACGGAGACGAGACAGTTTGCTACCCTGATCAATATGTCCACGATGGGTGTGTCCAGTCAGTGGAAAACCAACATTGACACTTGGGTTGTCACCAATAGCGCCAATGTTCGCGTCACTCGAAACTTCTATGCGGCTCGTGGCGACCTCCGCTTCACGATGGACGCTGAAGGTTTTGTCACCCAATTTGACTATGATGCTGAGGCCAGACTTGTTGCCCAAAGGCGGTTTGCGACAGCGCTCAATTTAGCCACTGTCTGGACAATCAGCACCGTTAACTCAGCAGCCAAAGGGACGGCGAGTGTTACAACATTTGGGTATGACAATCGCAGTCAATTGGTCGACACATGGGACGCTAACGGCACACGCCGTCATACGGGCTATCATTCCAATGGCATGCGTGCGTGGGATATTATCGCGCATACCCAAACAGGAGAGCTGCGGCATTTAACCAATTATGATGGCGCTGGGCGGTATCTGAACAGCCAACGCATCATGGGTGGCGTGCAGTCGCAGATTGAAGTCGTTACCTATGATGGTCTGGGTAATATCGCCACCCGTGGCGATGCAAATTCAACCCTTACAAACTTTACCTATGATAAAGCGGGTCGGGTAAAGACCGTCCGCGACGCCCTCGCGGGTACAACGACCTATGACTACGACGCCGCTGGCATGGGTACGAAAGTCACCGATGCGCGAGGCAATGCGAGTTACGCCTATTATGATGCAGCGGGCCAAGTTGTTCTGACAATTGACGCCGAAGGCTTTGCCACGCGCACAACTTATAATGCCTTCGGTGAAGTCGCGACGGTTACGCGCCATATAACGAAATTAACCGTCACCCCCAGCGTGGACACCCAGCCCACCATCACGACATCGACCAATGATAATATCACGACGTATACTTACGACAGACTTGGTCGATTGTCGCGGGTTACCGATGCACTGGGGGCTTATGAAGAGTATACCTATAATAGCTTTGGGCAGAGGCTCACAAGCCGTAACAAATTAGGCGGTATCACGACCTATACCTATGACCGGCGGGGATTGGTCGTCAGCGAGCAATTGCCGGTCAACAATCATTTAGCTCAGGCAATCATCAACAGGTTTGAGTATGATGCCCGCGGCAATCGAACCAAGGTTACCGAAGCTTCTGGCCTCGCTGAGCAGCGTGTAACTACCTACCAGTATGATGCCGGTGACCGGCTCACCCATAAGATTTCTGAAGCGCGTCAGACAATTGCAAGCGGAACAGCAAACGCTGTTTCTCTTGCCCCTACCGAGCAGTATTTTTATGATCGTCGGGGCAATGTGATTGAAAAGCGCAGCCCAGACGGGGCGCGGCAACTTTATTGGTACAACAATCGCAACCAGGTCAGCCATAGTCTGTCAGCACTTGGAATATTGACCCAAAACATCTTTGATGCGGATGGCAATGTAACCGAGACACGGGTTTATGAGACGCCAGTGGCCCTGCCTGCGGATGCAACAGGGGCTGTGCCCACTGGTGTCGGCAACTTCCGGGTCACTCAATATGTTTATGACGCATTGAACCGCGTCACGGAAGTGCGCGTTCCTGACACGGTTACTGCGGTCTTGAACACGACCGTAGTGTCGGGAACCTCGACAACAACTCTTAATGTCGCAACCCGCACTTTGAGCACGACCTATAGCTATGATGCTTTGGGCAATGTCACGCGGACGACCGATGCAGAACTTCGTACGGTTCATAGCTATTATGACAAGCTCGGTCGAAAGACTTCAGAAGTCGACCAAGAGCAGTTTCGGACAGACTGGACTTATGATGCCAATGGCAATGTGACGCGAGAAACACGTTATGCCACACGTTTGGCTACAGCGCCCACGATCGGCGCTGCGGTGCCTGCAGTTGTGACTGCAGCTACCGATCGGATCACGTCTTTTGGCTACGATAAGCTAGGGCGACGGATCTGGCTGCAACGTGCCAATGTTCAGGTACATGACAGCGCCGCCAATAGTGGCGCTGGTGGTGCCCACAGAACGACGACCTCCACAATCAATTATGCCTATAATGGCCTTAATCAAGTTGTTCTGAAGACCGAAGCTACCGGGGACACGGTTACGAACACTTATGATGTTGGCGGGCGCCTGACCCGCCAGCGCAAAAGTGGTTTCGTCGATTTCCAGGGCACCACGGTCAACCCCACTATCGACTATGCTTATGATGGCTTGGGCAATCTGCGGACGACAACCCAACTCGGCCAAGGCGATGCAGCAGCGCGAGTCTCAACCTTTGTTTATGGTACTGGGGGGCTTTTAACTTCGGCGACCGATGCGGCAGGTTTTGTTCGCACCTATCGTCATGATGTAACAGGCCGAGTGACGCGTGAGGAATATGCCCGTGTCGATGCCTGGGGCAATCTGACTTATGAGGCCAGTGGCACAGACTACGATCTTGAAGGTAGGGTTGTGGCCAAGGGTGTCGTTATGAACCCAGGTAACTTGGGTACTTGGACGCGTGGTGATGGTCGCTCCAATGATACCGTGCAGATGAAGTATAACGCCTTTGGCGAGGTTGTTGAAAGCGGCATCAACGGGATCGTTTTTGAGAAGAATGATTTCGATAAGGCAGGCAGGCTGTGGCGCACCAATAGCGGGGACGGGGTTTGGAAGTATTATCTCTATAATGGGACGGGCCAGCGAACCATTGCCATCACTAGCGAAGGGACGGATCTTGCAAACAACACGCTAGATGGCGTGCTGAACCTTTGGGGCGCTAACCGAGATGCTTTACGCACCGCCTTTGTGGACGGCGTTACAGCGACGCTCACCCGCTATGACGGCAGGGGGATGGCAACAGAGGTTCTTGAGCCGCAGCGTGAGTTGAATCTTTCGACCCGCGTTAATTTGACGAGTAACCGCGGCTATAATGCCTTTGGTGAGCTCGCATGGGAGCAGAATGCCGGAGGCTTCAGGATTGACTACGGCTATAACACGATGGGCCGTCAGATTAAGATTGATAGCCCAAGTGTACAGGTTACCAGCGAAGCTGGTGCCACGACACCGCAGCGGCTCGCAGAGCATCGTTTTTATGATGTCTCAGGCCGATTGGTCGCCAGCCGGGATGCCAATGGTTTTATAACGCGCATGACCTTGTTGGGCGGCACGGGGTATGAAAATAACCAAGCCCAAGTCTTGCGGGTTGATAATCCGGATGGCTCCTACACCGAAAACCGCTATGACATTCATGGCGACATACGTGTGAGTGTTGGACCTATGTCCGCGGGTGGGCAGCAAGGTTATATTACGCGCTTCACCTATGACCGTATGGGGCGAAAGATCACCGCCACTCATCCAAGTACCTTAATCGATACGACGAACTTGATTGAGTATTTTTCCTATGATGGCCTTGGCCAGCAAATTCGGAAATATAATAGCTTCCAAGGTCTGACGGCTGCAGAGCTGACCGCCTATGACCAGCAGGGTCGGGTTACCTATTTGCGCGGCGCTGCCGGCGATATAACTCAAACTGCCTATCAATTTACCGATGTTGGGACTTGGGGTCTTGGCACTTTTGGCGGTTGGATTAAGGGCACCACCTTCGCCAACGGAAAAACCATCCGCGAATGGACCGATGTTTATGGCCGCACCACCGCCTCGGAGGACATGAGCGGGCGTATGACGTGGAACTATTTCGACATGGCTGGTCGAGTGGTTCGCAAGAATAGCAATGGGGCAGGGAGTACGGACCTTAATCTGTCTTGGTACAATACTGGTAAGTTGGCGGTTCAGACCCATGGCGTCAATTTGGGTCCTAGGACGGCATGGGCAATTGTCGCAACAGGTTACGGTTATGATGCCGTCGGCAACCTAACTCAAGAAACGACTGTCAGAAACGGTGTTCGCGCCGAATGGGAGCCGCCCGAGCCGCCTTTGGCTGGCTATTGGATTTATACCGATTTCATTGAAACGGTTTCAGACCAGAGAGCAACCTATGACGCGCTGGGTCGGATGCTTACGTGGAGCGAGATCGGCGGCAATGCAGGTGTGCTTTCTGCTGCGAGCACGGCTTGGCAATATGACGCCAATGGCAACATCCGGAGTGTGACATCTAACTTTGCCAAACTGAATTCCTTTGGTGTTTCAGAGGCGACTACAACCAAGTCAGACTGGTTCAAATATGACTCCATGAACCGTGTCACGTTGGACCGAGGCATCATGCTCAATGGCCAGATCGTGCGCGGTGCCAATGGTATCACAATTGCCTATAATGGCCGGGGTGAGCGCCTCTACACGCTTCGTGGTCAAGAGATCACAGCCGTTCCAGTAGTGCCACCGCCGCCGCCACCCAATAGTGCTCCGGTAGCCACTGCAGATACCGCGTCGGGTGTGATCAATACAACTGTCTCTGTCTCTGTGTTGGCAAATGATACAGACGCCGATGGCGATCCGCTCAGCATTACCGCAGTCAGCTTTGACGCCGCGCGTGTCCAAGTCACGCGGGTGCAGAACACCACAACTGGAAGGTTTGATAGCCTCAGCATCGTCGGTCTCCAGCTCGGTGCCACGACGATCACCTATACAATCAATGACGGCAAAGGTGGGACAGCCACCGGAACGCTAACCTTTACCGCAAACCCCATTCCCAACAGAGCCCCGGTGGCCGTGGCGGATACCTCGTCTGGCCAGATTAATACGACGGTCTCAGTCCCCGTATTGAGCAATGATACCGACGCCGACGGCGACCCATTGAGCATTACGGCAGTCAGCTTTGACGCCGCGCGTCTCCAAGTCACGCGGGTTCAGAATACGACAACCGGCAGGTTTGATAGCCTCAGTATCGTCGGCCTGCAACTTGGTGCCACCAGTATCACCTATACCATCAGTGACGGCAGAGGTGGGACAACCACCGGCACGCTAACGTTTACCGTAACGCCCATTCCCAATAGAGCCCCTGTGGCCAATGCAGATGCCTCGTCGGGCCAGATCCAGACGATCGTGTCTGTCCCCGTATTGAGCAATGACACCGATCCAGATGGTGATCCGCTCAGCATTACGGCAGTCAGCTTTGATGCCAGCCGTGTCCAAGTCACCCGGGTCCAGAATACGACGACTGGCAGATTTGACAGTCTCAGCATCGTTGGCCTCCAACTCGGCGCCACCAACATCACCTATACCATAAGCGATGGCCGAGGTGGGACAACCACCGGAACCCTCACCTATACGGTCAACCCACCGCCCAATAGAGCACCAGTGGCTGTTCCAGATGCATCGTCGGGTCAGATCAATACGTCGGTTTCTGTCCTCGTCTTGAGCAATGATACCGATCCAGACGGTGATCCGCTTAGCATTACGGCAGTCAGCTTTGATGCAAGCCGTGTCCAAGTCACGCGGGTACAAAACGCCGCAACGGGCAGGTTTGACAGCCTCAGCATCGTTGGCCTGCAACTCGGTGCAACCGACATCACCTATACCATCAGCGATGGAAGAGGTGGGACCACCACTGGAACTCTCACCTATACGGTGAACCCACCGCCTAATAGAGCCCCTATCGCCAATGCAGATACGGCGACTGGCCAGATCAATTTAGCGGTGCCGGTCTTCGTTTTGGCCAATGATTCCGATCCAGATGGCGATCCTCTCGATATTACGGGGCTGCTCTATTTTGACCAAAGAATTGTCGGTGTTACCCGCGTTCTCAACAATGCGACCGGTCGATATGATAGGCTTGAAGTGACTGGCCGCCAGATCGGGGCAGCCACGATTAACTATACTGTGGGCGATGGCCGAGGCGGATTGGTCAGCGGGGTCCTTAGCTATACGGTGACCGCAGCTCCACCACCGCCAAACGCGGCCCCTGTGGCTAATGCGGATAGTTCGTCCGGTCAGGTTCTGACGACAGTTTATGTCCCTGTTTTAGGTAACGACACAGACCCGGATGGTGATGCCCTCAGCATTACCAATGTGAGCTTTGATTCAAATTTCGTCCAAGTGACAAGGTCACAAAACGTCTCTACTGGACTGTTTGACGGGCTCTTTGTTACTGGAAGCCAAGTCGGCAATACCAACATCACCTACGCGATTAGTGATGGCAAAGGTGGCCAAGCCACGGGTACGCTCTCCCATTCGGTAACACCGGTGCCGAACCGCGCCCCTGTAGCCAATTATGACAGCGCGTCGGGTCAAGTGCTCACGACGGTTTCGGCCTATGTTCTAGGCAATGACACAGACCCCGATGGTGATCCGCTCAGCATTACAGATGTTTCCTATGACACCAACCTCGTCCAAGTGACGCGGGTGCAGAACGCCTCAACTGGCAGATTTGATAGGCTCGATATTGTTGGTCTTGCCGTCAGCACCACCAACATCACCTACACTATTAGTGATGGAAGAGGGGGCCAGGCTACTGGAACACTCGCCTTTACGACAACACCCGTGCCGAACCGCGCACCTGTTGCCAATTATGACAATGTGTCCGGTGAGCTATCGGAAACGATACTTGTAGCCGTTCTCGACAATGACAGCGACCCAGATGGTGATCCGCTCAGCATTAGCCGGGTAACCTTTGATGCCAGCTTTGTTCAGGTAGAGCGGCTTCAAAGTGTTGCTACTGGACGATATGTGTTTTTGGAAGTTGTTGGCCTCAGAGTCGGCACCACCCGCATTAACTACCAGATCACGGATGGACGAGGCGGTGTCGCATATGGCGATGTCGACTTCACGGTCAGGAGCCCGCCACCACCCCCGCCGCCACCGCCAAATAGAGCTCCTGTGGCTAATTCCGAGACGTCATCTGGTCAGATTCAAACGACCGTTTATGTCCCCGTGCTGGCAAACGATTCAGACCCTGATGGTGATGCCCTCACCATCACCGATGTTTCCTATGACACAAACCTCGTCCAAGTATCGCGGGTTCAGAATTCAGCAACCGGTCTATTTGACGGGCTCTACGTTACCGGCAGCCAAGTCGGCAACACCAACATCGCCTATACGATTAGTGATGGGAAGGGCGGGCAGACCAACGGCACACTGGTCTTTAATGTAACCCCAGCACCGCCACCGCCACCAAACTATGGGAATTATGTTCTCAATCACCCGGACGTCTATGCTGAGTTCTACCTGTCAAATGGGGCTTATGGTGACATAGCGGCCTTTGGCGCCCGCCATTATCAGCTCCATGGCGCAGCCGAGGGGCGGCAGCTTTATTGGTCATCGGCACCGGCCGCACCAAATTTTGCCTATTACGTTCTTAACCACGCCGATTTGGTAATTGCGTTTAATCAGTCCGGTGGTGCCTATGGCGATATGGCGTCCTTCGGCGCGCGCCATTATCAGATGCATGGACATAATGAGGGTCGGCAAGTCTATTGGTCGCAGCCACCAGCTCCGCCGCCACCGCCGCCGCCGCCACCGCCAGGTGGTGGAGGTGACAATGAAGTGCCGATTGAAAATCCGGGCTTAGATAGCTTCGCCTTCGCCATGGTCGGGCGCTCTTCCATGTTGGTTTCGGCTATGGCCAAATCGGCACCCATGGCACCGATGGCCGCCATGAGCGTGACCACCGTTGCGACAACATCGTTCAGCGGCGAAACTGGCCTCAACGGCTTTAGCTCCGGTATCGCGCGCGACGATTATGAGTATGACTCATCGGGTCGCCTGATCGCGGTCTATCATAACGTTGCCGCCTTTGGCGCGACAGAGCCCACCACAAAAGGCGGCCAAGTTGCCGCGATGGCGTTTGACGCCTTGGGCCGTATGACGCGCCAAACTGACTTCACAGGTCCGGGCAGTACCCAAGTCGCCGTTGACCGGATGATGACCTATGATCTGGCAGGGCGTGTTACCGCTGACACCACCCGCACTCGCCAGAACGACGGTCAAGGCAATGGCCTGTTGGTGGATAACATCAGCACCACCACCTATGACGCGATTGGCACGGTGCTATCGCTGGCCACGCAAACCAATCGCTACCG
>NZ_JBIIYV010000115.1:0-5707 GCF_044346625.1 Aquidulcibacter sp. | reverse complement strand
TGGGACCGTCTAGCACCATCGGCGCAACCATGCCTGATAGGCGCAGGCCTGCTACCAGTGTCGTAGTTTTCCTGTGGCTATGAGGAAAGCCCATGCGCAGACGCTGACCTTTTGCGCAACGGCCATGGGTGCGCGCCATATTGGTCGCAGTCCATGTTTCGTCGATAAAGACCAAACGCTCCGGGTCCATGTCGAGTTGGCCAGCAAACCAGGAATGGCGGCGCGAAAGAACGTCGGGGCGATCTTGTTCTATCGCGTGGCCAGTCTTTTTTTACGCGTGAAGCCGTGGCGAACAAACAATCGATCAAGGCTTGATTTTGTTGTGACAATGCCTCGCTGCGCCAAATCAGTGCACATTTCAGCCAAGGTGGCGTCACGATTGGCTTCAAAAACCTCCATGACAATCCCGTAGTGATCATCGAGATTCCAAGCCCTCATGTTTCCGCCACGTGCCATCGCCTCAAAGTGGCCGGTTTGCTTATGGCGCGCCCGCCAGCGAACCGCTGTCGCAGCTGAGATACCAAACTGAATTGCCGCCGCCCGACAACTCAAACCACCCTCAATCGCTTTGATCACACGCGACCGCAAATCCATCGATAATGCCTGAGCCATAAAAGCCGACCTCCATCATCAGCCTCCATGGTGAATCACATCACATCTGATTTGGGAATCCTTCCGATTCAGCTCGAAAGGGAAACGCTTGTCTTATGACGATCCTGACCTTTTGGGTAAGTAGGGGTGCTTTTGGTGAGGGATCAACTCACCAAAAGCGGGAGGGGATGGATCGCGGAAACGCTGGCCTTTTGGGGCCGAATTAGAGTTTGATCACCCCTCTCTTTTCCAAAAGGCCTGAACGGATACGCGTGCTTGAGGCACGAATGACAAGCATAGGATCGGAAAAGATGAGACAATCTATCTTAAAAATCGCTGATGCGCAAAGCATTGGTGTGGATATTTCCAAAGCTACTTTGGACGCACACGCTTATCCAGTTGGGCAAGCGCACAGCGTGCCAAATACGCCTCATGGCTTCAAAGACCTCTTGAAATGGCTACAGGCATATGAGGTGGTGCGTGTGGTGTTCGAGCCGACCGGGGCTTATCACCATGACTTTGAACGTGCTCTGGCCAAGGCTGAGCTGCCCTTGTGCAAGATCAATCCACTGCAAGCCAAACGCTATGCCCAGTCGCGGGGAAAGCGTGCCAAGACCGACGCAGTGGACGCTGCCATGCTCGCCCGCATGGGCCATGAACACAACCTGGAACCCAAGCCAATCTTCAGCCAAGCGATTGATGAAATGAAGGAACTAAGCGTTGCTCGGCTTGCTTTAGTCAAAGATCGTACAGCAGCATCAAACCGCAGACATGTCCGACGGAGCCCGCTTCTGCAACGTCAATCCAAAGCCCGTATTGCCCATATCGATGCCCAGATCGCTCAAATAGACGCCGCAATCGCTGCCATCATGGCAACCCAACCCGACCTTATGGAAAAGGAAAAAATCCTGCTCTCGATCCCTGGCATTGGTCCTGCAACCGTACGCACCTTCATTATCGATATGCCAGAACTCGGTTCAATCGAGAATGCCCAAGCTGCTAGCCTCGTAGGCCTTGCCCCTATCGCAAGTGACAGCGGTGCGATGAGAGGCAAGCGCCACATAGGCGGGGGACGCGCCCATGTTCGCCAAGCCATCTACATGCCAGCCCTCGTCGCTTGCCGCTATAACCCTGACCTAAAGGCCAAATACAACGCCATGATCAAACTCGGCAAATCACCCAAAATCGCTATAACAGCCATCATGCGAAAGCTGGTCGTCGTCGCCAACGCTCTCCTGTCAAAAGGCAAATTGTGGACGCCAAAACCAGCTTGACGACAACGGATACTCTAGATATCGGTTAACCATTTCATGGTCAAGTAAAAAACATAGATTTCAATGTTTTACTCGCCTAAATGGGGAATTTTTCCCTGTTCATTCAGGCGTTTGTACCTCAACAAGATTGATTTCCGCCATTTTGCCAAGGAATTGACTCACCTGCGCGAAGCAGGTGTTGCGATCTACTTCATAGGCCTCCATCAGAGCCACACAGATTTCTTCCATGGACATAGGCCGCTCCAGCAAAGCCCAGATGTCGGCTCCAACCGACCCGGTCGCAAAATACTTGCCGACACGTTCATCAAAGAAAACGATCTCGTCTCCCAAGGCACTGCCTTGGACATTCGAACGCGAATATACTGCGTGATTTGAATCTTGGCTCATAACTTTACTCTCTGTCCTGTGGTTATTGCTTGCTGTCGATCAATCTGTATCGAGGTCACACATTGTCCAAGCATTATTGACGTTATTTGTAGGGTTAAATGCAAATGATTTCAACTTCATCCGCTTCGTTGGAGTCATCATTCTCAATTTTCTACAAATAGTGTTTAGCTTGCATATTGAATAGCCGGGCATAGCTACCGTTCAATTCAATGAGTTGATCGTGAGTTCCCGCTTCCTGGATCTGTCCGTTCTCGAGCACATAGGTGAAGTCTGCTTGTCTAACCGTGGAAAGCCGATGACTGATGATCAGAGCGCCACGTTGCCCCAAACGCTCTCGGAAGTTCTCAAACAATTCAAATTCAGCGGCCGGATCAACGGCACTTGTTGGCTCATCCATGATCACGAATTGGGAGTCTGGAAAAAGCGAGCGCGCCAGAGCAATTCGCTGCCACTGACCAATGCTCAGGTCATGACCATCGTCGAAAAGCTTGGTTAAAGGTGTTTGATAGGTGGCGGGCAAAGCGCTGATGAACTGATCTGCTCCGGCAATTTCCGCCGCGTGCCGTACCACCTCTTCATTGAAGGGCAGGTCCACATTGCCAAATCGAATGTTGTTCGTGATGGTATCAGCGTAACAAGAATAATCTTGGAATATAACACTAAAGAGGGCGCGATAGGCTTCTGGATCTAGGTGTCGTATATCCTTGCCATCCAATAGAATCCTTCCATCCGTTGGATCGTAGAGCCTGTTCAGGAGCTTGATCAATGTGGTTTTGCCTGAGCCATTTTCGCCAACAAGGGCGACGATTTGGCCGGGTTTCATTTCAAAATTGATGGCGTTAATTGAAGCCCGCTCCGCGCCCTCATAGCGAAAGCTGACATTCTCCATCCGAATGCCTGCTTGGAGTGGCAGAACGATGTCGAGAGGTTTCTCGTCAGCAACAATTCTTGCTTTGGTATCAAAGAACTCAAACAACCGACTTAGATACAAATGGTCGTCGACCAGACGCGAAATACTAGAAACCAACTCATTACCGGCTCCTTCGGCACGGCGCAGAAGAAGAACAAACATGGCCACTTGCCCTATTGTCAGTGTGCCCTTCAGCGCGGCCTCGATTAAGAAAGCGGCAGCTCCCATAAAGACGATCGAGGCAAAAGCCGCAACCCCAAGCTCGAAAATAGCTCGCCCCTGCTCAATCGCCATGTTCTCGGAGCGGATTTTTGACTGCAGTTCTTTATATCTCAGGGCAAAATAGCCTCCGAGCCCATTGATCCGCAATTCTTTCGCATGAAGGTTCGACGTGAGCATCCAATCCAAGTAGCCCGAGCGGCGCTCAAGTTGCGCACGTGTCATCCGCCAATCATACAAGCGCTTTGTAAACAGTAGCCGCACGCCCAAAGCCGCGCCAACTGTCAGCAAAAGAATCGGCAATAGTCGCCATTCAATTGCAGCCAACATGACGAGAATGGCCGCAAGAACGATTGTGCCGCGCCCGCCATTGATGACATTGCCAATAACCTGTGCCGGGCGCTGCGAGCCCGCTTCTCGGGCCTTTTGAAGTGAGTCAAAATATTGTGGGCTCTCATAAAAGCTCAAATCCAGCGCAATCGCGCGATCATGAATCTTGCTATTGACCAAATCGCCAACCACAAAGCCCTGCCGCATCCGCAACAGATTCGCCACAGATTGAGCGATTGCCGCGAAAACAAGCGCACCACCAGTCAAACCGAGGAACCAAAAAATTTCAGCATGACCTTGAGAGGTCTGCAGTCCCTTGCCAATTGCGTCGACAAGCAATTTGATAGCATAAAGGGAACCAATCGAGAGCGCTGCCTCCATTAGGGTTGCGGCGATTACAGCGGCCGTCAACCAAGGGCCGCTTTCCATCAGGATCGTCCAAACGCGACGGGCGGTCGTTAAGGCCGACGCAATTGTCTTAAAAATTTTTTCAAACCAAGCAGTTTGCGGTTGCACCGACATTAGGCACCGATCCGTTTGACTAGATTCCCAATGAGGATGAAGATATTCTCGAGGCGATATAACCATTCAAGCTGTCTTGGTCGGCGGTGCTTTAGATATTGATAGATATTGGGTTGAATGCGCCGCAGCGCAGACTGAGCCCAAAATACAAATTTCCGCTTCGAGTCAAATTGCCATTGGTCCCCAAAATCGAACAAAAACATGGCGTCCCAGCTCTCCAACTCGAAAGCAGAGTCACCAGGCAAGCCACGCAAGGCCGCGTCCAAGAATATTCCGCCTGGTGTTTGCGCCAAATGTGTCGGCCAAGACTGAGGTTCTGAGGTTAATTCTGCGAACGACAAAGCTGCTTTCACTGTGGGGAGAAGGCCAACTTCGGCTGCAATTCCTAAGACCTCAGCTTCGTCGAACGAGGCATGCGCCCTGAGGGCATGTAAGTCGGCAACCCAATGAAGCCGCGACCAAAAATGCCGCGAATGATGATAGGTTATGTAAACGAAGTGCCACGCAGTGGAAAAAGTTCTGATTTTACTCCCCCCGACTTCCATATCGTGTGCTTCTCGCAGAATTCGCGGCACCGGGAAGATTGGTGTTGTTTTCTCGATGTGACGATGAAGTTCGATGTGAGTATTATCTTGATCGAACATTGATATCACGTCAGCGTGTCGGACTAAGAACGACAGGTCCTGCGCTTGTGAAACAAAGGTGCCGTCCTCGCTATTCAGCAAGAACCGATAGCCTTTCTGATAAGCCAGATACGCAACTTTCTCATAATCAGCCTCAAGTACTATCACATCAATGTCACTACAGGATCGCGTGTTTGGATCCTTATAGAATCTGTGCGCCAGAGCAGGGCCCTTCATATAGGCATGCCGTGCACCGACTGGCTCGACGCAGTCTCGCTGGAATGATGCCATTGCGGATGTGAGTTTCAGCGCACTGATTGTGCGCGCCATGGCATAAAGACGGATATCGGCCAAGAGATCTGCAGGAACAGTCGTCGGTTTCAGCGCGGTGAGATGTTTGTATACAAATGGAAGGCTAGCATTATTTAGCGATAACTTGAAAAACTCCTGCCAATCTTCAATTTGCGCTACCAGTGCTAAAGCGGTCGCATGCATATCCTTAGGCAGCGTATCGCGCGCCAACAATAGTAGCAATTGCGCGGTCGCGTCCGTTCTTGCATGGCCTTTTTCGGCTAAGCTCTTCATTATAGAAAATTCCTCGTATCTTTGCCTAATTGCTCTAAGAATAACACTTCGCCATACGCCACTACAACTAAGGCGCAGTCATTGGACATCGTGCAATAAATACCAATGCTTGCGCTGTTCCTGTCTTAGCAAAAAGCGAGCCAATCCTTAAGAAGAGTAATATTTTGAGTAAGAGTTATAGTATGAGGCGGAGTCGCCTCGTGTGTATTTGGATTGTGCTTTGAAGTCGACGGAGTTGAGTGCGACGCCGCGGGGTGTGATGTGGG
>NZ_JBIIYV010000114.1:0-5742 GCF_044346625.1 Aquidulcibacter sp. | reverse complement strand
GGCGTTGGGTTGATGGAAGCGATTGAACGGGCAGGGGAGGTGCGGTTCCTGCCCGTCCTCTTGACCAGTGTCACCGCTATCGGTGGTCTTCTTCCTCTGGCGTTAGAGCAATCTGGCCTCTATTCACCCATGGCCATCGCCATCATCGGCGGCCTCGTCAGCTCAACATTCCTGTCGCGGATTGCAACACCCGTTATGTATTATCTGACGGCGCGCAAAGAAGAGGTCGCTGCTGAGAAGGCAACCATCTAGTCTTCCATTCGATGTGGCCGAAATTTCGCACCAAGGCCCGTCACCCGGCTTCGATCTTCCCGCACGCCAATCCCGCTAGGCTCACCCCAACCGTCGACCCATAGGTCGACCCCAGTGAGGAGAAGGGCTTCCCAACCAACACCCATAGCCCCGCCAAGAAAAACCCGGCGGGGGTGACCAGATAGAGGGGCCGGGGCGCGTGGTGTGCGCCAGATGAGGTGGGCCAAATTAACGGACTGGCCTGGAATACAACGCAAACCATGCGCCCCGGCTGAAATAAGTACGCGTGCCCAAGGGAAGATCATGAGCCCTCCTCGGTGGTGAAGTTTCCCCCACCTAGTACGTAAAGACCTTTAAAGAGTGGGTTTAAATCTCACTCAAGGAGAACCCGCGAGTTTTGTTTCAAGCCTTTTGAAAGACCTGACCTCCGGCTTCACACGGCAATCGGGCTCAGGCACACCGGGCATAGGGCGAGTTTTCTGGGTTTCTTGTTCATGGGGCTAAGATTAGGGGTACAGGCGGTCGGTCGGATGGATTGGGGGCTAATCCGTGGAGACCATTCGCGCTTTGCGCTTGACGGGCCTCCGGTCTCCAGTACGTTTGACGATAACGAGACCAAGTGAGGGGCGAGTTTGGAAAATCATAGCCAAAGGGCTTCAGCATGATCAAGGGATTGCACCACGCAGGACTTAGCGTCGCCAATCTCGACGCCGCGATAGGCTTTTACAAAACCGCAAAAGCCTTCGATGTGGTGAGCCGCTTTCGGGTTCCCAATCGCGCCGATCTTCGCGCCATGATGGCGGTGGATGATAGTGAATGCGAAGTGGCGCTCTTACGCGGCCCGACAGGCTTCTTAGAATTGTTTAAGTTTGCCAGTCCTGTGACACCTGCCAGTTCACCGGAAGTATATCACGCTGGCATTCGCCATATCTGCATCCAAGCCGTTGATGGGGATCAACTCTATGATGATTTCCTCGCCGCAGGGGCCAAAAGCCACGCACGTCCCTCGGGTTTGGGGACCGGCAATCTCTATTGCTATATCCGTGACCCGGAAGACAATATTGTGGAGTTAGAGGGCCTGCCTTATGCGGCCTCGATCACCGGACCGCCTTGGTTCGCGCATGTCGCGATTGTAACCCCAGACATCAAACGCCTAACCGCCTTCTACACAATGGTTACAGGCACACCGGTGCATAGCTCTGGTCACTTCGGACCTGAGGCAAAATATGATGTTGTCGCCGGCCTTGAAAACATTGTCTTTGACGGAGCGTGGGTGAAAGCCGGGCCTTTGACACTAGAGTTCTGGCAGTATCATCAGCCAGAAACCGAGCTGAGACCATCCGTCGACACGTCGCAACATGGCTGGAGCCATTTCGCCCTAGAAGTCGATGATCTGGACGCAGAATATCAGCGCTTGCTGGCAGATGGTGTGCGTTTCCATGGCGCCCCTAAAAGCAATGGTGCCGTTCGCTTCGTCTATGCCCGCGACCCCGACGGCAATGTTTTCGAGCTTCTTCAGGTTTTGCCCGGCCATGAACATCTGTCGTTAGACCAAGTCACCGGACGGGATTTACCTGCCGAGATTGATCGCCTTGTCGCGCAACTTTATCGCTCTCGCGCCCATGGGCAGGCGGGCTGATGGTCGGGACACAAGAGCCTGATTGGGCGTCTTTCGACGCTGGGTTCCAGACCATTCAGGGACTCAAGTTGCATGTCGTGCGAGCAGGGTCATCCTTAAGCGACAAGACGCCGATGCTGTGCTTGCACGGCTTTCCCGACATCTGGTCAGTATGGGGTCGGGTGATCACACACCTGCCGACAGACCGGCTTTATGTTATGCCAAACCAGCGCGGCTATCATCTCTCGAATAAGCCTCAACGGGTGGAGGACTATGCCCCAGCAATACTGCTGGAGGATATCCGTCAGCTCGTTCTTGCCAATTCTCCGAGCGGGAAAGTGGTACTGGCCGGCCATGATTGGGGCGGGGTGATCGCAACTTGGTTTGCAGCCATTTATCCAGAGCATGTCGCCCAGCTGGTCCTGATCAATGCCGTTCATCCTGCAGCTCTTCAGCGGGCACTGGTGACTGATCCAGATCAGAGGACTGCATCGGCCTATATGCCAAGCCTAACATCGGGTGCGCTCGAGGCGGCTTGGCTGAAGGAACCCAACAGCAATCCCTTCAAGAATTGGTTCCAGCAGGCGCAAACAGATGGCCGGATGGGCCCAGGTGAGGCCGCCCTTTATCAAGCTGCTTGGTCAGACCCCGATCGCTGGCGGGCGGCCATTGACTGGTATCGGGCAAGCCCGTTTGATCTTGCAATTGGCCCTGAGTTGCCCGCATGGGTCCAAGATGGGGATTGGACGATTGAGGCACCGACCCTCTTGATTTGGGGCGAGACGGACACAGTCTTTACCACCAAAACCCGAGATTCCATGGCCACCTATTTTACCCAACTAACCGTCATGCGCTTGCCAGGGATTGGGCACAATCCCTTGCGCGATGACCCAGTTTCTGTGGCCGAGGCCATTCACACGTTTCTCGAGCAAGGAAAGCAATATGTCTAAAGTCAGTCTCGGGTTACAAGGGCGTGTTGCGATTATTACCGGTGCCGCTCGCGGCATCGGGCGGGCAGCACTTGACCGCATGATCGAAGAAGGCGTGCATGTCTTGGCTTGGGATATTGATCCGGCTTGGGCAGAAGAGATCAAAACCATTGCGACACCAGACACCGTCAAGATCAACGCTTTTATCGGTGATGTCTCGCAAAGTGAGGCGTGGCAAGAGGCGGTCAAAAGCGCACTTGCGCAATTTGGGCGCTTGGACTTTCTATTTTCGAACGCCGGGATTTCTGGCCCCGCTCTGCCTGTGTCTCGCTATGAGGATGCAGACTTCGACCGCGTCATGGCGATCAATGCGCGCGGCGTTTATCTGGGCCTGAAACATGCTGGACGGCACCTAAGCCAACAGGGCAGGGGCGTCATCGTCAATGTGTCGTCTATCAGCGGGCTGAGCGGCGGTGGCAATATCTTTGCCTATACCGCGAGCAAACATGCCGTTGTCGGCATGACGAAGTCCGCTGCCGTGCATTATGCGGCAAGTGGGGTTCGCGTACTCGCTGTCTGTCCATCGCCAACCGACACCGAAATGATGGCCTATGCCGAGCGCTCCGTCATGCCGGGCGACCCACAAGCTGCCAGGCCGATTTTCACGCAAGGCGTGCCTATGGGCCGCTATGCTGAACCAGAGGAGATCGCCAATGTTTTCGCCTTCCTGATCTCCGATCAGGCCTCCTTCATGACAGGCACAATCGTGCCCGTCGATGGCGGAACCATGGCGCGCTAGTCTTCTAGATGGCGTCTAAGCCCGCTCAAAAATCGCAGCAATACCTTGGCCGCCGCCAACGCACATCGTCTCCAAGCCATAGCGGACCTGCCTGCGCTGCATCTCATGCACCAGACTGGTCATAATCCGCATACCCGTCGCTCCGATGGGATGGCCCAGCGAAATACCTGAACCATTGACGTTGAGAATAGAACGGTCATCCCAATCCCAGCCCTTGAGAACTGCTAGAACCTGTGCGGCAAAGGCTTCATTTAGTTCAATAAGTCCTAGGTCGCCCCACGCTAAACCTGTCTTGGCGAACAGCTTGTGGACAGCGGGGACAGGCCCAATCCCCATGCGGGAAGGCTCGCACCCGGCCGCTGCCCAGCCGACAAAGAAGGCTGATGGGGTTAAGCCGAGCTCCGCCAAGCGATCTTCGGCCACGACAAGACAGGCAGAGGCCGCATCATTTTGCTGGCTCGAATTACCTGCCGTGCAAACCCCGCCTGACACCATTGGCTTTAACTTTGCCAGCGAGGCGGCTGTGGTATCGGCGCGAATGCCTTCATCCATGCTAAGAGAGATCGGCTCACCGCCGCGCTGGGGAATGGGGACGGCGACAATCTCATCGTCAAATCGCCCTTCCGCCCAAGCACGTGCCGCGCGGACCTGACTTTCGGCGGCAAATTCATCGCAAGCCTCCCGGCTAATCGCATAATCTGCAGCCAGATTTTCGGCCGTCGTGATCATACCGGGGATCACGCCAAAGCGTTCAACAGGTTGGGACCGCTCGCGGCCGCGTTCCAGGCGGTCATACAAGGTGACACTGCCGGCGCGCGCGCCGCCGCGCATGGCGGTGGTATAAAATTCCACATTGCTCATGCTTTCCACGCCGCCAGCCAGCACCACATCGGCGGCACCGGTTTGAACCATCATAGCAGCATTGGCCAAAGCCTGCAGACCCCCACCACAACGGCGGTCCACTTGAATACCCGGCACCTCAATCGGCAGCCCCGCCGCCAAAGCCGCCCAGCGCCCAACACAGGGTGTTTCGCCACTGGCATAGCTTTGCGCAAACACAACGTCTTCGATCAACATCGGGTCGATACCGCTACGCGATACCACCGCTCTGACCACATGGGCGGCAAGAGTTTCGACCGGAACCGAGCTAAGCCCGCCAAGAAACTTGCCAATCGGGGTTCGTACTGGACTAATGATAGCTGCCCGTCTCATGATGAAGCCTTCCCTGCGTGACTGCGTTGACCGCACCACTCTAGAAGAAGCCCATCTGCCTTGTCACCAAATGTCTGCTTAAGTGCGGGGTCTGCCTAAGCGCGGGGAGAGCTCTCACAAACGGTTTTTTGCCAATCAGGAGCTTGATGTCCCCATCCGATTACGGGGCATTAACCCTGCGGCGGCTATACCTCTCCTGACTTAGAAGATTATTGTCGTGGGGTTTTAGGTATGTTGATGCAACTGGTGCGTCCAGAGCACGCGGAATTGGCCGATGTTGCCACCCCATTACAGCTTGCGGTCATCATTCCAACGTTCAATGAAGCAGCCAATGTTGTGCCTTTGCTGGATAAATTATCCATCGCACTCGCTGACTATCATTGGGAAGCGATTTTTGTAGACGATAACTCGCCTGATGGAACGGCAGACCTCGTCCGCGAAATCGGCCAAAAGGACGTCCGTGTGCGCGTAGTCCATCGTATTGGGAGGAGGGGGCTTTCAAGCGCGGTTGTCGAAGGCATGCTTGCCACGTCTGCCCCAATCCTGGCCGTTGTGGACGGTGATCTGCAACATGATGAGATGGCCTTGCCCAAAATGGTGGCCGCCATTGAAAGCGATCAAGCAGACATTGCGATTGGCACACGTTACGCCAAAGGCGGCAGTGTGGGGGAGTGGGACAAGCTGCGCCACCGCGCATCGCAAGGTGCGACGTGGCTGGGTCAGAAGCTTTTGCGGGTTCCGCTTTCTGACCCCATGAGCGGGTTCATGGCCATTCGACGCGAGACCTTGATGGCCGCGTTGCCGCACCTGTCTGGCGTTGGATTTAAAATACTCCTCGACATTGTCGCCTCGCTCCCAACGCCGCCGCGTATCGCTGAGGTGCCCTATGTGTTCCGCTCGCGCCTGAATGGTGAGAGCAAAGCCGACAGCAT
>NZ_JBIIYV010000013.1:0-58497 GCF_044346625.1 Aquidulcibacter sp. | reverse complement strand
CTTCACGAAGGCCCTCGTTTGGATCGTCCGATGAGTGACAGATTACAGCTCAGGCAGCGGGGAGTCCAATCGCCCGCAACGGCACAAAAGCTGCAATTGGCGTTCAAGACGTCAAAACGGCAGCTTATCTAACAAGCGCCTCTCAAACCAGACCATCCGCAATCGGCCATGTTCAGCCAAAATGCCGTCAGTTCTGGATGCGCAAGCAGTAGGCGAAGGTACTGCGTGAGCGGAGCCCGAAGGAAGACTCTCGTAAGGTCACAAAAAATGGATGCGATTCGTCCAAGTCGGAAGTGATCAACAGCGAATGATCAGGCCGCGCGCAGCAGCTCAGCCACCACCGATGGCCGTCGCGCGATCATCGCCAGTAGCACTTGGGCGGGGCCAGTGGGGTGACGGCGGCCCTGTTCCCAGTTGAGCAGCGTCCCCTTGGCAACGCCGATGCTTTTGGCGAACTGACTTTGCGACAGACCGGTCTGCGCCCTGATCTTGGCCACATCGATTACCGGCACCTCGATAACGTGGACACGCGCGCCGGTATCCGCGCCCTTGGCAAAAGCAATCGCTTCATTGAGGCCCTCGGCCAACTCATCGTAAAACTTGCTCATCTTCGTTCTCCATAAGTTGCCAGCAGCGTCTTGGCCAACTGCACCAGGTGGGCCTGCTCGGCCTTGGTCAAGTTACTCTTTTCATTTTTGGCAAACACACCCACCAAAAACAGAGGGACATGCACGCCGCCAAAGACAAACAAGGTCCGGTATCCACCGCTCTTGCCGCCGCCTTCGCGGGCCAAACGGACTTTACGCAAACCACCGCCGAGCGGCACGCCAGCCTCTGGGTTGGCCGCGATATAATCGACAATGGCCGCACGTTCCTCATCCGACATTATTGCTTTGGCTTGCCTCTCGAAGATAGCCAGTTCGACAACGGTTTGAGGAGCGGTCATGAGGTGGAATTATAGGCTAATGACGTATATGTCAATGGCGTACTTATTTTACCGGGCGTTTCCCAGCAATGCACATCGCGCCTTAGCGAGTAGTTCCTCAGGACTGCACCTTCTCAGAGGCGCCAACGTTTGACACCAACGGATCATGTAATCCGGCGTCGGGAGTCGGATGAAAATTGTAGCCAACGTGACCCCAATAGTGGGTGGGAGGGTTCTTACGCCGCCTCGGTCGTTCAAGCGTGCTCTACTACCTATCGTTGGGCCGCTTTGGCCTAGAGTCTTTGGCCTTGCTGAGGTGCACCAATTGTTCGGGCCAGTGGGAGTTAGAGTTTCCCGGCCTAAGTCACGTTAGCGGGCTGGGATCGCCAACGTAATTTGTCAATGAGATCGGGACTTTGTTGCCGATGGCGCTATGTGGCCTGACCTCGTTGTAGTATCTGCGGTAAGTCTCCAACTTTTCTTTCGCATCCGCAAGAGACAAGAACCAGTGAGCGATTCAAGCCCAGAAGGTCAGGAAATACCTGCCCTCTTAAGCGAGGTTTTGGTCTAGTTGCCAAGCTGGCGCAGACAAATTTGGCGGGTGAGTGGGCCCTAAGGACTGCGTGTTGGTGTGGGTCACGTCAGCCATACTGGCCTTCGCACAGGTCAAAATCGTTTGAATGAGGACGTTGGGGTCCAAGGGCTTAGGCACAAAGGCGTCCGCACCCGCTTCCATAAAGGCTGTGCGGTGGTGATCCATTGCATTTGCGGTTAGGGCGATAATGGGCACCGACTGGGTATAGCTAGCTGACGCGCGCAACCGTCGGGTCGCTTCAAGGCCATCCATATTGGGCATTTGCATGTCCATCAGGATAACATCAAATTCCTCCAGCCCTGCCATTTCGAGCGCCTCAACACCGTCATTGGCCATCGCGAGTGACCAGCCCATGGTCGACAAAAAGAGGCTGACAATCTTTTGATTGGTTGGATGGTCCTCGGCCACAAGGATGCGCAAGGGACGCATGTCCACCTCAACATCTTCGGTTTCGTCGTGCGCGCTTTGGCTGTCGGCCAGTTCATAAGGTAGGGTTACCGTGAAGACAGAACCTTCACCCTCGAGGCTGCGGACATCCAGTGAACCATCCATCAGTTCAGCCAAACGTCGGCTGATGGCAAGGCCCAGACCCGTTCCACCCTTTTTCCGCGCGATCATTTGATTGCCTTGTTCAAACTCGACAAAGAGGCGCGAGAGCGTCCCAGCAGAAATGCCGCAGCCTGTGTCCGCCACTTCCAGCACAATGGCGCGCCGACCCTTGGCATCGAGGCCAGTTCGCGCGGAAACGTCGATAGAGCCTGTCTCTGTGAATTTTACGGCGTTAGAGATCAAATTGAACAAAATTTGACGGATACGTAGAGGGTCACCTTTGATCGCGGTCGGGAAATCCGGAGCGGCTTTAAACCGTAGGCTTAGGCTTTTGTCTGATGCGCGTGGGTCCCAAATCCGGACCGCCGCTTGCAATTCATCGATAACCGGGAAGTCGACCCGTTCAACCGTCATTTTTCCTGCTTCGATCTTAGACATGTCAAGGACGTCGTTTAAAAGTGCAAGCAAGGTATCGACCGCGTCGTTGAGCATATCGACGTGCTCGCTCTGGACTTTGGACAATTTCGTTTGGCGCAACAAAATGGCAGAAGCCATAACCGCGTTCATCGGCGTGCGAATTTCGTGCGTCACGGTCGCGAGAAAGTCTGACTTGGTTTGGCTGGCGCCCTCGGCCCGCCTCTTTTGGTCCTGTGCTTCCGCATTTGCCCGCACGAGCTGGTCGGTAGATTCAAAGGAGCGGCGAATAATGATCGCCAGATGCGCAAGAAAAACGAGCGATCCAATCAGGATAACAGCCGAAGTCGCCGCTTCCATCTTGAAATAGGCCCAAGACGTAATCGGCAAGCCAATCAGATAGAGACACATCGGAACAGTTGAAGCGGCCAGTAAGGCCGTCGAACGGGCCGCATGCAAGGTAGAATGAAGCAGGGCACCACAAATAATCAGAGTTGCAAAGATACGCCCAGCCTCGCCACCTTCGGCCCAGAGAATGGCTGCAATGCCGTTGTAAACCAAAGCATTAAGGGACACGATGGCAATGCAGACGAGCTTCTTTCCCTCTGATACGACCTTCTCAGGGTTCAGGCGTAAGGGCTTAAAAGTGTACCAGTCCGCCGCTTGGCCCAGAACCACGATTGCCAGCCAAACAAAAGGTTCATAGCCACCGACAATAAAAAAGCTCGCAAGCGCTAGAAACGCCGCAACCGCAAGGCGCGTCTTCAGCTCCTTTGCCCGGTTAAGGCCGACCTCTGCGAATCCAGCTATGTGAGTATCCATCAACTCGGACCAATTCTTTGTCGGGTAAAGTACCAGCATGCACCATAGAACTGCCTAGTAAAAATAAGGTGAACCTTTAAAGAATTGGCTAGTGAAAATAAGTCGAATCTTTTAGCTTAACTTTGTTTGCTACAAAAAATGGCGATCTATCAACTAAATGACCATGATTTTAATCGCATTCAATGGCTGCCAGTACACGTGAGCAATTAGACTTCTGATCGGCATACTAAGACTCCTTTAAAAAGTTTGTGAGATACTTGGGATCTGAGTTTTTGAGGATGGATTATGGCTGCGCCAACGCCCCACAATGAAGCCCAGCGTCTCGCTGAGTTGCTGGATTTTGCAATTCTCGATACATTGCCCGATCCGTCTTTGGACGCCATTGTCGCCTTAGCCTCAAGCATCATGGATGTTCCCATCGCGCTGGTTTCACTCGTAGATGCAGAACGACAATGGTTTAAAGCACGCGTGGGCTTGGACGCATGCGAGACAGATCGCGAGAGTGCCTTTTGCGCGCACGCTATTTTGGACGATGAGCCGTTGATCGTCGCCAATGCGTTAGAAGATCAACGCTTTGCGAATAATCCGTTGGTTCTGGGCGAACCGAAGATTCGTGCTTATTTTGGCTTTCCTTTGATCGTTGGACCAGACCTGCGACTGGGGACGCTTTGCGCGATTGACCAAAAGGTGCGAGGCATCACGGATCAGCAAATCAATCAAATGAAGGCGCTGGCAAAGATCGTTGTTAGCCAGCTTGAAATTACACGTTCCACCCGCGACGCACTTTCGATGGCGGAGGCAAATGAAGCCCTGAACCGCGAAGCAGACCATGCGCGCGTCATTCTTGAAACCATGTCGGAAGGCGTGTTGATCAAAAACCGAATTGGCAAGGTTGTCGAAGCCAACCATAGCGCCTGTCGAATCTTAGGTCTGCCGCGGGATCAGCTTTTAGGCATGATGCCAAACGATCCGCGTTGGCAACGCTTGCGCGAAGACGGCACACCCTATTTGCCCAATGAGGTGCCCGCGATTGAGGTTTTGCGTAGCGGCGCACCAATCAGCAACCAAGTGGTAGGCATGCCAGATGCCGAAGGTGGCACCAAATGGCTAAATCTCTCGGCAAGGCCACTCTTTGAACCTTTTGAGGATACACCCTCCTTTGTAGTGTCAACTTTCTCAGACATTACCCATTTGAAGTCTCAGCAAGCGCATTTGCTAGATTTGTCGGTCAAGGCCAACGCTGCCAATGCCGCGAAGACCCAATTCTTAGCTAACATGAGCCATGAGTTGCGTACGCCTTTGAACGGGGTTGTCGGGGTTGCTTCCGCTTTGGCCAATACACCTTTAGACGATCGTCAGAAGCGTATGGTTGAGTTGATCCGCACTTCAGGCAAGGATCTGGAGCGCCAGTTGTCCGACATCTTGGATTTGACCAAGGTGGAAGCTGGAGAGCTTCAATTGGAAGCGGTTCCAATCGATGTCTCTCTCATTATTCAAGAAGTCGTTGCCTTGATGGCAAACGCCTGCGCGCAGAAGAAGCTTGACCTTGCATTCGACAACACTGTGCCAACAAAGCAGCTCTTCCTTGGCGATCCAGTTCGCCTCCGCCAAGTCATCACCAATCTCGTGTCAAACGCCGTGAAGTTTACGTCTGTCGGCCGAGTAAAGGTCACCGCATCTCCGCGTTCTATGGGCCCTGGCTTAGTGATTGAGGTCGAAGATACGGGTATTGGCTTTGACGAGACGCACAGCCAGAAACTGTTTGAACGCTTCTCGCAAGCAGATAGTTCGATTACCCGCCGATTTGGAGGGACCGGACTTGGACTTGCCATCACAAAATCCCTGACCGAATTGATGGGCGGAACTATCCGGGCCCAGTCAACCCCTGAAGTTGGCTCGGTCTTCACGCTTGACCTGCCGCTACCCCTCGATCGGGCCGTGGTGCCATCGGATATCAGTGAGGACCCGGCGGAGATTTGTCGCGACATCCCCAAAGATCTGCGTGTCTTGCTGGTTGAAGATCAATTGCTGAACCAGCAGGTGTTTGGGTTCATGATGGAGCCCTTTGGGGCCGAGTTCTTTACGGCAACGAATGGCGCAGAGGGCGTGGAAGCTTTTGAGACTGCAACCTTCGACGTGATCTTCATGGATATGCAAATGCCGGTTAAGGACGGCCTAGCTGCCTCCCGTGAAATCCGCGCGCTTGAAGCGATGACGGGGGTAAAGCCCACGCCCATCATTATGTTGACTGCCAATGCTGGTGAAAACCATCGGCGCGAGGCTTTGGCTGCGGGTGCCGATTTGCATGTCGTGAAGCCTGTGACGCAACAGGCCATTGGGGATGCATTACGAACAGCTCTCGCCACTTACGGAAAAGTGACCCGAGCCCACGGATGATGGCAGTATAAAGCTGCTGTTGAGGTGGGCGGCCGGACACGTTTTGTCTGTGTGAGGGGTGTCGGCAAGCCCCAAAGGCCGTCCATCAGGACTACCACGTCACCATAGTGGCGCGCTTGGGGGCTAGGCCATTTTCAAACTCGCGCAGGATGTCGAGATATTCTTGGATCTCAACATTCTTTTCCTTGTCCTTGTTGAACCGAAAGGCCCAGAAGGACGAGATATGCGACATAATGCCCATCGAATGGCCGAGTTCAATGAAGAGTACAGGTGCGTCTAGCAGGAATTTACGGAATGCCGCCGTATTGCCCTTTTCAACCAAGTCGCGGAAAGCATCGTCATAAAGCGACAACACAGCTTGGCAGCCTTTTGCACTGTCGCGAATGCGGCCACGGATCGATTTTTTTAGATCGTCCATCTCTTCACGAATATTCTTATCGATCCGGCCTTTGATCTTGACCGAGTCCATCTCGGTGCTGATCCGTGTCAGTTTATGGAAGGTCTCTGAGAACTGCCATTTATAATAAATGAAGCCCTTCCAGCTGAAAATGCCTTGCGTGAACTTCTCGCCTTCAAGACCAAGTGTCATGCGCAGGGGATCAAGGCGGGAGTCTGCATTGGTCGACAAGAGCGCATCGGCCAACTTCTTCACCAGTTCTGGCGGAATGGCCCCATCCTTGCTGCCAAACGCCATAGCAATCAGCGGTGCCATCTCGTTGGAGGTAAAAGTCTGCATGCGCGCATTATCGGCCGGTGAAATAGCGAAATAGCAATCGGCAGGATGATGGTGAAAGCGGCGTAATTGTTCGCGTACCAAGAATGGATCAAGCGAGGGCAATTCGTTGAGCATCTCAAGGATCTCAAAATCCTTCTCTAGCTCTGCTTCAGTCGCGCCCAACACGTCACACAAAGTGGCGCGCCACCCCGTTTGGTTGACTAGGATGGAGCGGCCACCTGCTTTTAAATCTGACCGATCCAACGGAAACATGATTTTGGTGGCAACCGCTGTGCCATCGCTTAACAGATAGGTCTCATCACTACGCAGCCGGTGCTTGATGATGATCGCCCGATTTAAAACCGCATCGAAGAAAAAGGGCGCACTGACCCGTGCCATATCATCAGCGAACTCGACGGTGATCAAATGCAGATTCAGCACCCGGCTCGTTGAGGCCGTGTTTGTTAGTGCTGCTAAGCTTCTCACGCCACTCATGGATACTCACCCCAAATTTCTAACTGGCGCGCACAAGAACGCATTTGTTCGGCGAGCTACTGGTAGGTCAAGTCCAATTGAGATTTCGTAAACCTTGGTTACATTTGTGCAGGCAAACTGCTTAGAAAATAGGACAAATTGCGCAAACTACCTATTCCCACTAGGGAAAAGACTGAGATCGAAGTCTTTCAATAGGTCAAGAAACTCCTCAACATTGGTAACTTCGCTTTGGCTTGGCCAAAATTGATAATGCCAATACGAGACGATGTGGGAGATCATGCCCATGGCATTGCCTAATTCAATGAAAAGGCCTGGTGCCTCCAACAAGAACCTACAGAACTCTGCAGCATTACCCTTCTTTCCAAGGCCCGCAAGCCCATCGTCATACAAGGACAAAATGTCGCCGGTTCGCTCAATCGCGTCGTGGATGCGCCCCTTAATTGAGCCTCGAACCGTGCCGATCAAATAGCCGATAGTCGGGTCAACACGACCACGGATCTTCATCGACTGCATCTGCGCAACAACTTTTTAGAGCTCTGGCTTGGTTTCTTGGAATTGCCAATTGTAGTACAAAAAGCCTCTCCAGCTATAAATACCGCGTTGAAATTGCTCGCCCTCAAGGCCTAAAGTCGTTTGCAAAGGGGCTAAACGGTGATCCGCATTGGTAGCCAGAATGGCGTTTGACATCCGCTTGACCAATTCGCCGCCGGCCTCGGCCCATGATTGGAATGCGAGGGTGAACAGCTCGCGGATTTCGTTATAGGCAAATTTCTCAAGACGGGCGGTGCCGCTTGGCGTAACGGCAAAGTAATCGTCTGAGGGTGAGAAATTATGGTGCTTGAGTTGTTCGCGCACCAAGAACGGATCCAAAGATGGCAGTTCATTTAAAAGTTCGAGGACCGTCAAATCAGCATCCAGAGCAATGGGATCCTTGCCAAAGAAGTCGCACAAAGCGTTGAGATAGCCAATCTGATTGACAAAGACAGAGCGCCCGCCCACCCGCAAGTCAAGATTATCAATCGGAAAAATGATCTTAGTCGCGACCGGAACATTTTCGTGGAAACATTCGATTTCATTCGGTCTGGGGCGATGCTTGGTAATGATCGCACAGTTCAGCAGCTGGTCTTGGAAAAGTGGCGTGTGCAGCTTTTCGGTAGCCCGAAGTGCTGCCTTGTGTGTCGCATTTAGATTCAAGACACGGCTGGTCGAACAGGTCTTGGCCAAAGCCGCCAAACTGCGAACACCAGTAGTGCTGCCGCTACTCATTGTGCGCGAATGCATAGTCATAGAGAAAAATTCCCTATGAGTAATTTAAGATACATAGAATTATCTAGTCATATCATTGATTATTTGGCGGATACTAATACGTATATAATAAAGCTATACTGTAACTATGTTATAAAAAGAGCCTTAATAATTTGTGTGTACTGCGCTCCAATAATTATAGGATCTATGACGGTTACTTTTAAGGGACTAAGTGCATTAATGATTTCTCGTGTCATCGCAATATCGGCGCTAGACGGGGTTGGGTCACCGGACGGGTGGTTATGGGCCAGAGCGAAAGAGCTGGCTGATAGTTCCAGCGCGCGGCGCGCGATCTCGCGCGGATAGACTGGGGCGTGGTCGACCGTGCCTTCGCCCATCTTTTCATCGACAATGAGTCGTAGTTTTTTGTCCAAGAAAAGGACGCGGAATTCCTCGCGCTTAGCACCCCCAAGGTTCAGCTTCAGATACGCCAAAACGCTCGACCAAGAGCCCAAGACGGGCTTGTTCAGAATCTCACTCTGGCTGCCCCGAACTTGAATGGCGTGGATCGACTTGAGATGGATGGCTGCGACTTGGCCAACGCCTTCAACTTGCAAAAGGTCATGAAAGGGTGCTTGCAACACTTCATTGATGCCACCAAAGCGCGTGATCAAGTTGCGCGCTAGGACTTTGGTGTCTTGCCGCTTAATGACCCCAAACAGCCACAATTCCAGCAATTTGTGATCGGCAAGACCATCCGCGCCCGCACGCAAGAAGCGGTCGCGTAAGCGTTCGCGATGGCCATCAAGATGGGCATTCGACTTGTTGACTATTCCCTTTGGCCCTCAAACTGGATCAGACAGCGTGTGGGGTGTGTCCAAGCCAAGGGGGGAGAGGGTGAAAATCTCGCATCCGTCCTCAGTCACACCAATCGAGTGTTCAAACTGCGCAGATAAGGAACGGTCGCGCGTAACAGCGGTCCACCCGTCAGGCAGCACCGAAACCGAATGTTTGCCTAAATTTACCATCGGCTCAATGGTGAAAAACATCCCGGCGCGCAATTCAGGGCCTTGGCCCGGCTTGCCGAAATGGACAATGTTGGGATTGTCGTGGAAAACGCGGCCTAGGCCATGGCCGCAGAAATCGCGCACGACAGAACAGCGCTGGGCTTCCACAAAGCTTTGAATGGCATGGCCAATATCGCCCAAAGTAGCACCCGGCTTCACCGCTTGGATGCCGCGCTGCAAGCTTTCCCACGTGACGTCCATCAAGCGGCGCGCTTTGCGGGATACATCGCCAATCCCGTACATGCGCGAGTGGTCACCATGCCAGCCATTCACAATGACGGTGACATCGATATTGGCGATGTCGCCACTGCGAAACTGGCGTGGCCCTGGGATCCCGTGACAAACGACATGGTTTAGCGAAATGCAGGTTGTGTGGTTATAGCCGCGATAGCCCATGCAGGCCGGGATCCAGCCATGATCGAGCACATAGTCGCGCGCCAACGTGTCAATCCGCTCAGCCGTGACGCCTTCTTTGACTTCGCCGACCAACATATCCAGCACCTCAGCTGCCGCACGGCCTGCGGCGCGCATGCCAGCAAAAGCCTCTGGCCCATGCAGTTTGATGGCATGGTCATTACGGCTGTCGGGTAGGGTGTCTGCGTCGATATACATCCCTGTCATATAGCCTTCCTATTGGCTTTTGGGCAGGGGGTCTAATGTGGTTTGCTCTGCCGCGTCGTCATCTTGGCGCGCGACTGTGGCAGTCACGGCCATATCCATGGTGACATTGCCCAAAGTCCGGAAGATATCGGGGAAGGTTTCGACTGCGATCAACAGGGCCAAGGGCTCCACCGGTGCGCCGAGGGCCAAACAGATGGGCGCGATGGAGCTGATAAAGCTGATGGAGCCCGGCAGGCTGACCGCGCCTAAGGTGGTGGTAGCACCCGCTGCAATGCCCAAAGCAATTTGGGCAGGCCCTAACTCCACTCCAAACCAATGAGCGATATAAAGCGCGACGCCGAGGTTCATGGCAGGGCCTGTTGCGCGGAAGATCGCAACAGCGATCGGTAAGATCACGTCTGCCTTAGCGGCTGGAACGCCCAAGGCCTGCACGCCCTTGAGCATGGCAGGCAAAGACGCGAGCGAGGATTGGGTCGAGATGGCGACTGCTTGGGCGGGAATGGCAGCTTTGAAGAATTCGCCTAAACCGCGCTTGGCTC
Source organism: Aquidulcibacter sp. (assembly GCF_044346625.1). Classification (GTDB taxonomy): domain Bacteria; phylum Pseudomonadota; class Alphaproteobacteria; order Caulobacterales; family Aquidulcibacteraceae; genus Aquidulcibacter. The sequence continues at coordinate 48,113 of NZ_JBIIYV010000013.1, read as the reverse complement.
CAAAGACGGCCAAGGCAAAGGACGCGATCCAAATGATGACGCCAAGGGCGGACAAGACGACGACATAATGGGCCAACGCCCCAAACGCTTCTGCCCCTGCCTTGGCCCCAACAACAAAGGCCAAAGCAAACACGCCAATGGGAGCCAATGCCAGGACCCAGCCAATCACCAAGATCATGGCTTCTGCGACAGCTTCGAAAAAGCCTGTCACCGGTGCGCGCTTTTCCAGTGGCAATCGGGTCAAGGCGAAACCAATGGCGGCGGTAAAGATAATCAAGGGCAGAATGGCGTCATTGGCTGCTGCTGCGATGGGGTTTGTTGGGATTATGGCGCGCAAGAAATCACCCAAAGGCGGCACGGGCCCGGGCTTTTCTGTAATACTCAAGGCCGAACGCAAGGCGTCAGCCGATCCATCCGGCATCGGAAAGACGCCAAGAATGACCGGGATCATAATGGCCGCCATGATGGACGAGCACCATAGGATCACCAGCATGGTCCCCACCCCACGGGCGGCAAGCCGGCCTGCGCGGGCCGCCAAAGCCGTTTGCGCAATCCCTGTAATCAAAAGGGCGACGACCAGCGGCACCACCGTCATGCGCAGCGCATTTAACCAGACAGAGCCGATTGTATCGGCTGTTGCATTGATCGCCTCACTCGCACCCAGCCAAATTCCAGCCAAAAGCCCGAAAATGAGTGCGGCAAGAATGATGAGGGCTTTCGACATGAGGCAATGCTTTCAACCAAATCGGCCAACTAATTGGCCCTGAGCGGCCAATCTGGCTGAGCTTTGTTAGCACTGCAAGCAGGGCACCCGCCTAAACCCCGGCATTTCGCTGCAAGGTCACACAAGCAGGCGTGCAGAAAGCCGATTGATTACATCACGACACTCTTGCTCAAAAAGTCCGTTTGCCGCACAAAGCGGCCAGATGGGGACGTGGCGAAATAGGTAGACGCACCGGACTTAAAATCCGTTGGAGCAATCCGTGCCGGTTCAAGTCCGGCCGTCCCTACCAATCCTTCCAGCCTAAAAAGAACAAACCCTGCGACTGGGTATGCCAGTCACAGGGTCTGTAAACTTACGAGCTGAGCGAACCTTAGAAGCTGGTCTGATACCGAACCATCATGGCTTGGTCTTCCTTGCCCGAGATACCGTCCGCATTCTGACGCGCCATCACAGCGAACGCGAGGGCGGAATCTTGGCTTAAGGTCCGGGTATAGACGGCTTCAAAGCGCTGTTCTGGCGTTTGGGACGCGAGGCTGATCGCGCGGCGCGTCATGATGGGCGCGCCGGTTTCAGCATCTGCCCCTGTCGCCAAGAACAAGTTCATCATGCCGCTACGGCTGGTCAGCGGGGTACCGATGGCCAGATCGAGTTGGTCGCCCTTGGCCAACAAATCACGCTGGGCGTAGTTGAAGGCGTAAGCTGTTGCTTCGGTTGCGCTGATCGAGCTCACCAAGCTGGTGCCCGCACCCACTTGCGACGCGGTTTGAGAATGGGTCATCCGTGCGCTGAGCGAGGCTTTGTCAGACAAGGCCCAAGCCAGATCGGTTTGCACCGCAAAGGTGTGGGCAGGGCCCGACAAGCCAAAGAGCTCGCTATCCACATCGCCCAAGCGACCTTGGCTCTCTTGGATGCCCACCACGCTTGCGCCAAAGCTCACGCGGTCAAACTGACGGCTAAGGGCCGCTTCCACGCTGCTGGCTTGGCTGGTCGCGTTTGGCGTCCAATTCAGGCCGCGGCGCTTATATTGCTCACCTTGCATACGCGCGCCAAAGGTTAGGCTGACGCCATTGTCAAAGGTCCGCAGGCTGGCCACGCTGGCGGTGGTGCCTTCAAACAGGGCGGTGTGATCGGCAAAGCCCAAGAGGCGCGCGGTTGGCGCGGCACCTGTGGCTAAGCTCGCACCCAAGATGGGGGAGGCTTGGCCGATGGCGACGGCCCATGACTGGCCTTGATTGCCGACAAAGTGGAGGCCGCCACTGGTGTCTCCGCCTACGGATTGCGCAGGTGTTGCGACCAAGGACAAGGTGCCACTGGGGGTTGCTACGCTGGCCAAGGTCGCCTGCATGCGATTGGAAAGGGTCGACGAGAGGATCGAGACTGAATCTGGCCGAAGATCCTCTAACTTGGTGGCAAAATCATAAGCAAAGTCGCGACCAAACGCGTCAAATACCACGCCTTCAAAGGCACCGGCATCACCTGCAAACGACTTCGCACCAATGGCCACCCCACCGCTGGTAGCAGGCGCAAGGGCGAGGGGCGTCGTGCCGGCAGAGCTGACTGCGGTTACGGTGCCGACTGGCAGAAGTGCCTTCTCTAGATTGAGGAGACCGCGGCCATAAACTGGGTCGATCCCTTTTGCGCCTAAGTCTGTCGCCGTCACGAACAGGACTTCAGCGACCTTCGGTGCCGTCAGATAAGGCCACGCGCTTTTTACGACAGCAGCCGCACCTGCCACCACAGGAGCGGCCATCGACGTGCCACTCATGTACGCATAGGCGTTAGGGGCAGAAGGAAAGGCCCCGATCAAATTGACGCCAGGTGCCACCAAATAGAAGTTACGTGCGTCACCTGCCCGATTTGAAAAGCTGGCGATGACATTATTTGCGTCAACTGCGCCAACCGCAATGATCTGACCCTTGGCCCAAGCCTCTGAAGCGTGGCGGGCGGGGAAAGATGGATTAGCAAGGCCTTCATTACCAGCCGCAATCACCATCAAAAGGCCCGCCGCCTGCGCGCCCTGCAGGGCGGTGCGAATGGTCGGGCTCATGCTTGACCCGCCTAAGCTTAAGTTCATCACGAAGGCGCGTTGGCTGGTCGCGTAATTGATTCCGCGGGCGACGAAAAAGTCCGAGGTTGAGGAGCCTTGGAAAACTTGGATTGGCAGGATCCGGGCGTTCGAGGCAATCCCCACCATGCCAACACCATTGGCGCGCGCCGCTGCCAGAGAGGCGACATGCGTACCATGGCCACTGGTATCATTGACCGCTGTCGTCCCGGCCAGATTGGTGAAAGCATTATAACCGCCAGTTATGGCACCGGCAAAGTCGATATGGTCGCGGCGGATCCCTGAATCGATGATCGCAATGGTGACGTTTGTGCCCCGCGCTGCCCAAGGGCGCGGCTTAAAGGCACCCACGCGCGATGCCGCTGACGACCACGCCAGTTCTTGACCAGTTGGCAGCTTAGCAGTTTGGGCGAGCGCCGCGCTGCAAGGCAGAAGGCCAGCAACAGCAGTCATAGAAAGAAGGATAGTTTTCATTATTAGTCCCTGAACGTGAAAAAGCTGAGGGACCGGATAAATACTAAGGTTTAAAGCGGAATTTTGAAACAAGGCGTAGAATTTCTACTCTTCAGAATGGCTTTTTTAGTCAAAGATAGCTCAAATTTGGTTGATTACGCGGGACCTGTCGAAGCTAATTCAAGGTATCGCGCAGGTATTTGAAGTAAATCTTTTATGAGCTTAAGCGGTTCTAGCGATCTTTGACGCTGAAAACCGACCTAGTCATGCGCGTTTTGCCCACGCCCTGCCATACCATTGTGTAAAAATTCTTCTCACGAAATGGGCGCCGACCTAGCTTTCAAGCGTGATCAGCTTAGAGAAGGTCGCACGAGAATCTGGATGGGAGTGGCAATCGTGGGGAAATTAGGAAACTGGGGCTTAGCTGGCCTGGTGGCGATTGGTTTGGCTTGGGCGAGTCAATCTTCTGCGAAAACCAACACCGCCAAGGGACCGCTGACACCAGAACTGATGTGGCAATTGCAACGCGTTGGCGCACCCAGCCTGTCGCCCGATGGCAAGTTATCGGTGGTAACGGTTACGCGGTTTGACGCGGAAAGTGACCGCAGCTTCACAGCCCTATGGGTGGTCTCCAATGAGACAGGCTCGAGCCGCCAACTCACCAGTGGCGATGGCAATGACATTTCTCCAGTCTGGAGTCCGGATGGCAAGTGGATTGCCTTTGTCTCAAAGCGTGGCACCGACAGCGCGAACCAGCTTTACGTGATTGCCCCTGATGGGGGCGAGGCTCGTCGACTGACAGGCGTGCCAACGGGGGTGTCGGCCCCTAAATGGTTCCCCGATAGTCAAAGGATTGCTTTCATCAGCTCTGTCTGGGCAGACCTTATTAGCTGGGACGAACAGGGCCAACGCGTAAAAGATCGCGCTGCCACCACGATGCAGGCCCGCGTTTGGGACAAGGCCCCTATCAGCTACTGGGATCGCTTTCTCGATGAGCGTCAGCCCCATCTCTATGCCATTTCGATCAATGCTGGAGACCCAGTTGCGTTAACAGGCCCGGCTGGCATTGCCATTGAGTTCCGCACACCAGGGTCTGAAGATTATGATATCGCTCCCGACGGCCAAGAAATCGCCTTTGTCGGCGAAAGCGATACCAATGGTACACGTCCAAATTCTGATATCTTTGCGCTATCCTTGACCGCTGGCACCGTCCGCAATCTCACTGCCGCCAATCTGGCAGGCGATGGCGAGCCGCATTACAGCCCAGATGGTCGATATCTGACCTGGAGTTCCAATGTCATCGTTGCGGCTTCTGATCGTCAGCGGGTGATGCTGTTAGACCGCCAAGCTACCGATGCAGCTCCCCGTGATCTATCGGCGACTTGGGACTGGTCTGCCGCAGAAGTCACCTGGGCACCAGATTCCAAGTCCTTGTGGGTGATTGCAGAAGATCGGCCGACGCGGCGCTTGTTTAAGATGGATCTGACTGGGGCGACACCTCGCCGCGTGACTAAGGATGGCGACTTTGCAGGTATTGCTGCTGCGGGGCGCAGCTTGGTTGGCTTACGGGCCAGCTTCTCCAGCCCCGCTACCTTGGTGGCTATTGACAGCGCAACTGGCCAAACTGCCCAATTGTCTCGCTTCAACGACGCCCTGCTTGCCAATGTCGAAATGGGCAAGGTGGATTCAGTCAGTTATCGAAGTGCCAATGGGGCCGATATCCAGATGTGGGTGGTCAAACCACCCCGCTTTGATGCGTCGAAAAAGTATCCCGTAATGTTCTTGCTGCATGGTGGACCCCATGTCGGCATTACTGATCAATGGTCTTACCGCTGGAACGCACAAGTCTTTGCGGGTTGGGGCTATGTGACGACGTGGCATAACTTCCATGGTTCATCCGGCTTTGGCGACGCCTTCACCGATGCCATCCAGCCAGATTGGGTCACTTTGCCGTATCAGGATACTTTGGCTGCTGCTGACTATTTGAAAGCCCAGAAATGGGTGGATTCGGAACGCATGGTCGCCTCTGGGGGTAGCTATGGCGGCTATCTGGCCACGGTACTGCTCGGGCGGCCTCACCCCTTCAAGGCGCTGGTAGCCCATGCACCGGTCTACAATCAATACACCCAGATCGGGGCCGATTATGGGGCCAATCAAAACCGCTATTACGAAGCTTGGGAGGACCCAGCAAAGTTTCAAGCAACCAGCCCAAACATGTTGGCTGCCAACTTTAAAACCCCCACTTTGGTCATTCATGGTCAGCTGGACCTGCGTGTGCCTGTCAATCACGGGATTGAGTTGTTCAACACCCTTCAGAAGAAGGGCGTGCCGTCGCGTTTGATCTATTACGCCAACGAGAACCATTGGGTTCTTCGCCCTCAGAACTCCTTATTCTGGTATGAAGAAGTCAAGAAGTGGGTGGCGACGTATGCTCCGGCTGGTGGCAAGTAAGGGTTAAAATGCGACCAAAGCCTTAGGTGCGAGGAAGGTTCAGATGACGACATTTGGGGCAGCAATGAGCCCAGCTGCGGTTGACGCGGCGGGGCAGGCGGGAATGGCCGCCTTACGGGCTGGCGATCCTGCCACAGCCATCGCTAAGTTTCAGTCGATTGTCGCGGCTGGGGCGGCAGACACGGCTGTTTGGCTGGCTCTCTCGATGGCCTATCAAGCGTCAGGTGACCCGAAAAGCGAGATTGCCGCAGTAACCCAAGTGCTGGAGCGTGACCCGGACAATATCCGCGCGAATTTGATCAAAGCCGATGCACTTGTCGCCCTCGGGAGCAAGCGGGCAGCTATGGGCTTTTATGCGCATTTGGAGGTCTTGGTGCCGGTGACAGAGGGGTTGCCGCCCGCAATTGCTGGCGAACTCAACCGGGCGCGGCAAGCCCACGCACAGCTGAAGCAAGGCCTCAGCGATTATCTTCTGGCCGAAGTGGAGAAAGCAGGCTTTCATCCAGCACACTCAAGCCGCCGCTTTGGCGATAGTCTCGACATTTTGACGGGCCGAAAACAGCGTTATGTGCCGACCCCTCGGGCTTATTTCTTTCCGGAATTGCCAGCGATTGAGTTTTATGACCGCGCCCGCTTTGCATGGCTTGACCCCGTTGAAGCCGCAACCGATGAAATCTATTCAGAACTTATGCCTATCCTTGAAGAAGGCACTCATTTTGGGCCTTATATCGAAGTCGAAGCCGAAAAATCATCTCATGTCGTTGCAAGCTCTGGCAAGGAGCTAGTCTCATCGCCTGAAGATTGGACTGCGGCCTATTTGATCCGCGACGGCAAACTTCAAGCCCCGCTGGCCGAGCGCTGCCAGAAGACACTTGCTGCGCTGGACGAGGTGCCGCTTGAGACGATTGAAGGCCGCGCGCCTTTTGTTTTGTTTTCTAGATTGACTCCCGGCGCCTGGATTGCCCCTCATACGGGCTTTCTAAACTCGCGCTTGGTGTGCCATTTGCCCTTGTTGGTTCCAGATGGCTGTTGGTTCCGCGTCGGCAATCAGGTCCGCTTGTGGGAGCGCGGCAAAGCGTGGGTGTTTGACGATACCATCGAACACGAAGCCCGAAATCAAGGGCAGGGCACCCGCGTCGTCCTCATCTTCAACATCTGGCATCCGGATTTGACCGAGGAAGAGCGTCATCTGGTTGGCGCACTGATGACTGCCGTAGAGAAGTTTGAAGCCGCATAGATCTCTGGCCAAGAAAAAGGCCAACCTATCGTATAACAGATTGGCCTCAAAGTCTTGCTTACAAGGCTGAAAATCAGCCCGCGAGTATCTTAGTTGCCGCCAGAGACGGTGAAGCTGTTGCCAATGGCAGCTGTGGTCAAGGCAACGTCACCAGCCACATTTGTCAAGGCCAAGTTAGCCGTAGCTACATTGATGGCACCATTGTTTTGGAAGTTGTTCAACGACAGCGTGGACGTTGGCAATGCGTTCAACGAGAAGGTGTTGCCGATTGCAGCCGTCGTGAGGCTGACCTTCCCGCCAACGTTCTGGATTATCGCGTTGGTGGTGGCACTTGGGTCGATGTTGCAGACTTGGGTGTTGTTCAAGCTGATTGAAGCAGCAGTGCTCGCCTTAACGGTGCCGCTGTTGCAGATTGCAGCTGAGGTGCCTGTGACATCACCGCTGACAGTATTCACATTGGTGTTCAATTGGCTGCTCACATCACCCCAATAGGCTTGATAGGTGTTGATTGAGCTGACTGGGCCGCTGACTTCAGCAGAGAACGAGTTTCCAATGGCAGCAGAAGTTTGTTCAACCTTCCCAGTGACACCAGAGATGCTGCTATTCAGACGAGATTGAACCCCACCCCAAGCACGTTGGGTGTTGGTGAGATTGATTGCTTCAGGCGATGCAGTATTTGCAACCTTCACAGTAGCCGAGTTTGCGATGGCGGCCGAAGTTGCGGTCACGTCCTTCACATTGGTTACGGAAGTCAGGTTCAAAGCGGACGAAACCAATGCATTATTGGTTTGTATATTGTTGACGGTTGCAACGCGGCCAACATCGATCGATGCCGTGTTGCCAATAGCTGCTGCCGTTGCTGTAACGGTGCCACCGAGGCTTGCGTTCGTGCGGGTGATGCCAGCATTGGTTTCGGCAATCGCTCGCGCAACATTGTTTTGGTTGGTGTTGATCACGGTGCGTTGCGCCATGGCCGACGAAACAACCGAAGCGCTAAGAGCGATGGCTGCTGCGGTGATGAAGAGTGATTTTCTGTTCACTGGATGCTTCCCTCTTGAATGCAGCTGGGACCTTTTGTTCCAACTGACTGGTTACTAACAATTTCGGCGGGTTTTAGTGGGTCTAGCCCTAACCTCGACGCGAATAGTTCAACAATGCCGCTAATTCCCTTCTCGACGCAGACGTTCCTGCATCGTCTCATTGTTGGACCGGCCCCCGGGCGCGAAGGGTTGATCTAATTGACCTGCCTGAAGCCCCCGCAAAGGTGCGTTCATTTGAGTCTGCCCGAAGTTTGTTTGACCGTCGGCCGATTGCGGCGACTGGGGTCTTTGTTGTGAAGGCACGTTCTGCTGCTGGCCTTGACCCATCCGTGATTCTTGCAGCCAAGGCGCAAGCGGGACGGAAGGCGATGCAAAAGCGGCTGGTGCTGTGTTGGCGTATTGGTTCGTTTGACGTGGGGCCGGAGCAGCTTGGGCGATTGCCCGCGGAGGCGCGCTTTGTGGCATATCAGCAAACTGACGTGTCTTGGAGAAACATGGCGCAGCATCATCGCCATAAAGTCCGGCGGTAAACTCAAAGACCGAGCGATCAATAATGCTGCGAATGGCCATTTGGATCGGCTCATTCTTGCGACCGCCGATACCAATGTCGATGGTATCAGCGCCAGACGCCAAGACAGCACCCAGTTCGCGTTGTTGGCCGCGGACTTGCTTGCGGTATGATTTGACGGCGATTACCTCGGTGGTCCGCGCATCGATCAAGCGCAAATCCATCCCGACATCGACCACATAGTCGCCATTGGTGGCAAAAGCTGAGCCGCCTTTGTTGCCAGATTTGCTGAAGGAAGCATCTTGGCCGCGGGACACAAGATTGTGGTTGTATTCGCTGATGCCGCCGACGATATAGAGGTCGACGCCTTGGATCTGGCCCTCCTGCGGTGTCCGGATCACGGTGGCTGAATCGCGTAAGAGCCGGTTGTTGGCAAAGTCGAGATCAACTTGGGTTACGCCAGTATCAAAGCGCTCAATGACCCGCATCCCGGCATTTGAAACCGCAGTAATAGCCATTAACGTGGCCCCTTGGGTCAAGCGGCGACCCAAATAGAGGTCATCAGCCCCGGTCATATCGGTGATGTGCCCAACGGCGACGCGCGGAGCGGGATAGTCTTGGCTCCCCGCAATATCGGCAACGCATCTGAGAGCAGGCGTATAATCCGTCTGAGTGGTGGCAACCGGGCTACCCTTCAAGGTTGCAACTGGTGCAACGGGGCCTTCATTGGCACCAGTGCTAGCGCATCCCGCCAGCAAGGTGCTCAGGGCGGTGCAGATCAAAAGGGCACGGGTAGCTCGATAGGTACGGGACATAGGTTTCACCAATGCTGGCGCGCGATTTTATCGCGGCGCGTTTGTGGTCGCAGTCACACGACCATTATTGATTTGAGTGATCGAGATTGTGGAGTTTCGGACGTTGGTGATGGAGACAATGTTGCCCACGGCCGTTGTGTTGGTCAGAGTTGAGCCAGGTAGGCGACCAGAACGCGTGGACGTCGAGAGTTGTCCACCGACCCCCCCATTAGGATCGGCCAGTCGAGCAGGTCCTGCCGAACGGGAACCGCCGAGGTCCACTGGACGACCGTTCACGATCAAGCGAACGCCATTTTGATCGCGGCTTGGGAACCGATAAGGACTTGCCTCAACATCGGGTGTGACGCCGTAGGTCCGACGCATTTGATCGGCACCCTGCTGTTGGGCCGCCGCAAAACTTGGCACCAAACTTATCGCGATCACAAACATCCCAAGGAATTTCTTGCTGAAACCCCGAGGCTCTGTAGCGTGTACCATTCTGGAACATCCTATCCTATTAACGCTCTGGTAATAGGATAGAAAGCAATGGCTATGCCAGAATTTTTATTCAATTAAATCATATATTTAATTATGTTACACTTTAGTTACAGTTAGAATCTGTATCTAGCTGGCCTTGCGCTTTACCTGAAACTGACCGTATGGCTTAAAACGGTACAGATAAGTGGGTACGATTGATTCAACGCTCTCTAAGGTGGTTACCCTGAGATCGGCTAAAGTCTTGGCACCAGCACTCACCACATTGTCTGTTTTCAGCATGACCACTTGGTCGTCCGTCAGCGGTGGGCCGGCGAAAGGATAGAGCTTGAACACCGCATCCAGCACGGCGCCTAAAGGCTGCGCGATAAAGAATGGCAGAGGTGCTAAAAAGCGCGGCCGCTCAATCTCCTTTAAGATATATTGCAGCACTTCTTTAAAGCTATAGACGCGTGGCCCGCCCAACTCATAGGTGCCGCCGCCACTGTCGAGCGCATTGACCGCCGCTTCAGCAACATCGCCCACATAGACCGGCTGAAACTTGGTGTGGCCACCACCAATCAAGGGCAGGGCAGGTGACATGCGTGCCATAGCGGCAAACTGGTTGAAGAAATTATCCTCTGGTCCAAAGATAATCGAGGGGCGAAGAATGGTCGCATGCGGGATCAACGCGCGCACGGCCAACTCGCCTTCACCCTTGGTGCGCCCGTACTTGGAAGCTGATGCAGGATCAGCGCCCAATGCGGACATGTGAACATAGCGGGTAATGCCGACCTTGGCTGATTCGGCTGCAACGATCCGCGCGCCTTCCAATTGTGTGGCCTGAAAGGATTGCTTGCTCGTCTCATACAAGATGCCAACAAGATTGATGACCCCAGTGGCACCCTCCAGTGCGCGGGCTACACTTTCGGGGTTGCGGACATTGGCTTGAACCAGCTGTATCTGCCCAACATCACCCATAACCCGCAAATCTTGCCCTAAATGAGGACGTCGCATCGCCACGCGCACGCGTTTGCCCGCTTTTGCCAGCGCGCGTACAATATAGCGGCCGACAAAGCCTGAGCCACCAAACACGACGATCACATCATTGGACATGGTTTTCCCCTACAATTCGACATCGGCATAGTCTGACAGGACCTTGTTTGTCGAGCGTTTGGGACACCCAATCAGCTTAACGCAGCGGTCGATTTGCCGCACCCCCCACCTTGCTGCTATAGGCCCGGCACACTAAGGCCTCCGCCACCTGATTTCGATCATGGGTAGATGGGGCCTCCACTGCAGATTTCCTCCCGGAGCATGACCCGTGACCACCCTTTCTGACGCGCCAGTTTCATCGGCTGCGCTACGCAATATTGCGATCATCGCCCACGTTGATCATGGCAAGACCACGCTAACCGACCAATTGTTGGCTCAAGGCGGTGCTTACCGCGAAAATGAAGCCCGCGCCGAACGCGCAATGGACTCTAACCCGCAAGAAAAAGAGCGTGGCATCACGATTTTGGCCAAGTGCACCAGCATTGTGTTCGGCCAAGGCGCTGACGAAGTCCGCATCAATATCGTCGACACCCCAGGTCACGCCGACTTTGGTGGCGAAGTGGAGCGCGTTCTGTCGATGGTCGATGGCTGTCTGCTCTTGGTGGACGCGACCGAAGGCCCAATGCCTCAGACGAAGTTCGTTCTGACGAAGGCTTTGGCTCTTGGCCTGCGCCCAATCGTGGTACTGAATAAAGTTGATCGCCCAACCGCGCGTCCTGACGAAGTTCTCGATGAAGTGTTTGAGCTGTTCATGGCGCTAAATGCCACCAATGAGCAATTGGACTTCCCATCGGTTTATGCCTCTGGCCGCGATGGCTGGGCCTCACTGATGCTGGATGGCTCGCGCGAAAATCTGAACCCGCTGTTTGAGACCATTATTGAACATGTGCCTGCTCCTGATGCGGCCCTTCGCCGGGACGAGCCATTCAAGATGCTGGTGACCATGTTGGATTCCGATCCCTTCTTGGGTCGTATTCTGACGGGCCGTGTTGAAAGTGGGCGCTTGACGGCTGGTACGGTTGTGAAGGGCCTCAGCATTGACGGCAAGACAATCGAACGGTCGCGCATTTCCAAAGTGTTGGCCTTCCGTGGTCTGCGCCGTCAGCCGATCGAAGAGGCAGAAGCTGGCGACATCGTCTCTATTGCTGGTCTATCCACCACCACTGTGGCAGACACGATCGGCGACATGGACGTCACCGAAGCCATTCACGCAACCCCAATCGATCCGCCAACCTTGTCGGTCACTGTTATGGTGAATTCGAGCCCCTTGGCTGGTCGCGATGGCGACAAAGTGCAAAGCCGCGTGATCCGCGACCGTTTGTTGAAGCAAGCTGAAACCGACGTGGCGATCAAAGTCACCGAAACCGCCGACAAGGACGCTTATGAGCTGCAAGGCCGTGGCGAATTGCAGATCGGCGTGCTGTTGGAAGGCATGCGCCGTGAAGGCTTTGAGATGTCGATCTCGCGCCCACGCGTTTTGACCAAGCTGGACGAAGATACGGGCCAGAAGATGGAGCCGCTAGAAGAAGTCGTCATCGACGTGGATGATGAATATGCTGGCGTCGTGGTTGAGAAAATGTCGCTCCGCAAGGGCGAGTTGCAAGACATGCGTCCTTCGGGCGGCGGCAAGACGCGCGTCACCTTCTTGGCACCTGCACGTGGTCTGATCGGCTATCACTCAGAATTCCTGACCGACACGCGCGGGTCTGGCATTATGAACCGCATCTTCCACAGTTGGACGCCTTGGAAAGGCAATATCAATGGCCGTCACAATGGCGCATTGATCGCCAATGACAGCGGTAAGTCGGTGGTCTACGCGCTGTGGTATCTTGAAGAGCGCGGTGTGTTGTTCATTGATGGTGGCGAAGACGTCTATCAAGGCATGATCATTGGCGAGAACGCCAAGCCCGAAGACATGGACGTCAATCCGCTGAAGGAAAAGAAGCTGTCAAACGTGCGTTCGTCAGGCAAGGATGAGGCCATGCGCCTCACCCCGCCACGTCGTATGACACTCGAACAAGCCATTGCATGGATTGATGACGATGAATTGGTGGAAATCACTCCAAAGTCGATCCGCATCCGCAAAATGGAACTCAATCCAGCCTTCCGCAAGCGTAAACCTAAGGCTGATTGATCCGATCAAAAACATGAGTTTGGGGGGCTTGAGGCAGACGTCTCAGGCCCCTTTTCATTTGGGGCTTGCGACAATTTTTGTGTCGTGTAGCGAGGCGATCTCGGTGTTGGAAAAGCCAATCTCGGTGAGGATTTCGAGCGTATGCTCGCCCAAAATCGGGGCGGGTGCGGGGGCTAGGCGGTCCACACCCATGAAGTGGATCGGGCTACCGGGCATCAGATAGCTGCCGATGCCTGGCTGGTTCAGCATCGCAAACATCGGATTGTCGAGGCTGCAATCGGGGTCTTCTTCCACGGCCTGCTTGAATGTCCGATACTGGCTCCATGTGACATCAGACCCTGCGAGGCTGGTTGCGACATCTGACAATGTGCGGGCTGCAAAGAAGGGCTTGAGCAGCGCGGTGATGGCGTGGCGATGGATAAAGCGTTCGCCTTCTTGATCTAAATCGGCATTGAGGCGCTGGCTGAGGTCTGCCATCTCCGCTTCTGTGCCCGTGGCGGCCTTTAGATTGCGCCATTGCCGGTCGGTGAGGGCAACGACCATAACCCGCTGACCATCCTGACAAACAAAATCCTGCGCATAGGCCCCAAACAGCGAATTGCCCATTTTGGGTCGGTCGCTGCCATTAATACTGGCTTCCCCAATAATCCCAAGATTGCCCAGCATGGCGAGTGCGGTGTCCTTCAAAGCCAATTCGATCAACTGACCCTTGCCCGTTTTCCGGCGATGGCGGTCTGCTGCGATAATCGCCATAGCGGCCTGCTGCCCGGTGATGCAGTCCCACGCTGGCAGCGCATGACCCACTGGCTCTGATGAGCCTTCAGGCCCTGTTGCCGTGGGGAAGCCGACCGCGGGGTTGACCGTATAGTCTACTTGCGGGCCACCGTGACGATCGCCCAACACCGCCATCATGATCAAATCCTCACGATGTTGCTTGAGCCCCTCGTACGACATCCAGCCGCGCAGACGCAGATTGGTGAGGAAGATGCCCGCGTCTTCTCCGGGGCGACAGATCAATCGGGTGAGGATTTCGCGGCCCTGCGGCGTGGTCATATCCACGGCTAGACTGCGCTTGCCCTTATTGAGGCCTGCCCAAAACAAGCTTTTCCCAGATTTGGTGATCGGCCAACGCTCGGCATCAAGACCACCTTGCAAGCGGTCAAAGCGGATCACATCGGCACCCATTTGCGCCAAAGTCATGCCAGCTAGGGGGGCGGCAACAAAAGCTGACCCTTCAACCACACGCATACCGTCCAATATTCTATTCATATTGTTTCCCCCGCCGACCATCTTAGGCTTTTGGTTTAGGTCGGCTTTTTATTGTTTGTGGTGTGGTCGCCTTCAGGCCCAGTTCATCTGGGCCTCCATGGTGACAGCTTGGGTGCCATTGGCGGCGTAAATCTGGGTGTTTGTCTGTTCAGACTGCGCGCCATTAAAGCTTAGAGCGTCAAAATCGAACAAGGGGCGGACGCCTTTGAACCGGAAAGCCTGAGGCTTTCGGTCGGCTTGTTCCAAGCAGGCAAAATGAAAGCCCAGAATAGCCTGTAAGGGTCCATGGACGACAAGGCCCGGGTAATTCTCAACTCCGATTGCATAATCGCGGTCATAATGGATGCGGTGGCCATTGAATGTTAGCGCGGAGAAGCGAAACAAAAGAACGGGGTCCAGCGGGACTTCATGGTGCCAAGTACAGGCTGGCAATGGCACGGGCTCTGGCGGGGTGAAGACCTTGGGAATATCCATATAGACGATGTCTTGCTCTTCTTCATAAGCAAGGCTCGCACCGACCCGAATTTCATGACGGACCGTGACAAAAAACATGGTGCCTGCGCGCCCCTGTTTCTCGTTGATCTTCAAAATGGTCGAGGTCTTTGTCGCGCGGTCACCAATATGCAGGTCATGATGAAAGGTGCAGCGACTGCCAGCCCACATGCGCCGGGCCAAGGTGATCGGCGGCAAAAATCCACCGCGCTTTGGATGACCGTCCGGCCCGATTTGACTACTGGGAGCACGGGGCAGGAAATAGAGCCAATTCCACACAGGCGGTAGAATGGCCCCCTCTGCAGCAAAGTTTGCCGGGTCCAAATTTAAGGTTGCCGCCAGCCCTTGAGCTGGGCCGGGGGCAAGTATTTCTTCAAGTGTTTCCTGTCGTCCCAGCCAGTTTGTAATGGGTTCTTGTGTCATCACCGCGCCCCCGTTGGAAAGCTGTTCCAACAAAAGGCGGCAGCGTTCACAAACCAGAGATCATGGCCGCAGGCCTCGCACAAGGCACAACTTGCCAGCACTTCGTTCTGTGGACGGCTTGGTGTGAGCCTTTCGAGCCAAGGAAAGTGGACGTTTTTAGAGAACCGGAGCCCGTCCATCTGAAAGAGTCTCGCAGCCTCAGAACAGGCTTGTATTGGCCCGCCGCGGGTTTAGCTGCCTGTCTCGGTTCAGCATTTTCAAGAAGTCCATCGACAAAAGGGGCACGGCCAGCCCTTACCGATCCGTATGCTTCAGCGCGAGGTGCAAGGTAGCTTTCGTTGGGCAAGATCGGCATTTTGGCCACGTTCAGTGTTTCAGTCTTGGCCGCACAATGAACGATTTGCCCCTCCCCCAGTTGAGGGAGGGGCTAAATGGCTACCAGATTCGGACGCGGTTCTCTGGCGCGACATAGAGTTTGTCGCCTGGCTTCACATTGAACGCCTGATACCAAACATCGGAGTTCTGCACCGCCCCATTGACGCGGAACTGTGCCGGCGAATGAGGCCCGGTTTGGACTTGGTTGCGCAGGGCTTCTTCGCGTTGCAGCGCCCGCCAAACTTGGCTCCAAGCCAAGAAGAAGCGTTGATCGCCCGTAACACCTTCCAAGACAGGCGCTTTCTTGCCATTGAGCGACAGCTTATAGGCCTGATGGCCCACGATCACGCCGCAATGATCGCCAATGTTTTCCCCCAAGCCTAGTTGACCGTTGAGCTTTAGCCCAGGCAAAGGTTCAAAGGCACTGTATTGGGCCACCATTTTTGCCCCAAGAGCCTTAAACGCAGCCACATCGGCTGGTGTCCACCAATCGCGCAAGACGCCATTCTCATCATATTTAGCACCCTGATCATCAAACCCATGGCCCATTTCGTGCCCAATGACGCCGCCAATGCCACCATAATTGATCGCGGGGTCTGCAAACTCGTCAAAGAAGGGCGGTTGCAGAATGGCTGCGGGGAACACAATCTCGTTGTAGCTGGGATTGTAATAGGCATTCACCGTCTGGGGCGTCATGAACCAACGCGTCTTGTCGGTCTTCTTCTTCAGATCCTCGAGGTCATTTTTGATTTCAAACGCTTGCACGCGGCGATCATTGCCCAGCGGATCGCCTGCTTTGATCTCCAAGGCGCTATAATCGCGCCATTTATCTGGATAGCCAATCTTGGGATTGAAGGTCGCCAGTTTCCGTTGCGCTTTCACTTTGGTTTCCGGCGACATCCAAGTCAGGCCTTCGATGCGAACTTTGAAGGCTTTGCGTAAGTTCTCGACCAGCACCAGCATTTTCGCTTTGGCCGATGGGCTAAAGTGGCGCGCCACATAAACTTGACCAACGCCTTCGCCCAACGCCCCATTGATGGCTTGAGTTGCCCGCTTCCAACGCTCGCGCTGAACGGGTTGCCCATTCAACGTCTTTCCGAAGAACTCAAAGCGCTCATCATCGATCGCTTTAGGCAACACGCTCGCGCTCGAGGAGAGCAAATGATAGGTCAAATAAGCCTGCCAAGTCTCAACGGGTGTCGCTTTAAACAATTTCGCCAAGGGGCCAATTGCGGACACTTCACGGACGACGCACTCTTGGATGTCGTTGAGTTGCGCCGCACCTAGGCCAACGGCCCATGGGAAGTCTGGCGCAATTTCTTCCAATTGCGCACGGGTCTTCAAATTATAGGTTTTGGTGCGGTCTCGGCGATCGGTGATATTCCAATGAAGTTTGGCAATCTCGGTTTCCAAGGCCATAATTGAGGCGGCTTTGGCCTCCCCATCCTTTTGTCCGGCGAGGCTCAGCATCTTGGCGATGTGAACGGGGTATTTCTCGCGCAGCGTTTTGAAACGCGCATCGTCTTTCAAATAATAATCCCGCTCTGGCATGCCCAAGCCGCCTTGGCCGATTGAGACAAGATAGCGGTCTGGATTGCCGGCATCTGGTCCAATACCCCAGCCAATCGGGGCTGGCGTGGGTAGATCGATCTTGCCAAAAAGGGCCGCAATATCTTCATGCGTCTTTGCCGAATTGATCAGCTCAATTTCAGGCTGGATAGGGGCGAGGCCTGCCGCTTCAATGGCGGCTGTATCCATCATGGAGCGGTAGAAATCGCCAATCTTTTGCTCGATAGAGCCTGGCGCGCTCTTTTTGGCGGCAAGTTCGTCAATGATCGCGCGGACGTCAGCTTCGGCTTTCGCGGCTAACTGATCAAAGGCACCCCAGCGGACCCGGTCTTCGGGAATGGGGTTGTTCTTCATAAAGGTGCCACCGCCATAGTTCCAGAAATCATCACCCGGCTTAACGCTCAAATCCCGACCAGCCATGTCAAAGCCGAAGGTTCCGATCTTTGGCTTATTGGCAGCCGCCCAAACCGAGTCCGATAGGCCTGCCTGCATGGCGATCGCGACACCCATGCCGCCTGCACTGGAAAAGAGAAACCCACGTCTATTCATTGTTCTGCCCCCGCATTGATTTTGGAAACTCGTTTAAGTCAGCCTGTCGTTTTTGACAGTGCCTGTCAAATTGTCGAATTAACTTGCAGCAAGGTTTGCCAAACAAGTCCAGTCGGGCGACGATGAGGGTGAATACCTGATGCAGCGCGCATTCACGGAGGTAAAGCCATGTCACAAACCTTAGGACCAGCAGATGTTGCCGTAATCACGGGTGGGGCCTCCGGTATTGGCTTAGCTTTAGGCCAAGCGCTTGCCGCAAAGGGCGCGGCGGTTGTGCTGGCCGACATTGAAGGGCCAAAGGCCGAAGCTGCCGCCCAAGCGATCCGCGATCAGGGCGGGGCAGCACTTGGCTGTTTTGTTGATGTGGCGGACCCAGCGTCCAACCAAGCCTTGGCAGACTTTGCGTTTGAGCGCTTTGGCCGGGTGACTTTGGTGTTGTTAAATGCGGGTATTGGCGCTGGCGGGTCCATCCACAAAGCCTCACGTGCCAACATTGCTTGGACGTTTGAGGTCAATGTGATGGGAACAATTGATGGCGTGCGCGCCTTTGCGCCGCGCCTGATTGAACAAGACATCCCTTCGCGTCTGGTCATAACGGCCTCAGAGCATGGTTTGGGCTTGCCGGGGCGCGGTGGGCAAGCGACGCCCTATACCGCGTCAAAACACGCCTTGGTGGGCCTCGCTGAGGCGATGGCGCGCGACTATGTCGACACGCCCGTAGCGGTCTTAGTCCTATGTCCTGGGCTTGTAGTCTCAGAAATTTGGAATGGGTTTCGTAATCGCCACGAGAAGTTCGGCGGGCCGCGTCAGTTAGATGCGGCGCATGGGCGCGAGAACCAAGCGGGTCTTCCAGCCAATGTCGCGGCAGAGCGTATCTTGCGCGGCGTTGAAGCGGAAGAATTCTTCCTCTTCACCCATGGCAACGACATTGCCGAAGTGGCTAGGCCACGCGCGGAAGCGATAGAGGGGGCCTTAGCGCGCTTTTGGGCGCGCGAAGGCGATGAGGCTTAAACCAAATACCCCTTCAAGCCAGAAGACTTGAAGGGGTAGAAGCGGGTATCTTACGAACGGCCGCGACGGGGCACGAAGGTGCTGTCACCCCCGCGACCGACATTAGCGCCACCACGTGCGCCAGAGCGCCCGAGGCTGACGGGCTTACCGCCGAAGGTCTTCTTGCCTGCTACTGGCTTGCCCGACTTGCGATCATCAGAACGGCCTTCAATGCGGGCTTCCCCGCGTGGGGCAGGGCCCTTGCGTGGGGTATAATCGCGCTGGCCTTGGCCATTACGATGGCCAAAGGCTTCGCTGCGCGCTTCATAGGCGCGTGGGCGATCGCCTTGCGGGCGATCCCCCCGAGGACGGTCGTCGCGCGGACGATCATCGCGAGGACGGTCTGCTTGGGGACGATCACCAAAGGAACGATCATCACGGGGACGGTCGTCGCGGGGGGGATCGTTGCGTGGACGATCTTGGAAGCTGCGCTCTTCGCGTGGCTTTGAATGGAACGGCTTGTCGAAGCGTGGACGCTCTTCACGGCCTGCATCGGCTACCGGGCGCACATAGGCTGGACGTTCAGCGGCTTCAGGTGCACGCGCACCAAAGCGGTTTTCTTCGCGTTGTTGCGGGCGGCCTTCATTGAAGACAGAACCTGTCGCAAAGTTGCCAGCGCGTGGACGACGGTCGCCGTCATCGCTGCGGTCGCGGTTGGAATATTGACCACCGCGCGGGCCTGGGCGGCCACCACGACCACCTTCGCGGCCACCATCACGCGCACCGAACTTGCCATCGCGACGGGGATCGTTGCGTGGCTCGTACAGCGCTTCTTTAGGCCCTGTGCGACGCAGCACGCCGATCACATCGCCATGCGCATTGGTAGGTGCGCTCAGCGTGTTGGAGGCTTCGCCAACGGTTTCCACAAAGATGGTTTCACCATCTTCGTCATACTGAACTTCAGCAGGCTTAGGGGCCGCAGGACGTGGTGCCTTCATCAAGTTCGCTGGGTCCATCTTGGTGATGGACTTTTTGATCAAGCGCTCAATCTGGCGCAAATTGTCCCGCTCGTGGGGCGCGCAGAAGGAGATCGAGATCCCTTCGGCACCGGCACGCGCAGTCCGGCCAATCCGGTGGACGTAGGCTTCAGGCACATCTGGCAAGTCAAAGTTGAACACATGGGTGACGCCATCTACGTCGATGCCGCGTGCAGCCACATCGGTACATACCAACAGACGGGTGTGACCTTTGCGGAAGCGCTCCAGCGCATGTTCACGCGCATTCTGGCTCTTATTGCCATGGACGGCATCAACCGACATGCCTTGTTGCTCTAGCTTGTCGAGAACCTTTTCAGCGCCATGCTTGGTGCGCACAAAGATCATGGCGCGCTTGACTTCAGGCTCATGACAAATGGATTCCAGCAATGGCTGCTTGTTCACTTGACTGGACATGATCAAGCGTTGGTCGACCCGCTCTGCGGCCGACGACAAAGGCGCAACTTGGATGCGCTTTGGGTCGGTCAGCAATTCTTCGGCGAGGTGGGCGATTTCCTTCGGCATGGTGGCCGAGAACAAGCTCGTTTGACGCGCCTTAGGGATTTCACCAACGATCAAGCGGATAGGCTTGATAAAGCCCATGTCCAGCATTTGGTCGGCTTCGTCCAGGATCAGATGTTCCACCATATCAAGGCGGATGGCGCGCTGTTTCATCAAGTCGATCAAGCGGCCTGGAGTGGCGATCAGGATATCGACGCCACGCTCCATCGAGCGGATCTGCTTGCGGATGTTAGCGCCGCCATAGACCAAAGCGCCGGACAGGCCGACGAATTTCCCGTAAGTGCGCAAGCTGTCGGCGATCTGGCCAGCCAATTCACGGGTTGGGCACAGGATCAGCGCGCGGCAAGCACGAGCGCCAGCATGAATGCGCCGTTCGCTCAAATGGTGCAGCAAGGGCAGCGCGAAGGCTGCGGTCTTGCCAGTGCCGGTTTGGGCGAGGCCCAAAATGTCGAGGGATTGCATGGCGGGCGGGATCGCCTGCATTTGGATAGGGGTGGGGTGCTCATAGCCTTCGCCTGCGATGGCGTTCAAGATAGGCTCAGCAAAGCCGAAATCGGCAAAAGTAGTCATGGTTTAGTCGTCTTTCACACGTCAAAGCGTGCGGTATCGCCCCCGTCATTTGGGGTGCGCACACGCGTCTGGGACGGACCTGACCTTGAGTTGCTTCAAGTCAGGCGCGCCAAATAGGGCTTACCTTCGCCCGGTGTGACCTCGCGAAACTAGACACGGTCACTTGCAACGCCCAGACGGCGGAAAGCGATGAAAGAGCCATTGTGGCTCTGATGTGGGACGTGCACTTAAACTCGGGCAGATCGGGGGGGCAGAAGCCCCTCACACCTGACTTAGCTGCCGAGTGCTTCCAGGATCGTTTTCACACATAGTGTCATTAAAACGAGTGAAGCCAAGGCAAACACCGCGAAGCGCGCAGCAACCAAATTAACGGTCGCTTGCACCAGCGAATGCAGTACACGAAGGCCTACATAGCCCCAAGCGAGCTGAATTGAAAGCCCATCGGCCCAATTTCCCACATGCGCGGTCAAAGCCAGCGCGTAAAACAGGGTCGGTTGCTCGTGTAAATGGTTATAATTATGCGCGATTTGCGCCACTTTTAGCGGTAAAGCGTCCAAACTACCCGGTTTTGCTGCCCCTTGCGGGTCAATCTTGTGTTTTTGCATAGCTGGTAGTCGGGTGGCATACATCCACACCCACATGACCATGGTCCACGCAATCAGCGTCAAAATTGGTAGTAACATCGCAGGCCCTCCCCAGAGCATTATTGTATAACCGCCACTCTAAGATGGGATTGGTGGAATGGGAAGGTGGGGTCGCAGAAGCGGCCTAATTCACCCCGGGAAGGACTTTGGAGGGCGGGAGCTCGACGGTGATGTCGACCGAACCAATCGATTGGGAAATCGCAATGAAGAACAGCCCAAGCACACAAACGGGGAGTGTCCAAAGCTTCGCTTTAAAAGCATCGCTGCTCCGCTTGTTCAAAAGCCGATCGCGAGCTGCCACAAAGAACAAGAAGATAAGCATCGCTGTACTTAAAATCAGGGCAATATAAGGGATCAAGTAGCCTAAGATGTGCACCGGGTCATTTTCAGATTCCCCATGAACCCAATTGACCACCCCTCCGACCCAACTTAACGGGCCGCTAAGCAAAATCAGGCAAATCAACAATAAGTCGCGCCTGTCCACCTAATTCACCCCCGGCCCCAAATGCTCCTGCAGGAAAGCCTCTAACTCCGTCAGCATCTGCTGGCGGGTGGCGGTTTTCGAGAGCCAATGGTCTTCCCCACGTAGCTCAACTAGTTTCACATTTTTCCCGGCAGACTTTAAGGCGCTGGCCATGCTCGAACTTTGTTCAAAGCGCACCACGGTATCATCCCGCCCATGCATGAGCAGGATTGGGGCCTTTACCCTATTGACCAAGCGGCGTGGGGAGGCGGCCTCAATCGTGTCGCGATCGTCCGCTCCCATGTGTTCCACCCAATAATTGACAGAGCTAGATCTAGAGGCCCCAGCGTCATCTTTCTCTTGAATGATCATTCTGGGCAAATCAGAGACCCCAGCAACCGCAACGACACAGCGGTAAAGGTCTGGCGTCATGGTGGCACCTGCCAGTGCCGCATATCCGCCATAGCTCGCCCCTACGATGCAAACGCGCTTGGGGTCGCTTAGACCTTGTTTGATAGCCCAAGCGACGGAATCGGTCACATCATCCTGCATCCGCTTGCCCCATTGCCGCCGCCCGGCATCTGCGTGCGCTTGCCCAAAGCCAGTGGAGCCGCGAAATTGTGGTTGGATCACGACATAGCCGCGCGTCGCCATAAACTGGGCCCAATAGTCAAAGCGCGGCTCGTCGCGTGCTTCGGGTCCGCCGTGGGGGAAGATAATGGTTGCGGCGTTTTTGATATCCTGATCACCCGGCGGCAGGGTTACATAGACGGGAATTTCTGCGCCATCGCGGGATTTGAACGTCGTCGCCTGCAGGCGGCCCATCGGAACATTTTTAAGACCCGGATAGGCGTCACCCAAGCGATTAATTTTGGGGCCGTCGAGGTTCAGCAAAACATATTCTGGTGGCGTGCTAGACGTCTCCATTCTGGCGACAATCTTTTTGCGGTCACGGGTAAAGCTGGTGATCGAGATAATTTTCCCCGGAAAGGTGGCCTCCAACGTGGCTTGGGCTTCTTGCAGATCGGGGCTGATCATTTGGTCGACAGGCTCCAACCCGCCCAGTGAAACGCCAAAAACGACTTCTGACCATGGGTCTTTGAAAATCGACTCAAGTTCCACGCCGTCAGCCCGCAGATAGGTTGTCGTCGCGCCGGTGACGGGGTCCATCGCGAACAGCTCGCCAAATTCCGACTTGGACCGTTTACTCAAGATGATCTTGCCCTGCTTAGACAGTCCCATCAGGGAAATGGCCCGACTGGGCGTGTCATCTAGCCGCAAGACTTCTTTGAATTTTTTGCCTTCGTCGGCCAGAAACAGCTTTGTCGTCATGGCTTTTGGGTCGTGATCGACCCGTGCCAGCGGTTTGCCCGCACGATCTGTAATCCAATCATAGGTGTGCTCAGCACCCAGCGCGCGGGTAAAAACTTGCTTGCCGTCTGTTGCCACTTCAAACAGGTTTAGCGCAAAAAAACTAGAATTGGTTTCATCAAAAGCGGCCATCATCACCCGATTGGGCGTATCGGGCAGAATGGAGATCAAAGAAACACCCGAATTATACATTCGGACGCTGTCGCCGGAGGTCAGCAGATTGCGGATCCGACCTGTTTCAAAGTCCATGGAATAGGTGCGATAGAACTCAGTCTTAGAAGAAAATATCCGCAACGTATCGCTGGCAGTAATCAGGACGTCACCGCCATCCTCAAATTGGATGCTGCGCAGCTTATTGGTCCCGACGTCAACGCCAATCGTTTTATTTGTGGGCACATCCAGAACTCGGACTTGGCTTTCGCCGGTCGCGGTCGTGTAGCCAAATGCGATCCGGTTGCCGTCGGCCGAAATGGCCACTCTTGAAATAACGGGGGCGGCGGCAAAGGCTTCGGCCGTGGCTGGTGGCGCTTTGGCCCAGCCCAAGGTTGGCCATGAGAGCGCCATACAAATTGATCCTGTTACAAGACCTAAGAGCCTATTTGTTCGCATGCACACCTCCAATGACGCCAGACTGCTATATGTTTCCCGCTAAGGCAATCCCGGGTGCTGACGCGACCTTAGCGTCACAATTTCGACCTCGAGAAATCTCAACATTGGCTTGCCAATCGCATCGGTCAGTCGCATGGTAGGGGAAAATCAAGCTCTGGGGGGCTCTTATGCGTTCACTATTTTTATCGACCGTTTTGGCTTGTGTTGTTGTGGGTGCCGCCCATGCGCAGACTCCACCAGCAGCGTCGCCTGCCACGTTTATCCACGTCGGTCGCCTGATTGCGGAGCCCGGCACTGCGCCAACCACAGCCAAGACCCTGATCGTGCGCGATGGCAAGATTGAAGCCATCCGCGACGGCTATTTTGCCCCGGTGGCTGGTGCCAAGCTGGTCGACCTGAAGGCCAAAACGGTGATGCCCGGGCTGATCGACAGCCACGTACATCTGCTCTCCGAATTATCGCCGAATAGTCGTCTGAATGAGGTGACCAAGGAGGAAAGCGACCTGACCCTGGACGGTTTGGTCAATGCGCAGAAGTCTTTGAAGGCTGGTTTCACAACGGTTGTGGATTTGGGTGCAGATGGCGATCACACGATCTTCGCGCTACGCGATCAGTTTGCTTCCGGCCGTTTGATGGGCCCACGTATTCTCGCGGCAGGGGCTGCACTCAGCCCCACCGGTGGGCATGGGGATGTGCATGGCTTCCGGGAGGATATTATGCATGTGCTGGGTCCTGAAAGCGTGTGTAATGGCGTCGATGATTGCCGCCGCGCCGTGCGCGAACAGGTCAAGGCCGGTGCCAACATCATCAAAGTCACCGCAACCGGTGGCGTGTTGAGCAACACGGCCAGCGGCCTTAGCCAACAATTTTTCGATGATGAACTCAAGGCCATTGCCGATACCGCGCATTTACTCGGCAAAACCGCGACCGCCCACGCCCATGGCAAAGGCGGGATCGAGGCCGCTCTCCGCGCTGGCTTTGATAGTATTGAGCACTCCAGCTATGCGGACGCGGAGACTTTTGCCCTCTATAAGGCCAAGAATGCTTGTGTGGTGCCAACCTTATTGGCCGGTACGACCGTAACCGAAATGGCCAAAGCGGGCGGTACATTGACCGGGGCACAGGCTGCCAAGGCTTTGACCGTCGGCCCACTGATGATCAGTATGCTCAGCAAGGCGCGTGAAGCGGGCGTCTGCGTGGTGTTCGGCACCGATTCTGGCGTCTCTCGTCATGGCGACAATGCGCGCGAGTTTGAGCTGATGGTCCAAGCGGGCTTCACCCCAACAGAAGCCTTACGCAGCGCGACAGTCGGCGGGGCTACTCACCTTGGCCTGTCCGATCAGATTGGCACCTTGGCACCGGGTAAAGCCGCAGACCTTGTCGCCGTGACGGGCGATCCTTTGACCGATATTTCCCTCCTGCGAAAAATTGAATTTGTGATGATGGGTGGCCGGATCGCGAAGGAGTAGGGGTGCCTTCAAAGCCCCTCTCCCAGAAGGAGAGGGGAGAGAGCCAATTGATTTGGAAAGTCTTTGCTCCAGGCTATGCCTCAAGCTGCTCCAGATAGAATCCCGGCAATCACTTGCAGGCAAAAACGCTGACTACGCCACCGCAACCTCGTCTGCGGGCAAGAATTTCTTTCCGCGAATGTGGTCGGAGATTTTCTCGGCGATCATCATGGTCGGGGCATTTGTGTTGCCGCCAATCAGGGTCGGCATCACCGAAGCATCGACGACGCGGAGGTTCTCCACGCCGCGTACTTTGCAATCCTTATCGACGACGGAGTCCTTATCGCTGCCCATCCGGCAGGTGCCAATGGGGTGATAGATCGTCTCAGCTGTAGCCTTAATATAAGCGTCAATCTCGTCATCGGATTGAACGTGCGCGCCGGGCTTAAATTCTTCCCCGCGATAAGGGGACAAGGCAGGTTGGCTCAATACCTTGCGGCCAATCTTCAAACCCTCGCGCAGGGCGCGGCGATCTTCTTCGGTGGAAAGATAATTCGGGTCGATCTTTGGGGCTGTAAAGGGGTTGGCACTTGATAGGCTGATGGAACCACGACTTTCGGGCCGTAACTGGCAGACATGCAGCGAGAAGCCGTCTTGGGTAGCAGCGACATTGCCATGGTCCTGCACCAAGGCATTGACGAAGTGGAATTGCAAGTCTGGCCGGTCGAGGCCTTCGCGCGATTTCGCAAAACCACCTGACTCGAGGAAGTTTTCCCGGCCCAGGCCTTCCTTGCGGAACAAATAGGTCAACGCGGTCAGATATTGTTTTAGGCCCCGGTTCAGCGAGAAAGCCGTGATGGGTTGGGTGCAATTTTGTAGGAGCAACACGTCCAAATGGTCTTGTAGGTTTTGGCCCACATCCGGGCTATCAACCAGAACTTCAACGCCGACGCGTTGCAGTGTCTCCGCTGGGCCAATGCCCGATACCATTAGGATTTGCGGCGATTGCACGGCCCCAGCACATACCAAAACTTCCTTGTTGGCATAAACGCGGGAGCGGGGTGACTTCTCATCGTGGGCGTATTCGACGCCGACGCAGACCTTGTCTTCAAACAAAAGCTTGGTTGTATGGGCGTGGCTGCGCACGGCCAAATTTGGACGTGACAAGGCGGGCTTGAGGTAAGCAAACGAGGCGGACCAGCGCTCGCCGTCCTTGACGGTCAGCTGATAGGAACCAAAGCCTTCTTGGTCATAGCCATTGAAGTCCTCAGACTTCTTATGGCCAGCCTGCACAGCGGATTCAACGAGGGCGTGGTAAAGCGGATTGGTCGACTTGCCCCAAGAGACATGCAGCGGACCGGTGGAGCCGTGAAATGCGTCGCCGCCCGTCTCCAAGGTTTCTGAGCGCTTGAAATAAGGCAGGACTTCGGAAAAGCTCCACCCCTTCAGGCCCATTTGGGCCCATTGGTCATAGTCGCGGGCATGGCCACGAATATAGATCATGCCATTTATCGAGCTTGATCCACCCCAGCCCTTCCCACGTGGCCAATAGAGCGGGCGACCATTGAGATTGGTTTGAGACTCGGTTGTAAATGCCCAATTATGGGCATTCTTGCCCTTAATCAGGGTGCCAACGCCCGCAGGCATCCGAACCAACATCGAGTTGTCCCGCCCGCCAGCTTCCAGCACCAAAACGCGGACTGAAGGGTCTTCGCTTAATCGGTTGGCGAGCACACAGCCGGCGCTGCCCGCGCCAATGATGATATAGTCGAACCGGTCTTCAGCTGACGCTGTGGCCATTTAATAACTCCCCGTCGTGAGATTTACTCGTTATTGGACTTGTGTTTGGCTTGAAGCCGCTGGCTGGGCAAGTGAAAATAGCGTTCAGCCTGTCCACTGTGGCTTGCGCTTTTGCGCAAATGCCATGGGGCCTTCGATCATATTGGGTGACTTAAACATGGCATTGATTTCGCCATATTTGGACTGGCCACGATAGGCTGCTTCGAGCGAAGGTTCATCCAGACCGCGATAGACGGCTTCTTTCGATGCCCGGATGGACGTTGGGGAACAGTCAACAATCAGATCTGCCCATGCCTGTGCCCGTTTTAAAAGGTCAGCAGGTGTCGTTACCTCGTTCACGAAGCCCAAGCTCTTGCCTTCTTCGGCACCAACCCGGCGCCCCGTCAAGATCATGCCCATTGCTTGCTTCTGGCCGATTTGGCGCGGAAGGCGATGTAAGCCACCAGCAAGAGCTGCAAGGCCGACTTTTGGTTCTGGCAGAGCAAAAACAGCAGTCTCGGAGGCGATGATCAAGTCACAAGCCAAAGCAATCTCAAACCCGCCGCCCATGGCAATGCCGTTGACGGCGGCAATCACTGGCTTTGTGAGGTCGAAGCGGCTGGTCAGGCCTGCAAAGCCGCTATCCGGCACGTACATCTTGCCACCAGAAGCTTGGTACTTGAGGTCATTACCCGCACTAAATGCACGGTCGCCAGAGCCGGTAATGATCGCGACCCACAAATCTGGATTGGCGGCAAATCCGTCGAACACCTCCGCCAGCTCTGCATTGGCAGGGGGATGCAGCGCATTCATCGCTTCAGGACGGTTGATGGTGACCGTTAGGACACGGCCTTCGATCTGTGTGCTGCAAAACTCGTAAGACATGTTTCTCTCCCTGATTTTTTCTCATGACCTAGCACGCAAACGCTGGCATGGAAGACCATAAAGCACCTTTTTGTTCTGCAGTGCATGGACGCGCGTTGACATGCTTTCGCCGCGTTCTTACCTCACGGACCAAACGAGTTGCTTTGGCGCGGCTTTCGCGCCCCTTACAGGTCTGATGAATCAGATATGTAGGGCTCCATTATTGCCGGGGTTTCCGGCACAGGTCAGGCCGGAAATTCATGTTGAATATCGTCAAGAAGCTGTTTGGATCCTCAAACGAGCGCCGCGTGAAGTCGTTCATCCAGCGGGTGGAACAGCGGATCAATCCGCTAGAAGCGGGCATCAAAGCACTCAGTGATGACGATCTTCGTGGCAAGACGGACGAGTTCAAAGCGAAGCTGGCGGCCGGCGCTACCCTTGATGATATTTTGGACGAAGCCTTCGCCGTTGTTCGCGAGGCTGCTTCCCGCGCCATTGGGCAGCGTCATTATGATGTGCAATTGGTTGGAGGGATGGTTCTGAACTCTGGTGCGATTGCTGAAATGCGCACGGGTGAAGGCAAAACCCTAGTCGCGACCGCACCTGTTTATCTCAATGCGCTACAGGGCAAAGGCACACATGTTGTAACGGTCAATGACTATCTGGCGAGACGCGACGCCGAATGGATGGGCCGCATCTATAGCTTCCTTGGCATGGAGACCGGCGTGATCGTTCCTGGCCTCGACGACCGTGAGCGCCGGGTCAATTACGCAAAAGACATCACCTATGGCACCAACAACGAATTTGGCTTTGATTATCTGCGCGATAATCTGAAATATACGCTCGATGAAATGGTCCAACGTGAGCACCATTTTGCGATTGTTGATGAAGTTGACTCTATTCTGATCGACGAAGCGCGTACGCCTTTGATCATTTCCGGCCCGACAGACGATCGTTCAGACTTCTATCGCGCGATGGATGAGCTGATCTATCTGCTCGACAAAGACGACTATGAGCATGACGAAAAACAGCGTTCGGCGGTTTATACCGAGCAGGGCTCTGAACATATTGAAGATTTGCTGCGGGAGCGCGGCTTGCTTGAGGGCGCTCTGTATGAGGCCGTCAATACGACCATCGTGCACCACGCCAACCAAGCCTTGCGCGCCCATGTGCTCTACACCCGCGACAAGGACTATATCGTCAAAAACGATGAGGTCGTGCTGATTGATGAATTCACCGGTCGGATGATGACGGGTCGGCGGTTATCCGATGGCTTACATCAGGCCATCGAAGCCAAAGAACTTGTTACAGTTCAACCTGAAAACCAAACTTTGGCTTCCATCACCTTCCAGAACTACTTCCGGCTCTATGAGAAGCTGGGCGGCATGACCGGGACGGCCCAGACCGAAGCGGCTGAATTTGAGGATATCTATAGTCTTCAAGTCGTGGAAATCCCGACCAATCGGCCGGTTGCGCGGATCGATGAGAACGACGTCGTATATCAAAACGAAGCTGGCAAGAACAAAGCCATCATGCGCGATATCCACGAATGCTATTCGCGCGGTCAGCCAATCCTTGTGGGTACCGCCTCGATTGAGAAGTCAGAGACGATCTCTGAATTGCTGAAAGCCGACAATATTCCCCATTCGGTTCTGAACGCGCACAAGCACGCCGAGGAAGCCGAAATCGTTGCAGAGGCTGGCGTACCTGGAGCTGTCACCATCGCCACCAACATGGCTGGTCGCGGGACAGACATTCAGTTGGGCGGTAACCCAGAAATGCGCCTCGAAAAGGAGCGTCGCACCCGCGAGGCTGCTTGGGGTCGGGCACTGACTGAGGCCGAGTTAAAGAGCCTGCATGACGAGATCATGGCCGACATTGCAGTCAAAAAGGCCAAAGCCATGGAGCTGGGTGGCCTTTATGTCTTGGGTACCGAGCGTCATGAAAGCCGCCGGATTGACAATCAGTTGCGCGGGCGCACCGGTCGTCAGGGCGACCCCGGCAGGAGCCGCTTCTACATCTCCTGCGATGATGATCTGCTGCGCATCTTTGGCGGTGAACGTATGGCCGGCATTTTGCGTGTTCTAAAGGTGGATGAAGACGAGCCCATCGAAGAACGCATGATGAATAAGGCGATGGAAATCAGCCAAAAGCGCGTCGAAGCCCGCAACTTCGAAATCCGCAAAAATCTGCTCAAATATGACGATGTGATCAATGATCAACGCAAGCAGATCTTTGAAGAGCGCAAGGAATTCATGCGCACGGAAGACGTTGAAGAAACCGTCCAGCACATGCGTCATGAAGTCATCGACACCTTGTGCGAAGAATATATGCCACCAAAAATGCTCCCGGAACAATGGGATACCAATGGCTTGGAAGTAGAAGTGCAAGATGTTTTGGGGCTGACCATTCCTGCTAAGGACATGGCGGCGCAGGAAGGCGTGGATGACAACGACATCCGCCAAGCCATCATCGAGGCCTCGGATAAGGTTTGGGCCGAGAAAGTCGCCATGATGGGTGAGGAACAATCCCGCTACATCGAAAAGCAAGTTTTGTTGCAGACCATCGACCTCAAATGGCGTGAACATTTGACCCAAGTAGACCACCTGCGTTCGGTCATCCATTTGCGTGGCTATGGTCAACGCGATCCGCTGATCGAATATAAAACTGACGCCTTCTCGATGTTTGAGAAAATGCGGACGGACTTGCGGGCCGATGTCACGCGCTTCCTCATGAACGTGCAATTGGTTCAGCCTGATCAGCCGATGGTGCCAGCTGACTTTGACCCTAGCAGGGCAACCATTGACAGTGGCTTTGGCGCTGGCATTGGTGATGGCTTAGGTCTTAACCCGAATTGGCTGTCCAGCCACCCGTTGCCAGCAACCGGGCTTGATGAAATGGGCGCTGCTGCAGATGATTTGGTGCCGTCCGCATTGGGTGAAATGCCGCGCGCTTGGCTCGATACGCCACGCAATGCGCCTTGCCCATGTGGATCTGGCAAGCGCTTTAAGGCTTGCCACGGCGCGCTCTAAGGTCGCCTGTTCGTGGAATTGAACAAATAAAACAAGAGCTTGATTTCAGTCAAGCGCTTGTTTTTTTATAGCATTTGGTCTTAATTGGGCAGGCCGATGGCCGCCTTGATATCGTCCCAAGCCACCAATTTGAAGTTTTGTGCACCCCCGGCTTGCATGCCATCTTGGGCGATAAATAGCCCACCCGGGAAGGCAGACCCAAAGTCGCCGACAATCAACTCTATGCCATCGGTCTCTTCAGTTGCGCCAAAGGTCCCGGCGGCAATCCTGAACCGGCCCACATAGCTCTCATCACTCGCCTTATAGATGGTGTAGGCATTGTCGCCTTGGCTGGAGACCAGAATATAGCGCGCGTCGCCCGGGCCTTCTGCCAAGGCAACACCTTCGGCGTCCGCCACGATGTTCTTGCCATCGGCGGGGGCAATCTTGGATGGCGTGAGGGCTCCGGTCGGTCGGGCATCAAAACGCCAGAGGCCGACGTCTTCTTCGGCGACATAGAGGCGCTGGGTCTTCTCATCGACCACACAGCCCTCCGATTGGGTGCCAAGCTTCATCGTGCGCACAATTTGGCCAGACGGTGTTTGGCCGGCCAAATCTAAAGCCACCTGATGGATTGTGCCGTCCTTAAGCACCATAAAGGCAAAAAACTTGCCCTCGGTTTGCGCGAGGCAGATGCCGTAAGCCTCGCCAGCCCCCGCAGCAACGGTGCCGAGTGGAGTCAGTTTGGCGGAGATGGGGTCCAGCGTGAATAGCGCCACTTTGGCTTGGGTTAGGTCGTTGCGGTCGCTGGCTGCGACGACAATTTGCGGTGTGCCAGCGACCAAGACATCGGCCCGAAGGTCCACATTATTCACCCTACCAGCATCGAAGAAATCACGTATTTGGCCGTCCAATCCGTAAGCATAAAGGCCAGCCTTCTTGTCCGTGCCCACGATCAAGCTGGCTTCAGGGCGGGCAGGGTTACGCCAAATAGCTGGATCATCGGCTGCATCTTGATTGACAGAGCCAACAGGAACTGTTTCGCCGCGAGCTACGACGTTTACAGCAGGCGTTGCCCGCGCAATGCGTTCCCCAATCGGCAGCTCTGTCGCGCACCCACCAAGAAAAAGGCTTAGACAAGCAGGCACCAGAACAAATTTAGCAACACGCATCACAATTCTTCTCCACTGGTTCGTTCGCTTCCTAGGGCGATAGCCTAGTTTCATTCCAACCTTATGACGATAGGGCTTATGATGCAGGCACTGGCTTCAAACTTGCGTGAAAGCGTTTCCAATTCTCGACATAATGCAAGGCAGAGCCGGTTAGGAATTGAGCTTGGTCTGGGGTGACCTCGCGAATCACTTTGCCAGGTGCGCCCATCACGAGGGAGTTGTCGGGAATCACTTTGCCTTCTGGGATCAGCGTTTTGGCCCCAATGATACAATTTTTGCCAATCACGGCCCGATTGAGGACCACGGCACCAATGCCGATCAAGCTATTATCGCCAATCTCGCACCCATGAAGCATGGCCAAATGGCCGACCGTGACGTTTTTCCCAATCGTAAGCGGGATGCCAATGTCTGTATGAAGTATTGCCCCGTCTTGGACATTGGAGTTCTCGCCAATCGTAATTGGGTCGCAGTCTCCACGTAAAACAGCATTAAACCAGACACTTGCGTTATGATGCAGGATGCAATTACCAATCACGGTCGCATTGGGTGCGATCCAATAATCGCCCGAAGCCGGCAGCGTGGGGGTCGCATCGCCCAAAGAATAGGCACCTAGAATAAAGTTCATAAAAAAGTTCCCTTCCGACAAGATTTTGTGACGTTAACACCTCATTTACTCTGCTAGGATGACATCGCAACAGAGATTCGCGGCAAGGTCGAAGAGGTCTTCGATACTCCCGCGATTAGGGGGCTTAGTGATCGCATACGCGACCATTTATGATCCAGACCCTGCCGGCCTTTTGGTCGGCTCTCTAAGCGTCTTGTTGGCATTCAACAATTCTTTGTGCGTCGCAGCCCTCAAGGTCTGCGGCGTTTTTTGTTTCCATGAAGTCCGTCCTGAAGGAGCATGTCTATGGCTAAACGCCCAGCAGTCCGTCGCACCCGTGATCAAGCAGAGCAGTCGCGTCAATCGCACAGCTTAGGGGGGTCGAAACATGGCTCTTACGTGCAAGAAGAGTCGAATGTACGGGCGCTGTTTGGCTGGAACCCAACGGCACAGGATGACGGGCCAGACCGCGACCAGAGCTTCCTCAAAAAGGTAAAGCCCCGCACCGCTGGACAGGAAAAATTGATGGATGCCATCGATTCAAACCCGCTTGTAGTGGCCATCGGCCCAGCTGGCACCGGCAAGACTTATTTGGCGATTACAAAGGCGGTAGAAGCTTTGGAAGCTGGCCGCGTGTCGCGCATAGTCTTGTCGCGACCTGCGGTGGAGGCTGGCGAATCGATCGGCTTCTTGCCCGGGCATATGGAAGAAAAGCTCGCGCCTTATCTGCGGCCTTTGATGGATGCGCTTTCTGACCGATTGAGCCCAAAGCGCCTAAAGACCATGATGGTTGAGGGCCTGATCGAAATTGCGCCAATTGGTTTCATGCGTGGCCGAACCCTGAACAATGCCTTTGTGGTGATTGATGAGGCGCAGAACTGCACCTACGGCCAACTCAAAATGCTCCTGACGCGCTTGGGCTGGCATTCCACTATGGTTGTTACTGGCGACCCAGCCCAGACTGACCTCTTGCCTGAGCTATCGGGGCTTGGCCAAATTGCAGATGCGCTGGACCGCCTCGACGATGTCGCAGTGGTCAGGCTGGCCGACGTCGATATCGTGCGCCATCCCTTGGTCGCCAGCATGCTGAGCGTATTGTAAAATCAAAAGAAAAGCCCGCCACAGAAGTTCTGAGGCGGGCTTTATCATGTCTGGCTGGTGCGTCTATTAGTCTTCCAGATCAATATCCAGAATGGCCATTTCAAAGATGTAGGAGGTTTCACCTTCATCTTCGTCAATATAGACAGTGCCCAAGAACTCAGGGCCCAGATACACTTCCATCGAATCCTTCACGCCGGCGCGTGGCTTCAAGGTCACGTCCTTTGTGCGGAAGACCCGGTTCATATGCGCTTCGACGCGCTTCCACTCAGGATTTGCCATGATTTTTCTCCAAGAATTTGACCACGGGTTTAGGGGTTCGTGAGGGAACAAGAAAGGGGGCTAAACCCGCAATTGGCCATCGAGTACAGTCACCGCATTGCCGCGTAAGAGTACCCGGTCGCCAACGACCTCACAGGTCAAAGCGCCGCCCCGTCCTGGATAGGCTTGGAAATAGGTAAGGCAGGCATTGCCAATCTTGTCAGCAAACAAGGGCGCGATGATGCAATGGGCAGAGCCTGTTACCGGGTCTTCCGCAATCCCTGAACCCGGCGCAAAGAAGCGGCTGACCACGTGATAATCTGCATCTGGATCGGCCAAAGCTGACACCATCAGATTGCCCCGATTTCGCTCTAACTTCTCAGTGCAAATGCGTTCAATCTCTGCCAGATTGGGCTTTAGTCCCCGAACGACGGACTCGCTTTTGACGATCGCGACCGCATAATTGCCGACCCAAGTTTCAACCACTTCAGCGCCTAGGGCTTCTGCCAATCCGTCTGGGGTGGCAATTTGAACCGGGGGATTGGCGGGGAAGTTAAGCTCTAACTGACCGTCCTCGAGCGTGCGCACCGTCAAGGGACCACTCAGCGTATCGAAGGTAAGACTTGATGCCTTAACGCCCAATTCTCTGAGCAAGACATGGGCCGAGGCCAAGGTCGCATGACCGCAGAGGGGGATTTCCAAAGCAGGGGTAAACCAGCGCAGGCCAAAACGCGCAGGATCATCTGTCCGCAACAGATAGGCAGTCTCGGCTTGATTATTCTCCATCGCCAAAGTCTGCATCCAAGCCGCATCTGGCCATTGGTCAAAGGGTTCGACGACACAGGCAGGGTTGCCGGTGAAAGGCTTTGAGGCAAAGGCGTCGACCAGAAACTGGCGCATATCAAGCTTCCTTAAATTGGACTTCAGGCCAGCGGGCTTGAATGCCAGCCACTTTGACTTTGGTATTGCCGGTCGCCCCCCGCTTTGGGTTCGGGCGCAAGATCATAGCAAACACGTCCTCCAGCCCAAAAGGTGCTGATAGAGTGATGCTGTCATCTGCTTCAAGGCGCACAGCAACGGCATCGCTAAAACACAGATAGCGCTCAAGCGATTCGTCCGTACAGCTCAGCGGCGCATAGGGGCTGCCAAAGCGTTGCTCAAACCAAAGATGCACACGGGCTTGATTGCGGACCTCAACCAAGGGCTTCAAGGACTCCGGCAACAAGTGGTCGACCGCTTTGATAATTCGGTCTTCTGCGTCCCAAGAGGTATCGGGATCGAAATAGCAAATGTCATAATCCTTGATGCCATAATCGGCTGGCCTGCCAGTCAACGCATTCCAAACCGTGCCATAGATGGAGCCCGCCACGAGGCGCCAGTCTGGCAAACTGGCATCGCGAACCAGCCTTAGGACCTCCATCACTTTCGGGCTGGCCCGCACCATATCGATCAATCTGGTCTCTAGATTTTCGCTCATTTCTGGACGGGCCAAGCGTGGTTCAGGGGGCCGTGGCCTTTGCCAAAGCCGGGTGCCCGTTTGATGGCTTCGACCAGATAGGCCCGCGCGCGCTCAACCGCTTCTTCCAGTTCGACGCCTTGAGCGAGGAGGGCAGCAATGGCGCTGGCCAAGGTACAACCGGTGCCATGGGTGGAAGTGGTATCGATGCGCTCAGCCTCAAAGAAAACCTCGCCTTTGTGCGTCGCCAGCACGTCGGTGAAGCGCGCGCCCGGAATATGGCCGCCTTTGACCAACACCGCACTTGCGCCCAGCCGCAACAAGCGCTCTGCTGCTCGGCGTTGCCCATTGATGCCATCAACCGAAACATCGGCAAGGCGTTCGGCTTCCGGTGCATTGGGGGTCAAAAGGCCTGCTAGGGGAATCATCAGGCTTTTGACGGCAGCAACAGCCTTGTCTTCCAATAAGGGATGTCCGCCTTTGGCCACCATGACGGGATCTATCACACGGGGTACGGACTTGGTGTAAGCATCTAGGGCTTCGGCGATAACTTCCACGGTTTCAATGCTGCCCAACATGCCTGTTTTGACGACATCGACACCCAGATCGCTTGCCACGCAAGAGATTTGATCGCGAATGACCTTTAAGGGGATGGGATGAACATCAAAAACGCCAAGCGTGTTCTGCACGGTGATGGCTGTTACAGCCGTCATGGCAAAACCACCCAGCGCTGTAACCGCTTTAATATCGGCTTGAATGCCAGCACCGCCACCGCTGTCGCTGCCAGCCACGATCAGGACGCGGCCTTTGGGTTCGCTCGTCATGAAATTGCCTCTCGCTAGGTTGATTGGAGGAATAAATAGGCCAAGCCCATGCGCCTAGAAGTCTATCAAAGCTGTTTGCACGGTCAGGGCTTGGCGCGTCTCAGTGACATCATGAACGCGCAGGATTTGCGCACCATGTTGGGCTGCAAACAAAGCCGCCGCCACAGAGCCGCCCAAGCGATCACCTACCTCCGCCCCTTGGTCGAGGGCGGCGATGAAGCGCTTGCGAGAGGCCCCAACCAGAACCGGACGTCCCAGAGCCACGAAACGGGGCAAATCGCGCAGCAGAGTCAGATTGTGCTCCAGCGTTTTGCCAAATCCAATGCCCGGATCCACGATGATGTTGGAGAGTTTCACACCAGCTTGGATCGCTTGTCCAATCCGCCCAACCAGAAAGTTTAGGACGTCCCCAGTCACATCTCGATAATGAGGGTCAAGTTGCATGGTCTTTGGATCGCCTTGCGCATGCATCAACACAACAGGCACAT
Source organism: Aquidulcibacter sp. (assembly GCF_044346625.1). Classification (GTDB taxonomy): domain Bacteria; phylum Pseudomonadota; class Alphaproteobacteria; order Caulobacterales; family Aquidulcibacteraceae; genus Aquidulcibacter. Next base: position 11,292 of record NZ_JBIIYV010000013.1, on the reverse strand, counting down.
CGAGGTCTACAGCCGTGGCTATAGAGTCGGGCGCAAAGGTCAGCGCCGAGACATCGTTCCAGCAATTGGCGCCGGCTGCGATCGCTGCGCGTGCCACTTCAGGCTTGCGGGTATCGATGGAAATGGCAACCGAACTGGCGCGCCGGATCGCCTCAATGATCGGCAAAACACGTGCGAGCTCTTCTTGTGTATCGACAGATTCAGCGCCGGGGCGTGTACTTTCCCCGCCAATATCGAGAATATCTGCGCCTTGCGTGATCAGTTTGCGCGCCTGCAGCAGGGCGGAATCTATGTGTACAAACTGCCCGCCGTCGGAAAAGCTATCGGGTGTGGCATTGATAACGCCCATAAGCAGCGGTCGGCTTGGGCGGGTGAGAGCTTCGGAGAATGGATTCATAATGCTCAAACTAAGCAAGTTTGCCGCCCAAGGACAGGGTTTGGTGTGCGAAAGGCCTTTCCTTCATAGCGCGGGGAGGTCAAACTAGAGACATGACCCAACCCGCGACTCCCCCCGCACCGCGCGCCTATGGCGCTTTGAATTGGATCGGCCTGCAAACGCTTTATCAGCGCGAAGTGCGTCGGTTCTGGAAAGTGGCTGTTCAAACGATTTTCGGCCCTGTCGTCTCAACTTGGCTGTTGATGGTGGTGTTTGTCATGGCTTTTGGTGCCGACAAGCGGATGATGAGCGGGATCCCGTTCGCGGACTTCTTGGCCCCCGGGCTGATCATGTTGTCGATCATACAAAATGCTTTTGCCAATTCTTCGTCGTCTTTGATCGTTGCGAAGGTCCAAGGCACGACGGTGGACTTTTTAATGCCGCCCTTGTCAGCAGGCGAACTCACTGCGGGCTTTATTGCCGGAGCGACAACGCGTGGGCTGTTGGTGGCTTTGGCGATGGCCGTATCGATCACGATCTTTGCCAATGTGATGCCGAAGCATATCGGCTGGACGCTTTATTTCGGTTTGACCGGGGCGATCATGTTTGGCGCCTTTGGCGTCTTGGGCGGCATTTGGGCGGATAAGTTTGATAATCTGGCCTTTGTGACCAGCTTCTTGATCACACCGCTGACCTTCCTGTCGGGTACTTTCTATTCTATCAAAGTGCTACCTGAACCCTTCCATACGCTGTCGCTTTGGAACCCGGTATTCCATCTGATTGATGGCTTCCGTTACGGATTTACCGGCCATGCCGATGCTGATGTCATGACGAGCGCTGTGTCGACCGGTGTGATCAGCCTCATGTTGGTTTTTGCCTGTTGGCGGGTGTTCAAGACGGGGTGGCGCATGCGCGCATAAGGCTGTAAAAGGACCCAGTCCGACTTGGTTTCGAACGAGGGACCTAGCAGCAGCTAGGCCCTTTTTCGTTTGGTCTTATCGGTTGAAACCCATGATTTGGAGAGTGATCTGTGAGCGCTGCCCCGTTAATGCCCGTCTATTCCCCCGCTCCAGCCGATTTCGTGCAAGGGCGAGGCGTTGAAGTCTTTACGGCTGAGGGTAAGCGCTATCTCGACTTCATTGCTGGTATTGCCACCAACAGTCTGGGGCATTGCCATCCTAAGCTGGTGGCGGCTTTGACGGAGCAGGCCAATAGAATCTGGCACATGTCCAACATGTACCAAACTGAACTTCAACGCTCGCTGGCGCAGAAATACACCGATGCTACTTTCGCGGATGTGGTGTTTTTCGCCAATTCCGGGACTGAGGCGATTGAAGCCTGCTTGAAGCTGACCCGCAAATATCATTCAGCCAAAGGTAATCCGGAACGGATTGAGATTTTGGGCTTTGAAGGGGCTTTCCACGGCCGCTCTTATGGTGCCATCAATGCGGCTGCTAACCCAAATTATTTGGCGGGCTTTGGCCCGCCGCTGCCGGGCTACCGCCAATTGCCATTCGGCGATCATGAAGCGCTAAAAGCGGCCATTGGCCCCACAACCGCTGGCATTATCCTGGAGCCTGTCCAGGGTGAAGGTGGCGTTCGCGCGGTGCCAAACGAATGTTTGCAGGGCCTGCGCGCTTTGTGCGACGAACATGACATCTTGCTGATTTTTGACGAAGTGCAATCGGGCGCTGGGCGGACTGGCAAGCTTTTTGCCCACGAATGGGCTGGCATCACCCCCGATGTAATGGCTGTTGCAAAAGGCATGGGTGGCGGTTTCCCCATGGGTGCCTGTCTGGCCACGGCAGAAGCCGCCGCCGGGATGGTTCGCGGCGTTCACGGATCGACCTTTGGCGGCAACCCGCTGGCGATGGCTGTTGGCCATGCCACCTTTGACGAAATCAGCCAGCCTGAATTCCTTGAGCATGTGCGCGATATCTCCAATCAGCTGCACCAGTCCTTGGCTGGCCTAAAAGACCGCTACCCAGACCTCGTGGTCGATGTGCGCGGCAAAGGGTTGTTGGCCGGATTGAAGTTGACAATTGACCCCCTGAAAGTGCGTCAGTTGTGCTTTGAGCGCGGTATGTTGGTTGGCACTGCTGGCCAAAATGTGTTGCGGATGGCCCCACCTTTGATCGTGTCGCCAGACGATGTTTCTGAAGCCATCTCGATTTTGGACGCAGCCTTGGCTGCAGCCCAAGCAGAGGTCAATGCAGCCGCCTAAGCCGGCCTGACTGGACGTTTCATCATGCGCCATTTTATCGATATTGATCTCCTCGCGCCTGAGGAAGTGCGGGCTATTCTTGATGAAGCTCATGCCCGCAAGCGCGCGCGCCAAAATTGGCCCAAAGGCAAGGTCGATGCCGATGCACCGCTGGCTGGCCATGTGCTGGCCGCCATTTTCGAGAAAAACTCAACCCGCACCCGTGTGTCTTTCGATGCGGCCATGCGGCAATTGGGTGGGCAGACGTTGATGATGGATGCTGCCACCAGCCAATTGGGTCGTGGGGAGTCGATTGTAGACACCGCGCGGGTGTTATCACGCATGGTCGATGTGATCTCTTTGCGCGCCAATAGTCACGCCAGTCTGTTGGAATTGGCCGAGTATGCGACTGTCCCTGTCATTAATGCACTGACGGATTTTTCCCATCCATGCCAGATTTTGGCCGATCTTATGACCTTGGAAGAGGCTGGCATCGCGCTCAAGGGTGCGAAGATCGCTTGGGCGGGTGATGGGAACAATGTGCTGACCAGCTTTATCCATGCGGCCTCAAAACTGGGCTTCCAAGTGGCTGCAGCATGCCCAGCAGGCTTCCGGCCTTCCGATGAAGTATTAGCGGCTGGGCGCGCAGCAGGGGCTGTTGTTGAGGTGTTTGATAACCCGGCAGAAGCTATTGCAGGCGCAGATTGTGTGGTGACAGATACTTGGGTTTCGATGGGCGATACCAATGTTGGTGAGCGCATGCAGGCGCTGGGGCCCTATCAGGTGAACGAAGAGCTGATGGCACAAGCTAAGCCGGAGGCGATTTTCCTACACTGCTTGCCGGCCCATCGCGGCGAAGAGGTTACCAATGCTGTGATGGATGGCCCTCAGAGTCGTATTTTTGATGAAGCTGAGAACCGAATTCACGCGCAAAAAGCTGTCCTGACTTGGTGCTTGGGGCAAGGGGCAGGCCAATGACATATGATGCCAATCCTTCCGATCCCGATGCGGACCTGATGGCCGCAGCCGACGATATTGTAGCGGCGTTCCAAATTGATGGTGAGCCTGTACGCGGACGTATTGTGCGGCTGGGGCCCGCAACGGTCGATGAGATCCTGCAACGCCACAAATATCCCGATTGCGTTGCGCGCCTTTTGGGCGAAATGTTGACTTTGGCAGCCTTGGTCGGGGCTTCGTTGAAATTCGATGGCAAGCTCATCATTCAAGTGCAGGGCGAAAATGGCCTTGAAGGGCCGATCCGTTTTATCGTGGCTGAATATCGCACCAATGGTGCCTTGCGCGGCTACGCCAATGTGGATGGCGTGGCATTGGCCAAGCTGTTAGCGCAGAATTCTGAGCCGACCTTGCCCGAGCTGATTGGACCTGGGCTTTTCGCCATGACGGTCGATCAAGGCGATGACATGGACCGGTATCAGGGCACAGTCGCGCTAGAAGGTGATACTTTGGCCGAGGCAGCGGCACTTTACTTCGCCCAGTCCGAACAAATCCCGACCCGCATCCGTATCGCTTGCGCAGAGACCCATGGCCCAGCAGGCCGGTCACAATGGCGGGCAGGTGGGGCTTTGATCCAGCAGGTTGCCGGTGACAGTGCGCGCGGCGACACGTCGATGGCTTGGGAGCATGCCTCGATCCTGTTTGAAACCCTAGAAGACCGAGAGCTAGTCAATGCCGAACTGTCTGCGGGGGATTTGCTGTTTCGATTGTTCCACGAAGATGGCGTGCGTTTGTTTGAGGCGCGACCGATCGAAACAGCTTGCACATGCTCCAGTGATCGCATCCTTGCTTTGCTCAAGCAATTTGGGGCAGAGGCGGCGGCTGACATGATTGAAGCCGACGGCTTCATCCGGGTCCGTTGCGAGTATTGTAACAAGAGCTTTGATGTTCGCCCAGAAGAATTGCTCTGAGCTTGAGCAAATCTAGACACAAAAAAGGCGGCCTTTTAGGCCGCCTTTGTCGTCTGAGAGAGCGTTTGAATTAGTGGCTGCTACGTTGAGCAACGAAGGTCGCGCTGTTGCCAATGGCCGAAGCACTGGCAGAGATCATGCCCATGTTGCCGCCGTTGAAATTGGTGGTCGCGGTCACGTTGCCGGTGTTGGTCTGGTTCGTACGACCTTCAACCAACACGCTCTCATTGCCGCAAGAAGCACAGGAATAAGCGGTGATTGAATTGCCGACTGCCGACGACGTCGCTTGGCCCACGCCGCCATTAGCCGATGCGCCGGAGAAGCTGGTTGTCGCCGAGACGTTGCCCGTGTTGTTTTGGTCCATGAACATCGAAACGTCTGAGCCCAAGTTCGACAGCAAAGCAGAGTTACCAACCGAATTGGAACCCGACATGGCAAAGCCTTCGAAATTGTCTAAATTGATAACGGAGCTCGATGAAACATTGCCGCTATTGTTTTGCGAGCCACTCATTTGAGCATAGCCCCATTTGTTTTGGATTTCGGCCAAGTTGCCTGCTGCAGCTGCGCCGCTCGAGACGTTGGTTGCGCTTTTGACATCAACAGTCGAAGTCGTAGCGACCTCGCCAGAGTTTTTTTGATCAACTTCAGCAAAAATCGTGGCAGCTTCACCTTCCCAACGCGCTGAGTTTGCAGCACCGATGGCATTGGACGAGATCGCACCGTTATTGCAGCACGCAGTAACTTTGGAGGATGCATCTACTTTTGCAGCGCTGGTTTGGGTGACTTTGCCTTGGGTGTAGCCATTCTTGGTGAAGCTGCCGAAGCTGTTCGCAGTTGCTTGAGCACCCGAAACAATGAAGTCAGCCGAGCCAACATTGATCGTCGATTTGGCCGTGATCTTTGTGCCAGCTTGTGCGGTTTGGGTCGAATTGATCCCGACAGAGGCGCAGCAACCTTCAACTTGGGCCGCATTGCCGTGCGCTACAGCAGTGCTTTGGGTCACGCCTCGTGCGTTTTGGCCGGTTACCGAATTGATGGCTGAGACGGTGCCGCGCAATGTTTGCGTGTTGGATACATTCATGCTCTGCTCAACTGCCTTCGCGGACATGGTATTACCAGCAGCGAGATTGTTGGAAGCAGTGCCATGGCTGGTTTGGAACTCGACGTTCAGAGTAGCAACGACATCGCTCATTTGAACTTGACCGTTCAGGACTTCGTAAGACGCATGCTGGGCGCTGGCGATTGCTGGGATGAACGCCAAAGCGGCTGCAGTTGCGATAAGATATTTTGCCTGTGCCATGTTCTACTCCACGATCTTGAGATCTGTCTCTTTCCGGCACACTCGGCCGGTGTTGGGAGTAGGATTGCGGGTTTCGTGCCAACGAAGGGAGTTTGAACTTAAGAATTCTCCTAAAGCGGGAAATAGGAAGTCGACTTAATCGAGGTCGAGCGACTGACGCAGGCGCGCCTTGATCTTTTCAAGGCTGTCTGGCGTGATTGGACCAAAGACACCGCGTGCCAATTCCGGGATATGAGCCATGGGGTCTTCGTCAGATTGGAAGATATAATGGTCGAAGACCACCTTCCAAGCTTGCTTTTCGGCTTTGGGTAGGTCGCGCAAGGTCAAGAGGGCATGTTGAAGGGTCAGGCTTGGGGTCACTAAATGTTCCGGGCCGTCGCGCCACCAGAAATTCACCAACATGCCAACGGGGGTCTTCGACTCCACATGGTGGATCCATAAGCTGGGCATATACAAAACGTCCCCAGGCTCTAAGTCTGCAATTTGGGCTGCCTTGATCGCATCAGTAAAGCGCGGGTGGGTCGTGAGGTCTGGTTCGGTAATGTTCACCAAAGAAATCGGTTGTCCCGCTAAGGTGTGATCAAGTGGGCCGATATAGAGGTTGTTGAGTTGTTCAATCGGGAACAGCGTAAAGCGGCGCTTGCCAGCAACAACACAGGCCAAGTTTTGCGGCAGATCCCAGTGGGCGGCTGTCCGGGTCTGGTTGCCAACCCACAAGGAAACCTTTGTGGCGACCTTTGGTTCAAGCAAAGGCATCGGGCATTCGATCGATAAAGTGGGGAAGAATTGCGGGAAAGGCAGGGCACCTGCATACATGCTAGGCGGATTTTCAACGTCACGCAGTCGCAGGAGAATGTTCAACAGGGTCTCAACAGAGGCAGAGCGCACGTCAAAATTGAATTCTTGAAGGTCCGCCCCGTAGCCAAAGCGCCCTTTGATTTCCGGCGGCGCGAAAAAGCAATTGGCCGGTGCGTCTGTAGCGTGACGGCCGACATAAGCACAAACTTCCTGATCGGATATCAGCCCAGCTTTAACAATCGGCCAGTCGCTGACAAGGCCGCGCAGGATAGCGGGCTTCTGAGCGGGTTGGATTGTGCTCTGGAAGAGGGCTAAATCAACCTTTTCATAGGTCGCGACCGGCTTACAATGTGACCAATCCACAGCCATGGTGCTTTTCCCCATCCGTTTCGCTTTGAACACAGCAAAAGAGCGGCCTTGATGGGCCGCTCTCTATCATGGTGTCAATAACTCTAGGAATGTACGACTAGTTCTTTGTGCCGCGTAGGGAGCGTGAGAGGCTTTTGTCGCGGGTGTCGTTCCAGTTATTGGGGTTGGTGCGTGCGGCGGCGCCGGCTGCGGTGGCGTCGGAGCGTGGGACGAAGGCACCGGTGTTGCCGATGGGGCCCATGGGGTCGCCGCCTGGGCCGAAGGCACCTTGGCAGGCACTAGCGCCTGGGACGCCGTAGATGTTGGACATCATTTCAACGACGGCGCGTTCAACGACCGAGCGGACGGCGAGTTGGACAGGCTCTTGGCTACGACCACCGACGCCGAGGTCGAGGGTGATGTTGTCGAGGAATTGGAAATAACCCAGACCGACTTCACGCCCGATGATCTGCTTTTGGTAAGAGATGACATCGACGACTTCGAGGGTCTTGGTGTCGATCAAGCGCAAGTCGAGACCGACATTCATGACATAGAGCTTACCATTGACGATGCCCTTGCCATTTGTGGGGTCACGGTCGCCGATGAAGGTGTCGGTGCCCATGGAGCGGATGTTGTAATTAAGCTCGGTGATGCCGCCGATGAGATAAAAGTCAGAGCCTGGGACTTGGCCGGCGAGGATGCGACGGAAGTCTTGGCCTTCTTCGCCGATCAGACGGTTGTTGGCATATTTGAGTTCAAGCTCGGACACGGAGGTGTCGAAGCGCTCAACCAGACGCGCGCCAGATTTGGCAAAGGCCGAGATAGCCATCAAGGAAGCGCCTTGGGTGACTTGGCGGCCGCCTTCGAAGTCGGACTTGCCGGTATAGTCAAGGATGCGACCAACCGCGACGCGGGGGCCGCGGATGTTCTGGCCTCGGGCATAATTGCCCAAGCAGACCAGAGCGGCTGAGTAAGGGGTTGGGTTGGCGGTTACAGGCGCATTGCCGATGGGGCGGGCATAATTGCCAGCCGGTGTGGCGGTGGGCGAGATACATCCGGTGAGCGCGAGGGTGCTGGCGAGGGCGAGGCTGGCCCATTTAGCGCGAGCGAAAAGAGTGGTTTGGGTCATTAGAAATCGAGCCCCCCGTTGAGCGTCTGCTGGGCGTTGTTAGTGGAAGGGACAGCCGAAGCCGCAGCGGTTGTGGTATTGCCCGCTGTTGTTGAGGTGGATTGTCCGTTGATGATGACGGTTTGGTTGCCGTTATTGATCTGGGTAGAATTGACGACCACGGTATTGAAGCTACCGGTGGTGTTGACATTGAGCTGGTTGCCGATGGCGGCCCCGGTGCCGGAGAAGCCCATGCCTGAAGAGCCGCTATTATAGAGGCCAAGTGGCAGAGACGATAAATCATCGCCCACGACAATGCGGCCATCGATGATGACGCGGTTGGAGTTAAGGTCGCGGGTGCTGGCATCATAGGGGCGGTTTTGGTCGCCGGGATTTGTGCCATAGGGACGGCTGAATTCATTGGCATAGCCAGCACGGCTTTGCGCATGGGCTGGCATGGCGGCAAGCATCGCAGCAACGCTCAAGGTTGCAGCCGACAATCCAAAAGCGGCACGGGCAAAGCGAGAGCGATCAAGCTTCACGTCAAGCTTCACATCAAGCTTTACTGGGCTAGTTGGATGAGCTTCCTTCATATTCTTCGCTCCTCTAGGACGAACACTGCACCAAGGGCTGCAATCACGGCGCCAACCAAATTTGGCATTCGCCCCTTCGATTCAGGTCTATTCTCGTGTTTGGCGAACCATTTCGTGCCAAACGGGATTTCCCCGTTTCGGCGATAATTCGTCATTGTTTCAATTTGAGCCGGTTTCTCTTCGTAACCAGCATGTTCTGAGATGCCCCTCACAAGATCAACTTAACCAATAAATCGTGGACAATTCATGAATAATGAAATGTGTTGACTTGTGTTTTTGTAGAAAACGTCTGCGGATCACTATAAGGACCAAAGGGCTATCACTTGGTCACTTCAAAATATCCACAACAACGGCCTAGGTTTTGAGAGGCAAAAGGCCAGGAACCGATAAAGGAACCTGGCCTCTTTACTGGCTAGAAGCCTTAGGGCTTAAGGCTTGCCAACGCTGAACACGTTCCCGATCGAGACCGACGAACCGAACACCGAACCGCCAACATTGTGGGCGCTGATGAAGGTGTTGGTGTTGATTGGGGCCACCATGTTTTGTTGGCCAGAGATGTTCATGTTGCTGGCACCAGCAAAGGTCATGGAGTTGCCGAAGCCGCGAGCGCTGCCAGTTACGTCACCGGTGATGTTCTGCGCGGTCAGGCTGACACCCGCATTGACTGCAGCGCCGCCATGTTGCTGGGCGGCAACATTGAAGACTGCTGCGTTTGGTGCAGAAGCACTCAAGATGTTGCCGTTGGCTTGAGCTGAAGCGGTGGCATTGCCGCCAATGTTGAACACATTGCCAGTGGTGTAAGCTGATGGATCGATCCAGTTGTGCTGGACGCTATTGATGCCAACTTCATGTGCACCTGCGAAGGAACCCGCTGCATTGTTTGCGAATGCTGCAGAGCTCAAAGTGACATCGCCACCAATGTTGCCGACATGGCCAGAAGTGGTTGCAATGGCATCGCCACGGAACTGCTGGTTGTTGTTCCAATGGACGCTGGAAGCGGTACCAGCGACTTCGGCGGAGTTTGCGCCTGCCACAGCCGAGAAACCAACTGCGCAGCAAACGTTGTGTGCGATGCCCACGGTGTTAGCCGAAATGTTGCTGTTCATAAACTGAGAAACGTTGATGGCTTGTTGAGCAAATGCTTGACCACCAATTGAGGTGACAAGAGCGATTGCCGAGATGATAGCTGCCTTTTTCATGATATACTCCCGCTGAATTGAAGCTCAAACCCTGTGTGGCTTCTGAAGGTAGGGGAGCAATCTGAGGGCCAATTCATGCCGCAGGGGAAATAAGGCAAAATAAGGCGAAAGTAACTGATCGGAAATCTGTGAACTTTCAAATAAACTATATAGGAGTTTCTTTATCTATAAACAATAAAGAATCTTAAGGCCTCTTTGTTGACAAATTAGTTAATAAAATATTTCGTAATCATTTGGGATTTTTTCTCAATTCAATACAAATTGTTCGCCTGCCGCATTGAACTTTTGTACTGGCGCGGCTGGGTGGTACGTCATATCATCTCGATATGATCACTCGACGCAAAACCCTGATGGCTCCCGCATGTGTCTTGCCCACTGTCGGTGCGGCCTGCAGTGAGCAGCCATTGGAGTTGCCTGGCCCGCAACGGGCGGCCGTCGCCATCGAGCGGGCCGCCCCAAAGGTCACCGAACGACTTCGGGCGCTAGGTGCCAGCCTGGGCGATCCAGTTTTCATCCGGGCTTATAAGCAAGAAAAGCGACTTTATCTTTATGTTCAGCCCGGTCGCACAGGCAGGTTTATCGAATTTGCGAGTTGGCCGATTTGCGCTGCTTCAGGTTTGCTGGGTCCGAAGGAGGCTGAAGGGGACAAGCAAGTTCCAGAGGGCGTCTATGGTGTGACGCCTGAAGCGATGAACAATGCCTCCTCTTATCATCTCTCAATGAATGTCGGTTATCCAAATGCGCTCGACCAATCCCTTGGCCGAACGGGCAGTTTCATCATGATCCATGGCCGCTGCGAGAGCATTGGCTGTTTGGCGATGACCGACCCGGTTATTGAGGATATTTGGACGCTCGTCTCTGCCGCCCATCAAGCCGGCCAAGCCAAGGTGGACGTGCATATTTTTCCATGTGTATTGAGCGAGAAAGCCCTAGCAGGCTTCGCTGAGAGCAAGCATTTGCTTTACTGGACCGATCTTATGGCGATCCAAAACGCCTTTGATCGAACGGGGAAGCCCCCAATCGTGGCGGTCAACTCAAGTCGCTATGTGGTGGTAGGGTAATACACTCGCCTCTTGGGCCGTCGCGGATGGTGCAAGCCTCGCCATAATCGGTAAACTTCTCGGCCACACAAAACCTCAGACAACCGAGCGCTATGCGCACTTGCGGCTTGATGCGGGTACAGACGTCGTCGAGGCGGTTGCAAAGCGCTATCTGCTGTCCCGCGAGGCGAACATGTCTTGACTTGAGTTACTGGTGTTAGAGTAAGGACTCTAAGGGCGGAGTGCCTTTTATGTTAGGTCTGATTTGCACCAAAGAACGAACCCGCTCCGCGGGAGGTTTGTGCGTGATGGGCTGGGGGCATGGATTTGGGTTGATTGCGATTTTGATTGAAGAAGTGGGTTTAGGTTCTGACGATGGATGCTCCTTTAACAAGATAGGAG
>NZ_JBIIYV010000012.1:0-58591 GCF_044346625.1 Aquidulcibacter sp. | reverse complement strand
GGCAGGGGAGGGGGCAGCGGCCTGGGTGCTCTATAAGCTCGACACAGGCCTTGCGCATATTCTGATCGACGAAGCCCAAGACACCAATCCGCAGCAATGGGACCTTTTGGAGCCGCTCTTCACGGTACTAGAGCAAGAGGCCAAAACCCAACCCCGCACCCGCTTTATCGTGGGTGACGAAAAACAATCCATCTATTCGTTCCAGGGCGCAAAGCCGGAGCGCTTCTTAGAGGAAAAGGCACGTTTTGAGGCAGGAACAGCTGAAGGGGCCGATCAAAGACGCAGTCTCGCTTTCGGCCTTTCCTTTCGCTCGAGCCAGACCATCCTCAATGCCGTGGATGCGGTTTGGGCCTGTACCGCCCTTGGCCACGCACCCGCCATAGCGCTGACGGACGAAATCGACCCGCCCTTTGAGCGCAAATATGCCTTTCCGACCCCGCATATCGCGTATCGGACAGAGTATGCGGGCGCGGTGGAGCTTTGGCCGAAGACTGTCGCTGGCGAAAAAGCACCTGAATCCGACGCTTGGGACCACCCCCTTAACATCGAACGCGAAGACAGCAGTCGCAATCGTCTAGCCGAACGGATTGCGTTGGAACTGAAGGCCCGCCTTGACCAGGGTTTTGCGATCCCATCCAAAGAAGGTCTCCGAGCCATGACACCGGGCGATGTCATGATCCTTGTAAAAAAGCGGGGGCCCTTCTTCCACCAGCTCATCAAACGCCTAAAATACCACAAAGTCCCGGTAGCTGGGGCAGACCGGATTAAACTGGTTGAGGACCCGGCCATCCAAGACCTGATCGCGCTCGGCCGCTTTGCCTTGTTGTCACAGGATGATTTCAACACAGCTTGCGTGCTCAAGGGCGCATTTTGTGGGCTTGTCGACGATGACGCACATCTTTTTCCCTTGGCCTGGGACCGCGGTAGCCACTCTTTATGGCAGCGGATCCAACAATCTGCCGATCCTGCCCATGCCCCGGTCTCAGCGTTGCTAAAATCTGTGCTCACTCGTGCGGGACAGATGCCGCCCTACGAATTCTACGCCTCGATCCTTGAACGGCCATGCCTTGATGGCAAAACCGGCTGGACCTTGTTGATTGAACGTTTAGGCCATGAAGCGCGTGAACCCGTGGAAGCATTTTTGGGCCGCGCGCTCAGTCATGGCCGGACTGAAACACCTAATCTGCATGGGTTTTTAGCCGCAATTGAAAATGACGCCGCCGACGTTAAGCGCGAAATGGAGCAGGGCAGCGATGGCGTGCGCGTCATGACCATTCACGGGGCGAAGGGATTAGAAGCCCCAGTCGTCATTCTGCCGGAAACAACATCACCAAGGGGCGCAACAAAAACAACCTTTAACTACGATACAGACGCACAAGCTTTTCTATGGTCACCAACCGCCAAAGAAGACCCCGAAGTCTTTGCCAATCTCCGCTCAGCCCAACACGAGGCGGAAAGGCGCGAGGACGCCCGGCTTCTTTATGTCGCGATGACGCGGGCACGCGACCTTTTGATCCTTTGTGGCTTCCATTTTGGCCAACAGAAGAAGGACAAAGGCGAGCCCAGCCAAGACGAGCCGGACACAAGCGCGAAGGACACCTGGTACGATTTGTTTGATCAAGCGCTCACCCTCATGGGTCCGGGTCAAAAGCTTGAGGGCCAAGCCGGAATCGACGACGCCTTCACCTACCAACTCTGGGGCCGCTATGCCGGGGCCATACAAACACAAGCGCTGACCCGCCCGACGCCCCCGCCACTGCCCGCTTGGATCGATCAAGCGCCGCCGGCAGAACAGCAGCGCGCACGCCGAATTGCGCCGTCGGCTTTGGCACCAGATGGATCGGAGCCGGCAACGCTGTCCCCGTTGCAACCCGATGCACGACTGCGCTTTCTGCGCGGACGCCTGATCCACGAATTGCTGCAAAGACTTCCTGATGTCCCAGCACCTACATGGGCGGATCGTGGACGAAATCGCCTGGCACGAGAAGCGGACCTGAGCGAGGAGACTCGGCATCAAATGCTGGAGGAGACGCTCGGTGTCCTGCGCCATCCCACTTTCGCGCCCCTGTTTGGCCCACAAAGCCGTGCTGAAGCAAATATCGTCGGGCGCGGGCCTGGTCTACCCGACGATATGGTTGTCAATGGCAGTGTTGACCGCTTGGTCGTCACCGAAACAGAAGTTCTCGTGCTAGATTTCAAGACCAATCGGCCACCGCCCTTAACGGTTGAAGGCGTTGCCCAAGTCTATCTGAACCAGATGGCTGCCTATCGCGCACTTCTTCAAGGCAATTGGCCGGACAAAAAAGTCCGGTGCGCCCTTCTGTGGACTGACGGACCGCGTCTCATGGAATTACCTGATCAAATTCTGGATGACGCCTTGCGCGTGATTGCTGGGCTGCCTAGTTAAGGTAATAAGCCAATTGGAGTTCACACCATGCCAACCCTAGCCATCACCGACGACAGCTTTGAATCAGACGTTCTAAAAGCGTCGGGTCCAGTTCTTGTGGACTTTTGGGCGGAATGGTGTGGTCCATGCAAACAGATCGGCCCTGCTCTGGAAGAGATTTCCGAGGAAATGGCTGGTCAGCTTGTGGTTGCTAAGCTGAACATTGACGATAACCCGGGCACTGGATCGCGCTATGGGGTGCGCGGCATCCCCACCATGATGCTGTTCAAGGATGGTCTCGTGGTCTCGACCAAAGTGGGTGCGATGGCAAAAAGCCGTATTTCGGCTTGGATTGGCGAAAGCCTCTAAAGCCTTACTCAGGCGGCAAACAAACAACTTGAATAACTTTCAGGTCGCGCCGAACCCGATTGGCAACACGCGTGATATCGTCCGTCCGAAGGGGTGCAATCGCCACACCCTTCGGACTTAAACGCGCTTCCTTTAAGGCTTGGATAACACTGTCAGAGCTTGTGGTGATAACGCGCCCCCGCCGCAAACTCTCCGCAATCGTAATTCCAATCACATTGCCACGCGCATCAAAAGCAGGGCCGCCCGAAAGCCCACCCAAAGTGCCGCGCAGCCCTTTAGACCTTGAAACCTCTGCCCAAGCCAGGGTGTTTTCCCGCCCGCGCCAAGCCCCTTCGGTAATCATCAACTCGCGCCCTATCAGGCGGCTAACCACTTCGCCCGGCTGCCCTTGTGGAAACCCAATATGAAATCCTGCCGCGCCAAGCTGTAGGTCAGCTTCATTTAGGTCCAGTGCCAAAGGTTCAGGACCGCCCTGGGTCTTCAATATGGCCACATCGGCACGCCTTGACACATAAGCCAGCGAAGCAGCTACAAGTTCCTGGTCCTGTCCATTGACCACGCCCAAACGCTCGCATCCCAAGGCTACGTGGCGGGCGGTCAACCAAACCCCATCATCCCCAATAGCAAAGCCGGTCCCACTCGACCAAGGACCAGCGCGTTGCGCTTCCACCATAGACTGGTCGTCAAGCGGGCTGGGTGCCGGCAAGAGTGGCCCCTTCTCTTCTTCCTCTATCGAGTCAGAGCGAGGTACGACGAAGGCTTCAGCTGGCTTTGAAGGCAGCCGAGGGTCAGAACGATCATTGACGCGACCTAGCAGCCAAGCCGCGCCCATGATCAGGACCAAAAGGATCAAAATCCCATCGCCAAACCGTCTCAACATCGCAAATCAGCCGTTCAATGCCGACGCCGTTAAGAGTGCAGCCCCAATCTTGACGCCCACAAGAACCGCTGCCGAGGCCATCTCGCCATTTTCAATGCGCGTTGACAGCCCTCGAACCACGAAATCTACCAAACGGAACATGACCAATTGCAGAACCAAGGCGGTCAAGCCCCAGATAATCACATCCATCAAAGCATGGGACGTCGCCAAAGTCGCTGCAATCGGAATGGCAATGCCAATTGCCGCGCCCCCTAACGATAGGCCAGCAGCCGCATTGCCGGCGCGGACCAGCTCAATCTCGCGATGGGGCGTTATGGCCATATAGAGCCAAACCCCAAAGGCCCAGATCGCGATCGCAACGCCGCCTTGCAACAAAAAGGCGGGCAGACCGGTGACAAAGGCTTGCAACGAAGGATCCATGCTTCACTTTCCTCGCTTCCTCGGTGGAACATAACTTCCAGTGCTGACGTTTTGGCTTTAATGCGTCAAGCATCAAATGGCGGTGGACCTGCAGGTCGGCCCCATCTGCCTGATCTGGATTGGAGCCAAAATGACCGCCACCACGCAAAAAGTCGCCCTTGTTACCGGTTCCACCAGCGGGATTGGACTTGCCATTGCAGAAGCCTTTGCAGAAGCCGGCTATGGGGTGGTGATCAATGGATTGGGTGAAGCCGATCAGATCGAAACCGTTCGGGCGAAGCTTGCCAGCGACCATAAAGTCGATGTCCTTTACCATCCGGCCAATATGATGGCACCGGCTGAAATAGAAGACATGATCGCCAGAACCCGGGCGCACTATGGGCGCTTGGATGTTGTCGTCAATAATGCGGGTATTCAGTTTGTCGCTCCGATTGAGGATTTCCCGGCCGAAAAATGGGATCAGATTATTGGCATCAATCTGAGCTCAGCTTTTCATACCATCCGCCACGCGATACCGGGCATGGCTGCACAAAAATGGGGCCGGATCATCAATATCGCCTCAGCGCATGGTCTGGTGGCGAGCCCGTTTAAGTCGGCTTATGTCGCAGCCAAGCATGGCGTCGTGGGCTTAACCAAAGCCGTTGCGCTCGAGCATGCCAAAGACGGCGTCACCTGCAACGCGATCTGCCCCGGCTATGTCTTGACCGGCCTCGTGAAGGCACAAATCCCAGATCAAGCAAAATCGCGCGGGATTAGTGAAGAAGAAGTCATCCAAAACGTGTTGTTAGCTGCGCAGCCGACCAAGCAGTTTGTGACGGTCGAGCAAGTGGCCTCCTTCGCGCTTTACCTTGCCAGTGATTCAGCCGCGCAAATCAATGGCGCGATTTTGACGATGGATGGGGGCTGGACTGCCCAATAAACTATATAACTAATCGGCCTTAGGCTTCTTGCAGCGCGCGATCAGCCCTTCAAGCTGGCCGGGCTGGGGGGCCGAGACCGTGATTGTTGCGCCATTACTAGCAAAGTCCAAAGGCTGGCCGGCACCAAGGCGGGCCAAAAAAGGGTCAGACGATACAGCGTCTGCCGCGCCATCGACTTCATAGCCATTGGCGCTTGGTTTCCAGTCCATCGTCAGACTTGCACTTTTCCCGTCACTGCTGACCCGCACGGGCCCACTATTGCCCTTCGTAGGCCCGGGTAGGCCTGAGACCGCGATCGTATAGCCGCCGCCTGGCCTGCATGCGACGGAAGCCAGTGCGCCCTTCTGGCCCAAGGGTGATGCGATCCGGCCCGCATTAGGCTCTCGCCATGCCGGCGTTTCGGCATTTGTTGGTGGCGCTGGAGCAGGGGCTGTCTCCCACACCATCTTCCCTGCTTTCACCTCATAAAAGCCAACAGACTGAACTGGGCCTTCGGCTGAGGCCAGCGCCCGAGACGAGGCCGACGGGCAAAACCCGGCGAGTGCCAATCCACGGGCCCGAACCTCCGGCCGAAGATTGCTGGTTTGAAGCCGCTCCGCCAACATGACGCTTGTTCCCCGGCGCAGGTCCAAGACGATTGCACGCGCTGAACATGGCTGTGGCGCAGCCTCAGCCGCCACTAAAATTGCCACCTCTGGCATTAATCCATCCGAAGGCCACACCCCTTGAATCGACAGCTTTTGTGGGGCCCCAGCAACCAATACTTCGGCCTTGGCATCCAAACCCGCCTTCTCCGGCAACAAGTCCTCACCCTTTGAGCGGGCCGCGCGGGGGTAAATCAACACGCCGTCAAGATAGGCTGCGGCGGTGCCTTCAGCTGCCTTGATTTCAAGCAAGCCGCGAGAAGTCAAAAGCTGCGTATCTGGCAAGCTCGGCAATGCAGCACCTGCGCGCACCAAGTCGGCAAAGCGCTTCCCGGCCGATAACGCCACCCCGTCTCGGCGCATTTGCGTCAGAACCAAAGTGCCCGCCTGCGGACCAGTCTGAAGCCCAAGGACCAAAGTCTCTGGCATGCCATTGACGGCACCCTTAACACCGGATCCGGGCTTGAAAACATAGCCAATTTCTGCGCCGGTTTGCAGGCTTTGAAACGACCTTGACGCGCGATAGCCTGCTTGCGATGCGCGGATTTCAAGATCATTGAGATATTGCTCAACCGATAAATTGGTCGATACCGGACCTTGCACCGAATCTAATTCAGCCAAGATCGTTTGCGGTAATATAGACAAAAGCGCTTGGTCGGTTTGCCCTTGCGTTGGCGATGTCACGGCCGAGCCGATGCCAACCGGGGCAGCCGATCTCAAAAACGGCAGAATAATCCCACCTGTGGCAACACCAATTCCAAAAGAAAGCAAAGCAACCAACGCCAGCATGCCAACACCAAAACGTGGGCCATAAATCGGCTTAGAAACAATTGTTACGGGTTCACGATCCATCTCTTGTGCCATGGGTGGATGTAGGGCGGATTTGCCCCTTTCGCCAAGTCAAATGGGGCAGCCATCGTGGTTTCACTGCAGGGGAGGGGGCCGTTTCCCCTTCAAACCGCAGCCAACGCAGGCTAAACACTTTCCATGACCACAGCTTTGCCCGCCGAACCGCCCATGACCCCCGCCTTGGTTGCCGAACACGGCCTATCAGAGGCGGAATATGCCGTAATTCTGGACCGCTTGGGCCGAGAACCCAATTTGACAGAGCTCGGCATTTTTTCTGTCATGTGGTCCGAGCATTGCAGTTATAAGAGCTCACGGCGGCATTTGGCCAAATTTCCCACAAAAGGTCCGCGCGTCATCCAGGGTCCAGGCGAAAATGCTGGTGTGATCGACATTGATGATGGCCACGCCGCCGTCTTTAAAATGGAAAGCCATAACCATCCGAGCTTTATCGAACCCTATCAAGGTGCGGCGACGGGTGTAGGCGGCATTATGCGCGATGTGTTTACCATGGGTGCCCGCCCAATCGCACTGGCCAATGCGCTACGCTTTGGCAGTCCAGACCATCCTTTAACCCGCCGTTTGGTATCTGGCGTGGTGGCCGGGATTGGCGGCTATGGCAATTGCGTTGGCGTACCAACGGTCTGCGGCGAGACGAATTTTCATGCAGGCTATAATGGCAATATTCTTGTCAATGCCATGTGCGTGGGCCTCGCCGACGCTGACAAGATTTTCTATGCACGCGGTGCCAAAATCGGCAGCCCGATTGTCTATTTCGGCTCCAAAACTGGCCGCGATGGGATTCACGGCGCAACCATGGCCAGCTCCGAGTTTGACGAGGCAAGCGAGGAGAAGCGCCCAACCGTGCAAGTTGGCGACCCATTTGTCGAGAAACTCCTGATCGAGGCCTGTCTTGAATTGATGGCAACCGACAGCATTGAGGCAATCCAAGACATGGGCGCAGCCGGCCTCACGTCTTCCTCGGTCGAAATGGCCGGCAAGGAATATCTGGGCATCGAGCTGGATATGAACACCGTTCCCGTTCGCGAGACCGGCATGACGCCTTATGAAATGATGTTGTCAGAGAGCCAGGAGCGCATGCTGGCCATTCTCAAGCCGGGCCGTGAGGCCGAGGCTGAGGCCATCATGAAAAAGTGGGACATTGATTTTGCCGTCATTGGCAAAACCACAGACACAGGCCGAATGGTCTTGCACTGGAATGGTGCCATTGTGTGCGACATCCCGGTTGCACCCTTGAGTGAAGATGCACCGAATTATGATCGGCCTTGGGTACAGCCTGCGCTTCACCCTGCTGTCACCAGCGCGATGCTGACCCCGGTTGCGGACTGGCGCGACGCAACTCTGAAACTATTGTCCTGCCCTGACGGCGCGTCGAAGCGTTGGCTCTGGGAACAATATGACCGCCATGTGATGGCTGACAGCCTAGAAGAAAGCGCCACGCCGTCAGATGCAGCCATTGTGCGGATCCACAATACCAAAAAAGCGCTGGCGATCAGCTGTGACTGTACACCACGTTATGTGTCGGCAGACCCGTTTGAAGGCGGGAAGCAAGTTGTCGCCGAAGCGTGGCGGAACCTGACGGCCACAGGCGCAAGCCCAATTGCAATCACCGACAATCTGAATTTCGGTAACCCACAACGTCCTGAAATCATGGGCCAATTTGTGCGCGCAACCGATGGCATGGCCGAGGCCTGTGCCGTCCTCGATTTTCCGGTCGTGTCGGGCAATGTCAGCCTCTATAACGAGACCTCGGGCCAAGCGATCCCGCCAACCCCGGCGATTGGCGGCGTCGGCCTGCTATCAGACTACACCAAGCGCGTTGGCTTTGGTGCGGTAGACATGGGCGACATGGTCATACTGGTCGGCCAAACCACAGACAATTTGGGCGCGACCTTGGCCCTACGCGAAGTTTGGGGCCGTGAAGATGGCGCGCCGCCGCAGGTCGATCTTGAACAAGAGCGCTTGACCGGTGACGTTGTGCGAGGCTTGATCCATGCAGGCCACGTCCGCTCTTGCCATGATTTATCCGACGGCGGTCTCTTGATTGCTGCGGCTGACATTGCAATGGCATCCGGCACCGGCCTCGCCATCACCCTGCCTCAAGGCCTAAGCACCATAGCAGCCCTATTGAGCGAGGATCAGGCCCGTTATCTCCTCATCGTCAATCCAACCCATGCCGATAGCGTGTTTGAGGCTTTGGAAGCGAAAGCCATTCCCTGCGCAGCCATTGGCTCTGCGGGGGGATGCGAATTGGCCATTCAAGACGTCTTAGCGATTGATATCACCGATCTGAAACAGGCCCACGAAACCTGGATGCCCGCCTTTATGGCCTAACGGTCAAACCCCTTTACCCCGGAGACAGACATGCCAATGGCCGCTTCTGACATCAAGTCAATGATTTTAGACGCTTTTCCGGACGCCGACATTGAGATCATTGATCTCGCTGGCGACGGAGACCACTATAAGGCCATCGTGAAGAGTGCCGGCTTTGCTGGCATGAACCGGGTCAAGCAGCACCAAGCTGTCTATGCCTCACTGAAAGGCAAGATGGGGGGCGAGCTGCACGCGCTCGCTCTCGAAACCAGTTTGAAGTCCTGATCGGCTTATTTCTTGACAATCAGCAGGCTGTAATCACCCTCCGCTGATTCCTCGATCGTTGTGACACGAATGATCTGCGGCCCGACTGTTGTGACCGTATAGATCAACTTGGCATTTGTGCCGCCGCCACTATCATCGTCGGAAGCATAGTCGTCATCGACGCGATCAATCTGGCGTGCGCCGACTATGATGTCGAAGCTCTCCGAGCTGGCCGTAATCTCAAAGGTTTCACCGACTTGGCCGTTAAAGACATAGCGATCGAAATATTGGCTATCGTTTCTTAAGGGGTCATTTGTGCCGAGACTACCGCGTATCGTCTCGCCTAATTTTGCCCGGGCAGGGAACGGCGGCACAACAGATGCCGGCATGTCACTGACACCGATCGTGTAAGCGCCTTCTTGCGTCGGCTCGCCTGCTGTCGCGCGAATAACATAGGTACCATCGCTTGGTGCGGTAAACTTAATTCTGGCGTTCAAGCCTCGCCCGCCATCATCATCCTTTGCCAGCGCTTTAAAGGCGGAGGACGTCAAAAGACCAATCTCCAACAGGGGATCTAAACTGGTGTCACCCTCCTTCTCCATCTTCACATTGACTCTCTGGCCGGCGCGCAAGGCGATGGAATAGGTGTTGAAAAGACTATCGGTAGCGCCCAAGCGTGCGCCCCCATCGCGCAGCTCACCGACCACATTCTGACCAAGACGCAAGGCTTCGGAGGCCAAGGGTGCGCGGTCAGCGGCGGCTTGCTCGACCATCAAACGGTATGAACCATTGGCACCGCCTACCTTTTGAACTTCTAGAACATAGGCTCCAGAGGTCTCTGGTCGGTAGCGCAACAGGGCATTTTTGCCACCGCCGCCGTCATCATCTTGGGCTAAACTTTCCAGGCTGCCATCAGCCCCAATTTTTCCAACGGCGATCTTGGGATCTAACTCACTGCCGTTGGCAGCATTTAGCGCGATCCGATAAGCCCTGCCTCCTTCTAGACGAAGTCCGTAACGCACGGCATAGATTTCTTCGCCATCCGTCTCGTAACGCGGCGTCGAGTTTGATAACGCACCGGTGATTTCTTGGCCCAGGGCAATCGAGACGGGCGCGGGCATTGGCGGCAGCTCCTGACGCAACCCAGTCGTCAAGGTATAGGCGCCGACTGCACCAGACCCGACAGCGGTGACGCGAACTTGGTAGAGACCTGCACGTGGGACAACGTAGCGGATGCGTGCACTGGTGCCCGGCCCGCCATCATCATCTTCAGCAACCTTCGCACCTGCAGGTGTCAAAAGCTCAAGCTTGGGGTCAAAGTCATCGGACGAAAGATCAAGTTGAATTTCCTGATCGGCGTTCAAACGCAGGGCATAAGCGTCAACTGTCGCCCCTTCGCTCGTGACCGCATCGTTTAAATCCAGTGAGTCAGAGACACTTTGACCAAAGGGGAGTGGTCGCGCTGAAATCCGCGGTGGTAGCGACGCTGTTGCAAGGATTGTAAAAGCCCCTCGGTCACCCTTATCCATGGTGTTAGCCCGAACTTGCAGCACACCAGAAGCAGAAACAATCTTGCGAACGACAGCTGGCTTATCTTTTTCGCCAACCGATGCGACACATGCCTCGCATTCCTCATCAATTTCGTCGCCCACGGCCAAGATAGGCTGGAACGCGGAACTGGTTAGCGTCACCGTGACCATCTGTCCCTTAGGTGCCTGAACTTGAAAGAGCTCATAACTGCTATCATCGCTTTCAAGGACTGGGTCTTCTGGACCCATGGACCCTTGGAGGGGCTGTCCAAGCGTTAAGGACCGGAGCCCGGGCTGCGCGGCTGCGGAACCGGCTGCCAAGAGCACGAAAAACGGAACAGGACCTAACCAAAGTTGACGCATCATAACGCAGCCACCGAAATGGCCCCTGAGACGGGGGCCACTTCTGGTCAAAGTGCACCACGTCGAAAGCAAGAAACAGACCAGAAGCCTTAGCTATAATAAGCAATCCGCTTTCCTAGCAATGGCTATCGCCAAACAGGCGCAATTTCTCCTTGGACTTGACCAGACGCCCCGCCATCCCTAGCTGAAGGTAAGGCAAAAACTTTTCCCAGACCCATCTGGTCAAACAATGATTGACGCAGCGGTTCATGTGTTCCATCGAAGGCTGAAACCTTCGTCGACACCTATTGGACCCCAGCGAGGAGCACGAGCTATGAGCGATGCACAAGCCTTTATTGATAATCTGGTCAAAACCAATGATGTGGTCCTGTTCATGAAGGGCACATCGCGTATGCCAATGTGCGGATTCTCCGGAACCGTGGTCAAAATCCTCGACCATGTTGGTGTGGACTATCAAGATGTGAACGTCTTGGCCAATGAAGACGTCCGCCAAGGTATCAAAGACTATTCCAACTGGCCCACCATCCCACAGCTCTATGTCAAAGGTGAGTTCGTTGGTGGTTGCGACATCATTCGCGAAATGTTTGAAACCGGCGAATTGAAGCAGGTTCTCAGCGATGCGGGTGTCCCACTTCAAGCTTGATCAACCGATCTTGTAGATAAAAAAAAGCCCGCTCGGCCAATGCTGAGCGGGCTTTTCTGTGTGTGATTTCTGGTAGGAATTACGAAGCGTAATATTCCACAACCATGTTTGGTTCCATTTTGACTGGATAAGGTACGTCAGCCAATTCTGGCACGCGCAAGAAGGTGGCCTTCATCGCGCCAACATCCATTTCAACATAGTCAGGGAAGTCGCGCTCGGCCGAGTCCAAAGCTTCCAGGACGAGCGCCATGGTGCGGGACTTTTCACGAACTTGCACAACATCACCAACGCGCAAACGGTACGAAGGAATGTTGACCTTCTTGCCGTTCACCATGACGTGGCCGTGGTTCACAAATTGGCGGGACGCAAATACGGTCGGCACGAATTTCGCGCGATAGACCATTGCATCAAGACGGCACTCCAACAGACCGATCAGGTTTTCAGCCGTGTTGCCCTTGCGGCGCGCGGCTTCTTCATAGAGCCCAGCGAACTGCTTTTCGGTGATGTTGCCATAATAGCCCTTCAGCTTCTGCTTGGCGCGCAACTGTGCACCAAATGCCGAAACCTTGGCTGGACGGGCGGTTGGGCCGTGCTGACCTGGCTTATAGGTCCGCTTGTTGACTGGGCTTTTTGGACGGCCCCACAGGTTTTCACTGAGGCGACGGTCGATTTTATACTTCGCAGCAATGCGCTTTGACATGTTTAGTCCATTTACGTTTTTGACGGTCCGGGCGGCACACCATGTGTCGCGATTGCAATGGCCGGAAATCCATCACCCATGTTTTCCCCCAGTGAAGGCAGTGCCAACCCAGCAGGAAGGCGCGCTTAAACGGGATTGGTGCCTCAGAGTCAAGGATTATGGGCAGTTTGAGCCCTGCTTCACCTGCATCCTCCGCAGGCTTGACAGATAGTTTATCATTAAACTATATTGGTTGAACGTTAAACCAAAAGAGGCCGTCATGCCAAATCGTCGCACTATCCTCCAACTTCTCGCTTTGGGCTCACTAGCCGCCGTGCCAGCAGTCAGCGCCGCAAACCGCTCCAATACAGATCCCGCGGCTGCTTGGCGCAATCCCGGCGCCGGCGAAAAGGACCCCCGCCTTTACAGTCTCGCCCATGCCATTCTCGCCCCCAATCCACACAACCGCCAACCTTGGCTGGTGAGCCTAGAGGGTGAGGACAGCATCATCCTTTATTTCGATACAACCCGCCGCTTGCCAGCTACGGACCCATATGACCGTCAGCTGGCTATTGGGTGTGGCGCATTCCTTGAGATTCTGTCGATTGCGGCGCGAGAAATCGGCTACGAGGCCCAAATAAGCCTTTTCCCGGCGGGCGAGCCTCAACCACTCCTGAATGACAAGCCATTGGCCCATATCCGCTTGGTGAAGGGCGGGACAAAGGACCCGCTCTATAGCTTCATTACGCAGAGACGCTCCAACAAGGAGACCTATGACACCAAGAAGCGGGTCAGCGCGGAAAGCCTACAAGCGCTTTTGACGGCAGAGCCCACAGAGACCTTGACATTATCGGGCACACTATCAGGCACCGCGCAGTGTGAAGCCTTGCGACAACTCAGCATCCAAGCTTATCGGCAAGAAATTCAAACGCCCCTCGCGCTCAAGGAAAGCATTGACCTGATGCGGATCGGTAAAGCTGAAATCGCAAAATACCGCGATGGCATTGACCTCGATTTTCCAGGCATTGGTGCCATGCAAGCTATGGGTCTGCTTACGCGGGAAAAAATGATGACGCCTGGCACCAAAGCCTATCAACAAGGGCTGGAGCAATACGACCCCTTGGCGAAATCCGCCTCTGGCTATGTCTGGATCATCAGTAATTCAAAGGATCGGTTCGCAGAACTCGCAGTTGGTCGCGCCTATGCCCGCCTTAATCTTCGGGCAACCGCCCTCGGGATCGCCATGCACCCAATGAGCCAAGCCCTTCAGGAATATGCAGAGATGAGCGCGATCAAGGCCGACACTGAAAAGGCAGTGGGTTTAGCACCTGATGCGCGCCTACAGATGCTTGCCCGAATAGGGTATGCTAGCTTAGTGCCACCGTCGCCAAGACGAGGCCTTCAAGAGCATTTTCCTACATGACTGCAGAGCGTCCCAAACCAGACTTTACAACGATCGCTTTTACTTTCTTCAACGAAATCGCGATCATTGACCAATTGGGACGCAACCGGTTTGAGCGTGTCTTGCCAGTTGGCCTTTCGATCGCAGGCTTTAGTTTGCTCAATCACTTCGTTCGCTTGGACAAAAATCAAGACACGCCCAGCCATTTAGCAAAAGCGTTCCAAGTCACCAAAGGGGCGATGACCAATACAATCCATCGCCTCGACGCTTTAGGCTTGGTCACCATCATCGCCGACCCTAGCGATGGGCGCGGCAAACTTGTCTCGATCACCCAAGCGGGCAGGGCAGCACGCGAAGATGCAATTGCCCGCTTAGCACCGTCTTTGCAGCAATTGGCAGGATTGATCGACGCTAAAGAACTTGCTGACCTTGTCCCGACCCTGATGAAGTTGCGCGCCATTCTTGATGCCAATCGAGACCCTGACCCACAGTCGTGACTCCTGTGGCCAATAGCGCTATCAGACGACGCCTGCCAAAGCACCTCACCTGCTAGCCTCCTCCTAAGACCTGCCGTCAGAAAACTAACCTATGTTACAAATCACAGACCTAACCTATCGCCTCGCGCGGCGCGTGCTGTTTGATGGGGCCCATGCTGTCATATCTGACGGCTGGAAAGTGGGCTTGGTTGGCAAGAATGGCTCTGGCAAATCCACACTTCTGCGGCTCATTCAAGACGAAGCGCTGAAAGGTGATGGTAGTGTTCGTCTCAAGCGCGGCGCGCGCATGGGCTTTGTTGCCCAAGAAATCGCTGCCACCGCTGACCCGATGCTCGACGTGGTGCTGGCGGCGGATACCGAACGGGCCAGCTTGATGGCCGAGGCGGAGACCGCGACCGACCCCGATCGGATTGGCGAGATCCACACGCGTTTGGCCGACATTGACGCTTATTCGGCAGAGGCGCGCGCCAGTGAAATCCTTGTCGGTCTTGGCTTTAAGCAAGAGGAGCTGATGAACCCGGCCGGGTCCTTCTCCGGCGGTTGGCGGATGCGGGCGGCGCTGGCGGGCGTGCTATTTTCGATGCCAGACCTCTTAGTGCTCGACGAGCCGACCAATTATCTCGACCTTGAGGGCGCTGCTTGGCTCGAAGCCTTCTTGCGCAAATATCCCAATACCGTCTTGGTGGTCAGCCACGACCGGGAAATGCTCAATCGTTCCGTCACCCACATCATGGCGTTGGAAGATGCGAAGCTCGAAGTCCAAGCCGGCGGCTACGACACCTATCTGCGTCGCCGGGCAGAGCGTGCAGCGCTTCTTGCCGGCCAAAAGGTCAAGCAAGATGCAGCACGCGCACATCTGCAAGCCTTTGTCGACCGCTTCCGCGCCACAGCCTCCAAAGCGCGTCAGGCTCAAAGCCGGATCAAGATGCTGGAAAAGATGCAAGAGATCTCCGTGCCGATCGCAGACCGGGCGATGCCCTTCCACTTTGATGAACCAAGCGAGTTGGCTTCACCTTTGATCCAGCTGGATGAGGCCGACCTCGGCTATATTGAAGGTAAGCCCGTCTTGAGACAGGTGGATTTTCGACTCGATCACGACGACCGGATCGTCATCATTGGCCCCAACGGCCAAGGCAAGACAACTTTAGTCAAGTCCATTGGTGCACGGCTCGAATTGTTGAACGGCAAACGGCGTGCCTCCAAGGCGGTCAAAATCGGCTATTTCAGCCAAGATCAATTGGACGAATTGCGCGCAGGCGAAACCGTTTTGCAGCACGTCCGTGACCTAGAGCCCGAATGGCCACCCTCGCGCCACCGCTCCTTGGCTGCGCGTATGGGATTTGGGCAAGAAAAGATCGATACCCACGTCGAAAAGCTCTCGGGCGGCGAGAAAGTGCGCCTGCTTCTGGGCTTAATGGCTTATGCCAAGCCCCACGTGTTAATCTTGGACGAGCCGACAAGCCACTTGGATATCGATAGTCGCGAGGCCCTGATCCATGCCTTGAACGATTATTCGGGTGCGGTTTTGTTGATCACCCACGATGTCTATTTGGCTGAAGCATGTGCCGACCGGCTGTGGTTGGTCCATAATGGCCATGCCCGCGCCTATGACGGTGACTTGACAGACTATCGTGGCTTGGTCCTCAGCGCGGATCGTCCAGATGCCGGCGGAGCGGGCAAGAGCGCGCCTAAGGCCCTAGCGAAGGGCGAAGTCGGCGGCGGCAAAAAGGGGCCATCGCTTTCCACCTTGCGCTTCCGCTTGGCTGACGCAGAAAAGGCTGTCACCAAAGAGCAGCACGCACTCGACACCATCGATGCCCGTCTCGCCTCGCCCAGCCTCTATACCGAAGGGGCCAAAGCGCTTGCAGACCTTACGAAGAAACGTGAATGGCATGCACAAGCCCTCGCCAAGGCCGAGGCGGCTTGGATTGAGCTGAGTGAGGCAATTGAAGCCGCTTCCTGAGGAGACAAATAGAAAAAAGGCGGCCCCGAGGGACCGCCTTTTGATTTGTTTCAGGGCAGCTTAGGTTAGTCGCTAAAGCCACGGCCGTCAGTACGCTCAGCGATCCGGGCCGACTTACCGCGACGATCCCGCAGATAGTACAACTTAGCGCGACGCACTTTACCTTTGCGCACAACCGTAACCGATTCCACATTCGGAGAGTACAGTGGGAAAACCCGCTCTACGCCTTCACCGAAGGAGATTTTGCGAACGGTGAAGTTAGCGTTGATGCCACCGCCGGAGCGGGCAATACAAACGCCTTCATAGGCCTGAACGCGCTCGCGCTCGCCTTCTTTGATCTTCACGTTCACGCGCAGGGTGTCACCTGGCGAAAATTCTGGGATGGATTTGCCTTCGGAGACGCGTGCGACTTCCTCGGCATCGAGTGTTTCGATGATATTCATGTCAGCTCACCTTGCACGATTCCTAACTTAAGACTTTGAAACCAGATCAAAAGCTCAAGCAGGCCGCGGCATTGTTGTTGTCAAAGAGAACTTTGAGGTTGAAAGAAGACGCGCGTTTATACGAATGATCAGCCTTTGTCACCCTTATAAACTGCCCAAAGGTCCGGTCGGCGGGCCTGTGTGACGGCCTCGGATTGTTGCTTCTTCCAAGCGGCTATCTTTGCATGGTCACCAGACATGAGAATGGGCGGGATCTCTTGGCCTTCAAAGCCACGTGGTCGTGTGTAGAGGGGGTGCTCAAGAAGACCTGATTCAAAACTTTCCTCGCCAAGGCTTTCAGAATTTCCTAAAAGGCCGGGCAGCAACCGCACGCTGGCTTCCACCAACATTTGCGCCGGCAAGTCCCCTCCGGTCAGCACGATATCCCCGACCGCAATTTCTTCCATCTCGCGCGTAAGGATGGCGCGCTCATCCAGGCCTTCAAAGCGGCCACAAAACAAGATGACGCCGGGTCCTGCCGCCAATTCGCGGACCCGGGCCTGGGTCAAAGGTTTGCCGCGCGGGGTCAAATAAATCAGCGGGCGGCCTTCGCGGGCTACGCTATCAATCGCGCGTGCTGCAATATCTGCCTTCATCACCATGCCCGCGCCACCACCGGCCGGCGTATCGTCGACTTGCCGATGCTTGCCGTCGCCAAAGCCACGCAAATCAACCAGTTCCAGCGACCACACAGATTTCTCAAGCCCGGTCCCAATCAAGGATGCGCCAAGCGCGCCGGGCCAAGCCTCTGGGGTTAGGGTGATGACGGAGACAGAAAAAGGCATGAGCGTTTCTATCCCAGCTTAACGCATCTGCGAAGTCGGCCCGCGCATTGTTGGCGGGGGCAGTCCAGCAAGACCTGCGAACCCAGACGTGACGACCCCGAAAAGCCGCGCTAAAGGGTGAAAATGAACATTTATTTCCTAGGAATCGGTGGAGCTGGCGTCAGCGCTTTAGCCAGCGTCTTGCAGTCGCAAGGCCATCAAGTCACCGGGTCTGACGAAGGGGTTTTCCCGCCTGTTTCGACCTATCTCGACCACGCGGGCATTGTTTATGCCAAACGCTTTGATGTGGCCAATCTGCCAGAGAAAATCGACGTCGCTGTCGTGGGCACGACCGCCAAGATGGACCCAGCAACAAATCCGGAATTGGCAGAACTACAGGCGCGCGGCGTGCCGTGCTATAATTTTGCAACTTATCTTGGCCAATTCACGCAAGACCGCGAAAATCTGATCGTAGCGGGCAGCTTTGGCAAAAGCTCGTTGACGGCACTGGTCGCCTTCTTGCTGCGTCACGCGGGCCAAGATCCGGGCTGGTTCATCGGCGCGATCCCGCTCGACTTGCCAAAAACCGGCCACGCCGGAACAGACCCGCTCTTTATCATGGAAGGCGACGAGTATATCGTCAGCCTGCAGGATCGGCGCAGCAAGTTCGAACTCTATAACCCCAACCACATTCTGATTTCTTCCATCGTGCACGATCACATCAATATGTTCCCGACGATGGAAAGCTATGAAGCCCCGTTTGCAAAATTGTTTGCCGCCCTGCCACCCGAAGGCCTTCTCGTCGCCTGTCACACGTATGAACCTGTCCGCCGCCTTATCGGTGACAGACCCGCCGTCTGGTATGGCTTGAAGCCAAACCCCGACTATTTTGCAGAAAACATCGCGATTGGCGAAGTCACGAGCTTTGACCTTGTTTGCCCCGGTGGCAGAAGGATATCGCTAGAAACGGAACTATTGGGACTCCATAATATAGAGAACCTTATTGGGGGTGCCGCCTTTGTGCTGGAGCGCGGGATGATGTCCGCCACCCAAGTCCAAGCCGCTGTGCGCGCGTTTCGAGGGGTTGCGCGACGGCTTGATAAAAAGACACGCACGTCCGCAGTCCCAGCCTATGAGGGCTTTGGCTCGTCTTATGAAAAGGCCCGGTCGGCAATCGACGCGATCCGCCTGCATTTCCCAAACCGGCCCTTGGTTGTGGTGTTCGAGCCCCATACCTTCTCTTGGCGTAATCAAGATGCGCTGAGTTGGTATGATCACGTCTTTGAAGGCTGTGATCAGGTCCATATTCTGCCGCCGCCCAAAATCGGTGCCACAAGCCAGAGCCAATTGACTCTGTCAGAAATTCTCGACCGGGTGGATGCTGCAGGGGTTTCAGCACAAGGCATCGAAGACACGCAGGCGTTTCTCAACCAGATGCCAGCCAATCTTGGGGGAGACGAGGTTATCCTCCTACTCTCTTCCGGCCCGCTCGATGGCTTGGCAGACACGCTACCCAATCGCCTCGACACGCTATTCGGGGACCGGTCTGACAATCGATGAACCTAGACCATTTGCCCGTTGACCCTCACGCTTATGCCTCTTTCCTGCTAATCATGGCAGGGATGGCCGCAACGCCCGGCCCTGCAAACTTGTTTGCCTTAGCAACCGGCTTAGCAAAAGGCCCGCGTGCTGGCCTTTGGGGCGTGTTCGGAATGAACGTTGCTTCATTAGTTTGGTTTGTTTTTGCCGCATTGGGCTTAGGTGTGCTGATGCGGTTGTATCCGTCGGCATTTTCGATGCTGGCTATTCTGGGAGGGCTTTATCTGGCCTGGCTTGGACTTAAAGCTCTCCGGGCAGCCCTCTCCAAGGAAACACAAGGCTTCCAGCTTGCCGGCCAAGCGGCGGGCAGCCACCCGTTCAAAGACGGGTTCCTGGTGCAAATCAGCAATCCAAAAGCCTTACTCTTCTTTACAGCCGTTTTGCCGCCCTTCATTGATCCCCCACGTGACACCGTGCCGCAACTTGCCATGTTTGCTGCAGGAACCGTCCTATTTGACACATTGACCATGTCCATGTTTGCGCTGGCAGGGGGGCTGATGTCGCGCCAGTTTGCGCAAGCCCGCTTTGCACGCCTCTTCTCTGCTATCGTCGGGGTCCTGCTCCTCAGCACGGCCACCCTTATGCTCCTCAGAACAATGGATTGATCACCAGAACAAACCACGCCATTGAATATTTTTTCATTGAGAGGTGGCTATGGCCAAGAGACGTTCCCCGGAACCGATATCTGCCATCGAAGATCGGCTTTTACGCGCGTCGGTAGCGCTAGGTGATAACCTCGACAGTGTCTCATTGCCCGAGCTGGCGGCCGCTGCCAACATCGCGGTTGGTACGCTCTACCGCATCGCGCCATCCAAATCTGCCCTCGCAGAAATCTTGGATGCGCGGGCGCGCGCCCTTTTTGAGCGCCACGTGTTTGCGCCATTTCCAGCGCGCCTCAGTCTTCAACAGCGCTTTCATTTGATGTGGACACGGCTTGCCGACTTTGCCGTCCAAGAGCCAGACATTGCCGCCTATCTGGCCCGCAAGCCCATGGGCCCTGAAAGCGCCTTCATCAAAGCCAGCGCGATCTTTGCGCGTGATGGTGCTGTAACTGGGCAACTCAAAACCTTGAGCGGCGAAGAATTGGCGGCAATCGTCTGGGGACCGCTGTCTGCCCTCTTGCGCAACCATGCCTGTTCGGTGGAAAGTCTAAAACAACTCGAACAAGCGGCTTGGGATGGTCTACGCCGCACATAATCAGGGAGACGAACATGACAGGACGTATGGCCGGGAAAATGGCCTTGATCACCGGGGCCGCCCAAGGATTAGGCGCAGCGATTGCCACCATGTATGCCAAAGAAGGTGCCAAAGTCGTGGTAACCGACATCAATGGAGCAGGGGCGGATGCAACGGCTGCCGCCATCAACGCGCTTTATCCTGGCCACGCCACCTCTTTCCAACAAGACGTCTGCTCTGAGCCACGCTGGATCGAGATCGTGAACGCAGCGCATGACGCGATGGGCGGATTGAATGTTTTGGTCAATAATGCCGGCATTGGCAGCTTGGGCTCAGTTGAAAGCGAGACTTTTGAAAACTGGAAGAAAGTTATGGCGGTCGATGTCGATTCGGTCTTCCTCGGTTGTAAGTATGCGCTCGGCGTCATGAAGCCGTACGGGCCAGGTGCTATTGTCAATATTTCATCGATTGCAGGCCTGATCGCTTCGGCCAATTATGCCGCCTATAACGCGGCTAAGGCCGCCGTTTGGTTGCTGACCAAGTCGGTCGCCTTACATTGTGCCCGCAAAGTACCCGGCTTCCGCTGCAATTCCATCCACCCGACCTTTATCAAGACGCCAATCCTTGACGGGATGGCAGGCCTGGTTGGTTCACAGGAAGAGGCTTATGCAAAATTGGCGCGGCAAGTCCCACTGGGGCGCTTGGGTGAGCCTGACGATATTGCCTATGCAGCCGTTTATCTGGCCAGCGATGAAAGCAAGTTTGTGACCGGCGCAGAGCTGAAAGTCGATGGTGGCATTTCCGCCATGTAGGACGTTGGTTCAGCGGACAATCACAGACAGCAAAACAACATGCGCAATGCCGGGGCCGACCACGCGGTCGGTCACGGCCTGCATGCGCTGGCCCAAAATCTGGGTATCGGGCACCCGGCCCGGAATGAAGAAGCTATTGACAAATTCTTGCGCGACACCGCGCCACGCGGCACGCAGGGCAGGGGTGGCGGCTTGTACAGGCTCGCGTTTAGGCATCGCACTCACCACAATACCCATATCAATCTGCATGATTCCCACCGAACGAAACTGCCGCATAATAGTGGCTGTGATTTGATTTGAACCAAGGAAGCCGGCTTCATTGCCGCCACCTTTTGGAACAGGCTTCGCCGCACGCGCTTCAGTAGCGCCCAGAACAGCCGTAGAAGCCAGTCCGAAGCTTGCGGCCACAGCTGCCTTTACAAGCGCCCGTCTGGATTTTTCACAAGCCGCTTGCGCTTCCAGAGTGGTGCAAGGGGGCCCGCTTAGGTCTTGATGCGAATCAGTCATGGACAGGATTTTCAAGCAAACGCGTTAAAGAAACGTGGCAATTCAAGCCGGGCTGCATTAGCATTCATGCAGGAGGATTTGATTTGGCAGGTATGGTGGACATGGCGGCGTTTAAAGAGCCGATCATTATTCTAACGGCCGCAGCTATTGTGGTCCCCTTGTTCCATCGGTTCAAAATCAGCCCGGTTCTCGGATTTATCCTGTGCGGCATCTTACTGGGCCCTTCCGGCTTAGGCGGCCTCGCTATTCAAGATCCCTGGCTCAACGCTTTTACGATCCAAGACCGCGCTTCCATCGCCATGATGGCCGAAATGGGCATCGTATTTTTGCTATTTGCGATCGGCCTTGAACTTTCGTTTGAGCGTCTGAACATGATGCGCAAAGTGGTGTTTGGTTTAGGTTCTCTGCAACTTGGCCTCTCTGCACTTGCAATATTTTCTGTCTGCTACTTCTTTCTGGGCACCACAGCGACAGGCGCTGCTGTAATCGGCCTTGCCCTTTCTTTGTCCTCAACGGCTGTTGTCCTACAAACCTTGGCCGAACAAAAACGCCTGACCAGTCCCACCGGCCGCGGAGCCTTCGGCATTTTGCTGTTCCAAGACTTAGCCGTCGTGCCTGTACTATTTGCGGTTTCTATGTTGGCACCCGACAGAATGGGTCTGGGCCTCGGAGGGCTGGTGCAAAGTTTGGCTGTCGCCGTCTTGGCAGTTGCACTGACCATAATCATTGGACGCATCGTGTTACGGCCTTTGTTTCGCCAGGCAGCTCGAACCCGCAGCCCAGAAATATTCATGGCCGCCTGCCTTTTAGTTGTAATCGCCACCGCTCTCGGCAGTGCGGCGGCAGGTTTATCGATGGCCCTTGGTGCATTCTTGGCGGGGCTACTTTTGGCCGAAACCGAATACCGCCGCGAAGTTGAAACGACGATTGAGCCCTTCAAGGGTCTCTTGCTAGGTGTGTTTCTAGTCTCCGTCGGCATGAGTGTGGATATCGGCAAGGTGTCAGAACGGCCGCTTGAGATTGCCGGTGCGATTATCGGCCTGATCGCCGTCAAAGCAGCTGTGGTCACCGCCCTTGGCCCCAGTTTTGGAATCAAGCGCCCGGCAGCGCTGAAAGCGGGCTTGATCTTGGGGCCGGGCGGAGAATTTGCCTTTGTGGTTCTGGGCCTTGCGACCAGTCTGTCCGTCCTGCCAGCCGAACAAGCGGATTTTGCGCTGCTCGTCGCGGCAATCACCATGTGCTTGATCCCACTTCTGGGACGCTATGGCATACAGAGTGCCAATAGCAAGTTGCCCATCGAAGCAGAGGAACTCGACCTGGCCCAGCAGGCCAGCCAGACCGATAACCCGCATGTAATCGTTGCCGGTTATGGGCGTGTTGGCGCGGTGGTAGTCGAGCTACTGGCGGAGCAAAAGATCCCTTATCTCGCCGTGGATTCCGATATTGAACGGGTGAGGCGCGCGCGGAAGACCGGGAAAAAGGTCTATCTCGGCGATGCTTCACGCGGTGAGTTTCTGCGCGCGTGCGGGATTGAGCGGGCTCGCGCCCTCGTTGTCACGATGGACGGGGGCTCCGCAGTCGACCAAGTTGTCACCGCAGCCCACCTTGAGCAACCAAACCTGCCGATTGTAGCGCGAAGCCGTGACGCTGCTCATGCGGTCCATTTGTATAGCTTGGGCGTGCGCGAAGCCGTCCCTGAAACCCTAGAGGCCAGTCTGCAGGTTGGGGAAGCCATCTTGGTCGAAGCCGGTGTGCCGATGGGCAATATTCTGGTCGCCATTCATGAAAAGCGCGCCAACATGCGCGCCTCACTTCTCGAGGCATCCACCTCTGCCACGCCGTCAGAACGAATGCGGGTCTTGCGAGACCAACATCTCAAGGAAAACTCCTAAGAACCGCATGCATCGCTATATGGACCTTGCTGCCTTCCTGATTTGACCTTGCGCGCTCACAAGCTTAACAGCAACAAAATCCCGGGAGCACCACCTTGACCTTTGCGCAAGATCACGCGCTCGCTTTCGCGCGCCAACCCACCGCCGCCCTAGTTCTGGCTGATGGTACTGTTTTTTGGGGCCACGGCTGTGGCGCAATTGGCGAAGCCGTCGCCGAAGTTTGTTTCAATACGGCGATGTCGGGTTATCAGGAAATTCTGACTGACCCGTCCTATGCGGGTCAGATCATTGCCTTCACCGCGCCGCATATTGGCAACACCGGCACAAATAGCGAGGATGAAGAAGATGCTTCGCCCCCTGCTGCTTTTGGTGCACGCGGTGCAATTATGCGCGCAGAGATCACGCGGCCATCAAACTGGCGGTCAGAAGTTTCGCTAGATGCTTGGTTGAAATTGAAAAACATCATTGGCTTGACCGGGATTGATACCCGCGCGCTGACCCGGCGCATCCGCGAGCACGGCATGCCACACGGCGTGATTGTCCATGCACCAGACGGCCAATTTGACGTGGCAGCCTTGGCTGCAAAGGCTAGCGCTTGGTCGGGCCTTGAGGGATTAGATCTTGCAAAAGACGTAACTTGCGAAGCCCCTTACACGTTTGATGGCACACAATGGGTGTGGCCGGCCGGAACCGGCACCTCCGATACCCAAGAAGACTTGAACGTCGTCGTGCTGGACTTTGGCGTAAAAGAAAACATCTTGCGCTGCCTTGGCTCCACTGGTGCAAAAATCCAAGTGATGCCCGCCCACACACGCGCAGAAGACGTGCTTGCGCACAATCCAAACGGTGTCCTTTTGTCGAACGGCCCGGGTGATCCAGCCGCAACCGGTACATATGCGGTTGAGACCATTCAAAAAATTATTGCGGCTAAAGTGCCTGTGTTTGGCATCTGCCTGGGCCACCAAATGCTAGGCCTCGCCTTAGGTGCAAAAACCGTAAAAATGGCGCAAGGCCATCACGGCGCAAACCATCCAGTACAAGACCTTTCGACGGGCAAGGTTGAAATCGTATCCATGAACCACGGTTTTGCCGTAGATCGTGAAAGTCTGCCCGACGGTGTCATAGAAACCCACGTATCGCTGTTCGATGGGTCCAATTGCGGGATCGCGCTGGCCGACCAACCCGTCTTCTCGGTGCAATATCACCCTGAGGCCAGCCCCGGGCCAAAGGACAGCTTCTATTTGTTTGAGCGGTTTAGGGACGCCATGCGTGCACATAAACAGGCGCAATGACGCGCTTGTGCACTTGACGTCGGCTGAATGGGCGGCATTGTCAGACTATGAGCCAGATCAATCGCCGCACCCTGCTTTCAAGCTTCGCTATCGTTCCAGCCCTTTCGGGCCTCTCGGCCTGCGGGAAAGGGGCTGCCCCTGCCGATATCCTGCGGGTGGGATTAGGTGGCGGACCCGATTCCTTGGACCCTCTGAAGGCCGAGTTTGCTGCCGCGGCCCTCTTGTTCCGGCAATTCTATATGCCTGTTGTCGGCTATGGGCCGAAAGGTGGACCGACACAGGGCTTTGCGACTTCCTGGACACCCAGCAACAACAATAAGACTTGGACCTTCGAAATCGCGCAAGGCCTGACTTGGTCAGACGGTAAGGCCATTGATTCCAAAGATATTCTCGACAGTTTGCGCCTAGGTGCCGACAAAAAGACCGCCTATGCTGACGCGTCAGAGCTTTATATGATTAAGGGCTATCGTGATTGCGTCGTGGACGGGAAAGACCCGACAACGATTGGGGTGTCAGCGCCTAGCCCCACCAGCCTCGTGGTCGAATTGGACGTTTCTGACGCGGCCTTTTGGAGCCGGATGCAGGAATTCTATCCTGTGCCAATGCACACAATGGCCGCCCACGGCGACAAATGGACAGAGCTCGACAAGATTGTTGTCTCCGGCCCTTATAAGCCCGTCGAACGCTCGCAAACACGCTTGGTTTTCGACAAAAACCCTCAAGGTGGCTGGGTTGAAGGTATGCCCGGTCGGATAAGCGTTGAGGCCATCGAGGATTCTTCGACCCGCCTGCGCATGTTCCAATCGGGTGACTTGGATCTGGCGCAAGACCCACCCTTGTTACGCGCTGCTGATTTCGCCAAGGAATTTGGTACGCAATACCAACGCTTCGAGGCCCCACGCCTTGTTTACATGAGCTTCAATACGAAAAAGCCCCAATTCCAAGACGCCGATGTTCGACGGGCTTTAGCTATGGGATTCGACCGCAGTGTCATTGCTAACGCCGTCATGCGCGGATCGGTTGAGCCCGCGGGACGATATGTGCGCGATCAAGCCCAGCCAAAATATGACCCAGAAGGTGCTCGTGCCATTCTCAGCGCCAAGGGCTTCAGCCCCACCAATCCGCTGCGGTTTGAGCTTTTGGTCACCAAAGACGACCGTGAGCGTGCGGCCATCCAGATGGTCGATATGTGGAAACAAATCGGCGTTGAAGCGACGATGTTTGCCGCTGACTCCAGTGCCATTGTCTCCCGCCTCAATGGGTTTGACTTTGAGGCTGCCATTGTCCGCATTGATAAGGGCATGAAGTCCGACGCGATTGACCTCATGGCTTCCTGGGGGGAAGGGGGGACAGCCTATTCCCACCAGTGGAAGGACCCAGCCTTCAATCAAGCGCTATCGGATGCGCGTGCCGAAAGTGAACCGTCGGCTCGATTGGCGAAAACCTTGGCGGCCGAAGATATCCTGATGAAAGCCTGCCCGGTCACCGGAGTTTGGTTCTTCCCATCATCGTGGCTGGTCAGCGAGCGTGTCACAGGTGGGATCGAAGGCATCGCCCCCATAATTTGGCCGAGCTTGAAGCTGACCAAGGGCTAAAAAGTACTGACCAGCGCGGTTAGGCTGAACGCGCTTCAGGCAAGTAATTGGCTTTATAGGCCTCGACATCCAACTCGCCTTCCCACTTGGCGACAGCTACGGCAGCCGCACTGTCGCCCAGCACGTTCACAACGGTGCGCATCATGTCCATGATCCGGTCCGCGCCCAGAATGATCGCAATCACCTCGATCGGTACACCCGCAATTCCCAGAACCAGCGGGATAAAGACGATTGAACCACCAGGGATGCCCGCTGCCCCAATCGCGCCAAGCGACGCGGCGATCACAATGCCAACCAGCTGGCCATTGTCCAAAGGAATGCCGAACAATTGTGCGCCAAAGATCGTGACGATGCAGATATACATAGCCGTCCCATCCATATTGACTGTCGCACCCATGGACGACACAAACGCACTCATCCGGCGGGAAATACCGAGCTTCTCGATCATACAGCGCATGGTGACAGGCAAGGTCGCATTTGAGGATGACGTTGAATAGGCCACGGCCATGGCTTCTGCCATGCCCTTAAAGAACGGCAGAATCGGCAAACCCAATACAAATTTGATAAAGCCGCCATAGACGACGAACCCATAAATGAAGCAGCCAAGATAGACGGTTCCAATCAGGGCGGCGAGTTTCACCAGCGCATCTGCGCCCATCAGAGCCACCGCCCACGCCATCAAGGCAAACGCCCCAATAGGCGCTAGCTCCATGATATAAGTGACCAATTTTGTCAGGGCGTGTGCGGCACCATCTAAGACGTCGGCCACAGGCTTTGCGGCTTCCCGGGCACCCAACACACCAATGCCCAACAAAATGGCAAACACGATCACACTCAGCATATCGCCGTCAGCCAAGGCCTCTACAGGATTGGCCGGAATAAACATGGCCAGAATGTCCGCACCCGTCGGCGGTGGCTTTACAGGGGGGGCAGACAATCCCGCCGGGGCATCAATGCCAGCCCCCGGCTGCAGCAGCATGGCCAAACCAACACCCAAGCAGGCAGCCAATAGACCTGACGGGATGTAAAGGGCGGCGATCCGCGCACCGGACTTTCCCAATCGGCTCAAGTCGCCAATCGCCACCACTGCCGCGGCCACCGAAACAAATATCAGCGGGACCGAAAGCATCCGGATTAAACGGATAAAGGCGTCACCAATCAGCTTCAGCGCGGCCGACCAGGCCTCACCATCAATTAGTCCATCCAGAAAGCCATCAGCTCGGATCCCAAAACCCAAAATGACTCCCAAAACCATGCCGACAAGAATACGCAACCATAAGGGTTGTTGAAACAGAGCGGTCATAGGGGTCCAAACGGCTGAAGGCCAAGAAAAGGCCGGGCTATTGGCGATGTTGCACAGCCAGATCCGCAATAGGGTCAATTCATCGTGAGGACTTTAGGCCAATGCGAATACGAATGCGCCTTAACCTGCTCATGTTAGGCACAATTTCTGCGCTCATATCCATAAGACGGCTATTAAGGCTTCACAACAAGTTGAATGAAGCATAAGTCTAGTCCCAAAGTCGCACGGGGGTGGACCACAGTTTGTTGGCAACGAGAGGAGGTATTCAAACCTCTTGTCCGATTGTGCGTCCGGATTAGAAACAGGGCTAAGGCATGAACAAGCATTTCACAGTTTTTATTCTGGCCGCCATGGTTCTAGGGATCGCGGTCGGTGCCGCTATTTTCGAGTTTGTTCCCAAAGAAGGCCAATTGGTCTGGGCGGACAATTTTAAGATTGTGACCGACATTTTCTTGCGTTTGATCAAGATGATCATCGCACCCTTGGTGTTCGCGACCTTGGTTGCCGGTATCGCCCACATTGGGGACACTACAACTTTGGGCCGCGTCGGTATCAAGACGATGGCGTGGTTCCTTGCTGCCTCGCTGGTTTCTCTGACCTTAGGGGCCGTGATTGCCAGCGTCTTGCATCCTGGCGTCGGGCTCAATCTGCCAATCCCGCCAGCTGATGCCGTCAGCGATATCAAGCCCTCAGCGCTGACCTTGAAAGATTTCATCATCCATTTGGTGCCGAAATCCATCGTCGAAGCCATGGCGAATAATGAAATCTTGCAGATCGTGGTGTTCTCGATCTTCTTTGGCGTCGCCGTCACGGCAATGGGCGAAGAAGGCAAGCCCTTGGCTGACCTTGCTGACAAGGTCTCACACGCCATGTTGAAGCTAACCGGCTATGTGATGTCGCTTGCGCCGTTCGCGGTGTTTGCCGCTGTTGCGGCCGTTATCGCGACCAAGGGTTTAGCCGTTTTGGGCACGTATGCCTCGTTTATCGGTGGCTTCTACTTGGCATTGGTGATATTGTGGGGTCTTCTCCTATTGGCAGGCTTTGTCGTCATCGGTCCTGCGATTGGCAATTTGATCGCCCGCATCCGCGAACCCACCTTGCTGGCTTTCTCTACCGCTTCGTCTGAAGCAGCCTATCCCAAAACGATGGAGCAATTGGAGAAGTTTGGCGTGTCGCGCCGGATCGCCAGTTTTGTGCTGCCTCTGGGCTATTCGTTCAATCTTGATGGCTCGATGATGTATTGCACCTTCGCGACACTGTTCATCGCCCAAGCCTATGGCATTGTCCTGACCGTGCCGCAGATCGCGACCATGTTGCTTTTGCTGATGGTGACCTCCAAGGGCATGGCCGGCGTGCCGCGGGCCTCGCTCGTTGTGATTGCGGCGACGCTTTCCTTCTTCAAAATTCCCGAAGCCGGGATTTTGCTGATCCTGGCCGTCGATCACTTCTTGGATATGGGCCGCTCCGCCACCAACGTCATCGGCAACTCCATCGCCACTGCCGTCGTGGCTAAGTGGGAAGGCGATCTGACCGATGATGAGCTGTTGGCCGACCAAAAGGCCGGGATCAAAAACCAAAGCTAAGATTTAATGGCCCAGTTTAAAGGCCCAGTGCTTGACGCTGGGCCTCAAACAAATCCTCACAGCCAGACTTTGCGAGTGAAAGAAGCACGTGCAGTTCGGCTTCGGTGAAGGGCCGTTCTTCACCGGTTGCCTGAACTTCAACAAGGCCAAGGCCTTCGGCCAGAACAAAGTTCGCATCAGCCTCTGCGTTTGAATCCTCGGGATAATCCAGATCAAGCACAGGCACGCCTTGATAAATGCCACATGATACAGCCGCCACTTGCGCGCGGATCGGCTCCTCAGTGATCAGGCCTTCTGTCTTCAGATAGAGGCAAGCTTGCTTCAACGCGACCCAAGCGCCCGTCAGCGCGGCTGTGCGCGTGCCGCCATCGGCCTGAATAACATCGCAATCAATGGTGATTTGACGTTCCCCCAAAGCGAGTAAATCGACCACAGAACGAAGCCCGCGCCCGATCAGACGCTGAATCTCCTGCGTACGGCCCGACTGTTTACCCGAAGCAGCTTCTCGGCGACCACGCGTATGTGTCGCACGCGGCAGCATGCCATATTCAGCCGTCACCCAGCCACGTTTTTGCCCACGCAGCCAGCCCGGTAGGCTCTCTTCCAAGGAAGCCGTGACGAGCACATGCGTGTTGCCGAACTTTGCAAGGCACGAGCCCTCGGCATAGCGAGACACACCGGCCTCAAGGCTCAACGGGCGCAATTGATCGGCTGTACGGCCAGAAGGACGGATCATGTGGTGGGGCCTTTCGGTGGCTTTTTCGACGATTTTGGGTGAGTAGGGGGTGGGGGTGCCTCTTCGGGAACGTCGCCGACCATGGGGATCAGGCCAAGCGGGACCTCGCCAATCAGTTTCTTTCCCGGCAAATCAACAATCGGGACCAAGGCCTTTGTAAAGGGCAAGAACCAGCTGGCCTTGGCACCTGGCGTCGCCTCGATCTCAAGAAGATCTTGTGGGCCGGGGATGACCGCGCGAACACGGCCCAGATCTGCCCCGTCCAAAGCCTCCAGCCGCAGCCCAATCAGATCGACGTGGTAGAATTCGTCTTCTTCAGCTTCTGGAAGTCGATCCCGGGGCACGAATAGCTTGGTATTGCGCAAAGCCATCGCGGCTTCCCGCGTTGGCACTTCCTTCGCCGTCACCACAATGCCATCCTTAATCGGCCGCCACGACTGAATGGACAAAATGATTTGCCCCTCTTCATTACAAAAAGGGGCATAATCTACAATCGCTTCTGGGTCTGCAGTAAAGCTGCGCAGACGTATTTCTCCGCGCACCCCAAAGGCACCGGCGATAGCGCCCACCAATACGTAAGACTTAGCCAATATCGGTGCGCTTGGTGACAATCTTGCCAACGAGGCCATAGGCCACGGCTTCTTCTGCGCTCATCCAGTAATCGCGATCGGTATCCGCTTTAATCTTTTCGATGGGCTGACCGGTTGCATCCGCAAAGATGGCGTTGAGACGTTCGCGCATACGGATGATTTCACGGGCTTGGATCTCAATATCCGACACCATGCCACCGACTCCACCGCGTGGTTCATGCAGCAAAAAGCGGGTATTGGGCAAGCAGAAGCGGCGCTCACGTTCAGCCGCCGCATAAATCAATGCGCCAGCCGAAGCGACCCAACCTGAGCCCAAAACATTTACCGGCGCTGACACGAACTTGATCATATCATGGATCATGTCGCCGCTTTCCACATGACCACCTGGTGAAGAGATGATCAGAAGGATTGGCTGATCGGAATCGCCCGAGAGCGCTAGCAGGCGTTCGCAAACCCGCTGAGCCAGTTTGTCGTCAACGCCACCGGTGAGTAGAATGGTGCGGCTGTCGAAGAGCGCCTTTTCTACAATGGCTGGGGCTGGATTTCCCGCTTTGCTTTCGTCTTCTTCGTCCATGCGAAACATGCTTATAGGCTCCTCGTTCACTCGCTCTTTCCGACACGCTTTTGTTGATTTGGTCAACCTAGCGGCAGCCACAGCGCTGTTATCGTCTGCTCTAAGTGGTAAAGCCTGATGGAATATGAAAGAGCGTGCAATGTACTTGACGCACCTAGGCAAAGGTGAAACCCAAAGACGTAGGAGTATCTAGCCATGAACCTGACCCGCCCTGAAGGCCCCGACGCCACCGTAACTTTGTCCCGACGCGGCCTGACAGGCGCGATGGGTTTCGCAGGCTTCGCCGCAGCCATTCGTCCGGTGCATGCAGCCGCCATTTCCACGCCTTCAGATGACTTAGTGTCGGAAATGATCACCTTACCCTCGCAGGGGTTCGACCTGCCCGCTTTTGTTTCCCGCCCACAGGCGAAGGGACGTAAACCGGTGGTCATCGTGGTCAGCGAGATTTTCGGCCTGCATGAGTATATTCGCGATGTGTGCCGCCGCTTTGCCCGTCTAGGCTATGTTGCTATCGCGCCATCCTTCTTTGCCCGTGCAGGTGATCCAGCTCCCCTGACTGACTTTACCAAGATCATGCCGATCGTGAATGCCGCCAATAATGCCCAGGTCATGGGCGATATCGAGGCCACCATCGCGTGGTTGGACCAGCAGAAATTCGTCAAAAGTGATGCCATTGGAATCACCGGCTTTT
Organism: Aquidulcibacter sp.; assembly: GCF_044346625.1. GTDB lineage: Bacteria > Pseudomonadota > Alphaproteobacteria > Caulobacterales > Aquidulcibacteraceae > Aquidulcibacter. The sequence goes on along the minus strand of NZ_JBIIYV010000012.1, from coordinate 26,856 downwards.
GCTGGGGCGGGGCCGTGGTCTGGATGGCCAGCGCTCTGACCCCCAGGATCAAAGCGGGTGTTGCTTGGTACGGTCGCTTGACCCCGCGCGATGGGTCAACCGATCCGCGCAAATGGCCAATGGATGTGGCAGGAGAGCTGAAGAGCCCAGTTCTTGGCCTCTATGCCGAAAATGATGGCGGCATTCCGCTCAGCAGTGTGGAAGCGATGAAGGCCGCCCTAGACAAGGCCGGCAATCGTCAAAGCCGCTTTATCATCTACCCAGGCACCCAACATGGTTTCCACGCCGATTACCGGCCGCAATATCAAGAAACTGCCGCCAAGCAAGGCTGGGATGAATTGCTCGCTTGGTTTGCCGCCAACGGCGTGAAGCCCTAGGCCCAGATTTGGGTCTCCCAAGGACCCATTTGAGTTTGGCTGACGTCCCCAGAACTGTTTAGGCAAGTCCGCTCAGACAGAATCTGCGTGACGGCCTCTGGCAGCGCACGCGTTTCGCCGATCAGATTCACACAAACCAAACCGCGCGCGCCACGCCGATAGACAAACAAGCTCTCATGGTCGGGCAATAAATCCTCATAGGCTCCAAATACCCAGGTCTGTGGATCCCTCGACCGGAGTTCTAACAAGTCCCGGTAAAAGGCCCAGACTGAATGGCTATTGGTCTGCTGGCTGGCCAAGTCCACCCCACCGCGATTAGGCGTCGGCTTTAGCCAAGGTGTTCCCACGCTAAACCCGCCTTCTGGTGTCCAAGGATAGGGTGTACGGGCATGATCGCGCGTCATGGCGACCGCCTTGGCTAAGGCCTCTGCTTCGGTATGGCCCTTTGACCGGGCGAGTCGATATGTCGTTTTTGCCCACACATCGTCTAATTCCTCGACCGCGGTGATTGTCGTATCGCCCAAGCCTAATTCGTCACCTTGATAGATGAAGGGCGTGGCGCGTTGCAGCAGATACGTGGCAGCCAGAGCCTTTGCGACCAGATTAGGGTCCGCATTTGCATCCCCAAAGCGGGCGATCAAGCGCCGGAGGTCATGATTACCGACCACACAGGAATTCCACCCATCTTGTCCAATGCCCTTATCCCACCGATCAAAGACAGACTTGAACCAGACCCGATCCCAATCCTTGCCCTGCCGTGAACCAGTATGGTCCACAAAATCAAAATGATAGATCATATGCAACATAGGGTCAGCTGGATTGACGATGGCCGCAGCGCGCTCTGGATTGAGGCCCGGACCCTCGCCAATCGCCACGCAATCATAAAGGTCAAACACCTCTCGCCGCATGTCACGCAGCCATTCATGCAAGCGTGGCCCGCCTGCCAACATATCGTAAAGCGGCATGGGCCTAGGATCTGGCGCATCGGGTAGGCCTGGTGGCTTTGATATGACCGTCACCACGTCAAGGCGGAAACCACTGACGCCCTTGTCCAACCAGAACCGCATCGCGCCATAGATTTCCTCGCGAACAGCAGGGTTTTCCCAGTTCAGGTCCGCCTGGGTCTTATCAAACAGATGCAGATAACAGCCGTCATCGCCATCAGGCTTTGACCAAGCGGGGCCACCGAATATGGATTGCCAATTATTGGGTTCATCCCGCCAAATGTAATAGTCGCGGTATGGTCCGGATGGATCGGACAGGGCCGCTTGAAACCATGGGTGATCAATCGAGGTGTGATTAAGCGCAATGTCGAGCACGATCTTGAGGTCTAAGCGCTTGGCTTCAGCCAGCAACGCTTCAAAATCCGCTAGGGTGCCAAACAAGGGGTCAATCTCGCGATAGCCTGACATATCGTAGCCATTATCAACCATAGGCGAGCGGAAAACAGGTGACATCCAGACAATGCCGGCACCTAAGGCTTTGATCGCGCTTAGACCCTGCGTAATCCCGGCCAAATCGCCCATTCCGTCGCCATTGGCATCGCAGTAGGAGCGCGGATAAATTTGGTAGACAGAGCGGGTCTTCCACCAAGTCTCGTCGGGCTTATGGCCGCTCATTTAAGTATCCTTCAGCGCTTTCAACAGAACATAATAGGCCCCGCTTCCTCCGTGGCGAGGGTGGGCAGAGGCATATTCCGATACATGTTCACGGATTCCCGGCCCACTCAACCATTCGGGCAGGCGACGACGGATAACGCCGGGTTGAGGGGTCAAATAATCTTCACCGACTTCGATGGCACGACCCTTGCCAGTAACAACCAATACACACCGCGCGCCGCTTCCGCGCATCCGCACCAAAAAGCCAGCGAGGGCTGTTTGTGCCTCTACTTGTCGATAGCCGTGTAGATCAATCGAGCCATCGATATCCAGCTTCCCACGTCGCACTTTTTTGTGCCCTGAGGCGTCCGAAACCAACGACGCCGGTCTCACTTCAGCCTTTGGAGCTGGTGGCGCAGGAACGTATCGTGCCGCCTTGGCCCGCTTGAGTGCTAGGTGGGGCAGTTCTGGGGCGGGCTTTTTCGCTATTTCCGGGACTGGAGCAGGGGTCGGCGCAGTATCCTCGAGCGCTAAATTGGGCTTTTGGTGACCATAGGTACGAACTGTCCGGGCAACCCGGTGCCACAGCTTAGCTTCATCCGGCATCAAATCCCGACGCCGGCTCATCCTTAACGGACCGAAGCGGCGGCGGTGGGGGTTAGGCCTTTTGGCAAAAGAACCCAAAACCGCACGTCATGATTGATCCGCCCCGCCCGCAAACCTGCCTCTGGCCCTGTGCCCCAATAAAGATCACCCCGGATCGGGCCGCGGATCGCACCGCCAGTGTCTTGAGCCACTGCCAAGCGTCGCAGACTAACATCGGCTGAAAGCGCGACACGCGGCGCATCCGCTGCCAGAAAGATGGGCACGCCATAGGCATGATAACTTGTATCCACAGCGAGAGAGCCATTGGCCTCAAGGGCCGCCTGTTGACCACCCTTGGGGCCAACGCTTAGATCCTTGATCGGTTCTAGTTGGAAAAAGACGGTGCGCGGATTGGCATTCAAAACTTCCCGCGCTTCTTTGGGTGCGGCGGTCTTGAACCAGGTTTTGATCGCATCCATCGAGGCACCGTTGACGGGCAGGGCCCCCCGGCGGATCAATTCTTGCGCGTTTGAGCCAAAACGATGCCCATTGTGCGCCGCAAATGCAGCGCGAACCTGGCTGCCATCATCAAATTGCAAGCGGCCAGAGCCTTGAACCTGCAGCGATAAAACTTCAGCCGGCTCACCCCACGCCAAGACTGGCGCTGTGGATTGCGAGATCTGGGCACGCGACCAATATGGCACGACTTTCCCCCGATCCATCCGAGCAACGATGGAGCGATTGCGCAGGGTGGGGTCGAACTGGCCAAGATCAATCTCAAATAGATCGGCAGGTCTGCTTTGGATCGGTTCGGAATAAACAGGCGTCTTCACGCGGGAGGCTGCCATGATCGGCTCATAATAGCCTGTTAGACGACCAACCTCTGTCGTCTCAGTGGCGACACGCCAGACCTGAAACTGGCCTTCCCAAAAGCTGCGATCCTCAAGGCTTGGGTCCTCTGCCAAGGCGCAAACCCCCGTCCAATCGCCAACGCGGCCCGAATAGGTTGCTACTGCCGACAACAGCTGATCTTTAGGTCTGGCCTGAGTAATCGCACAGGAACGAATGAGCGCGCGGCGGGCAGCGCCTACATCCGTCTCTGCCCAATTAGGCAAACTCTCGAACGCAGCGGACCTAAACTGCAGCGGCACGATATCAACCGGTGGCGGAGGCGCTGCCGACACGCTGGGCGGCGCAACAGCTGGTCGCAGCGGGGTAATTGGCGCTGCAACAGCGGGTGCCGGGGTCGGCACAGGCGTTACGACAGGTGTCGGTGCCGGTTGCGGCACTGGCGCGGGTGCCGGTGTGGGTGTGGGTGTCGGTGCCACCGTGGCACAAGCCGAGAGTAAGACCGACATCAAGCATGATGTGGTCAACAAAGAATACATGCGGCGCATGATTAGGCGGTCCGGACCGCGCTCAGAAGCCAGTTTGGATCGCGGGCATCAACGGCACGTTCAAACGTCCAAACTTCATCAGCGGCGCGTAGGCCATCCCCACCATCGGCCAAGTCAGATGAGAAGGCCACGTCAATACGTGCGATTTTACCATCTAATTCGGCATCTACGATCTTTGCATCGCTCAACCGAATAACCTCGATCTTGGCGGCACCGGCTGTCCGCCGCTCATCCATCGAGGTCTTGTAAGCTTCAAACACGTCGGCATCGACCAAATCTTTCAAGGTCTGTTCATCGCCAGCGCCATAGGCCGTTACGATCATTTCATAAGCAGACTTCGCGCCCTCCAGAAAGGTTTCGGTTCTAAACCCGCGTTGGGCCGCCCCAATTGCTTTTAGGCCAGCTGCGCCAGGGCCATCATATTCCCGCACAGGGAAGGTCAAAACCTTACCGCCATCGTCGGCAGTCTCGTCGCCATCCGCCTTTTCAGCAGGCGTCTCGGGCATGCCAAATCTGGGCTGTCGCATCGGAGGTGGCTCTGCACCACGATTTTGGCCAAGCACTTGATACAAACGGCCAAGTACGAGAGCTGCCACAACGGCGAAGAAGACTATTTCCATGGTTTTCGATCCGGTCCCGCTTGGTTTTAAATGGCGGTCATACACTCATATAGGGTGCAATGACGCGTAAGTCAGCCACTTGGTTGCCGTAAAGGGCTGTTGCGTGCTAGCCACCACAGCTTCTGGAGATCAAGACATGACAGATGATACGGCCTCTGCGCCACTGGAAAACGGTTCTTTAGCGAATGATGGGGCGGAAACTGCCCCTTCGGTCCGTGTTTTAGCCCAATATGTAAAGGATTTTTCGTTTGAAAATCCAAATGCGCCTAACTCGCTGCGGGAAGGCACCCAGCCAAAAATCGATCTTCAATTAGACGTGAGCGCTCGGGCGATGGATGAATCCGGGGTCTTTGAAGTTGATTTGAAGATCAATGCACGCAGCGACCGCGAAGGCCAAACCCAATTCATCATTGAATTGGTCTATTCGGGTCTATTCCAATTCGCCAACGTTCCAGGCGATGCTTTGGAGCCTCTCTTGTTGGCGGAATGCCCGAAGATCCTCTTCCCATTCGCCCGTCAATTGATTGCTAACAACAGCCAAGCCGGCGGCTATCCACCTTTGATGTTGGATCCAATGGATTTTGGTGCGCTCTATGCCACCCAGCGTGTTGAGCGTACAGGCGGTCAGCCTTCCTAAAGAACCGCGCAACTTTGATCCAGTCAGATCAAAACGCGCTGAAATAAAAAACGCGCAACTTTGATCCAGTCAGATCAAAACGCGCTCTAGGCTGATTGTTGTCCACGATCGGTAAGGAACTTGTTCCAAACAGCTTCCTTACCGAGTGTGGCGACAAAAGCGCGATGCGCCTCCATCTCTTCCAGCGTGGACAAAGGCCCTAAGACTTGGGGACGCTTGCGCTTGGGCAAGCTGCTTTTGGCTTCCAAAACGCCTTCCGACGTTTGGATCTCGGTCTGAGCCGCCTCGGCAGGGTCGAGAAAATCGAGACGCCTTTCCCGGCCTCCCTTGAGCTCGAGATAAACAGCCGCCAGCAATTGGGAGTCCAAAAGGGCCCCATGCTTGTCGCGTGCCGTCAAATCAATATTCAACCGCCGACACAAGGCGTCCAAAGATGCGGGTGCACCGGGATATTTCTTGCGCGCAATCAATAAAGTATCGACGCAGCGTTCCTTTGGAATAAGCGACAACCCAAGCCGCCCAAGCTCTGCATTCAAGAACCTGCGGTCAAACTCAGCATTATGGGCGACAAGCGGGGCATCGCCGATAAACGCCAACAATTCTTCAACCACTTCCGAGGCACCGAACACCGGCTTGTCAGAGAGAAAGTCGCCCGTTAGGCCATGAACTCTCACCACTTCAGCCGGCACGTCGCGTTCGGGATTAATATAGCGGTGAAAGGTCGCGCCAGTCGGCACCAGGTCGATTAATTCGACACAGCCGATTTCAACAATCCGGTCGCCCCTATCAGGGTCGGTCCCGGTCGTTTCGGTATCAAAAACGATTTCACGCATCTTATTTTTCCGCCGTTTCGGCTGCTGGTTTGATCAACGCCGCATGAACCTTCCCAACTTGTTCGCGCGCGGCGTCAAGACCCAAGCCCGTGTCGATGACAAAATCGGCCTTCGCGCATTTAACTTCATCGGGTGTCTGGCGTGCCAAGATGGAGGCGAACTTCTCTTCAGTCATACCAGGACGGGCCAAAACACGGGTCCGCTGCATTTCTGCCGAGCAGGAAACAACAATCACCGCATCGACATAAGCTTCCCCGCCGGTTTCAAACAACAAGGGTACGTCGACCAACACCAAGCCGGCCCCCTGCTCACGCGCTGCGACCAAAAAATCAGCGCGATCCTTACCGACCAAGGGGTGCACAATGGCTTCGATTTGCTTGAGAAGCCCAGGGTCTTGAAGAATCTTAGCGGTCAAGATGTTGCGGTCGACCCCATGGGTACCAATGGCTTCGGGAATGAGGGCCTCAAGAGGGGGTATTGCTGCCCCATCTGGTGCATAGAGCCGATGGACGGCCGCATCAGCATCCCAAATCGGCACGCCCAAGTCTTTGAACATGGCAGAAGTTGTCGACTTCCCCATGCCAATCGAACCAGTCAGCGCAACAATCTTCATCCAGCAAATGCCCTTTCTAGGGTTCTCAAGCCATCCTTAAGGTCGGGCAGTATGCCAAACCAATGCTGGAACGCCAAAGCGCCCTGGCCAGCCAACATGCCCAACCCATCAAAATGCCGGCGCTTTGCCGCCTTGGCGCTTTCCAGATAAGCGGTCATACGCGGCGAATAAATGGTATCATAAATGATTGCGTCTGGATGCGTTGGTGAAAAATCCGGCGCGAAAGGCGATTGGTTATTGAGGCCTTGGCTGGTGGCATTGATGACAAGGCCTGCACCCGCCAAATGCTGTGGCAAGTCCTGCCACGTTCCCACCTGAATTTGTTTGGGATTCAAGTCGTTTGCAATCTTTTGTGCGCGCTCTTGATCGCGATTGATGACACGAATGGCTTTCTGGCTATGCGCTGATAGGGCCGCGAGGATGGAACGTGCGGCGCCTCCAGCACCCAAAACCACGATATGTCCATCAAGCTCGCGCCAGTCAGCAGCCCGCGCGTCCAGATCAGCAACCAGTCCATCGCCGTCCGTGTTGTTGGCGTCATAGCCACGGCCAGCCCGGTCCAAGCTTAAGCAATTAGAAGCGCCAACCAGTTTCACCCGGTCGGATTGACGCAATGCCGCCTGTGCCGCGCGTTCCTTGAACGGTGTCGTGATGTTTAGCCCGCACACATCGCTCGCCGCCAAACCTTGAAGAGCCGCCTCAAAGTTCTCCAGCTCAACGGGGAGTGCTACATAAAGTGCGTTAAATCCGTGCGCTTGTATCCAGGCGTTTTGCAAAACTGGCGACATGGAATGCCGCACCGGGTTGCCTAAGACCGCATAAAGCTCGGTCGATCCGCTGATCTTCATGTTGGGACCTCGCCATGCAGGCGCAAGAAAGCCAAGACCTCCAACAAGGGTAAGCCCAGGATGGAAAAAAAATCACCTTCGACCCGCTCAAACAACTGCGCGCCTGGACCCTCAAACTGATAGCAGCCAACGCTTGAGAGCGCCTCTTGCCCATAAGCATCCAAGTATGACCGCAAGAAGTCATCCGAAAAGGCCCGCATCGTCAGTTTTGGGCTCGTCACTAAGCGCCAGACGGATTGACCATCTTTTGCGATGACCGCTGCACATTCAAGGCTGTGGGTTTTGCCGCGCAATTGGCTGAGGCGATCAAAAGCCTCGTCCAGGGTTTCGGCCTTGTCAAAGGAATGGCCTTCAAACGATAAGATTTGATCACAGCCAAGCACAAATCCGGGCCGTCTTTGTGAAACCTTCAACGCTTTAAGTTCAGCGAGTTTATCGGCTTGAGTGCGCGGGCTTGCTCCTTCGGACCGCATCGCTTCTTTGACGGCATCCTCATCCACGCCAGATCCGATTGCCTCAAAGCTGATGCCTGCTTGGGTTAGGAGGTGGCGGCGAATGGCACTGGTAGAAGCGAGCGTTAGCATGACTATTTGGCATTCCGGTCTGCAAGTAGATTCAAAATCGCGGCCGAGGTTTCTTCAATCGATCGTCTTGTTACGTCGATGACGGGCCAATTCTGACGTTCAAACAATCGGTTAGCATCTGTGATCTCTTCGCGGACTGCATCTTCATCGACATATTCACTGGTCGCATCGGCATTAAGGGACAAAAGCCGGTTTCGGCGTATGGCAATCAACCGATCTGGTGAAACCCTTAATCCGACAACGAGTGGCTTACTCAATTCCAATAGCGCTTGTGGGATTGGCGCTTTTGGCACCAGCGGGAAATTCCCGGTTCGAATACCGCGATTGGCGAGATAAATTGAAGTCGGCGTTTTTGATGTCCGACTGACACCTACAAGTACCACTTCAGCTTGGTTGAACTCATGGACCATTTGGCCGTCATCATGGGCCATTGTGTAGTTGAGGGCATCGATCCGACGGAAGTAATTTTCGTCCAATGCCTGCTTCGACCCCGTCTTCTCACCGGCGCGCATTTTCAAATGATGCTCCCACATCGTGAGAACTTGGTCCAGGAGCGGTAGTGCTGGAATGCCCAAGCGCTTGCAATGGTCGACCAAGACATCTCTGAGGTCATGCGCGGCGATTGTGAACAGAACCACACCGGGGAAGGACTCAATTTCAGCCAAGACGCGGTCGAGCTGGCGGCGAGAGCGCACCAGATAATAGGAATGCTCTAAAGGCGTTACGCCTTCAAATAAGGGCGCGACGGCCCGTAGAACCGCGTTTAATGTCTCGCCGGTGGAGTCAGACACCAAATGAACGTTCAGAAAAGTGGAAATGCGCATAGAAGCGGTGTGAAGGACCAGCCCCGCCGGATCAAGGTTTTCGTGCATGACGGACACCAACTTCTTTTGGTCTGACCAAAATTGGATCGCCAGTTGGACCGGCTCGGCCAAGTAGGGCTGTTCATAACTTGTTAAAGAACTTTAATGAATCTCTAAGAAACGCGGTTAATTTTGTATGAATAGATATGGAAAATCGTCGATTGTGAAGAACCATCGGAAAAAGCCTGCGGAACTTTTCTCGAACATCCACAGCGCTGGTAAGGTGTTGAAATAAACGTCCCCATTGGGGGTATTTTAGGAACACAAACCCAAGCAATTGCATGATTTTCAGAGCTTTACGTCTTTTGAAGGCTGTGGAAAAAGCAAGAGCAAAAGCTGATAAACAGCTTGAGAAATCCCGTTAGGTCATGCAGGTGACTTTCACGGATCAGTCTATCCACCGTACTACTGTTTACTGATTCAAGAATCTAAATCTTATAAGGGAAGGGGAGCCCACCATGGGTCAGGGAGCAAAGGGTCACAACAGCGCATTGGTTCGCACCCTCCTAGGTGAGCAACAAGCACATCCTCCGATCTGGCTGATGCGCCAAGCGGGCCGTCATTTGCCGGAGTATCGTGAGCTTCGCGCGAAGAACAAGAGCTTCCTTGATTTTTGCTACGCGCCAGCAGCTGCGGCCGAAGCAACCTTGCAACCAGTCCGCCGATACCCGGTTGATGCAGCGATTATTTTCTCCGACATTTTGGTGGTGCCCCATGCACTGGGCCGGGATGTGCGGTTTGCAGAAGGAGAGGGCCCACTCTTGACCCCTTTAGAGGGCGCAGCCGATATCGCGAAACTGGATATGTCGCGTCTCGAAACGCGTCTAGCGCCGGTCTATGAGGCTCTAGAAAGGGTTCGGGCCGCCATGGATGGGGACCGTGCTCTAATCGGCTTCGCTGGCGCGCCCTGGACCTTGGCGACCTATATGATTCAGGGCCGAGGCGGTGAGCGTGATCTTGCTCGCGCCTTCGCGTATCAAAATCCTGAATTAGTCGACGATCTCTTGGCCATTCTCGCTGATGCGATTGGGCAACATCTGATTGCCCAAGTTAAGGCGGGCGCAAATGCACTTCAGATTTTTGAATCTTGGGCGGAAGATATTCCCGGCCACTTGTTTGCGCGCCTTGTAACCAAGCCAATCAAGCAGGCCGTTGAGGTCGTTCGCACGGTTTATCCCAATGTTCCGATCATCGGCTTTCCACGTGGGGCAGGTCACCGGGTTGGCCAATTCCTTTCTGAAACCGCTGTCCAAGGGGTCGGCCTGGATATTGCTGCTGATCTAGGCGCAGCACGCACTGCCCTGGGCCCAAAGGTCTGTTTACAAGGCAATCTTGATCCTATGGCCTTGATGGCAGGGGGTGCCGCGCTTGAACAAGCTGTCGATACTATTCTTGCCGCGGCGGCCACGGGACCACATATCTTCAACCTTGGACATGGTGTGGTGCCTGCAACGCCGATCGCCAATGTCGAATATGTGATGCGGCGTGTGAAGGGTTTGACCTAAATAAGCGTCTGCAGATCAAGAAAAAGGTTATTGAAATCTCGATGGGACAGAAAATAGCGATCGTGCTGTTCAATCTAGGGGGTCCGGACGGGCCAGACTCCGTGCGCCCTTTTTTGAAGAATTTGTTTTCTGATCCAGCAATCATCCGCGTCCCAACACCGGTGCGTTGGATATTGGCCAGATTGATTTCAACGCTGCGGGCAAAATCAGCGCGGGCCAATTATGCGAAAATGGGCGGTGGGTCACCACTGGTTCCAGAAACTTTGGCTCAAGCAGAGGCTTTGGAGCGGGCCGTCAAAGCCCGCCCAGGCTATGAGAATGCTGAGGTTAAAACCTTCCTTGCCATGCGCTATTGGAAGCCATTTGTAAAAGACGCAATAGCCCAAGTTCGTGCCTTCAACCCTGATGAAACTGTGCTTTTGCCGCTCTATCCGCAGTTTTCAACCACAACAACTGATTCCTCGCTACAAGCATGGAAAAAGGCTGGCGGTGGCCCGGCAAAACTAATTTGCTGTTATCCCGATGCGCCTGGCTTTATCGAAGCCCATGCAGAAGCAGTGATGGAAACCTGGCAAGCCGGTGGTTCGCCAGAACGCGTACGGGTTTTGTGGTCTGCACATGGACTACCTGAAAAAATTATTCTCGACGGCGATCCATACCAAAAACAGGTTGAAGAGACAGTTGCCGCATTACGGCCTCTGCTTCCCGATCACTTTGAGCATGCGATCTGTTATCAATCTCGCGTAGGGCCTGTAAAATGGATTGGTCCAGCCACGGAAACCGAGATTGAACGCGCTGGCGCGGACAAAATCCCCGTAATTGTGGTCCCTATTGCCTTTGTTTCTGAACATATTGAGACCTTGGTTGAATTGGATGAGGAATATTACGAAGTAGCGCACGAAGTTGGTGTGCCGCTTTATTTGCGTGCACCCGCTCTTGGAACGCGCGCAAAGTTCATCGACGAGCTTGCCCGGCTGACAACCGATTTATTGGAAGGGTCTGACCCGATCCTTGCTGCGCGAACGACTGGCTGTGTCGTCGCTTGTCCTTCTTGCCCGCGGGCAGAATTTGGTGGATGCGCTGCATGAGTGGGTGGATCGCCAGCCATTATGAAGTCTTCAGAGCGCTTCATTTAATTGCGGTGATCGCATGGATGGCCGGCCTGATGTATCTGCCGCGCTTGTTTGTTTATCATTCCCTAGCTCCCCTTGGGGGCGAGCTGGACCAGCAATTGATCATCATGGAGCGGCGCCTTCATCGCGGCATCATGATCCCTGCTATGATCGTGGTGTGGATTTTAGGCCTAGGCTTGCTGATTGGACGAGGCGGTTTGGATTTACTGGCCCAGCCTTGGATGCAGATTAAGTTGGCCATGGTCATCCTCATTACGGCAGTAGATCATCTCTATCTACGCTGGCGTAAAGCGTTTGAGCGGGGTCAGCGTCCGTTGAACCACGTGGCCTTCCGCTTCCTGAACGAATTGCCATTTGTTTTGATGATTATCGCTGTCTTTATGGTTGTCCTAGAGCCTTTTTCTTGACTACACACCTTGACCGCGACTGCGTTAATCGTCATGTGATCGCTAGTTGCCACAGCCGTCATTCGGTCTGGCACCTCCTTACAGCCGCTGCAGTCCTTGCAAAGACGGCTTTCACCAAAGATATTTTGAGGCCCTGACATGTCAGAGGAATTGTCGATCGACGCGCCACCACGCCGGTCCACGCTACAAGAATTAAAGACCCGTACCCCCACAGAGTTGGTGGTCCTGGCAGAATCCCTAGAAATTGACGGCGCTTCCAATCTGCGCACCCAAGATCTTTTGTTTGCTATTTTGAAGGCACAAGCTGAACGCGGCTCCGAAATCGGCGGCGGCGGCGTGTTAGAAGTGTTGCCAGATGGTTTTGGCTTCCTGCGGTCACCTGAATCGAACTATCTGTCCGGGCCAGACGACATTTATGTCTCACCTCAGCAAATCCGTCGTCACGGCCTGCGCACAGGAGACACCGTCGAAGGGCCAGTCAAGGCACCCAAAGATGGCGAGCGCTATTTCGCCTTGTCGAAAGTTGACACAATCAACTTTACCGATCCTGAGCAAGCCCGTCACAAGGTCAATTTTGATAACTTGACCCCACTCTATCCCGATGAGCGCTTGCATCTGGAAATCCAAGATCCAACACGGAAAGACCGTACTGGCCGCGTCATCGATATCGTTGCACCGATTGGTAAGGGTCAGCGGGCTTTGATCGTGGCGCCGCCACGCACTGGTAAAACGGTCATTTTGCAGAACGTCGCGAAGTCGATCGAAATCAATCACCCAGAAGTCTATCTGATCGTGTTATTAATCGACGAACGTCCTGAAGAAGTCACGGACATGAAGCGCTCGGTAAAGGGCGAAGTGGTGTCGTCAACCTTCGACGAGCCAGCCACGCGCCACGTGCAAGTTGCTGAAATGGTGATCGAAAAGGCAAAACGCCTGGCCGAACATGGCCGTGACGTCGTCATCCTGCTCGATTCGATCACACGTCTGGGCCGTGCTTACAATACCGTTGTGCCTTCCTCTGGCAAAGTTCTAACCGGTGGTGTGGATGCTAACGCGCTGCAACGCCCCAAGCGCTTCTTCGGTGCCGCCCGTAATCTGGAAGAAGGTGGCTCGTTGACTATTATCGCGACCGCTCTGATTGAAACCGGATCGCGCATGGATGAAGTCATCTTCGAAGAGTTTAAAGGCACGGGTAACTCTGAAATCATTCTGGACCGCAAGGTTTCTGATAAGCGGGTCTTCCCAGCCATCGACATCATTAAGTCGGGCACCCGGAAAGAAGAGCTATTGGTACCCAAAGAGCACCTGCCTAAAATGTATATGCTGCGGCGGATCCTCAACCCCATGGGCACCATGGATGCGATGGAGTTCTTGCTTGATAAGCTCAAACAGACCAAAAATAATGATGACTTTTTCCAGAGTATGAACACATAACATTAACCGCTGTGTGATCGACTTGGGACGCGGCTGGATCGTGCCAGCCGCGTTCTCAAAGGGGGTCTGGCGATGCGCTATACTCTGATCCTAAGTGTTCTGGCGGCAGGCCTCCTGGCAACTGCCTGCGCGCCAGCTGATCCGCTAGGCAAAATCTCAGCGGATGAACGTGAATTTTTATTTGCCGGCATAGATACCAATGCGGCCTTCTTGGGCCAGCCCGGTGATCCCGGACCGCTTGCGTGTAATCCACAGCGAATGAACCAAGGCTATGTCCTGATGGACGAAGAAACGGGCTATTGGTTGGACAGCATTCGGCCGTCGGGAATCGAGCGTCATAAGGTTTTGACGGTAGAGCCCATTGAAAAAGGCTATGAGGTCAAAGGCAAAAATGGCGTTGGTGTTACATTCAGCTTGATAATTGAGCAAACCGGAGACGAGACCGCCAGTATCTCCTGGGATGGCGCAATGCCAGAAGAATATCTGCGCTGCCCGGGCATGCCCGCGTAAGGCTCTGACTTTATAGAGCTGATTTCCGGCAAAAACTGGTGACGCCAAAGCCGCCAGGAACAAAGGCCTGCTTCTCGCCGCGAGACAAAGCCCATAAGGTTGCCGCGGCGATCTCGTCATCAGCGGTCTTGCGTGAAGCCCGCGGCGGAACATCATAAGCAATCAGCGCACTTTCACCCAAGCGCGATCCAAGCTGATGGGCCTTATGCCACTGCCGTTTGGCGGCCTCTGCGGCCGACCAGAGAGGTCGGGCCGGGTCTGGCTGCCAAGCAGCTCCCGAGACGAAGATGACATGCATCCCGCCTGTTGATCCTAGATCGGGCCCGCAATTCCTATTAGCAATTTCTAACGACGAGACTTGGGTCGCCCATAAACGTGCCATACTCTCTGCATCACTGCCCTCAGTGCATTGCTCGGCGCAATGGAACACATAGTCGAGTGGACCAAATAGATCGCGTGCGGAGGATGCCGCATTGGTCCACATGGCTGGATCTGTAACATCTAAGCCCAAAGCTAATCCCGCCGTCTTGGCTGCGGTATTGCGGGCGGCGGTAAGATCACAATCACCCACGATCAGCTTACATCCGCGTTGGGCGAGGGCTTGGCACATAACGCGGCCAAACTGCCCCCCACCGCCGGTGACCAAGGCAACTTTGTTTGCAAAGCTTCTCTTCGTCATCCCGCGCGCGTTTTGAGCCAAAAGCCAATCATCAACAGGATAACCGCAATAAACTGGACCAGAACCCGCAGGCGCATTAACTGGTTAGAACGCGACCGTGCCTTGTCACCCGTGATGGCCAAATTTGCGATACCTGCAACCAGGACAGTCAAGACCGCGGCCATGGCCACGAAAATTGCGATATTAAGGGGTTCTAAGGTCATGGGCCTGATATATGCCGGACGCAGGGTCACGGCAATCGCGACACGCTGTCGCGCAACTAACCGCTTTTGGTAAGCGCCAAAAGCACCGCTGCACTGGACGGTCTTCCGGCAAAGCCAGCACCGGGAACAACACCAATTGTCAAAATCCCCGACTGCCAACGCACACTGGGTCGATCAAGGCTGCGCTGGACGCGAATAAGTTTAACGCGGCGCTCTGGACGACCAAAATAGCCGCGAGGCGCGCGCGACATGCCTTGGGCTGCACGTTCGAGGGCTTCATGGACCAAGGCAGGCGGCAAAACACCGGAGGCTTCCACCCGAATGCTGCGGTTAGAGAATTTATCAAACCATCGCAGTGCCTTTTCAAGCGTCGCCTGTAAGGTTGCTTCGCTTCGCGCAGGGGCTGATAGGGTTTTGGCTTTGCCTTCGCTTGCAGCAAGGCCCCCATTGGTCCCAAGCGGGCCGTAAATGGTCACCCCGCCTAAGGTCGTAATCCTTACAATGACTTCGCCAATATCATTGCGTAGAAATTCATCACCGCGAGGGCCCCATTGCGAGGTCAGAGCCCAGACCTCTGGATCGCCGTCAAATCGTAACAAAACGACCCGTGGCTGGGAGCGGTCTAGCACAAAGCGGATGTTGTTCGGCCCGGCACTGAAGGAGACCGCCTGAGAGGCGGCGGCATTGGGGCTTGTGAACATATCATTGAGGGTAAGGTCGCCGGCGCGCTTTTGTGTTTGTGCGGCCGCTGATCCGCCGAGCAACAATCCAAAGGCTATAAAAGCGCACGAAAGCCAACTCAACCACGGTTGAGTGCTGACATCTGTTCCCAAATGCTTTTCACTGACGGGGCCGCGTTTAGTCACCATGAAATCCACATGCACCCAAAATCTGGCAACATAGAGACAAAAGTGTAACGAAGCGCAGTGAAGAAAGCCTTACAGATCCTAGTTTTATTCGGCCGCTTCTTGCCCGCGCATTTCATAATGCGCGCCCTGGTCCATTAAGTCAGGTAATCCTAGTAATTCGTTGATTTGTTTGAAGTCCAACATCCGATCACGGAACAGAGCCGTTGTGCCATTTGCTTTCAAGGATTGGAGAAACTGCTGCGCGATAAAGGCGTGGACTCGCACCATAGAGCCCGGTGCAATCACCAAGCGATATCCCATGTCGGATAATTGATCAGCGGTAAGGAGCGGTGTTCTTCCGCCTTCAACCATATTGGCCAAAAGGGGAGTATCTGGGAAGGCTTGGCAAATGGCCTGCATTTGATCAATCGCCTGTGGCGCTTCAACAAACAAAATATCCGCCCCGGCCTGACGATAGTGTTCTGCCCGCTCTAGAGCATGCTCGAACCCTTCCACGGCGATGGCATCGGTGCGGGCGATGATCAGGGTTTGTTCAGAGGAGCGGGCATCCACCGCCGCCTTGATTTTCCCGACCATTTCATTGGTTGCAACCAATTCTTTTCCAGCCAAATGACCACAGCGTTTGGGAGCTGTTTGATCTTCCAATTGCAAAGCATTGGCACCCATACGTTCGAACAAACGCACGGTATGCTGAACGTTCAAGGCGTTGCCAAAGCCCGTATCCGCATCCACGATAAGGGGAATTTTCACACGATCGCGCACGCGTCCAATAATATCTGCGACTTGCGTAGCCGATACCAGCCCAATGTCCGGCCGGCCTAATTGGGTGTAAGAGATCGATGCGCCAGACATATAAATGGCTTCAAAGCCGGCTTGTTCCACCAAAAGTGCACTCAAAGCATCATAAGCCCCTGGAGCCAATAGGGCTTTGCTTTGGATAAGCCGCTCGTGCAGAGAAAACTGTGTCATGCTCGATCCCTATGTGCCGCGTTATTGTGTAGGTGTGCGATCAGGCCCCCAGCCCGAACCATCGCCATCAAATGGTCTGGTATAGGCTTGCACACTAAAGTCTCACCACGCGTCGTATTCGTGATCTTGCCCAAGACTGGATCGACCATCAACAGGTCACCCTCGACAATCTGATCGGCATGCTCACAGAATAAAGCCGGAAGACCCAGGTTTAGGGCATTTCGGTAGAAAATTCGGGCAAAGCTGGGTGCAATCACGGCTCCAACGCCCAATAGTCGCAAACTTACTGCGGCTTGCTCCCGCGAGGACCCTAAGCCAAAATTCTTGCCCGCCACAACAAAGTCACCGGGTTGAATCGAGCTCGCGAAATCCGGCGCGATGGCCTCAAGGCAGTGCTGTGCCAAATCCTCCGCCGACAGCTTCATGAGATGACCCGGTGCAAGAAGGTCCGTATCGATATTGTCGCCAAAAACGAAGGCGCGGCCAGTTTGTGCGGTAGCTGTCATGCCGCCCCCGCTAGATCGGCTGCATGCACACGCGGATCACTGACGCGGCCAGCGATTGCGCTTGCCGCAACTGTGTAGGGTGACCCTAGGTAAACCAGGGCTTCAGAATGGCCCATCCGGCCTTTGAAGTTGCGATTGGTCGTGGAAATACAAGTTTCACCCGCTGCCAATAGCCCCGCCCCCATACCTGCGCACGCGCCACAACCCGATGGCAAGAGTGTCGCCCCAGCTGCCAGCAAGATAGACAAGGTCCCGTCGGCGGCGGCGTCGGCTGTGACTTGCGAACTTGCTGGCGCGACAAGCAAGCGCACACCTTCGGCAACGCGTTGACCCTTTAAGATCTGGGCTGCCATGTGTAAATCTTCTAGCTTCGCGCCAACACAAGCACCGATATAGGCCTGATCAATCGGCGCGCCGGCTGCGTGGCCAATCGGGAAGCTGTTGGCGGGTGAATGGGGTGCAGCAATTTGCGGCTCAAGATCACTGAGGTTAATCGTAACAATCCGCTCGTACGTCGCATCCGGATCGGGTTGCCAGGCCAAATCAGCTTCGGACGCTTCTCCCCCATGGGTGCGAATATGATCCAGCGTCACCCTGTCGGCCGCGATTAGACCAACTTCGCCACCGAGTTCTGCGGCCATATTGGACAAAACCATGCGTTCTTCCATCGACATCGCCGCCACGCCCGGACCACCATATTCGATCGCCTTGAACGCATTATCCATCCCAAGCTCGCGACAGAGAAGCAACATGACGTCTTTAGCCGAAACATGGCGCTTAAAACTGCCCGTCAATTCAATCCGAATTGTCTCAGGAACAATTGTCCAAGTTTGCCCTGTGACGACTATACCCAGCATGTCGGTCGCACCAAAGCCTGCGGCGTAGCATCCAAAGGCACCTGCATGAGGGGTGTGACTGTCGCCGCCCGCGACAAAAATGCCAGGTCGCAAAAGGCCTTTTTGTGGAAGAAGCGCGTGGCAAATCCCTTCCATATCAAAGAAATGACCAACATTCTGCTCTTTGGCAAATGTGCGCGTAAGCTTGAGGATCGCCGCACTCTCGCCATCGACGGCGGGGACGTAATGGTCTGACACAATCACCACGCGTGAAGAGTCCCACAAGGTTGCGCCAAGCGCGTCTAAGTGCGGCTTCCACCGCCGGGGCCCGCTTGAATCGTGGGCCATAGCGAGGTCGACTTGTACGACGACAATATCGCCCGGGGTTACATCGCCGCGACCCGAAGCCCGCGCCAGTAGCTTTTGGGCTAAGGTTTGACCTGAAAACACCTTTTGAGGTTTGGTGGCTTCTGCCATGCTGGGCCGTGCATCCAACTTCGAGAAATGATCTATCTTTATATCAAATAGCGTTTCGACATTGGCAAGGCAATGACTCACCCCTAAAGTGGATTATCCAAGGATCAGGGAGTCCCATGTGTCCAATCCACCGACCATACCCCGACAAAGCCAACCGACGTTTCTGTTTGTGTGTAAAGACGGGCCGACCGCTCCTGAAAAGCGGCTGGAGCATTTGGCGGGTCATCTCGCCCATGTCGAAGCCCATTGGCAATCTTACGTAACGGCCGGGCCCCTAAAAGAACCGGGCAGTGCGAAGATACACGGGTCCTGCTTGATTGTGTGTGCTGATGATGTTGATGCTGCATGGGCCATTATGCGCGGCGATCCTTACTTTACTTGCGATATGTTTGCTTCGGTGGAAGTACACGATATGACGATGTCTATCGGGCTTTATCCAGGAGGTAAGATCTGGGAAAGTCTTGACTCTGTTCGAGAGCGTGCCAACGGTGGTCGAGATTAACTTTACTTCGATAGCCTGCCGGTGTGAGCCTTTTTAATCTTCGATTGGCAGACTAACTTTTCTGTATGGACACGACCTTGCCCACATCCCATGAACCAAGTTCAGAACTAAAGGCCACCATGGTGGATGCAAGGCTGCCGACGCCTTTGTACCACCAATTGTTCTTGGTCTTACGTGAACGCATACGCTCGGGTGCGTTTCCGTTAGGCACTGTTCTGCCGGGCGAACAAGATCTGACGCATGTATTCAATGTTTCCCGTATTACAGTAAAGCGTGCGCTCAACGAATTGGCTTCTGCTGGCATGGTATCGCGTCATCGTGGCCGCGGGACAGTAGTCACTTACAATGCGACCGTGCCGGTCGTGAAAGGCAGCTTTGACAATCTGATGGAAGCGCTCAGAGTGATGGGCCTTTCGACAGAAGTTGAGTTGATCAATGTCGCCCAAGTTGCTGCGACCGCTGAGATCGCTGAATTGCTGGGCCTGCCCAGTGGTGTTCCTGTGCAGCGGGCAGAGCGGATCCGTAAACTGGAGGGAGAGCCCTTCTCTTACATCGTTACCCATTTGCCGATTGATATTGCCTCGACCTTTGACCCTGATTCACTTGGTCACACGCCGATGTTAGACTTGCTTGAACGGGCGGGCTTTGTCGCCGTTTCAGCGGAACAATGGATCACGGCTTGCAGTGCAGAGCCTGCAACCGCGCAGGCGCTGAAGATCGCAACTGGATCACCGCTGCTCAAAATCGTGCGCGTGATGAAGGATTCTGAATCCGCGCCAATCGAAGTTGTTCAGGGCTTTTATCGCCCCGAACGCTTTCAATATCACATGAATCTGACAAGGCAGCGAAGGGGCGGCCGCGACGAGTGGCGTTAGACTTGCGCCTTAAGGCTCAAGCCGATAGCCGCCGCCTTCGGTGATCAACAGGCCATTGCGGCTTGAAACCGGCTCAATCTTTTGGCGCAGACGATAGATATGGGTTTCCAATGTGTGCGTTGTGACTGCAGCATTATAGCCCCAGACTTCGCGCAACAATTCGTCGCGCGGCACGGCCTTAGCGCCAGATCGGTAGAGATAGCGCAAAATCGCCGCTTCCTTGTCCGTCAAACGAATTCGTTTGCCACCTGCATCGGTCAAGGTCCGGTTCGCCGGCTTAAAATCATAGGGACCAATTTTCAGCGTCGCGACATCGGTCTGATCATGGCTACGCAAATGGGCACGAACGCGGGCCAGGAGTACAGCAAATCGGAACGGCTTGGTGACATAGTCATTAGCCCCTGCATCCAAGCCCAAAACCGTATCGGAATCTGTGGACTGACCGGTCAGCATGATGATCGGGCCAGCAAACCCGCCTGTGCGGATCGATTTACAAGCTTCGCGACCGTCCAGATCTGGCAGATCGATATCCAGCAGGATCAGGTCAGGCCCTTTGGTGCGTGCTGCGGCGACGCCGCTGGCTGCATCTTGGGCCATAATGGTGTCGAATTCCCCCGTCAGCTCGAATTGCTCGGCTAAGGTGGTGCGGAGATCATGGTCGTCATCGACCAGAAGGAGGGTGCGCTTGCGTGACATGGGCACTACATGGTTGTACCTTATCGGGTGATACAAGAGGGCGGTGCATCACAGAGTCTTGATATAGGAGATTTTATGCAGGTTTTTGCAGCTTCACCATCGGGCTGGCTGACCTACGGACAGACGAAAGTCCGCTGTTCTATTGGTAAGGGCGGCACCAAGCCTGCTCAGGATAAGCGCGAAGGGGATGGGGCCAGTCCCCTGGGTGTATGGCCGATCCGCAGGATTCTATGGCGCGACGATCGTGGCCCAAAGCCCGAATCCGGGTTTGAGGCAACGCCTATTCAGTGCCAAGACGGGTGGTGTGATGCATCCATTGACCCTTGCTACAATCAGCCCGTCACCCATCCCTACCCAGCCAGCGCTGAACATTTGTGGCGCGAGGATGGGCTCTACAATGTCATTGTCGTGCTTGGGCATAATGACGACCCGGTTGTACCCGCCATGGGGTCCGCTATCTTCATGCATTGTGCCTCAGAAGATTACCGCCCGACTGAAGGCTGTGTGGCCTTGGCTGAAGAGGACCTGCGGGCGCTATTGAAGCTGGCCAAGCCCGGCGATGCCGTGGCTTTCATCGCCTGATATCATCTGGTTTGCCGGGCAAAGTGTTGCTTGAATGCTCTTGCGTATTTGCTGCGTTTGGCGTTTTAGGCTGACTTCATGCATGAAGAAGCCGCGATATCCCACAAAGACGATCTGATCGACCGCCCGACACCTGAACAGACGGGCGAAGCCGCGATTGGCAAAACCCTGTTTATTCAGACTTATGGCTGTCAGATGAATGTCTATGACAGCGAACGCATGGCCGATGTCTTGCGGCCCCTGGGTTATAGCTCGGTTGATAAGCCCGACCAGGCAAACCTTGTTGTGCTCAATACGTGCCATATTCGCGAGAAGGCGACTGAAAAAGTCTATTCCAAAATCGGACGCCTGAAAGCGCACAAGGACGCGATGGCGTTGACTGGCGACAAAATGACAATCGCTATTGCTGGCTGTGTTGCCCAAGCCGAAGGCGAAGAAATTATGCGCCGCGCGCCAGCTGTGGATTTGGTTGTTGGCCCACAAGCCTATCACAAACTGCCAGAGCTTATCGCACGCGCTGCCCGCGCCAGCGGCGAGCGCCTTGAGACGAGCTTTGAGGCAGTAGAAAAATTTGATGCGCTGCCAACCTTGCGGACACCCGACGGGCCATCGGCCTTTTTGTCCGTGCAAGAAGGGTGCGATAAATTCTGCACCTTCTGTGTGGTACCTTATACGCGCGGGGCGGAATATTCGCGGCCAGTGGACCCTATTATTCTAGAAGCCCGCGGCCTAGCCCAACAGGGCGTCCGCGAAATCACGCTTCTGGGCCAGAACGTCAACGCCTACCATGGCCAAGGTCCAGCACTGGCAGGCTCTAAAACTTGGTCTTTGGCGCAATTGGTTCGCCATCTGGCCAAAATCGGCGGGATCGAACGGATCCGCTATACGACCTCGCACCCAAGCGACATGGATGATGACCTGATCGAGGCCCATGGCGAGGTGAATGAATTGATGCCCTATCTGCATTTGCCTGTGCAGTCTGGTTCCAATAAAATCCTGAAAGCCATGAACCGGAAGCACAGCGTCGAGAGCTATCTCGATAGTATCGCCAAGGTGCGCAAAGCCCGGCCGGATATTGCATTGGCCTCTGATTTCATTGTGGGTTTCCCTGGTGAGAGTGAACAAGACTTTGAAGATACGATGGAGTTAGTCCGCGCTGTTGGCTATGCTGGGGCCTATAGCTTCAAATATTCTAAGCGCCCCGGCACACCTGCCTCGGAAATGTATGGTCAAGTCGCTTCTGATGTGGCCGATGACCGTTTGCAGCGCTTGCAAGCTTTGATCCTGGAGCAACAGCGCGCTTTCAACGCCGCCAAAGTCGGGGAGATATTTGATGTGCTCTTCACGGGCAAAGGTCGTAATGACGGACAAATCCTTGGTCGCAGTCCGTGGTTGCAATCTGTGCATGTTGCAGGACCTGATCATTTGATTGGCCAGCTTCATAGCGTGCGAATTATTGGCACCATGCCCAACTCCCTCACTGGGGAATTGGTGATGGCGTCGTGACGCGTCGTCGTAAATCTGAAGAAGGCCGCGTCGCGCTGACCAACCCGAGTTTGGTGCCCTTGGTGGCTGGTCCCGCTCATCGCAATCTCACCTTGGTCGAAGATGCTTTTGGCGTCGATGTCTCGGCACAAGGTGGCGATATCCTTGTTCATGGCGATGATCCCGTGTCAGTCAATCAGGCACGCGAGGCCTTGCAGTCCTTGATCGAAAAGGCTGAAGCTGGGATGGCCTTGGGCCTGCCTGAAGTGCGCTCTGCCATCACCTTCGTGCGCGCTGGATCGCGGGGGCGA
Source organism: Aquidulcibacter sp. (assembly GCF_044346625.1). Classification (GTDB taxonomy): domain Bacteria; phylum Pseudomonadota; class Alphaproteobacteria; order Caulobacterales; family Aquidulcibacteraceae; genus Aquidulcibacter. Next base: position 3,922 of record NZ_JBIIYV010000012.1, on the reverse strand, counting down.
AGCGGGGCGCTGGCTTTGCCAGGGCGTCGCGCCGACATTAAGCCCAGAACCCCGACACAGTCCGTCTATCTCGACGCCCTGATGGGCGGTGAGTTTGACTTGGTATTTGGCGTTGGTCCTGCAGGGACGGGCAAGACGTTTCTGGCAGTGGCTGTCGCGGTATCCATGCTGCTGGAGGGCCGGGTTTCCCGCGTGGTCGTCACACGCCCTGCGGTGGAGGCAGGTGAGCGATTGGGCTTTCTGCCCGGCGACCTTGAAGAAAAGGTCGATCCCTATCTGCAACCCATATGGGATGCCTTCAAAACCTTACTGGGTGCCGCTCAGTTAGAGCGCCGAAAAGCAGCAGGCGAAATTGAAGTCGCACCTTTGGCGTTCATGCGTGGGCGCACCTTGTCGGATGCATTTGTGATCGTGGATGAAGCGCAAAACACCACGCGCATGCAGATGAAAATGCTGCTGACCCGCTTAGGCGAAGGATCGCGCATGGCTGTGAACGGCGACCCCAGTCAGATTGATTTGCCGCGCTCCAGCGATTCTGGTCTGCCCCATGCCTTGCGCATCCTCCGACGCGTAGCCGGCATGAAGATCGTCCATTTCACAGCCGAAGACGTGGTTCGACATCCACTTGTTGGGCGGATCGTCTCAGCCTATGAGCGCGAAACGGCGGAATCGATTCCTGCACCCATGCCAAAACCGGTAACGCCAGAGCCAGCAATGATCGACGAATCTGCTTCTTTTGATGTCGATGTTCAAATCGAAGCCGAAGGTTGGCACCAAGTCTTTGGTCCTGATTGGGAAGCGGAGATCGGCAAGATCGTGCAAGCTGCTTCACATCATTTTGAACCGGCTGGCGACAGCTTCGCTTTACTCCTGACCAGCGACGCAATCGTTCAAGGGCTAAATGCGCAGTGGCGCAACAAGGATCAGCCGACAAATGTCCTGTCTTTTCCTGCACCTGAGACGGTGCACGCTTTGGAGAAGACCTTGGGCGATGTCGCTTTAGCCTATGAGACTTGCGCCCGGGAGGCTCAAGAGCAGGGCAAGAATCTTAAAGATCACGCTACCCATTTACTTGTGCATGGGCTATTACATCTTTTAGGATATGATCATGAAGCCGACGATGATGCGGCGGAGATGGAAGGCTTAGAGAGAGAGATATTGGCAGGCCTCGGCATTGCTGATCCTTATCAAACCCATGACTGACGACCCATCCAGTAGTAACTCAGCCAAGAAACCTAGCTTTTGGAAGCGGTGGACGCAGAAAATGCGTCGCCAGAATGATTATGCGGGCCTAGACCCCGCAGAGCTTCTGCGTGAGCGCGAGCAGTCGGGCGAAACCATAGAGCGCACTCAAAAGGACATGATCGTCAAAGCCGCCAGCTTTGACCGTTTGTCCGTGCGTGATGTGATGGTGCCGCGCGCGGACATTACGGCCGTCGACATCGAAATGCCGCTGGGCGAGGTCGCCCGCATGTTTGAAGAGCATCAGCATTCGCGTATGCCGGTTTACGCCGAAAACCTCGATACCCCCTTGGGCTTTGTTCATGTGAAGGACATCTTGTCCCTCCTTATCCCCGACGAGGAAGGCCTTACCAAAGCCAAGCTGGATGACCTCGTTCTGGGCCGGCTAAAGCGCGATTTGCTCTATGTGCCGATCTCTATGAAGCTGCCGAATCTGTTACTTCAAATGCGGGCGAAGCGGTGCCACATGGCGTTGGTGATCGACGAATATGGCGGCACCGATGGTCTTGTGACCATTGAAGACCTCGTGGAAGAAATCATCGGCGATATTGATGATGAGCACGACGATCTCGACCAAGATTTGATCGTCGATACCGGCAATGGCGTCTGGGAAGCCGACGCGCGTGTCGAATTGGATGATTTTTCCAAGCGAGCCGGGGTCGATCTGACGCTGGAAGATATGGAAGATGATATCGATACGCTCGGCGGTTTGGTCTTCGCTCTCGCAGGTCGGGTGCCACCGCGCGGTGAAATTCTCCATCATCCTACAGGCTATGATTTTGAAGTGATTGACGCCGACCCGCGCCGGATCAAGCGCGTGCGGATCCGTTCTGCTAAAGCTGTGGAAAAGGCCAATACCGATAGTTTGCAGGCACCCTCTGCGTGACGGAGGCCATGGCAACTCCATCCCAAGCGGCTGCACCCGAAATCCGTCATCCCATAGCCATCCTGGGGCCTAACAAGCCTGCTTGGTTGTCTGGCTTGTGCGCTATGTTTTTGGGAGCGCTTGCTGTTCTGGGTCATGCCCCGTTCCACTTTTGGCCGGCGTTTGCGGTTTCGATTTGTGGCCTAATTCTATTGTTGGATGGTGCGTCCCAAAACAAAAAGCGGCTGCGCTCCGCCTTTTGGCGCGGCTGGGCTTGGGGATTTGGCTATTTCCTGGCTGGCATGTTCTGGGTCGGCAATGCGTTTTTGGTGGATGCTGAGAAGTTTGCCCTGCTCATGCCGTTTGCGGTCACAGCCTTGCCCGCCGCGATGGGGGTTTATTGGGGGTTAGCATCGGTGGCCGCCATGTTCATCTGGGGCGCGGGCGCTGCACGCCTTCTGACCTTTGCAGTCTGCTTTGGTGCTGGTGAGTTCGTGCGCAGCCATTTATTCACGGGGCTGCCTTGGAACCTGCCCGCCTATATCTGGAAGCCGGGTGAGGCGATCAGCCAGGTTGCAGGTCTCATCGGGCCTTACGGCCTATCGCTTTTGACCCTGTGGGCTTTGGCGACGCCTGTGGTTCTGTTAGCTAAAGGCGAGGCACGCAGACCACCTTTGACCCTGATCGCGGCCGCCATACTGGCATTTGGTAGCCTTTCTTATGGCTTTATTCAGCTGCGCGCAGCCGGGCCAATTAGCCCTATGGCAGGGACGGGGCCGATCATCGCTGCAGGTCAAGCCGGATTTAGCCAAAAGGAGGTCTGGGATCCTGCCAACGGATCGCGGATCGTGGAAACCTATTTGGGCCTTTTGGATACACCAGATGCTCAAAAGGCCGATATTGTGGTTTGGCCAGAAGGCGCCTTTCCGTTCCTCCTCTTGGAAGAGCCATTTGTCTTGAATGAAATTCAGGCCCGCCTTGGGCCGCGTACCTTAGCGGTGGGGTCAATCCGCCGTGACCTTTTGGCAGGCCAAGCATCCTATACCAACAGTCTATTGGTTTTTGACGTTGAGCAGGGCGGTCTGACGACCCGTTCGGTCTATGACAAGCATCATCTTGTGCCCTTTGGCGAATATCTGCCGTTAAGGCCGATCTTCAATGCCCTTGGGATCGCCAGTCTGGTTTCCTATGACGGGGAGATGTCGCCAGGGCCTCAGCCCACGACACTGAGCCTACCTAAAGCCCCGCTCGCCGATCCACGCATTTGTTATGAGATTGTTTTCCCAAGCTTTAATAAGCAAGCGACAGGTAAAGCCGCGTGGATTTTGAATGTGTCGATTGACGCTTGGTATGGCGATTTGTTGGGGCCAGACCAGCATTATGCACAAGCCCGCTATCGCGCGATTGAAACGGGCCTGCCACTGGTGCGCTCTGCAAGTGGTGGTTGGTCGGCCATTGTCGACCGCCTTGGTCGCCCGGTAGCCGAGCATCGGGCGGGTGCCGGTTATGCCACAGGCCGCTTGCCCGCCACGGCAGGGCCGACATTCTACGCACGCTATGGCGAGGTCGCTTTTGGCGTTTTGCTACTTAGTTTTTGCCTAATGGGGGTTTGGCGACACAAGCGCCATTGACACAACCAACTCTTAATTGTGGGGGTGCTAGAGATCTGGTGTCTGCTTTGCGCCAGTGAACGAACCCGCTCCGCGGGAGGTTTGTGCGTGATGGGCTGGGGGCATGGATTTGGGTTGATTGCGATTTTGATTGAAGAAGTGGGTTTAGGTTCTGACGATGGATGCTCCTTTAACAAGATAGGAG
>NZ_JBIIYV010000011.1:0-58838 GCF_044346625.1 Aquidulcibacter sp. | reverse complement strand
GACGTTTGCCAAGTCCACCCCGGTTTGATCGGGCTTTACGCGGACCTTCACGTTATAATCAATGACCCGCTTAACGGGTACGAGGACTTTCATGGGGCGTCTCCACTGAGTGAGCTTTTGGTTATCAGGGGCAAGTTAGCCTAACTTGCCCCATTTTCCAATTTTCGTTTGAGTCTGGTTTAAACATGGGTCGGTTTAGTGAACCGACCAGATTTATTTTGGTGCGGCTTCAGGAGCCGGTGCAGCGGCTGGTACAGCGGCGGGCGCAGCAGCGTCCGCAGGAGCAGCAGCACCCTCGGCCGCCGGAGCGGCGGCGTCTGCCGGCGGAGCAGCGGCGGCTGCAGCTGCTGCAGCTTGAGCTGGATCACGGGTCGGGTCTGGGGCGGGCAGCCGGGCTGGTGATGGCGACAAGGAGTGCAGATAGGCAACCAAGGCCACACGATCAGACGCCTTGCCCATCCCGGCATAGGCCATGGCGGTGCCTTTGATATAGCTTTTGGGAGCCTTCAAGAAGTTATAAAGGCCGTCATAATCCCAAGCTTTGCCATAGGCTTTCATCGCGTCGGAGTAGCCAAAGCCAGCATGGCTGCCAGCGGTGCGACCAAAAATACCGTAAAGGGCTGGGCCGGTTTTGTTGGCACCGCCTGGATCAACGCTGTGGCAGGACGCGCAGACTTTGTGCAATTTGTCGCCTTGGGCAACCAATTCAGCTGTCTTGGCAGGATCGGCCAAGACAGTTCCCCAGTCTGGCAACAAATCAGGTCCAGAAGCAGCCTCTGCGCCCCCGGCAGGTGCTTCTGCAACTTCGACTGGAAAGCCGACAGCTTCGTGATCGTTGGCATAAACCATATCGCCCATCGTACGAAGGCCCATAATCCCCAAGCCGGTCGCCAAAACGGCGCCAGCTACCATGTTGAACCACAGATTGTTGCTGCTCATAACGGTGTTAATATCCCTGTTGCATCGCGGCAGTCCTTAACCAAACCTCATTCTTTCAAGGGCGATTTGCGGACTTTGCGTATTAGATTGTCCTATGGCATGCGTCTTAGCGGCTTTCAACAGTTTGTGCTGTGGCACCGCGCAGACTTAGGCTCGCATTCTGTGGCTTTGAGCATTAAGAACGCCTCCTCGCAAAGGGTCATCACCATGTCGCAACCCCTTATTGTTATCCCGGCCCGCTTGGCGGCGACCCGGCTACCCGGCAAGCCTTTGGCCGATATCGCGGGCAAGCCGATGATTGCGCGGGTAATTGAGCGCGCACTTTTGGCCGGGCTTGGCCCGGTCGCAGTCGCTGCAGGAGAGCCTGAGATTGTTGCCGCGGCTCAAGCTGCCGGTGCCATGGCTGTGCTGACAGACCCCGATTTGCCCTCTGGTTCGGACCGAATTCATGCCGCACTTGCGGAATTAGACCCTGAAGGCATTTTTGATCCGATCATCAATCTGCAAGGCGATATGCCAACGCTTAATCCCGTTTTGATCCAGCAGGGGCTTGCAGCACTTGAAGATGCCCCGGACGCGGCGCTATCCACCTTGGTTTCACCCAGTACGGATCCAGCCGATCGCGCCGATCCCAATGTGGTGAAGGCTGTCGTTTCTTGGCCAGATGATGGTGCAGCGGGTGCGACAACGGGTCGCTGTCTCTATTTCACAAGGGCCGACGCCCCTTCGGGCGCGGGACCGATTCAGCGCCATGTTGGCCTATATGTTTGGCGGCGCAGAGCTCTCGCCCGCTTTGTGGCTGCACCCCCGTCGCCATTGGAGCTACGCGAGAAGCTGGAACAATTGCGGGCGCTAGAGCTGGGCATGACCATTGTCGCCCGTGCCGTCGATGAGTTCCCAAAAGGCGTCGACACGCCAGAACATTTAGAAAGTGCCAGAGCGTGGTACCAGGAGCAGGCAAAGTGAGCGATTTCGTTGAAGGTAAGATCGCCTTTCAGGGCGAGTTGGGGGCCAATTCCCATGCAGCCGCCAAAGCGGCGTGCCCTTCCTTAGAGCCTCTGCCCTGTCAGACGTTTGAGGATGCGTTTGCCGCGGTGGCCGGTGGCAAGGCTGTTCGCGCGATGATTGCGATTGAAAACACCTTGGCCGGCCGCGTCGGCGATGTGCACCATCTTCTGCCTGAAGCGGGCCTTTATATTGTTGGGGAGTATTTTGCCCCCATCCACCACCAATTGGTGGGCGTGAAAGGCGCGACTTTGAGCGATATCAAAAAGATCCGCTCCCACCCCATGGCGCTAGGCCAATGCCGCAAAATCATACGTGAACTGGGGGCAGAAGCCGTCAAGACCGCTGATACGGCTGGCGCTGTCCGCGAAATCAGCGAGATGGGCGATAAAAGTGTTGCCGCGCTTGGTTCGACCCTCGCGGCTGCCTTCTATGATCTGCCGATCCTGCGGCCCGATGTGGAGGATGAGCCCCATAACGCGACCCGCTTTGTCATTCTCTCTGCGACGCCAGACGATGCAGACCTAGAAGATGGCAAGTGCATCACCAGCTTCGTATTCCAGGTCCGCAATATTCCCGCAGCCCTTTATAAAGCCATGGGCGGGTTTGCTACCAATGGCGTCAACATGACGAAGCTGGAGAGTTATCAGATCGGCGGCAGTTTCAATGCCACCCAATTCTACGCCGATATTGAAGGCCATCCCAATGAGCGCAATGTGCAATTGGCATTGCAGGAATTGAAGTTTTTTTCCGCAGAGCTGAAAGTCCTGGGCGTCTACAAAGCCCATGCGTTTCGCAAGTTGGGATCCGGCACACCTGCCAGCTAATCACCGAAAGGCACATATGCCATGAAGCCCTTACCGCCTGCCCTGCGCAAAGAGGCCGTCACCTCGCTGGAGCAATTTTGCGCCGAACAATTTGACGAGCCAGTTGGCAATCTGGCGGTTGAGGCCTTGTTCGACTTTTTGGCCGCCGAACTAGGGCCGATCTTCTATAATCAAGGCGTCAAAGACGCCCAAGCCCGCATCCAAGGCGTGATCACGGACCTCGATCAAGAAGTCTATCAAGAGCCATTTACCTATTGGCGACGGAAGCGGTGAGGGCGGGCCGGAAAGGTGCGTTGGTGAGGTAAGATAAGCGGGACTCTGCTGGCCACATTTGGTGGGTTGCAACGCAATCGTTTGTCACGGGCTTGTCATGGCGCATGTGCATACCAGTGGGCAGGGGGATAGGCTTTGAACATTCTTTTGATAACGCTGGATCAATTTCGCGCGGACTGTCTGTCTGCCGCTGGCCACCCTTTGGTGCGCACGCCCGCGCTGGACTATTTGGCGCAACAAGGTGTTCGGTTTGCGCGGCATTATAGTAATTCCGCCCCCTGTGGGCCGGGTCGCGCGTGTCTTTATGCGGGCACTTACCAGATGAATAATCGCGTCGTTGCCAATGGCACGCCATTGGATGCACGCTTTGACAATATCGCCCTCGCCGCCCGGCGGGCCGGCTATAAACCTTGCCTGTTTGGCTATACGGACCAAAGCGTGGACCCGCGCGTGACCACGGGGCCGGACGATCCTCGGCTAGCAAGCTATGAAGGCGTTCTTCCGGGTTTTGAACCGGGTCTCGTCTCTCGCCCTGGCCATCCAACTGAATGGCTCGAATTTCTGCGCGAGCAGGGCCACACAGTGAGTGATGATTGGCGCGAGGCTGCGTCAACCGAGCCAAATAGGCCAGCGGAACACAGCATTACAGCTTGGCTGACCGACCGCTTTCTAAACTGGCTTCCCCAAAAGCAAAAACCTTGGTTTGCCCACCTTAGCCATATTCGCCCGCACGAGCCTTTCGCGGCGGCAGGGGAGTATGCGCATGCCTATGATCCAAACGACTGTGCGCCTCCGATAGAGCCCGCCGCAGACTGCCACCCCTTCCACAAGCGATTGCTTCAAGTCGAGGGCCTTGCGGCACCTAAAGACGCCAAAGCCATGGCGCAAATTCAGGCCCAGTATTTTGGCATGATCTCAGAAGTCGATGCCCAACTGGCACGCGTTTGGGAGGCCCTGAAGGCCAGCGGTCAGTGGGAGGATACCTTTATCATCGTCACTTCTGACCATGGCGAAAATCTCGGCGATCATGGCCTTATTCAAAAATGCGCTTGGTTTGAGGCGAGCTATCATATCCTGTCCATCCTCCGCGACCCGCGCGCACCGCAGGCCCACGGCAGCGTGGTCAATCGCTTTACCGAAGCGGTTGATATTTTCCCAACACTGGCTGAGGTCATGGGCATCGAGGTGCCGTTGCAATGTGATGGCCTGCCATTGACGCCGTTCTTGAACGGCGCAGAGCCTGCGCACTGGCGGGTGGCGGCGCATTGGGAATGGGATTGGCGCTATACCCACATCCCGTTTGGACCCCATGTTTGGCCTTGGGACCGTAGACTTGAAGACAAGACCATGATGATCCACCGCGACGACACGATTGGCTATGTTCAGTTCGGCAGTGGCGAAGCAATCGCCTTTGATCTATCGCTCGACCCGACTTGGCGTACACCGGTAACTGAGCCATCGCGGCTACTCAGCGCCGCGCAAGCCCTGCTCAGCTGGCGCGCCTGTCATGCGGATCGCACGATGACCGGGATGTTGATTGAAGCGGGTGGCATTGGGCGTTGGCCGCCTATGCCTGAAAATTGGGGAAACACAGATGCAAAATGAACCCTTTACCAGTATCGATGTCCTGATTACCCATTTGGAGGCATGGTCCGATCAAGCTTCCGTCGAGGTTGAGGGGCTCACGGAACTCGACCATGGTCTACAATGTGCGGAGACCTTGGCCGCCCAATCGCCAGACGATGCAGAACTGGCGATTGCCGGTCTGGTTCATGATATTGGCCATAAGATTACCTCGCCTGAGACACACGCCGAAGATGGTGCTGCCTTGCTGGAGGGGCTGTTGGGCAGCCGTGTTGCCGCGATTGTTGGCTTGCACGTCGCCGCCAAACGCTATCTCGTTACGACCGATCCAGATTATCGCGCCTTATTGTCGCCCGGCAGTGTCGAGACTTTAAGGATGCAGGGCGGCGACATGACCCCAGATGAGGTCGCTGCTTTTGAAGCTAGACCCTGGTGGCAAGACGCGGTTCGCCTGCGCCGCGCCGATGAAGCGGCCAAGGTTGTGGGCCGCACGACGCGTGGTCTGAGTGATTGGCTGCCGAAACTGCATCAGCTGGCGGGTTGAAAGAAGCATAAGAATGTCCTGGTAATTGGCGACATTTTCTGAGCATGCATCAGGTCAGCTCGATCTCTAGTCCCCCCTGTAACCAAAGCCGACCTCCCCCCGTATCCTCCTACAAGACACGATAGGAGGCCACGGCCATGAAGTTTAAGAGCATTGCGGCTGCGGCCATTTCGGTTTTTGGGGCAGCCATCTTTCTCGATAGCTTGCGCTATAAATTTACCGACCACCCAAAGACCCAAGTCATTTTCGGGGCGCTGGATGGCTGGGCGGGCTCCTTGGGGCTGCCCGGGCTTTTCGCCCACACCGGGCTTTTCAGCCAATATGTGATTGGCTCGGCAGAGCTTGTGGCTTCAACCTTATTGATCGTGGGTTTGTTGCCGCGCCTACAGCGCTTAAATGCGCTGGGTGCTTTGATCGCTTTTGCAGTGATGGCAGGCGCGGTTAGCTTCCATCTGTTCACGCCTTTGGGCATTGATCCAAACAAGGACGGCGGTGGCCTGTTTGCCGCTGCGGCGACCTTGCTGACCGGCTCTGTCGTTCTGATCGGCCTTCGACTGCCAGATATTTTTGGCATGTTGGGTGATCTACGTCGCGTTTTTGTGGCCGATGCCTCCATGAGCCAAGATACAATCCCTATGACCCAAGTGGCGATGTAAACTAACGCCGCCGTCTCCTCCCCAGACCATGCCTTATTAAACATCTCATTCACGGAAAGGATTCCCACCATGAAACCCCTCAAACTTGCCCTGATTTTGGCCCTTGCCCTTAGCCCGCTGGTGATTGCTGGCCCTGCTCTCGCCGATAAAGCTCCGGTCTGGACTAGCTTTGGCTCCAACGTCGCCATCAAGGGCTATGACCCCGTCGCCTATTTTTCAGCTGGCAAGCCAGTAAAAGGCACGGCCCAATTCAAAGCCACTTATCAGGGTGCCGAATTCCAGTTTGCGAGCGCAGCTAATCGCGACACTTTTGCCGCCAATCCCGCGCGCTACGCGCCCCAATTTGGTGGCTATTGCGCTTGGGCGGTCAGCCAGGGCTATACAGCCGGGATTGATCCCAATGCGTGGGCGATTGTCGGCGGCAAGCTCTATCTGAATTACAACAAGGATATTCAGACTCGCTGGCAACAAAATACGGCTGGCAACATTGCTGCTGCCAACCGTAACTGGCCGACTGTCTTGAAGAAGTAGTGCGACTAAACCTTAAGCCGCGTCTGTTGCGTCGTCTTTCAGGGCCTTAGCAAGGTCTAGAAGGCGCCGCCGTGGGCGTTCGCCCAGACGATAATAGGCGCGGATCAGTTCCAATGTTTCTTTCTGGCGCAATACTTCTGACCCGATCTCATCATCATTGGCTGGCGGCTCATTAGCGGCCGTCATAGTGGTCAAGCCATCATAGAAATATTGCACCGCGATCGAGAGGGCACCCGCCAACTCAAACAAGCGGCTCGCCGTGATGCGGTTGGCACCACATTCATACTTCTGGATCTGCTGGAAGCGAATGCCCACGCTATCGGCCAATTGCTGCTGGGTCATGCCCATCAAACGACGGCGACGTCGCAAACGGCGGCCCACATGTAGGTCGATTGAATTGGCCATCTAGTCCTCCTGGTCATCAAAACAGAAGCGTCGGGCCACCGGAACGATCCGAAACGGGACGGCCAACGCTGTTACGATGGGTAGATTGCAAGGGGCATGCCGCTGAAGTGCGTGGTTTGCAGCACAAGGTGCTTGCCGTAATCGCGCCTCGCGCTTAGCTTGCTGCAACTGCGAAGAAAGCAGTTAGATATCAAAGGGCAGGTCTTTCCATCAAATGGCACAAATCAAAATAATTGGCGTTGTTGGCGCGGGTCAAATGGGGAATGGCATTGCCCATGTTGCGGCTTTGGCAGGATATGATGTCTTTTTGACTGACATCTCCCAAGATAAGTTAGACGCAGGTCGCACGCTGATTGAGCGCAATTTGACCCGTCAAGCGGCGCGCGGCTTGATCAAAGACGCCGAAATTGCCCCCGCCATGGCGCGCATTGTGACGACCACGGCGATTGAGGACCTGTCCGCCATCGATTTGGCCATTGAAGCGGCCAGCGAGAAAGAAGATATCAAGCGCGCGATCTTCAAGTCCTTGTGTGCCATTGTCCGGCCAGACACGATTCTGGCGTCAAATACCTCATCGCTCTCCATTACGCGGCTGGGTTCTTCCACCGATCGGCCAGAGCGGTTCATCGGGCTGCACTTTATGAATCCTGTGCCGATGATGAAGCTGGTGGAAGTTATTCGTGGCCTTGCCACCAATGAAGAAACCTATGAAGCGGCCACCCAAGTGGTTACTGCCATGGGCAAAACGATCACCAATGCCGAAGACTTCCCGGCCTTTATCGTCAACCGCGTCTTGATCCCGATGATCAATGAAGCTGTCTATACGCTCTATGAAGGCGTCGGCACGGTTGAAGGCATTGATAAGGCTATGCGCTTGGGTGCCAATCACCCGATGGGCCCATTGGAACTGGCAGACTTCATCGGCCTCGACACCATTTTGTCGATCATGCAGATCCTGAATGAAGGCTTGGCTGACACGAAATATCGCCCATGCCCGCTTTTGGTCAAATATGTGGAAGCCGGCTGGCTCGGTCGGAAAACCGACCGCGGCTTCTATGATTATCGCGGCGAAACGCCGGTCCCAACGCGCTAGTTCCAGCGGGTTTGGCATCGAGCGGAGTACCCCTTCGCTGCGTACATGGTCATCGCGAACGGCATGGCCGAAGCGAGATCTTGATCCGCAAAGTCCGATGAAGTCCCCGCTCTGCGCTTTGCTTCGGCGGGGTGACGCTGGGTGTTGGCGCGCGCAGCACTAGCTGCGCATGTCACCGCGTACAGATGCTCAGATAGTGCTGCGCGCTCCTTTGAGGGCACTGAGAATTGTCGGTTGGGGGAAATAGAGCGAACCCCTCACCCCCGACCCGTCGACCTATTGGTCGACCCCAAAGGCAAGGGGGCCAGCGCCCAACAGCAAATATTTATTTGGTTCCCACCCGCGTAGAATTAATGCCCTTTTGCTTCAAGAAGGCCTGCACGCTATCGGGGCCACTCAAATGACCGGCACCGACAGCCACAAACACCGTGCCGGGCTTAGCCATACGGGCGGAGACCCATTCGGCCCAGCGCTCGTTGCGATCCGTCAAAATCAGTTTGGCCAATTCGGGTTGGGTGCGAAGGCTGGTCGTCATCAACTCGCCAAGTTTGTCCGCATTACCCGTCTTCCAAGCATCAATCATGTCATTCAGCATATTTGTCGCTTGGTCCCAATCCTCGATGGTTGAGACCAGCATCGCCTTTTGCTGTTGGTCGGTCAAATTGGCGAAGAAGCCAATTTGCTCTGCGCCGGTTTCAAAGCCTTCCACCGGCTTGTTTGCCGCGCGGGCCAATCCGTCGAGGGTTTTGTCGACACCCTGGTTCGGGTCGAGGCCAAGCTTTTGATAGAGGCCCATTGCCAAAATCAGACTTCCCATCCAAGGCTGCATTTGCTGGATGGCTTGGGGCGGAAAGCCGCTTTGCGCAATGATGGTGCCTAAGGCCGACTTTTGGGCTTCGGTGAGGCCATCATAAATCGTCTTGCCGGGGGGCAATTGGCCCTTGGAGGCCATTAGATTAGCAATGATCGGGGCCTCGGCCTCCATATTGGCGATCTCGAGGCGCAAAGTGTCCGCGCTTTCGAAGGCGGCTTTCACTTTGCCATGGTTCCAATCGATGCCAGGGGCCATCAAGTGAAAGGTACCAAACAGATAGATGGTGGTGTCGCTATCTTTCACCACCCACATGGCCGGGGTGGCCTTTTGGGTGGTAGCCGCTGCCGCCGCAGCTGGTGCCGGTTGAGCCATCACGGATGGCGCTTGGAATAGGGCAAAACTGAAAGCTGACAAAGCTGCGAATAGAGTCTTTTTCATCATCATAATCCTCATCTGAGTTATGGTTGGGTTGGGAGGTTAAAACAACGTCTTGAGGGGCTGGCTCAGGCCCGATTTCGTTTGAGCCAAAGGTGCGTCCAAATGGCGAAGTAAGATACAAGAAGGACCAGAATGGACGCGGCCATGCCAGCCGCGAAGGCATGGGTTTTGGTGCCGAGCAGGATCTCTAGGCTAGGCAACGCAAACTTGGGGAAGCCGATGAGGGCGGCAATTGGCACAAAGCAGATTGCGAGCGAGAACACGGCGCTCCAATAAAATGCCGCTTCATGCGTGTGACGGGCCAACTCATCGAGGAGTTTAGTGTAGTAAATGGTCGCACCAACCCCGATCATCATGGCGAGGCTTATTAGTCCGATGAATAGGCCACTGGGTCCGGTTGCCGCATTTAAACGCACCAAGAAGCCAATCGCGCCCCCAGCCAAGAGCGAGCCGACGATATAGACATTGATCTTGGCCTGTCGCGACCATTTCGCTTTTTTGGGCAAGGAGGAGGTATCGTTCATGGGGTATCCTCAAAGATGGCCTCAATCGGCAACGCAAATAGACGCGCAATCTTGAAGGCTAAGGGCAGGGAGGGATCGTATTTCCCTGTTTCCAAGGCGTTGATGGTTTGGCGGGAGACGTCGAGTGCGTCCGCGAGATCAGATTGCGACCAATCCCGCTCGGCACGGAGAACTTTGAGACGGTTTTTCATGCGTCCTCTGGCTCCTCCACTTCGAGCATCGTGGGGTCTCGCTTGCTTACCACCCAGCCGTAGGCGATCAGATAGATGATTTGGTAGAGGACAAGGCCCGAGTAGAGCGAAACGGCGGGCATCAGGCCTGTTGCCACGGCGGAACCTGCGACGAGGAGTATGGTCACCATGATGTAGGATGCTAGCGCCCCAGCCTCCAGCCAAATTGCTCGAAAGAATTCATCCAAAAGGAACCAAAGTCTGTGGCCGGTCCAAACCATGGCAACACCACTTGCGAGGCCAATCAAGAACAGGGGCCAAGACATGCTCGAAGGTCCCTTAGGATGAAATTCGTAGAAAGTCAGGATGCCAAGTAGTGCTGCGTAAGCGACGTAAAACGCCACAAGATAAGGGTAAGCTTTGCGAGCGGAGGGACTAGTGCCGAGGCCACCAGTCAAGGCACGATTGTTGGCGACACGCTTGTTGACGATAGCGAGCGCAAAGATGATGGCGGACGCAATATAGGCACCAAGCAAGAGGAAGCCCAACAAGGCGCTCATATAAGGAACAAAATCTCGTTCGAAAACAAACCGTGCGACATCCTCAACCTTGGTTCCCTTAGTATGAGTGGCAATCAGATAACCGGAAATCCCGCCCACGACCGCCCAAATCGCGGTACTGACCACGAATTTCATCCAAGGGTTTCCCGGTCGCTTTTGATTGATAACCTCCGACATATGTCAGGCTTCCTTGCTATTATGACAAGGACACTTGTCACACATCGGCAAGGTAATGTCAAGCACCCTTGTCAAAAAGACAGGACTGCTTGTCAGTTCCTTGAATCTAGGGACTTAATCTAGGACGCGCTTGAGGGCATCGGCCCAGCCGCTGAGACGGGTTTGGCGGACTGGATCGGCCATTGCGGGGCTAAAGCGCTCAACCTGGCCCCGCATGATTGCTGCCTCTTCCAGCGAGCCATAAAGCCCACAGCCAACGCCTGCGAGCATGGCAGCACCCAGAGCCGTTGTCTCGATGAAACGCGGACGCTCGACATCAATAGTCAGAATATCAGCGAGATCCTGCGCCATCCAGTCGTTCGCAACCATGCCGCCATCAATCCGGACTTCGGCCCAATCGGCCCCGTCAGCCGCAAAAGCGGTCTTGAGGTCAAAGGTCTGGTGCGCCATGGCCTCTAGGGCCGCACGCACCACATGGGCCCTCTTGGCAGAGAAGCTGAGGCCATGGATCGCGCCGCGGGCATGGGGCTGCCAATGGGGTGCGCCAAGGCCCGATAGGGCAGGCACGAGATAGACCCCGCCATTGTCTGGCACAGCGCGCGCAAGGCCTTCAGAATCTGAGGCCCGCTCGATCAGGCCCAAATCATCGCGCAGCCATTGCATCAGGCTTCCGGCCACAAAGACCGATCCTTCCAGTGCATAATGGCGCACGCCGTCCAATTGCCACGCAATGGTCGCGAGTAAACGGTTCTTGGATTGCGGCAGTGTCCGGCCGGTCTGGGTCAGGACAAAGGCGCCGGTGCCAAAGGTTGCTTTGGTCTGGCCGGGCTCTAAGCAGGCTTGGCCAATGGTTGCGGCTTGTTGGTCGCCGGCCATGCCGGAAATGGCAATGGAGCCGCCGAACAGCTCAGGCAGCGTTTGGCCTAACGGCCCGGCGCAATCGACGATCTGGGGTAAGATGTGCCGTGGCACACCGAAAAGGTCACATAGGCCATCATCCCAACCCGCGCTGCCAATAGCCATCAGCGCCGTGCGCGAGGCATTGGTCGCGTCTGAAATGTGGGCGCCACCGGTCAGGCGATAGACCAGATAGCTCTCAATTGTTCCAACTGCGAGCTTGTCCCCTGCCGCTTCGAGTTGAGGCCAATTACTCAGGGCCCAGCCGATCTTGGAGCCGGAGAAATAGGGGTCGAGCAAGAGGCCGGTCTTGGCCTGCACGATGGCTTCTTGACCTTGATCTTTCAGAGCCTGACACAAATCGGCCGTCCGACGGTCTTGCCACACAATGGCAGGGGCCAAAGGCTTGCCCGTCGTCTTGTCCCAAAACACGATGGTCTCGCGCTGGTTGGTGATGCCAATGCCGGCAATCTGTAAGGCCCCACCCGCCTTCGTCACCATCTCCTGCGCACAGGCCAAAGTGAGGGTCCAGATTTCCTCGGCATCATGTTCGACCAAACCAGGTGCCGGATAGTGCTGGGTCAAAGGCCGTTGCGCGCTGCCGAGGCAGGTACCATCGGCTTCAAACAGCATCACGCGGGTGGAGGTGGTGCCTTCATCAATAACAAGGATCTTACCGCTCATGGTTCCAACGCCCTCATCGCGCGCCCCTTGGCGCTGAAAATGAACACGGCCTTATTGCCAAACACCCAGCGATTGACGCTCAAGGCTGTGATGACTGAGGTGATCAAGACGATCAGCATCACGTCGATATAGTGCAGCCAATAAAGGCCGATGTGCTGATAGAAGGTCTCGCCCGGATACAAGGTGTCAGGCTTGTACAGCACGAAATTGTGGAAGCCATAGAGCAGGAAGCCAAACACAAGGCCAGCAATCGCTGCCCGCGCATCGACATTGCGGAACAACAGCCCTGCAATAAAGGCAGACAGGATGGGCATGGAGAAGAGGCCATTCAACTCTTGCAAGAGATTGATGATGCTCTTGGCATTCTGGAACACGGGTATCAGCGCAATTGAGGTCACCGTCAAAACGGCGGAGGCAATCGCTGCCAGGCGCCAATGGTTCTTCACCGTACCGATGAACTTCTCATGGAAGTCGATGGAATAAAGCGCGACGCTGGAATTTAGAATAGCGCTGGTATGAGCGATCACCGCAGCGGCCATCATGGCGGCAAAGGCACCCGACATCCAAGACGGCAACACGTGGGCAACAAGCTTGCCATAAGCGGCGTCTCCCACACTGCCAAAAAGCTTGTAAGCTACAACGCCGGGGATCACCACGATTGCGGGGATGATCAGGATACGCACGACAGCAGCAGCCAAAACCCCTTTTTGGGCTTCTTGCACGGTGGGGGCCGTCATGGCCTTTTGGGTGATGTTCTGGTTGGTCGACCAATAGAAGATTTGGATGAACAACATGCCGGTAAACAGCGTGTGGAACGGAATGGGCGAGGTGAAGGAGCCGATCATGGAGATGCGCTCTTCGGGAACGCCAGATACCAGATCAAAATTGACCGCGGCCATCGCCAAGATCACAACAAGAAACGCAATCGCCAGAACACCAATGCCAGAATAGGTATCCATCACCGCCACCGCCCGCAGGCCGCCGGTGATGGTATAAAGGGCAGCAATAATGGCCATAGGTGCCGCAAACCACAAAAGCGACCAGTCGACACCAAACATGGTTTGCAGGAACAAGCTGCCGCTATAAAGCGCCGCTGGCAAATAGATCAGCACATTGCCGATCAGGAACAGCGCAGAAATCACGGTGCGGATGCTGCCGCCCTTATAGCGCTTCTCCAACAGCTCCGTCACGGTGGTACAATTGTTCCGATAGTAGATGGGCACAAAGACAAAGGCCAAAATAAGGAGACCAAAGAAGCCGCAAATCTCCCACCAAGCTAGCAAGAGCATCTGATTGCCATTCATGCCGACCAATTGCTCGGTCGAGAGGTTGGTTAGCGTGATGGCGCCAGCGACAAACAGCCAAGACAGGCCACCCCCTGCGAGAAAGACTTCTCGGGTAGTTCCGCCGTCCTTCTGCCGATCCTTATGGCCAGCCCCTGCGCCATGTACTTTCCAATAGGTCAGGATGGCGATGAGGGCGGTTAGCCCGAAGAAAATACCAATTTGTAACGCCGACGCGCTGCCTTGAAACATGGCATTTCCCCCTTGCCTTTTCTTTAGCCGCTGACACTAGTAAGCCCTTCCGCCTGAGGCAAGCTTCGGAAATGGAAAATAAAAGCGGGCTTTCCGTGCGAGACTTGGCAGACTTAGTTTTAGGAACAATAACATTATGGATAATCTGATCCTGCACGGCGGTGGGGCGAGTTTGGTGGTGGCGGTAAAGCTCGGGGCTCCACCTGCAATCCTGCATTGGGGCCCAAGATTACCTGATAATGTTGACCCAACGCTCCTTAAGGCGCTCGCCAGCTATCAAGGCGGGCCGGGCAGTGCCGACGTCTTTGTGTCCGCATCCTTGGCGATGGAGGCAGGCCTCGGCCTCCTCGGGCCAACGGGTGTGGTCGTGCACCGGGCCGGGCAAGATTGGGGTAGCCGGTTTGTGGTCACAGAAACCGCTGTCGACACCGATCGCATTCAGATTTTTTGCCGCGATGACCACACCCAGATTGGTCTGACCTATGATTTGCGCCTCAATGCGGTAACGGGAGTTCTGACTGTTAATTCGTCCCTGACTAATTTGGGCGAAGGCCCACTTGAAGTCACCGAATGCACCACAGCGGTGCTGCCCATCGCCAATCACATGACGGATCTGATCGGATTTACGGGCCGCTGGGCCTTGGAATTTCAGCGCGAACGCATCAAGCGCTTTGCGGGCACCTATCTGCGCGAAAGCCGTCGGGGCCGCACCTCGCATGACGGGCTTCCCGCCATTATTTTATGTACCGACACGACGGATGAGAGCCAGGGTGAGGCTTATGGTCTGCATTTGGGCTGGAGCGGCAATCATCGTATCCGGGTGGATAGTCTCCATGATGGACGGGTGTTTATAGGGCTTGGGGCCCTGCTCGGACCCGGTGAGATCCGCTTAGAACAGGGTCAAACTTTCCACGCGCCAATCATTCATGCCGCTTATAGCCGTGAAGGCCTCTCGGGTCTCAGTCAGCATTTCCATGCCCATGTCCGCCGTCAGATATTGCGACCAGAGACCCGCGCCAAGGTGCGCCCCGTCCACTATAATACGTGGGAAGCGGTGTTCTTTGACCATGATCTCGACCGCCTCAAGGCCATCGCTGATCGCGCAGCGGCGGTTGGCGTCGAGCGGTTTGTGCTCGATGATGGCTGGTTTGGCTCCCGCCGCGATGATACTTCAGGGCTGGGCGATTGGTATGTGTCGGCAGATGTCTATCCCGAGGGCCTAAAGCCGCTGATTGACTATGTCACCGGGCTGGGCATGGAGATGGGCATTTGGTTTGAGCCTGAAATGGTCAATCCAGATTCTGACCTCTATCGCGCCCATCCCGACTGGGTGCTGGGCTTGGCCCAGGTCGAGCAAGTGCTATTCCGGAACCAACTCGTGCTGGATATCTCCAGGCCAGAGGTCTCCGACTATCTGTTTGAGCGGATCGATGCTGTGCTGCGCGACCATGAGATTGCCTATGTCAAATGGGACATGAACCGCGACATCAGCCATCCAGGCGATCACCGAGGCTATCAGCGCTCGCACGCCCAAGTTGATGCGCTTTATGCCTTGTTGCAGCGCCTGCGCGTCGCCCACCCGAGCGTTGAGTTTGAATCCTGCGCCTCAGGTGGCGCACGCGCTGATTATGGGGTGTTGAGCTATACCGACCGGATTTGGACGTCGGACAGCAATGATGCGCTCGACCGCCAAGATATCCAGCGTGGGGCCAGCTTCTTCTTCCCACTGGAAGTTCTAGGCGCCCATGTCGGGCCGCGCCGCTGCCATATCACCGGACGCACGCTTTCCATGGCGATGCGGGCAGGGACGGCTATGATTGGGCATATGGGCCTTGAGCTCAATCTGTTGGAAGAGTCTGAAGCTGAGCTTTCGATCCTGAAAGAGGCGATTGCATGCCATAAGGCGCACCGAGACCTGCTGCATACCGGCAATCTGGTGCGCTTAAAGACTTCAGACGAGCTGATGGGTATGGGTGTGATCGCGCAAGATCAGACCGAAGCCCTTTTCTCCATAGCGATTATGCGAAGTCAGGTGCAGCGCCTGTTGCCGCGCGTCCTGTTCCACGGCCTCGACCCAGACAGGAGCTATCGCGTGAAACTGGCTTGGCCAAGCAAATTCCGATCGTGGTCGGCTGGCTCGAGTGTGGAAGCGTTGGATCTGACGGGCGAAGGCCAAGTGCTGCCAGGTCGGCTGTTACAAGAGGTCGGCTTAGGCCTGCCGTTGACGGCCCCCGAGCAAGTATTGATCTTCCATCTGCGCGCGCTGGGGCCAGATTGATTGCTTAACGGTATCTGGCCCTTTCCCCTGCGGGCCTGTCAGGCTATGTCGACCCCATGACTCCCCGTGAAAACATCCGTAATTTTTCCATCGTTGCCCATATTGACCATGGCA
The DNA here is from genome assembly GCF_044346625.1 of Aquidulcibacter sp. Classification (GTDB taxonomy): domain Bacteria; phylum Pseudomonadota; class Alphaproteobacteria; order Caulobacterales; family Aquidulcibacteraceae; genus Aquidulcibacter. The sequence goes on along the minus strand of NZ_JBIIYV010000011.1, from coordinate 42,790 downwards.
AGTCCACTTTGTCAGACCGCCTGATCCAATTGACCGGCGGCCTCACCCAGCGTGAGATGAAGGAACAAGTGCTCGACAGCATGGATATTGAGCGTGAGCGTGGCATTACGATCAAGGCGCAAACCGTGCGCCTCGAGTTCCAGCGTGAGGGTCAAGACTATATCCTAAATCTGATCGACACCCCGGGCCATGTCGACTTTGCTTATGAAGTCTCGCGCTCTTTAGCAGCATGCGAAGGCGCCCTCTTGGTGGTGGACGCCAGCCAAGGCGTAGAGGCTCAGACCTTGGCCAATGTCTATCAAGCGATTGATGCTGATCTAGAGATCGTGCCGGTCCTGAACAAGATTGATCTGCCCGCCGCAGAACCTGATCGCGTCAAGGCGCAGATCGAAGAAGTGATTGGGATCGATGCCTCTCAATCCGTGATGATCTCGGCCAAAACTGGGCTCGGCATTGAGGATGTTCTGGAAGCCATTATCACCCGCTTGCCGCCTCCCAAGACAGGCGACCGCGATGCGCCGTTGAAGGCTCTTTTGATGGACGCTTACTACGACCAATATTTGGGCGTTGTGGTTCTTGTCCGCATCATTGATGGCGTGATGAAAAAGGGCATGAAGGTCCGCATGATGGCGACGGGGGCCAATTACGCCCTTGACCGCGTTGGCGTGTTTAAGCCCAAGATTACCGAAGTAGACGAATTGGGACCCGGCGAAATCGGCTTCTTGACCGCTTCAATCAAGGAAGTGGCTGATGCAGCGGTTGGTGACACAATCACAGAAGAGCGTCGTCAAACGACCAGCATGCTGCCGGGCTTTAAGCCTGCCCAGCCGGTGGTGTTCTGCGGCCTGTTCCCAGTTGATGCCGCCGACTTTGAAGATTTGCGCGCCGCGATGGGCCGGCTGCGCCTGAATGACGCCAGTTTCTCCTACGAAATGGAAACCAGTGCGGCTCTAGGCTTTGGGTTCCGCTGCGGCTTCTTGGGTCTCCTGCATTTGGAGATCATTCAAGAGCGCCTGAGCCGCGAGTTTAATCTCGACCTGATCGCAACCGCCCCTTCGGTTGTCTATGAGATCAAGATGAAGAATGGCGAGACGCTTCATTTGCACAATCCAGCCGACATGCCCGATGTGATGGCGATTGAGGCAATTGAAGAGCCCTGGATTAAGGCGACCATCCTAACCCCGGACGAGTATCTGGGTGGCATTATGAAATTGTGCCAAGATCGCCGTGGCAACCAACGCGAGCTGACCTATGTCGGCACGCGTGCGATGTTGGTCTATGAATTGCCTTTGAATGAAGTCGTTTTTGACTTTTATGACCGCTTGAAGAGCATCTCAAAAGGCTATGCCTCGTTCGACTATACGATTGAGGATTATAAGCCCGGCAATCTGGTCAAAATGTCCATTCTCGTGAATGAAGAGCCCGTTGATGCCCTGTCGATGCTGGTCCATGCCGGCCGCGCTGAAATGCGTGGGCGCTCTATGTGCGAGAAGCTGAAGGACCTTATCCCGCAGCATTTGTTTAAAATCCCCATCCAAGCCGCCATTGGTGGCCGCGTGGTTGCGCGGGAAACCATCTCGGCCATGCGCAAGGATGTGACGGCGAAATGCTATGGCGGCGACGCCAGCCGCAAGCGCAAGCTTTTGGATAAGCAAAAGGCCGGTAAGAAGCGCATGCGCCAATTCGGCAGCGTCGATATCCCGCAAGAAGCCTTCATCGCTGCTTTGAAAATGGACGCCGACTAAGTTCAGACCTGCTTTTTAAGAACACCGCTTGCGAAAACCGGGATCAGATAAAGCAATAAGAAACCGGTATTGGAGATGGCGTTTCCCGGCGTGTTCAGGGCAACAGAAATGGTGCTGTCGACACCCCACCAAACCAAAATCGCCCCCGTCATCGGTCGCCAAAGCGACAGGTTTGGCTGCTTCAACGCCGTTTGCACGAGCGTGAGCAGGGTCAGGGCCCATCCCATCATCACGGCACCGAGAATGGCTGCGGTGAGGCGCAAGCTTTCATGCCACCCGCTCTGCCCATCCAATGGCCAATAAATCACATCATAGAAAAGGCGGACCGCCGCATCTGTTTGTGGCCAGGCGCTTCCCGCAAAGATGACGCCCAGACCCAGAACCAAATAGCACCAAACCGTCAACCACTGCCGCCAGATTGCTGACATGATCTGTCCCCCTTCCCTCAAACCTGTGGCACTTTAACAGACGGGCAAGCCGGATTACAATTACCTACTTGGTCATGTTGTCTGCTTGAGACGGTGGCATTCGTGCACCAATCCAGCGATGATGCGCGGGTGGGTACAGGGTTTGGCCGACGGCACTTCATTGAGCTGGTGCCACCTGAAAGTTGGCCCAATTGTGAGGGACGGAAAGATGCGCGTGCTGGTCACTGGGGCTGCCGGCTTTATCGGGTTTCATACTGCTGCTGCCTTGGTGCGGCGCGGTGATGACGTCGTGGGCTTTGATATCGTCAATGACTATTATGACCCAGCTCTGAAAGGGGCCCGCTTAGCCCTGTTAGAGCGCGTTGCTGCAGAGGCCCCGGGTAGTTTCACCTTCATCTGTGCGGACTTGGGTGATCACACCACAGTCGACGCGTGTTTTGCGGACCACGCGTTTGACCGTGTGATCCATTTGGCTGCTCAAGCCGGCGTGCGCTATTCGTTAGATAATCCACGCGCTTATGTTGCGTCTAACATCGTTGGTTTCACCAATATTTTGGAGGCCTGTCGGGCCCACAAAATTGCGCATCTGACTTATGCCAGCACGTCGAGTGTCTATGGCGGCAACACGCATATGCCCTTTGTTGAAACCAATGGCGCAGACCATCCGTTACAATTTTACGCGGCAACCAAGCGCGCCAATGAATTAATGGCCCATTCTTACAGCCATTTGTTCGGCTTGCCGACCACAGGTTTGCGGTTCTTTACAGTTTATGGCCCGTGGGGCCGGCCCGATATGTCACCTTATTTGTTCACGAAGGCGATCTTCGCGGGAGAGCCAATCCAGGTCTTCAATTTTGGCCATCACAGCCGCGACTTCACCTATGTTGATGATATTGTTGAAGGTGTTGTCCGCATAAGCGACCAGATTGCTGCACCAAATCCGAATTGGGACAGTGACGCGCCGGACCCATCCACGTCGTCAGCGCCTTTCCGCATCTATAATATCGGCAATAACAGCCCGGTCTTGTTAGCGGACTATATAGCCGCCATCGAAAATGCGGTGGGCAAGAAGGCCATCCTGGAAATGCTGCCGCTTCAGCCCGGTGATGTCCCCGATACTTCCGCAGATGTTACTGCACTTGTCGCGGCAATCGGCTATAAACCCTCCACACCTATCCAAGTCGGCGTAAATGCCTTTGTGGATTGGTACCGCCAGTATCACGGGCTCTAACGCCCCCTTTTCGTCACGAAACGATAGGCCGCAAATGGACGCGCAGTTTTCGACCTTGACCCGCATTAAAGATTTCGTCGGGCCGCAAGGCTGGACGGAAGATCCTGACCTGATCGCTCCACATTTGATTGAGTGGCGCGACCGTTGGAGTGGGGCTGCGCCGATCTTGCTGATGCCTTCCTCAACCGCTGAAGCGCAAATGATTATCAGCCAATGCAACGAGGCGGGTTTGGCCGTTACCACGCAAGGCGGCAATACAGGCCTCGTGGGCGCTCAAATTCCTCAAGGTGAAGTGCTGATTTCCACCAAGCGCCTCAATGCCATTCGCTCGGTCGATCCGGTCGATGATGCCATCGTGGCTGAAGCCGGTGTGATCTTAACCCAAGTCCAAGAAGCGGCGCGTCAAATCGGCAAGCGCTTCCCGTTGAGTTTGGCTTCAGAGGGCTCGGCCACCATTGGGGGCCTGATTTCGACCAATGCCGGTGGTGTCCATGTGCGTCGTCACGGCATGATGCGCGCCCAGATTTTGGGGCTTGAGGCTGTGCTGCCTAATGGGTCGCTCTATGAGGGCCTTTCGGCCTTGCGCAAAGACAATACGGGCTACGACCTCAAGCAGTTATTCATCGGGGCCGAGGGGACTTTGGGTCTGGTTACCGCTGCAACGCTGAAGCTGGTTGCCCAACCCCGCTACATGACCGTTGCTTTGTTGGCCTTGGAAACGCCCGAGCAAGCTGTCGAACTGCTGCATCGCCTTGAAGCCGAGACCGCAGCGGTGGCCGCGTTTGAAGTGATGAACCATCTGGGCGTCTCGCTCGCGCTCAAAAACATCGCCAATGTGCGGGTCCCCTTTGCCGATGTGCCGCCTTGGCTGGCCTTGGTAGAGTTTGAGGGGGCCAATGCCGATCTGGTCGAGAAAGTGGAAGATGCGCTCGCCTCAGCCCTTGAGGCAGGGCTCGCCCTTGACGCTGTCGTCGCCCAGAATGAGGCGCAGGCAAAGTCCTTCTGGTATTTGCGCGAGGAGATGAGTGCGTGCCAAAAGCCGGAAGGCGTAGCGGCGAAGCACGATGTCTCGGTCCCCGTTTCCAAGATACCGGCTTTCCTGACTCTCGCCGATGCCGCGGCAGAAAAGGTAGTACCCGGTGCACGGATTGTGGCTTTTGGCCACTGTAGCGATGGCAATATCCACTACGATGTGATCCAGCCCGGCACGATGTCATCACAGGCCTATAAGGCACTGGTACCGCAGATGAATGAGGCGGTCCATGACGTTGCGATGTCGTTCAACGGCTCGATCTCGGCCGAACATGGCATTGGCATCAGCCGTCGCGATGAGTTTCTGCGGCGGGAGCCTGAGGCCCATTTGGCCCTCATGCGCGCGATTAAGGCCAGCTTTGACCCTAAAAATATTATGAACCCGCGCGTACTACTCTAAAGTAGTTGACGGGCCATCCAGTCAGCAAAGCGCGCCTGTGCGTCTGCGGTTTGGGCGGGATTGAACCGAAACGTTGGATTGACCGAGGTTTCTTCGTCAAATGAATGGGTGGCACCGGGATAAATATGGGTCTCGACCGGCGCACCGGTACCGCGAACTTTGTCTGCGGCCTTGAGGGGGTACCTGGTACCAGACAGTGTGTCATTCTCACCCAACATCAGGAAAGCCGGTATGGGCTTTTGCCAACCCCTTCGCAGCGTTTGTGCCCCAAGGCTACACCAAGGATAGACCAGAAATGCCGTGGTTAATCCTTCAAGCGGGTCAGCAGGTACGCCCACTAGGTCCGCAAACTCTGCTACTTCTGCGCCCAAGGCCAAGGCGTCCATCACCGTCCAGCCGCCATGGCTCCAGCCCGCTGCGGCGAGACGATCTGCCTGCACCCAGTCTTGGCTACGCGCCCAATGCATCAGCGAGATCAAGTCGCCTGCGCGCTCCCGACCCCACAGACGCATGCCCGAGCAAATGAGCATGCGTGCTTCTATCAGGCTGATACCGCGAGGGCGGTAGGAATCCACCACGACACTGGCAATGCCCTTGGCCGCCGCAGCTTTAGCATAGCCCGGTTGTGGACCATCGGGATCGCCGCACCCGTGAAACAAAAAAACGGTCGGAAACGGGCCTTGCCCCTCTGGCCGAACAATCTGGCAGAAGGGAAGCAGGCGTTGTGCGCGAGCATCTAATGTTTCGCGAGGAAACTTCTTCATCATCCCCGCCTTTAGTGCCGGAAGTGGCGCATGCCTGTGAACACCATGGTGATGCCGGCCTCGTCTGCCGCTGCAATCACTTCATCATCGCGGATCGAGCCGCCTGGTTGGATAACGGCTGTCGCGCCAGCCTCAACAGCCTGTAACAAGCCGTCGGCAAAAGGGAAAAAGGCATCAGAAGCACAAGCAGACCCGATGGTGGCCGCTTGGCTCCACCCTGCGGTCTCAGCTGCTTCAACGGCGCGAACGGCAGCAATACGCGCTGAATCACGCCGGTTCATTTGCCCAGCACCAATGCCGGCGGTGACGCCGTGCTTGGCATAAACAATCGCGTTTGACTTCACATGCTTGGCGACCCGGAAGGCAAACAGCATGTCGGTTAGCTCCTGCGCCGTTGGGGCACGCTTGGTCACCACTTTAAGGTCTGGTGCCAAAATGCGCCCGGTATCGCGGTTCTGGACCAAGAAGCCGCCCGCCAAGGTACGGAAGGTCAGGCCAGCTTGGGTGGGGTCAGGCAAACCACCCGCCAGCAGGAGGCGGAGGTTCTTCTTCTTGGCAAAGATGGCCTGCGCATCTTCATCGGCATCGGGGGCAATGACAACTTCGGTGAAGATTTTGACGATCTCATCGGCTGCTGCGCCATCCAATTTGCGATTACAGGCCACAATACCGCCAAAAGCTGAAACCGGGTCACAGGCCAAAGCACGCAAGTAAGCGTCCGTCAGTGACGACCCAATCGCGACGCCACACGGGTTGGCGTGCTTAATAATGGCCACGGCAGCGGCTTCGCTTGCATCAAATTCACCGACCAATTCGTAGGCAGCGTCAGTATCGTTGAGATTATTGTAGGAGAGTTCTTTGCCTTGCAATTGACGGGCGGTTGACACACCCGGACGCTTCTCGGTTGTCGCATAGAAAGCTGCGACTTGATGGGGGTTCTCACCATAGCGCAGGCTTTGGACTTTCGGACCACCAAACGCGCGCCAATCGGGTGAGGCATCACCGACTTGACCAGCATACCAGCCCGAAATCGCCGCATCATAGGCGGCGGTGCGGGCATAGGCTTTTGCTGCCAATTGTTTGCGCGTGATTTCCTCTGTGCCGCCATGGGCCGTCATATCGGCCAGGACCTTTTGCACATCGTCCAGATCGGTTGCCACAGCACACCAATCGAAATTCTTAGCCCCCGCCCGGATCATCGCAGGCCCACCAATGTCGATATTCTCAACACAGGTCTCAAAGTCGGCCCCAGACGCCAAAGTCGCCTCGAACGGATAGAGATTGACCCACAAGAGATCGATCCCTTCAATCCCGTGTTGGGTCATCGCGGCTTCATGATCGGCAACATGGCGCAGGGCCAAAAGGCCGCCGTGGACCGCTGGATGCAAGGTCTTCACCCGGCCATCCATCATTTCGGGAAAGCCTGTTACATCCGCCACATCGATGACAGCCAAGCCTGCTGCTGCCAGTGCTTTACTGGTTCCGCCGGTAGAAACCAGAACCACCCCTTGATCGGCCAATTGCCGCGCCGTTTCAATCAGACCTGTCTTATCCGAAACCGAGATAAGGGCCCTGCGGACGGGACGGATAGTTGACATGATTTAAGGCTCCGGCGGAGGGTGAACACAAATGAGAAGCGCCGCTTATAGGCTGCGAATCAGCCTGTGGCGACAGGGGTGCACAGCCTCAAACAACGGGCGGTTTGGTCACTTTTTTGACTGGCTTCTTCACCGCAGGTTTCACTTTTTTGGGGGCGTCAGCAGGGTTAGGTGTCTTGGTCTTGAACTTACAAATCTCTGCAATACCACAGCGCCAACAGGCAGGCTTTCGCGCATCACAGACATAACGGCCATGTAGGATCAGCCAGTGATGCGCACCCTTTTTGTAGGTGTCCGGTGTCACGCGCTCCAGCACCGCTTCAACCTGATCTGGGTTTTTCCCAGGTGCAAGGCCAGTCCGGTTCGAGACGCGGAAGATGTGTGTATCGACGGCAATAGTCGGCTCACCAAAGGCCTCGTTCAGCACGACATTGGCCGTCTTGCGGCCAACACCTGGCAACTCAGTCAAGGCATCTTGGCTGCGGGGCACCTCGCCGCCATATTTTTCTAGCAACAGCTCAGACAAGGCGATCACATTTTTCGCCTTGTTGCGCCATAGACCAATGGTCTTGATGTAACTCGCAACACCCTCTTCGCCCAAAGCCACCATTTTTTCAGGCGTATCTGCGACTGCAAACAAGCGCTTGGTCGCCTTATTGACCCCGACATCCGTCGCTTGAGCCGAAAGGGCGACTGCCACGACCAGCGTATAGGGGTCTGTATAGTCCAGCTCGGTGCGAGGATCGGGGCGCTCTGCCGCCAATTGCGCATAAAGGGCTGCAATCTCGGCGACTTTCAGTTTCGATTTTGTGACTTTTGCTTTTGTGGCCATATGCCCGCCATAGCCAATTGTGGACGTAGTCGCTAGCCCCTCCACGAAGTCATGGACTTACTACATTCTTCAACTGTGCTTTCGGAAAGTTTGCGCTAGCTTAGGCGTCATGAGCACGTCGATCACCGCCCTTTCCGATGCCCCAGAATTTGATCAGCGTGACGCCATTTATATGGACGCCGTGCTGCGCCCCAACCGATCGCTCTCGGTAAATGGTTTTCGGATTGTGATGCTGTCCTTAGCGGCCATGAGTTTTTTCTCAGGCCTTGCCTTTCTTGCGATTGGTGCCTGGCCTGTGATCGGCTTTTTCGGCTTGGATATCATCTTGGTCTATCTGGCGTTTAAGGTGAACTTCAAAGCGGGGGCTCGGGAATGCGAAACGGTGAAGGTGAGTGCCGCGCAAGTGGCAATCTCTAAGACGTGTCATCGTGGTAGGGTAGGGTGGTGGCGCGTTAGCCCCAGTTTTGCCCGCGTTATTGTAGATGAACTCAACGAATACGAGACCCAAGTGACTCTATCTGCCGGCGGGGCTAGGCTGCCCTTAGCAACTTGTCTGTCACCGCCAGAACGCGTCGCATTTGCCGCCGCCCTCAAAGCCGCGCTAGAACAAGCCCGCGACGAGCGCTACCCAACAGAAGTGACTGTTTGAAAGGTCTCAAGATGGAATATCTGCACACCATGATCCGCGTCGGCAATTTGGACGCCGCCTTGGAATTCTTCTGCGGTGGCTTGGGTCTGGTTGAGCTTCGCCGGACCGAGAATGAGAAGGGGCGCTTTACTTTGGTGTTTTTGGCGGGCCCCGTCGATGCAGATCGTTTCAGAGCGCAAGGCGAGGCCCCACAAAGCGGCCTTCCTGGCGGCTTGCCGATGGTAGAACTGACCTACAATTGGGATGAGCATGCTTATGAAGGCGGCCGTAATTTTGGCCATTTGGCTTATCGGGTCGAGGATATCTATGGTTTATGCGCTCATCTGGCAGCGCGTGGTGTCATCATCAACCGCCCGCCGCGGGATGGTCATATGGCGTTCGTTCGTTCACCAGACGGCATTTCAGTTGAACTCTTGCAACGTGGTGCCGCTTTGGCCCCACAAGAGCCTTGGGCCAGCGCCGCCAATATTGGCTCTTGGTGAGAGGCTTGGTCTAAAGTCCGCAAACGACAGACAAAAAGATGATTGGGGAGGAAGACGTGATGCATAAACGATTTTTGGCTTTGATAGGGGTGGCTCTGGCTGGCATGATGTCTGTGGCTTGCAGCCCCGATTTGCCGCGTGCAGTCGTTGAGGCCCGCTATACCTCGCCAACTTCGCAGTTCATCACCATCAGTGATGGCGTCCGCCTACACGTCCGGGATGAAGGCAAGCGTGATGCCCCCGTGCTGATCCTCGCCCATGGCTCCAATGCTTCCCTCCATACGTGGGAGCCTTGGGTGGGACAACTCAAAAACAATTGGCGGGTGATCAGTTTTGACTTTCCTGCCCATGGTCTGACCGGGCCCTCAAAGAGTGGGGTCTATTCCGGCACAACCTATGTGCAGGTCGTGGACGATTTGGCGCAGCATTTCAAAGTCGATCGCTTTGTCTTGGGTGGTAATTCCATGGGTGGTGCTGTGGCTTGGCGCTATGCATTGGCCCACCCTGAAAAAGTCGCAGGCCTTATTCTGGTGGACGCAGCTGGCTACCCCCGCGATACAGGCAAGCCACCCCTTATCTTTCGTTTGGCACGTGCACCAATTCTTGGTGACGTGTTCTCCCGTGTCAGCACTAAGGGCATGATTGAATCCAACCTCAAGCAAGTGATGGTGGATGATGCTTTGGTGACGCCAGAAATGGTGAAGCGCTATCATGACCTTTTGATGCGCGAAGGTAATCGTCAAGCCACGCTTGCCCGGATGCGGGCGGGCCCCGATGCACCCGGAGCCTATCAGCAAATCCCAACCATTACTGCGCCAACCTTGGTGATTTGGGGTGAGGCCGATCCCTGGATTCCGTTCGCAGACGCCAAGCGTTTTACCCAAGAGATCAAGGGTTCCAGGCTGGTCGCCTACCCAAATATTGGTCACTTGCCCCAGGAAGAGGTTGCGCTCGCCACGTCGAAGGAAGTCGAGGCCTTCCTCCAGCAAGTCTATCCAAAGCCCTTGCCCTGATCGCACTTGCTTGAGAAAAAGGGTGCAACGCGCTGTCACCAAGAGTGACAGTGGAGGGGGTGGCGCGTCAGGGTGAAGGTTTCTATCTACACTGCACTCATATAGGTCTCGCAAGACTTGAAAGGCGCTTATAGATGTGCGGCATTATTGGAATCTTGGGCAAAGAGGCTGTGACTGCCCGTCTCATTGAATCGCTGAAGCGGCTTGAATATCGCGGTTATGATTCCGCCGGGATCGCAACCTTGGTCGATGGCAAGATTGAGCGTCGTCGCGCCCAAGGCAAGATCAAGAATTTAGAAGATGTGTTGGTGACGTCGCCTTTGCCCGGCCTTATTGGCATCGGCCATACGCGCTGGGCCACCCACGGTGCCCCATCGGAGCGCAACGCCCATCCCCACGCGACCAATCGGGTCGCCGTGGTTCATAATGGCATAATTGAGAACTTTCGTACCCTGCGGGCAGAGCTTGAAGCCGAAGGCCGTACCTTTGATTCTGAAACCGATACAGAAGTAATCACGCAATTGGTCTCGCGTGCGCTCGATTTGGGCGCGAGCCCAAAGGATGCGGTGATTGAGGCACTGAAGCGGGTGCGTGGTGCTTTTGCAATTGCTTGCCTGTTTACAGGTGAGGAGGATTTGCTAATCGGCGCGCGCCAGGGCAGCCCTTTGGTGGTCGGCGTTGGCGAAGGTGAGATGTATTTGGGCTCAGACGGGATTGCCGTTGCCCCATTCACCAACCGTGTCATCTATCTGGAAGAGGGCGACCTCGTTGTCCTAAGCCGGACGTGCCATGCCATCTATGATGTGGCGCGCAATCCTGTTGAGCGTCCGATCAAGTCTGTGGCCGCAAGTGCTGCAGCCGTCGAAAAGGGCAATTATCGCCACTATATGCAAAAGGAAATCCACGAGGAGCCCGATGCTGCCGCCCGCACGATCGGCTATTATGTCGACCCTTTGGAAGAGCGCGTGACATTGCCGGACTTTGGTGTTGATTTCGCCCAGATCGACCAGTTGTGGATCATCGGCTGTGGCACCGCTTATTTGGCAGGCCGTGTTGGCGAATACTGGTTCGAGCAAGTGGCAGGGCTATCGTGTGAAACCGACATCGCCTCAGAGTTCCGCTATCGCGAGCCCGTAGCAGCTGGACGTGCTGCGGCCTTGTTTATCTCCCAGTCGGGTGAGACTGCCGATACGTTAGAGGCGCTACGTTTGTGCAAGCGGAAGGGTTGGAAGACGATTGCAGTCGTCAATGTTCCTGAAAGCTCGATCGCGCGCGAAGCAGATGCCGTGCTGCCGACCTTGGCCGGGCCTGAAATCGGTGTGGCCTCAACAAAAGCTTTTGTGGCGCAATTGTCTGCCCTTGCAGCAATCTCGGTTGCCGCAGCTTTGGCTCGCAAGAAGATTGACCGCGATGAAGAGCGCCGTCTGGCGCATCTGTTGATGGAAACCCCGCGCCTTATTCGTGAAGCTCTCAAGGTTGAATCTACCATTGCGGCAGCAGCAGAAGAAGCCAGTCACGCCCGGTCGATTCTCTATATTGGTCGCGGCATGGCTTATCCGATAGCGTTGGAAGCGGCACTAAAGCTCAAGGAAATCAGCTATATTCATGCCGAAGGCTATGCGTCAGGTGAGTTGAAGCATGGTCCGATTGCCTTGATCGACGAAGTTACGCCGGTCTTTGCCATCGCTCCGCATGACCATTTGTTTGAAAAGACCATCTCGAACGTGCAAGAAATTGCGGCGCGCAAGGGTCGTGTGACGTTGTTCTCGGATGCTCTGGGGATTGAAGAAGCAGGCGATGTCGCGCGCTATACGATCGAGGCACCAAAAGCCGATCCATTTGTGGCCCCGATTGTCTATTCGCCTTTGATCCACTTACTGGCGTATCATGTCGCAGTGGCCAAAGGTACAGACGTAGATCAGCCCCGCAACCTCGCGAAGTCCGTTACGGTCGAGTGATCTGACGCAGGACAATCGCGCGCTTCAAAAGGGTAAATGGCGACCAGGCAAATTGGCCAGCTAAAGCTCTTAGGCTGACTTTGCGATTGGCTTGGATGGCTTTTCGGGCTTGCCAAGCAGTGCCCCACCCTTTGAGGCCATCTGCCAATCCACGGCCATAGGCGCCGCCTGCGCCGCGCCAAGCCGTGTGCGCCCACAACAAGAGGGTTGCCCCTAGATGGGGCAGCAGCAACAACCAAAACAGGGCCACCGGCATATTGCGGACAAAAGTCCAAAGCCTATTGCGCGTGCCGTGATAGACGGCAAATTCTGACAAACGCCCGCTGGACGCAGAGCCCAAATGACGGACATGTGCGTCAGCCAATTGAATGACCTGGCCACCCGCCAAACGGTGACGAAAGCCGAGGTCAACGTCTTCACAGTAACAAAAGAAGCTTTCCTCATACCCGCCTAACTGGGCAAACTGGTCTGCACGCCACATGGAAGCTGCTGCACATGGGCTAAAGGTCTGCCCATCGACCAAGTCACTTGGCCAAGGCTTGCGATAGCCGCCTCGGAAGGGAATGCCAAATGCATGATAGACATCGCCCGCCCCATCCAATAGGCGCGCATCCTCGTCCAGGATCTGGGTGGAGCCAAAGGCTGTCACATCCGGGTAAACCTTGATTGCGGCCATTAGCGCCTCGAGCCAGTTTGGCTCTGGAAAGGCATCCGGGTTGAGGCAGATCACCCAATGACCGCGGGCGAGCCTAGCTGCTTGATTATTGGCCGCTGCAAAGCCTGTATTGTGCGCATTCGCTACAAATTGGGTCGCGCGCGCTTGAGTTGCCACATCGGGACCGGTGCCGTCTGGCGAAGCATTGTCGATCAGTATCGTCTCAAAATCGCAAAAAGTCTGCGCGTCGAGACAATCAAACAAGCGCGGTAAGTGCGCCCTGCTTTTGTAAGCGACGATAAGGATCGAGACGCGTGGCTCAGCCAAGATCAGCCAAGCGCCTCAACGGCGGCACAAATGGCTTCGCTGGTGATGCCGAAATGGGCGTAGAGGGCTTGATAAGGCCCAGACGCACCAAAGCCTTTCATGCCGATAAAGGTCCCCGTCGGGCCAATCCAGCGATCCCAGCCGAAGCGAACGGCCGCTTCTATTGCGATCTTCGGAAGATCGCCACCAAGAACTTCGTTCTGATAGGCTGAAGTTTGGCTCTCAAATAACTCGAGGCAAGGGGCTGACACTACACGCACGCCAATCCCGGCTTCCGCCAATTTGGCTTGGGCGTTCATCGCAATCTCAACTTCTGAACCCGTTGCGATCAAGACCGCTTTTTCTGGCAGGCTCGTTGGTGACAATACATAGGCACCCTGTGCACTGCGATTGGTTGGCGAGCCGTCTTTGCGTTGGAAGGCGAGCTTTTGGCGGGTCAAGGACAAGACCGATGGAGTCTTCGGGGCCAGCAAAGCTAATTCCCAGCATTCAGCGACTTCAACGGGATCACAAGGGCGGAATACGTTGACATTGGGGATGGCCCGCAAGGAAGCCAAGGTTTCAACAGGTTGGTGGGTTGGCCCATCTTCGCCCAAGCCAATACTGTCATGGGTCAAGACATGGATGGTGCGAATTTCCATCAGTGCACCTAGGCGCAGGGCTGGACGTAAATAGTCGGCAAACACGAGGAAGGTTCCAGAATAGGGCACCACGCCGCCATGTAGGGCCATGCCGTTCATGGCCGCCGCCATGCCATGTTCGCGCACGCCATAATGGACGTAGCGCTCTTGATAGGCGTTCGCCCCAAAGCCTTTCATGCCGGCTACTTTTGTGTTGACCGAACCGGTCAAATCCGCCGAACCGCCCATGAGCAGGTCAAGGGCTGGAACCAAAACTTCCAAGGCTGCCCCAGAGCTCTCGCGGGTCGCAAGTGAAGGGGCTTTGTCGGCCATTGTGGCACAATAGGCTTCGATGAGGGTGCGCAGTTGCGCATGGTCGATCTTTGAGTTCAAAAGGTCGCCGATTGCAGTGCGATCCGCGCGCTTTGCCAAGCGTGCTTGCCAATCTGCATGGGCTTGCGCTCCGCGACTGCCAGCGGCGCGCCAGTCAGCTAGAATTTCGTCGGGCACAACAAATGGTGCATGTGGCCAGTTAAGCGCTTTGCGTGTCGCTTCAATCTCGCCAGCGCCAAGCGGCGACCCGTGCGTCTTGGCGGTTCCTGCCAAATTGGGAGAGCCAAAGCCGATTTGGGTGCGACAGGCAATCAGGACCGGCCGGTCAGACGAAATGGCCGCGGTCATAGCCGCTTCCAGCGCAACTGGATCATGGCCATCAACCCGACTTGTTTGCCAGCCAGCGGCATCAAAGCGCTGAAGCTGGTCGCCGGTCTCGGCCACCGACAAAGCCCCATCGATGGAGATCTCATTATCGTCCCATAAAACGATCAGGCGGTTCAGGCGGAGGTGGCCTGCCAAGGAAATCGCTTCATGGCTGATCCCCTCCATCAAGTCGCCGTCCGACGCGATAACCCATGTGTGATGGTCGCAAACATCTGCGCCCAAAGTTGCCCGCAAATGGGCTTCGGCCATTGCCATGCCGACGGCAGTTGAAATGCCTTGGCCTAGGGGGCCGGTTGTCGTTTCAACCCCTGGCACATGGCCATATTCAGGATGGCCCGCTGTAAGGGCACCCATTTGGCGGAAGCGCCTCAATTGGTCCATCGTCATGGCTTCATAGCCAGTAAGATGAAGCAGTGAGTAAATCAGCATCGAGCCGTGGCCAGCCGAGAGCACAAAGCGGTCGCGATCTTGCCAGTTCGGGGCCTTGGCGTCGAATTTCAGAAACTTGGTGAACAGGATTGTTGCCACATCTGCCATGCCCATGGGCATACCGGGGTGGCCAGAATTGGCCGCCTGAACGGCATCCATCGAAAGAAAGCGGATGGCGTTTGCAAGGTCTGTATGGCTGGTCATGGGAGCGGGAACTTTCGTCGGCTGATTGACGGACCGCATATAGGACTCGCTGCTGCCTAACAATGGTGAACGGCACCTCATCCGCCCAAGGCCTCCTCCAAATAATCGGTGGACTCATTGCAGACTCATTGTGGTCAAATTCTACGCCCGATTTTGTCGTAGTGGCGGTGCATAACCAACTCACACACAGAGTGAGACCTGAACATGACCATCTTATCTTACCCAAAGTCCCGTCGTCGCGCCGCTAAGCCAAAGACTGCCCCAGTGGCCGTGCCAGTGGCCCCGCCTTCAGGGGCTTTGCTCAATGCAATCCTGTCCTATGCGGACATTTCGGAGGATATTGGTGGTGGCTTGACGCTATTGCGGGTCAGCGCCAAGCGCATGGATGATGCGGTGATAACCCAAAGCCTTGGGCGCGAAGCCGCTCGCTTGGCTGATGTGTCCATCCTGTGGAATGATGATGAAAGCGAAATTCACGCGGTCCTAGATGCCGCCATTCCGAGTGGGGTTGAGGACTTTTGGACCGAACCGCAGTTTGAGCTGACAGATCTAGCCATGGCCTATCTTGACGAGATGCTCGACTTGGAAGAGCGCGCTAAGGCAAGCTAGCCTTTTATTTGCGCAGCTTAGCGTCTCATAAACACTTTATTCGCCATAATCTTGCCTTGCGAGGGGTAACATGCGGCCACAAACCGCCTTATAAGTGGGCTTATGACGACAATTGCTCTGGTCGATGACGACGAAAACATCCGCGCTTCCCTGGAAATTCTGTTTCAGAGTGAAGGTTATGACGTGCGAACCTATCCGGACGGTGCCACAGCTCTGCCGGCATTGATCTCGGACCCGCCTGACATTGCGATCCTTGATATCAAGATGCCGCGCATGGATGGCGTCGAATTATTGCGCCGTGTTCGGGAAAGTTCAGACGTGCCCGTTATCTTTCTGACGTCGAAGGATGATGAGATTGATGAGGTAATCGGCTTCTCGGTCGGTGCTGATGATTTCATCCGCAAACCCTTCTCGACGCGTTTGCTGTCGGAACGGGTGAAGGCAGTTCTTCGTCGCTCTCGCCCAGTTGACGCAGTAGAAGATGAAGGAAGTCCGTCGGAAGACGACAAGAAGGTCGTCACGCGCGGCTCCTTGACCATGGACCCCAATCGCCATGCTTCTTATTGGAAGGGCAAGCCAGTTCGCCTTACGGTGACCGAGTTCCTCTTGTTGCAAGCGCTCGCCCAACGGCCAGGCTTTGTAAAAAGCCGCGATCAGTTGATGGACGCTGCCTATGACGACAGCGTCTATGTCGATGACCGCACCATTGACAGCCACGTGAAGCGTGTGCGCAAGAAATTCCGCGAAGTTGATGGTGAGTTTGATGCCATCGAGACGCTTTATGGGGTCGGCTATCGCTACAAAGAATCCTAAAAGGAAGCCTCAGGCACCCTTCGGAAAAACCCGGAGGCAACGCCGCCGTGGCGGTATTGCGGGCATTATCTTTATAGCCAACTTTGCCGGCATCGTTATTTTGGTGCTGGGCTCACTTCTGTTCAACGAGTTGCGATCTGGCCTGACAAAGGCGCGTATGGACGCCTTGCGCGCGCAGGGCTCAACCATTGCCAGTGTCTTGGCCGAAGCAGCCATTCCAGCTGACGCCGTACCTGTTTTGGATGAGGGCCGCGCCCGAGCTATTCTGAGGCGGTTGTCACGTGAGCCGGGTGCACGCCTGCGCCTATTCAGCCGCGACTTGCGCCCGATTGCTGACAGCACGATCCTTGATGATATTGTCAATGTGCGCGAATTGCCTCCACTAGGGCCTGCAGCACCCGATATTGGGGAAGTAGCAGGCAAAGCGGTTTCCAATGTGCGGGTCTTTATCCAAGGGGCCAGTGACGATCCTAAAAAGGCGCTGATCCGGGAAGTTTCCACCGCCCTGCAAGGCAATATTGTTCAAAGCGAACGCTTTGATGAAGATGGCCGCCGGGTTGTTTCTGTTACGGTCCCCATTCAGCGCATTCGCGCTGTCGTGGGGGTTTTGACGCTTGAAAGCGGTGACGTTAGCGAGATCGTAGAAGCAGAACGGCGTGCACTTTACCCGTTTATTTTCTCTGCCATTTTGGTGACGGCAATCTCTGCTAGTATGTTGGCTTGGTCGATCGCCGTGCCGCTGCGCCGTTTAGCCGCCGCCGCAGACAATGTGCGCAGCGGCCGGGCACAGGAATTGGATGCCGATGCGCTTCGAAAGCGGCCAGATGAGATCGGGGATTTGGCAGATGCTCTCGCTGCGATGACCGCAACGTTGCAAGACCGCATCGACGCCAATGAGAGCTTTGCCGCTGACGTAGCCCATGAGATAAAGAACCCCTTGGCAGCGATCCGCAATGCTGCAGAACTCCTGCCCCGTGCGACGACGCCGAGTAGTAAGGCCAAGCTTGAATCGATTATCTTGAATGATGCCCGACGGGTCGACCGCTTGGTGACAGATATCGCCAATGCATCCCGCCTGGATGCAGAGCTGGCTCGCGCCAGTCAGCAAAAATTCTTTATGGCCGATATGATCGATGACATGGCTCAAGCCTATGGGTCGATTGGTCACGCTCGCGAAGTTGAAATTGTTGTACGCCACCCAGATGAGACAGACCGCTTGGCGGTAAGCGGGCGGGAAGAAGCAATTTCACGCATTCTGACGAATTTACTCGATAATGCACTGTCGTTCTCACCGACAGACGGCAAAGTTGTTTTACTCGGCGCGCGGGACGGAAAGGTAATCCGGATCACGGTTGAAGATGAAGGCCCCGGTATTCCAGAAGAATCCCTGCAGAGCATCTTCAATCGCTTCTACACTCACCGCCCAACCAGTGCCGGGGAAGAAGGCCAAGCCGCCTTTGGCAAACATTCGGGCCTTGGCTTGGCCATTGCCCGCCAGATTGCCGAGAGCCATGGCGGTGCCGTCTGGGCTGAAAATCGTGAAGACCGCAGCGGTGCGCGCTTCGTCCTTGAGTTGCCCGCAGTCTAAGCCTTAGGGTGTCGCCAACGCCGGATGGGCCAGCAAATCGTGCGTCACCACAGGGTAAAGCGACGCTAAAAGCGTCAATGCGGCAATGATGTTGAACGCGCGTAGTTTGACCGGGTCTTGCAGGAATTGCCGCATTTGCATTCCCAGAAAGGCCCATAGGGCAACTGTTGGCAAATTGATTGCGCCAAACACCAAAGCCACAATTAAAAGACCAATCATTGGCTGATCTGCTGGTACATAAGCGGTGACGGACATGAGGGACATGGTCCAAGCTTTTGGGTTCACCCATTGGAATAGACACGCCTGCAAGAAGCTGAAGGGTTTCGCCGTCGAAGCCGCATCACCCTTTGGCGCTGCCGCTGTGGCAATCTTCCAAGCCAAATAGATCAAATAGGCCACTGACCCGACTTTCAGGACCGTGTAGGCAATCGGGAAGCTTACAAAGACTTGCGCCAAGCCAAGGCCGATCAGGACAGTCATTACAACAAAGCCAATCGAAACACCCAACATGTGAGGCAGAGTGCGGGCAAAGCCGAAATTGGTGCCTGACGCCATCAACATCAGATTATTGGGCCCTGGCGTGATTGAGGAAACGAGGGCAAAGCCGCATAGGCCGAGGAAAAGTTCTTGTGTCATCATGACGCAATTTTATGCGTTAAATGATCGCATGTTCTTGCAAATTCAGTAGTCACGGCTAAAACTACACATGTTATGAGTACTTTGGATGAGACAGATCGAAGAATATTGCGCGTTCTTTCGCATGACGCGCGCATCAGCAATGTCGACCTCGCGGGCAAAGTGGGCCTGTCGCCTTCAGCCTGCCTCCGGCGTGTGCAGGAATTAGAGCGGCGAGACATCATCCAAGGCTATCGCGCACAGTTGAATTCCGCCGCCCTCGGCATTGGCTTTCTGGCCTATGTGACGGTGGGTCTGTCCCGCCATACCAAGCAGGAGCAGACGGATTTTGAGGCTGCAATCAAACGCGCACCGCAAGTGCGTGAATGCCACAATATAACCGGCACAGTGGAGTATTTGTTGCGGGTCGAGACGACAGACCTGCCCGCCTATAAGCATTTCCACACCGAAGTCCTTGGTGCTCTGCCGCAAGTTTCCACCATCACCAGCTACATCGTGATGGGCTCGCCTAAGGATGAGCGGGGGTAGGGTTGGCCAGACATCCATGTAATGGCTTGGGTCAAGTGCCGCGCACCCGCTCAGGAAGCGGTAAATAGGCCGATGCAAAACCCACAATTCCGACAATTATTGGCACTAACATGATCGCCTCAATAATGACCAAACTACCTCGATCTTTCGAGCTTGAGACATGTCGAGATACGGAGAGGAACACACAAGATCTCCTGCCCCACCGGTTTTGATACTTTTCCAAATAAAACAGGGATTGAATGATCACCCTGATTTCTGCCCACGACTTTACCCACGCAACTTGGTGCTAGGGGCCCGACTTCTCCACAGATCTCTGCTGCCTGTTCGATCGGTTACGATGTGTTTCCCAGTGAGGCGCAGCTGCGCCGAGGGTCCGTCGAGCTGAAGTTTCATGGGTCAGTGAAAAATCGCACAATGGCTGGTCTGCAGGAAGCTGTGGCATGTGCTAGGCAGTCTTTGGGTCTGAAACACTGGCCACCCCCGCGGCGCGCTTGGCAATGATCGCACCAAGTGATCTGACTGTGCCACCCGAAAGATCGCGATCCTCAAGGTCCTTTTCTGTGTCCTGAAGCGCGCCAGCTACCAACTGGCAAAGCTCTAGGACCCGCTTGCGCACAAAAGGCATGCGCAATCCGGCATCCTCAGAAAACCTCTCCCATGCTCGGGGTGATAACTCTTCCAAGGCTCCGGCTCCACCGATCTTCATCGCCATTCGGGTTGCGACTTGAGGCCAGGCCATTGTGCACAGAAGGTCGTAGAGTGGGGCGAGCACCGTTCCATCGCTTGGCGAATAAAGCAGGCTGAAGTTCTTTCCATGCGCATCGGCGTTGCCGATGATCAGGTTGAAGATAGTGGCATCCAACAGCTTCAACACCTCTATAGCAGGTCTGGTGGTAACGCTGCGCACCAGTGAAAAGCTGGTCTTGAAGGTAGGCCCGCCCTCGGCGGCATATTTGCTTTCAGATTGATGGCCAAGCGCCTGGCAGAAGTCTTCCTGATGCACGCGGTGCATCGAACCATCGGGGCCAAGTTGGCGATCATATCGCTCGATCAGCAGGAACTTCCGGCCCTGCACCACGCGGGGATCAACAGGTGCGACCAACAGGCCAATCGCCTTTGCCAGTCGCATGACAAAAGCTTCGTTCTCGACGCTCCCTGCAAATCTGGTCATCTCCGGCTTAAGGATATGGGTAGTTGGTTGACCCGGCGACGGCAGGCAAATTTGGTTATCGCGCACCACCACAGGAACTTTGTTTTGCGCTCCTGCCAACGATAGTCGCAGTCCTGCTTGCCCTGCCAGCAATGGGCGCAGGGGCAGGGAGTCTAGTATCTTAGCGAGAGCACTTTCGGTGAGTGGTTCGGGCTCATAAGCAGGCTGATAGACCGGCGCTGCCTGCCCCTCCGGCCAAATCGCCAAAGCGCCTGCGACATCACCGCCCATGGCGTCCAGCAGAGCAAAGTCATTGCTCCGGGACAAGCCAAGTGCACTGGCTGCGGCATCCCTTTGGCCTTCTTCGGGCAGTAGGCCGGCAAAGAAGCTGCGCGTCTGGCGACGGCCATAAGGCTCAATGCGCAAGGGCAGGGCGGTCGAAATTGCTCTGGCAGCAGGCTGCGCCAGCCAATCTGATGAATAGAAAAATCCTAAATCGCCATCGGCGTCGCGAAACAGGGTGCCAACGATCTGGCCCTCCCACCAGACAGACAGGCGGCTCATGGCGCTGGTCCCGTGACATCCATCTGAAGCCCCAGCGCTGCCGCCACTGCCAGCGCCTTGCCCAATTGAATACTGGCCTTGCCAGCCTCCAACTCAATAACAAAGCGTACGCCGACGCCCGCTGCGCCAGCCAGTTGGTCCTGGCGCAAGCCTTGTGCTTTGCGCGCGCTACGTACCGCTTTTCCGAAAGTGACAGGGGTCATGGTATTGGTCAATTTAACTTCCCGATCAGGAAAATACACAGATTCATCTTATGCCACAACTAAAAAATTCCTGATCAGGAATTTATCATAGATCAGCCCGGTGGATGGACGATTTCATCCCGATCGAGATGAAAGGGCGCAGGTTGATTAAGATGCTACTGGCTAGCCTTTACGGCCAATGCCCCATATCCTAAGCCGCGATTGATGATGGCATGCTTGCCCAGGCTAGTGGTGACGTGGTCTTCGACAAAGCCCTCAGCCCGGCCATGGCAGATTTGGTCGTGAGTGCCATAGTTGATGACCTTGCGTAGGGTCATCAGATCATCCCCGCTGGCGCGCTTGCCACGGATCAGCACATGAGCATGGGGCTGGTCTTTATCGTGGTGGTTGCGCCAACCCAAAACGATTGTCGCCAATTGTCGATCAATAAACCCGCAACTTCGGTGGGATGGTAGCCACGTCGTTGCTCATGGTGTTCATATGCACAGGGCGATAGTCGATTTTGACCGAACCCGTTGCCTCATCATACCAGGTGAGCGTGTGCTTCATCCAATTAACGTCGTCGCGGTCTGAATAGTCTTCACGGGCATGGGCACCGCGGCTCTCAGTCCGGTTTGCCGCGCCATACATGGTCACCATGGCTTGGCTCAGCAAATTGTCGAATTCCATGGCTTCAGCGAGGTCAGAGTTCCAGATCATGGAGCGGTCGGTGATGGCGATATCTGGTGCACCAGAAAACACCTTATCCATCTCCTTGCAGCCTTCGTCCAAGGTTTCACCTTCACGATAAACCGCGCAGTGGTTCTGCATCACCTTCTGCATCTGCAAGCGAAGCGCTGCCGTGGGCGTGCCGCCCTTGGCTTGGCGGAACCGGTCTAGACGGGCCAAGTGGCTGTCGGTCATCTCATTTGTAAGTTCTGGCTGGCGGGCACCTGACTGAACGGTTTCACCACAGCGCAAGCCGACAGCGCGGCCAAACACGACCAAGTCGATCAAGGAGTTAGAGCCCAAACGATTGGCCCCATGGACCGACACGCAAGCGGCTTCACCAACGGCCATAAGGCCACGAACAACTTGGTCGGGGTCGCCGCCGACTTTGGTTAGCACTTCGCCATGATAATTGGTCGGGATCCCGCCCATATTATAATGCACGGTTGGCAAAACTGGGATCGGCTCTTTAGTGACGTCCACGCCAGCAAACACTTTGGCGCTTTCCGAGATCCCGGGTAGACGTTGGGCCAAAATGGCTGGATCCAAATGGTCGAGGTGGAGGTGGATGTGATCCTTGCCAGGGCCAACGCCGCGGCCTTCGCGGATTTCCATCGTCATCGCCCGAGAGACCATATCTCGTGGAGCCAAATCCTTCACGGTCGGCGCATAACGCTCCATAAAGCGCTCACCTTCCGAATTGGTCAGATAGCCACCTTCGCCACGTGCGCCTTCGGTGATGAGGCAGCCTGCACCGTAAATGCCGGTTGGGTGAAATTGCACAAATTCCATATCCTGCAAAGGCAGGCCTGCCCGCAATACCATGGCATTGCCGTCGCCAGTGCAGGTGTGCGCGCTGGTGCAGCTGAAATAAGCACGGCCATAGCCGCCAGTAGCCAGAACTGTGCGCTGGGCGCGGAAGCGGTGCAGCTTGCCTGTCGCCAATTCCCAAGCTGTCACACCGATGCAGGCACCGGTCTCGTCCATGATCAGGTCAAGGGCGAAATATTCGATGAAGAACTCAACGTCATATTTCAGAGAGTTGCCGTAAAGCGTGTGCAAGATGGCGTGGCCGGTGCGGTCGGCGGCAGCACAGGTGCGCTGAACAGGCGCTTCACCATAATTGCGGGTCATACCGCCGAAGGCGCGCTGATAGATTTTGCCATCGTCGGTTCGTGAGAAGGGCACGCCCCAATGCTCGAGCTCATAGACCGCTGCAGGCGCATTGCGGGTCAGATACTCAATGGAATCTTGGTCGCCCAGCCAGTCTGAACCTTTCACGGTGTCAAACATATGCCAGCGCCAGTCATCTTCGCCCATATTACCGAGCGCTGCAGAGATTCCGCCTTGGGCCGCCACCGTGTGTGACCGGGTCGGGAAGACCTTTGAGATGCAAGCTGTTTTCAAGCCGGCTTGGGCCGAACCCAAAGCGGCGCGCAGCCCAGAGCCGCCAGCGCCGACAACAACAACATCGAAGGTATGGTCATTCCACTGATAGTCCGCCGTCATGGGCTTAAGCTCCAACGAATACTTTGGCGACCGAAAGGATCGCGATGACTGCTAAGATAGCGGGGATGGCCGTGTTGGCGAGCAAAGATACAGTGCGCGCAACAGGCCCAGTGATGTAGTCTTCGATCACTACCTGCATGCCGAGGCGCATGTGGAACAAACCGGTTAGAACCAAAAGGGCGGTCCCGGCAGCATTGAGTGGGTGCTTCATCCAGCCAATGACGCTGTCATAGCTGCCATCGGTTCCCAAAAGGACCGATAAAGCAAACCAAGGCAACAGGACGGTTAGGAAAATTGCGGTCGCGCGTTGCTGGATAAAATGGCCAACGCCATGCTTGGCCGAACCAAGGCCACGGGCGCGAGACAATGGCGTACGTAATGAATGGGTCATCGTCTGCCTCTTAAGCCAAAAATGCGAGTGCAAAAACCAAAACAGCCCCGACGGCACCGGCGATGATCGTCGCCCAACCTGTCGCGGTGGACACCTTCGGGTCAAACCCTTTGCCAGCATCCCAAGCTAAGTGGCGGATGCCATTGGCCAAATGATAGCAGGCCGCTGCTGTAATGCCAAAAAGGATCAAGAGACACAGCGGGCTCATCAAGAAGGCCATATATGCCCCATAGGCTTCAGGGCCGCTTGCCAAGGCCATCACCCACGCAGTTAGAACCATTGCGCCCAAGTAGAGGGCAACGCCCGATGCCCGGTGAAAAATCGATGTCGCCATCGTCACGTGCCAACGCCAGACTTGCAGGTGTGGCGACAAAGGGCGCTTATCGTGTGCTTGTGGACCTGCCATGCTCATCCCCAGATAACCTGTCTGTGACATGGAAGAGAGTGACCGCTTCGTCAACGTTTCTCGTCAGGTGAAGTAGCAAAATAGCTTCATTCAGCTGGGTTTAGCTGCATGATTTAAAACAAGTTGGCTTAAGGAGGTGGTCTCTTCGCTGCGGGCACGAAGAACCAGACTTGTATCGCCAAGTTGTGACAGCCAAGTCTCTACCCAAATCTGCCAAGCTTCATGAAAGCCGATCAAGGCTGGCATGCCCCTCTGACCTCTAGCCTGCGCCCACGCAGTCGCGTCGATCCATGCCAAATTGCCTGCAGACCATGACGGCGTGCTTGACCTATGCAACCGCTCGAGGTGGTCGGCCATATCGTCCACATGTAGATATAGGACCATTGGTTTGGCCTTGGCTAAGGCGGCTAGGCGCGTCGTGGCAAGGTGAAGAATTTGTTCTTCAGGCACACCAGCGGCAAAAGCGGGCAGCAGTGTGTTTTGGATCAAGGTCGCATCTAGTAAAACAATTCCCCGATTGACAACACACTGGGCCGCCAGTCGCGCCCAAGGTTCTAGCCCATACGCTCTGGGCTCAGGCTCCCGACCCGACAAAAGATCGACTTGCTCCGTTCGGATAGGGTGATCGGGATCGAACTCCAGAAAAGCACGGGCTTCTAGTCCTTTAGCTTCCAAATCCTCCGCCAGCCGCAGGGCGAGGCTGGTTTTGCCTGCGCCGATTGGGCCTTCGATCAAGATAATCTGTCGATTGATTCTGCTCATCATCTTTCGGCCTGGAATTGAAGTCCTATATGGGAAGCTGTTACTCGCTGAACCTTTGGCAAAATGGTCCGTTAGCACTCGTTTTTATCATAACAACTTTGTCATCATCTTATGCGACGGAATAGACGTATAGCCACGTTGAACACGCTAAGCAAAATTCCAACTGGCTGGCTTAAAGCCGTCCAAAAAGAAAAATAGGTCTCCCCGATGTCCATCCGTTTCGTACTTTTAAGCAGCGCGGCTGCGCTTTTGCCTTTTGTTGTTTCAACGCCACTTTTGGCCCAAACCGCCTCGCTGCAGCCAGCCAAAGCTAATTCTGTCCCCGTAACGGCCCAACCCGTGGATCCAGCAACCGCCGTCGAAGAACAGCCGGTCGATGAAATTGTGGTGCGTGCACAGCGTGGCCCAAACTCTGTGCCCGGAGATGCTGTCCCAGAAACCACTTTGGACCCAGTTGAAATCACAGCCCTCGGGGCTTCCAACATTGCTGAGGTACTGGCAGCTTTAGGGCCGCGCGCAGGTTCCGGTCGTGGTCGTGGCAGCGGTCCGCCTGTTATCTTGCTGAATGGTCGCCGCATCGGCAGCTTCCGGGATGTGCAAGGCCTTGCTTCAGAAGCAATTTTGCGTGTTGAGATTTTCCCTGAATCGACCGCGCTCCAATATGGCTATTCGGCGGATCAGCGCGTTATCAATTTCATTCTGAAAGACAATTTTCGTGCTATCACGACGGAGTTGAGCGCAGGGACAGCGGCGGAAGGTGAGCAATCGCGCGGTGAACTGGAACTTGGCTTGTTAACCATCGGGGCCAAAGGGCGCTTGTCGATCAATGGAGAGGTGTCAAGTCAGAACAGCGTCACAGAGGCTGAGCGTGGCGTACGTCGTGCCACATCGCCAACCAGTTCTGCGTTTAGGACGCTTTTACCAGAGACACAGGCCGCAGAGCTGGGCATCAGTTACAATCGCAATTTCGGAAAATCGATGGGGGCCACCTTCGACCTCCGCTTTGACTCAAACGAAAGTCAAAGTCTGTTGGGTCTAGCCCCTACCCCAACCGGGCTGCCGGTCGCGATCACGCCCATCGAGCGCACGTCAAAAGTCGACACCTCGCGTGCAGCTGTCACTGTTAACGGCACAACCGCCGGCTGGCAGTGGACGGCCACAGGCTCTGCTGATCAAACAAAGTCAGATACCAAAACACTGTCTGCCTTGACGCAGCCACAGACATCCAATTCTACGGCCAGCGTTTTTGAAGCGATTTACAATACAACCGGGCCGCTTCTTGATGTGCCAGCGGGGCCGATCCGGGGATCCTTCCGCATTGGTTATCAAGATCGCCAGCTCGATTCGGAGTCCTTCCGCAATGGGCTGGTCACGCTCACCAATCTCAGCCGGGGTGATGTGACGGCGCGGGGCAATCTCTCGATCCCTGTAACCAGTCGGCGTTCGGGCTTTGGTGAAAAGTTTGGCGATTTGAGTGTCAGCGTGAACAGCTTTTACACCGACCTGTCAGATTTTGGCGGTCTGCAAGGAGGTGGGCTCGGCGTCAATTGGTCCCCGATCAGCACGGTTCGCCTTTCCATGGCTTATGATGCTTCAGAAGCCGCGCCTAGCATTCAGCAATTGGGTAATCCTGTTCTCGTCACGCCGGGGTCCGCGGTTTTTGATTTTCAAACCGGCCAAACTGTTTTGGTCAATCGCACAAGCGGCGGAAACTCCGGCCTAAAGGCGGAAAGCCGCGCAGATACCACGTTCAGTGTGAATTATTCGCCCGCCAAGTTCGAAGGCCTCGATCTGACACTCAGTTATGCAGTTAATTCCAGCGAAGACACCATCGCTTCATTTCCACTTCTAACGCCCGCATTAGAGGCTGCTTATCCGCGCCGGTTTGAACGCAATAGTGCCGGCGTTCTCACGGGGATTGACCAGCGCCCGATCAATTACGATTCCGCTGACAGTACAATTTTCCGCTATGGCTTTTCCTTTTCCAAAGGCTTCGGTCCACAGATGGGGCGTGGTCCAGGTGGTGGTGGACAACGCCCGCCAACTCCCCAGAACGCAAGTGGCAATGGGCTACAAAGTACCGCGACGCCTCCTAGCAGAACCCAAGGCGGATCTAGCGCTGGAACGGGTGCGAGCCAAACGAGTACACCAACAACAGGTCAAACCAGCCAACCAGCCGGTCAACGTCCCGCCACGGGCACTCCAGGCGGATTTGGCGGCGGATTTGGTGGGCGCGGTGGGCCTCCCGCCGGGGTTTTCTTCGGCGGTGGTGGCTTTGGCGGCGGCGGCTTTGGCGGTGGACAAGGTGGTCAGGCCGGTCGTTGGAGCATCTCCATCTTCCATTCCCTCAAGCTGGAAGACTCCATCGTTCTGGCCCCCAATTTGCCAAAGCTGGATTTGCTCGAAGGGGCAGCTGTTGATGACGGTGGTGGCTCACGCCGTCACACAGTCGAGTTTAATGGCGGTTGGTCCTATATGGGGATTGGCTTCCGCGCTTTCGGGGAATGGCGCGGGCAGAGCAAGATTATTGCCAGTGCAAGCGGGGTCCCTGGCGCGACGGACCTTTACTTTGATGATCTATTTGCCGTCAATTTGCGCGGCTTCTTAAACTTCGAAGCGCGTCCAAACTGGGTCAAGAAAGCACCCTTCTTGAAAGGGTCTCGATTGATCTTGCGAGTCGACAATCTGATAGATTCTGCTCAGAGCGTCCGCGACTCTGCAGGCAATACGCCCGAAGCTTATCAAAAGGCCTTGCTGGCACCACGCGGCCGTTCTGTGGAGTTGAGCTTTAGAAAGCAGTTCTAACCTCTGAATGGAAGTCTCTGCCTGCGTGCAGAGATTGACTCTTCGCCACGCGCTCGGTAACAGCGCGCGTTCAAATTTCTTCTCGATCAAGGCGGTTGTCCGCCAGGAGTAACAACCGTGAAACGCACGTTTCAACCATCTAACCTCGTCCGCGCTCGTCGCCATGGTTTCCGCGCCCGTATGGCCACTAAAGGCGGTCGTCTGGTTTTGGCTCGTCGTCGCGCCAAGGGCCGCAAGCGCTTGAGCGCTTAGGATTATCGGCGGCCTGGGCAGTCCCATGTCCGTTAGTCCGCCTGCCACCATTGATCGGCTGACCATCCGTCGTCAGTTTTTGCATGTCGCTCAGGGTCGCAAGGCCGCTGGGCGATTTGTGTTATTGCAGGCTAGGCCTTCTGCTGATGTAGCGGCTGAAACAAAGGGCCTGATCCGGTATGGCCTGACGGCTTCCAAAAAAGTCGGCAATGCCGTCACGCGCAATCGGGCACGTCGCCGCTTGCGCGCGGCAATGTTACAGCTATTGCCGCTTCATGGTCGGCCGGGTTTTGACTATGTAGCTGTCGCACGTACTGCAACTGTGACAGCAGAATGGCCTGCTTTGCTTGACGACCTGACTACCCTGTTCTTAAGGCTGTCGGCGAAGTCTGCCCCTCTATCTGTAACAATCGCCACAGCCACATCTTAGAAGCTGATAGCAAGGACCCCAATGTCCCCGTCTCCCATGTCTCCGCCACCCTCAGCGCCTGATACAAAGAACCTCGCGATCGCGATTGCCTTGTCGCTGGCGATCCTTCTGGGCTTTCAATACTTCTACGAGATACCGCGCGAAAAGGCTCGGCAGGCAGAGATGGCGCAAAAGCGCGAGGCGCAAGCTGCCGCACAAAAGACTGCTCCAGCTCAGCAAGCTGTTACGCCTGCTCAAGCCGCAGCGTCTGCCGGTCAGCCGGTCAGCCGTCCAGACGCTTTGGGCCTAAGCCAACGCATTAGCATTGATGCCGATGCTGTCAGCGGTACCGTGTCGACCTTGGGTGGGCGCTTCGACGATTTGGTTTTGAAGCGCTATCAGGACACAATCAAAAAGGATTCTAAGGCGGTCACACTCCTGCATCCGCAAGGAACAGCAGATGGCTATTACGCGTTCTTTGGCTTTACTGCCCCAGATGGCAGTGCTGGTGCACTGCCTGGACCCAACACGATTTGGCAGGCCAAAGCGGGCGAGAAACTGACGCCTGCCACTCCAATCACTCTGACCTATGAAAACGGCCAAGGCTTGACGTTCAAGCGCGTCGTGAAGGTTGATAAGAATTATCTCTTTACCGTCACCGACACGGTCGTGAATGCAGGCGCGGCCCCCGTCACGCTGCAGCCCTACGGTGCAATCCGCCGCCATTCCAAAACCAAAGAGCTACCTGATCCCGTCAACCACCAAGGCATGGTGGGGATGTTTGACAACAAGCTCAAAAAAATGACTTATCAGAAGCTTGAGAAGGGCGAAGCCCTGCAGCAAGCTTCCTTAGGCGGTTGGCTTGGATTCACGGACAAGTATTGGCTCGCAGCCCTCATCCCGGATCAAAAAGCCAGGATTGAGGGGGCGTTTAAAGTCACCCAATTGCCTAATGAAGAGGTGTTTGAGTCGAGTTACTTGGTTGCCCCTGTCGCGTTGGGCGTCGGCCAAAGCCTGACCACAACCCAGCACCTCTACGCTGGATCGAAGCGGGTGTCGGAATTGCGTGCGCTTGGGGAGCAATTGGGCTTGCACGAGTTTGCGGACGGGGTGGACTGGGGTATACTCTGGTTCCTGACCAAGCCGTTCTACGCGATGTTGATGTTCTTCAATGGTTTGGTGGCCAATAACATTGGTGTTGCTATCTTGATAGTGACCGTGGTTATCAAGATCGTTACCTTCCCGCTAGTCTACACGAGCTATAAGAGCTTTGCGAAACTGCGCGATCTCGCACCCAAAATGGCCGAGATCAAAGAACGTTTTGCCGCAGACGTGCAACGCCAGCAGCAAGAAACCATGAAGCTTTACCAGACCGAGAAAATCAATCCGGTCGCCGGCTGTATTCCAGCCCTGCTGCAAATGCCGATCTTCTTCGCGTTGTTCAAAGTGCTTTCGATCTCGCTTGAACTGCGCCACGCGCCTTTCTATGGCTGGATCCCCGATTTGTCAGCCAAGGACCCAACGACTGTCTTTAACCTGTTCGGCTTGCTTCCCTATGACCCAACAGCCTTGCCGCTCATTGGGACGTTCTTGGCAATTGGTGCGTGGCCGATCTTGTATGGCGTCTCGTTCTGGCTCTTGCAAAAGATGCAGCCAACGGCCACGGATCCGATGCAAGCCCAGATCTTTGCGCTGATGCCATGGATATTCGTATTCGTTTTCGCAGGCTTCGGCTCTGGTCTGGTCATCTATTACACGTGGTCCAACCTGCTCACGATTGTGCAGCAATATGTGATTGCAAAGCGGTCAGGAACCTCAAACCCGATTGACGAATTTTTTGCCAAGCTTGGCAAGAAAAAGACGGCCTGATCATGTCTGAACCCATGGTTCCGATGCGTGATCTCCCGCCAGGAGAACGGCTGTTTCGTTTGGAGCCGCGTTTCCTCTGGGCGGCCAAGACCATGTCTGATTTGCCGCCAATGGGTGCCCCGGAAGTCTGCTTTGCCGGGCGTTCGAATGTCGGCAAGTCCAGCCTTGTGAATGCTTTAGTTGGTCGGAAAGGCCTGGCGCGGGCATCCTCCGAACCTGGACGTACACGTGAACTCATTTTCTTTGCCATCGCCGGTAAAGACGAGGTAGAGCGTATTCGGATTGTTGACTTGCCCGGCTATGGCCATGCGGTGGCGTCGAAAACAGAGATTGCGCGCTGGAACGAAGCGACGCGTGACTTCCTGCGGGGCCGTGCAACCTTGAAGCGGGCCTTCGTTTTGGTCGATAGCCGCCATGGGCTTAAGCCTAATGACCTTGAAGTCATGCGCATGCTGGATACGTCGGCCTTATCTTACCAAATCATCCTCACAAAAGTCGATAAATTGAAGAAAGGGGAGCTGGATGCCGTTCTTGGCGCCACCAAAGAGGCATTGAAGAAGCGTCCTGCTGCACACCCTGAGGTTTTGCCGATCTCATCGCATGAGAATCTTGGCATTGGCCAGTTACGTGAGGAAATCGCGACGTTTTCCGTTGATTGACCTTTTGCCTATTAAAGACAGCGCAATATTCTCCAAATTAGGGAAAAATTTGACGGTCGCCCTTGACTTGACTCTAGTCCAGAAGATTTAGGCCTACTCCCCGCGCCGCTACTCTAGATATGTGTAGAGATTTTAGGGGCTTAAATAAAAAATTCCACGTTCATTTGACCCAAAGTTAAGGAATTTCTGCGACATTTTTCTGCAAAATTCCGGTAAATTTGCTCGGTGTGGGGTTTGATCAACGCAATGGTGCAGCGCTTTATGCCTCTCCAACTGCCAAAGACTAAGCGAAGCGCTCGGCTGCGGAAGCTGCGTGGTTCGCGCGTCCAACCCTGCTGTGCGCTACGTCCTTTAGGCTTGGGGGGCACATGAACACCTCGCCCGCCAGCATTGACCATTTTGTAATGACGGACTTCGCGCGGGTCTTGGTGGTCGATGACGACCCCATCCTGCGCGAATTTGCCATTTCCCATCTCACCAGTCCGAGCATGGAAGTCTGTGTTGCAGAAGATGGCCTGATCGCCATGGAGACCCTACGAAAGGGCGACTTTGACGTCGCGCTCGTTGACCTCGATATGCCGAATTTGAATGGCTTTGAGCTCATGGAAGCGATGGCGCGCGATCCACGGCTAATGGGTGTGCCTGTTGTCGTGATCACGGGCCGTGATGATATGGAGGCTATTGATTTGGCTTTCGCCGCAGGGGCAACGTCTTTTGTTGTGAAGCCCATCAACTGGCGCTTGATTACACACCAATTGGCCTATGTTCTGCGCAATAGCCGATCTGAAGCTGCAATCCGCCAAGCCCGGGCTGCCGCGGAATCTGCCAGCAGAGCCAAAAGTGTTTTCCTCGCTAATATGAGCCACGAAATTCGTACGCCTCTAAACGGGGTGATTGGCTTGGCAGGAGCGCTGGGTCGCACTGAGTTGAGCGGCGAACAGTTTGAGATGGTCAGCTTAATCCGCCAATCGGGCCAAACCCTCGAACGCTTCCTCACCGACATTCTCGACGTCTCGAAAATTGAGGCTGGCAAATTGTCCCTAGAAGTCGATACGTTCGATTTACAAGAGGCGATCGAGGCGGCCGTGCACTTGATGCAGACCGCAGCCAATGAGAAAAGCCTGAATTTCAGTCTAACCTTCGGAACCAATGCGCGCGGCTTGTTCAAAGGCGATGCGGTTCGAATTCGCCAAATTGTTTCCAACCTCGCGTCGAATGCAGTGAAGTTCACCAAAGAGGGTGGGGTCGCAGTTCAGGTTGAGCTTATCGAGCCAGATAATGATGGGGACGCTGCAACTCTAATCATCAAGGTTTCCGATACGGGTATCGGATTTGATAGCGAAGCGCGCGCCCGCTTATTCCATCGGTTCGAGCAAGCTGATGGGTCCATTACGCGCCAGTTTGGTGGCACAGGTCTCGGACTGTCGATTTGTAAGGCGCTGACCGAGATGATGGAAGGTACCATAAGTGTAATGTCGGTCCCAAACCAAGGCTCGACCTTCATGGTGAAACTTCCCTTGGCCCGGTCCATTTCCTTGGATGCTTCTGACAATCTAAGCGCGACGCATTCAGCTACTGTGACCCCGGCAGCCACCGATGAAATCGAGCCGTCGCGGCTGTTACGGATTTTGTTGGCAGAAGATCATCCGACTAATCAGCGAGTGGTGGCGATGATCTTACAGCCGTATGGCGTCGACCTCACTGTGGTCGAAAATGGTGTGAAGGCCTTAGAGGCATTTGAAGCTGGCAATTTTGATGTTGTCTTGATGGATATGCAAATGCCAGAAATGGATGGCCTTAAGGCCACTCAGGCGATCCGTATTCTTGAGTTGACAGCACAACTGCCCCGCACCCCTATCGCGATGCTCAGTGCCAATGCGATGAACGAACACGTCGTGCAGGCGCTTGATGCTGGTTGCGACGTCCATATCGCGAAGCCCGTGACGCCTGAATCTCTCGTAAAGGGCATTCAAGCTGCTTTGGCGAGCGCGGTGGCCACCCGTGACCACGATCACTCTACCTATGCGAACGCCTAAAGAGATACTAGCTAACCAGATCCAGCTCTGGCGCTGCATGGAGATGGGTAGCCCTAGCTGGCAAATAGCAGGACACGGTGACACCCTTGGCATTAGGGGACGCCAAAGAAACCCAGCCGCCATGTAACTCTACAAAGCGCTTAACTAAGGCTAGGCTGACGCCTGCACGCCGGTCGCCATCTGCAAAGCCCTCAAAGGCAGAAGCCTGACGCGCCATATCGATACCGGGGCCAGTGTCACTCACCCAGAGGCGGACTGTATCGTCAAACCGACGCGCGCCAATGGTGATCATGTCGCCTTTACCCGTGAAACGCAGTGCATTCGACACAAGGTTGAACAATATCTGCCGAATGCGGGCCTTGTCTGCACGGATGATCCCAGCGCTATCGTCACACTCCACCACAATTCGAACTTGGTCATTGACCGAATTGGTACGTGCGATTTCCGCTGTGACTTCGAGGGTTTCCGCCAAACTGACATCACCCAAGTCCAGTGACATCTGGCCCGCGTCAATCATGGCCAAGTCCAGAATATTCTCAATAAGCTTTTCCAATTGGCCAGAGGCCAATCCGATAGCATTCAAATAGTCTGATTGGGACTCGGTCAAAGTGCCACCTACGCCCGCTGCCAAAAGCTCTGCATAGCCTCCAATGGTGGTCAGCGGCGTACGCAATTGATAACTGACATTGCGTACAAACTCAGTCTTAAGCCGGTCTGCGTCTTGGAAGGCCGCCGCCTTATCGCGCAGCGCAGTCTCCACTTCGCGGGCAGCCGTCACATCTGCGAAGGCTGCCAAAGTTGCACCATCTGGCAAGGGGCGTGTCAACCAAGTAAGGCTTGTGCCATCGGCGCAGACAAACTCACCTTGCTTTTCCTGACGCGAACGTGGTGACGGGTCAGATATCCGGGCCTTTAACTCGCTCCAGAAGGCAGGATCGCGGTGTACAAGGATCGCGCGCTCTGCAACCAGATCAAATTCTGGTAGCGCATCAAGGAAGCTTTGGTCGAGCCCCCACATCCGGGCAAATGCGCTATTGGCTAAGGAAAGTCGCCCGTCCGCCGTAAACACCGCGACCCCTTCGCCCAATTTGTCCAGTGTCGCGCGCTGAACCTCAATCAAAGTTTTAAACCGTGCCTGCAGGCCCATTTTGTCGGAGATGTCTTCAAACAGAATCAAGAGCCCGCCAGAAGGCTGGCGTTGCCGCGCGACACGCAAGATGCGACCATCCGGCATGGTCCAGGTTTCATCCGGGATCAGGCCGGGTTCTTGATAGTGGGAGAGTTCCTTCGCCTTCCATGCTGCAAAGTCACGTGTTGCGGCAATTTTGGCTGACTGGCGCAACCGATCCAACCATTCGCCATGGCTTGGCCCATCATTTAGCCACGCATCTTCCAGACCCCACAGGTTTGAGAAGGCGCTATTGTGCGTTGTCAGGCGACGGGTTGAGTCAAACACCGCGACTGCGTCGGTTAAATGGTTCAACGTCTCTTCATGCGCTTTGGCTTCTCGCGCTAAGGTGTCGCGCACTTCGATTTCTTCAGTAACATCGAAGGCAACACCAGAAGCCCCGTCGTCTGCCGGGAACAAGCTGATCCGCAACATTCTTCGCTTGCCATCAATGGTAATTGCCCGCGTATAGGCGAAGGCTTGGCCTTTTGCGGCTTGGGCTGCATCGTCTCGCGCTTTCTGGTCTAGGGCGCAGTCGCGTGCGCGCGCATCCTCCAAATCGACCGCTTCTACCGCTTTCAGATAGGAGGTGTTGGCCCAGAGCAGCGCACCCTGGCTGTCGGTACGCCAAGCCGGGAAATTGGCTTTCTCAGCGCCTGCAAGGTCCCCTGCGGCCGCACCGGGCGTTAGCCAGACAATGGCTTTCGCACCATGAGGCTTGCCCATGACCTCTAGCCCCAAAACCGAAAGGGTGAAGGCTTCGCCCCTTTGGCGCAAGAGCGCGAGGCGTGTGCCGAGTTCAGCAGAGGCGGCTACCATGGCTTCTAGGATATCGAATGTCGAAGGCTCTTCGACCGGGCTGTTTGCCGTGAGGTCGAGACGTTTTAGTAGGGTCGCGCGGGTCGAGGCATCGGCCTCTTCTTCCGGTTCACCCCAGCCCTCTCCATCGTCATTGTCCGGCCAGACGAGCGCGACAGAACCTGAGGCAGCGATGGCTGCACTGGCACGGGGGCTAGAAAGGGGGACACGTCTTTGCTTGCCAAAGCGGTATGCGAGATAACCGGCCACAGCGGCGGCCCCACCCGCCGTCACGACATCACGCCCCCATTGGGCCAAAAAGGCTGACAAGTCTAATGGCACTTTCTGTACGCATCCGCTCGTTTTGATTGACTTTGTTAAGTCTAAGCTAAGACTGGTTAACAAAGATTAACACGAGCGGGATGGGCGTCACTTATACACAGTTTCAGTTCAATTAATGCCGCCCAAATAGACGTATTTTAGTTCAAGATACTCTTCGACCCCGTGGTGCGAGCCTTCGCGTCCCAAGCCGCTTTGCTTGATCCCACCGAAAGGCACGCCTTCTGATGAGGTCAGGCCAGAGTTAACCCCCACGATCCCTGCTTCCAATGCTTCAGCAACACGAAAGGTGCGCGCTAAGTCCTTGGTATAGAAATAAGCCTGCAAGCCAAATGGTGTGTCATTGGCCGCCGCAACGGCTTCGGCTTCGGTTTGGAAGCGGAAGATTGGTGCGACAGGGCCGAAGGTTTCTTCCTGGGCGAACCTCATGGCCGACGTTACGCCCGTTATGACGGTGGGCTCAAAGAAAGTACCTCCTAAAGCGCTAACCTTTCCACCAGTTTGAACCTTCGCGCCTTGGCTGAGGGCATCGGCAACATGGCTTTGGACCTTGGCGAGGGCTGCCTGATTGATGAGAGGTCCCTGCGTAACCCCGTCTTCGGTCCCCGGCCCTACTTTCATGGCGGCAACCTTTGCGGTCAGTTTGGCAACAAAGGCATCGTGAATTTGATCTTGCACATAAATCCGGTTTGCGCACACACAGGTTTGACCCATATTGCGAAATTTCGACGCGACAGCGCCTTCGACCGCTGCGTCCAGATCGGCATCATCGAATACGACAAAGGGTGCATTGCCACCCAGCTCAAGGCCCAGCTTCTTCACGGTATCGGCACATTGGCGCATCAAGAGCTTGCCGATCGGAGTAGAGCCGGTAAAGGACAAACCCCGCACAACATCGCTGGCACACCAGACTTCGCCAATCGCGACAGCATCACCAGTTACGACATTAAGCACGCCTGCAGGGACGCCGGCTTCACAAGCCAGCTCAGCCAAAGCCAGCGCGGTAAAGGGTGTCTCGGGAGCAGGCTTTAAGACCATGGTGCAGCCCACAGCCAACGCTGGGCCGACTTTGCGAGCAATCATGGCGGCAGGGAAATTCCATGGGGTAATGGCCGCTACTACGCCTAACGGCTGTCGCAATACGAGTATTCGGCTATCCGCCTTTGGTGAAGGTAAAGTTTCGCCATAGATGCGCTTAGCCTCTTCGGCATAAAACTCGATGAAGGAACCGGCATAGGCAATTTCCCCGCGCGCTTCCGTGATCGGCTTGCCCTGCTCTGCGGTAAGGATCTGTGCCAAATCTTCTTGGTGGATGAGGATCAAGTCAAACCAGCGCCGCAGGATCGCGCTTCTCTCCTTTGCGGTCTTGGCCCGCCAGGCAGGAAGCGCAGCATGTGCAGCTGCCACAGCCTCTTCGGCCGCCTCGCGACCAAGTCTTGGGACCTTGCCCAAGACGTCACCGGTTGCAGGGTCATAGATTGCATCGTCGCTGGTGCCGGTCCAAGCGCCATTGATCAGGCATTGGGTGCGAAACAGGCGGGGCTCAGAAAGCTTCACGTCTTGGCCTCCTCAGCCAGTGGATCGTCTCACGGTAGTTTATCTCGCAGCGCATACCAAGACATAGCTGCCGTCAAAAGCGGCCAGCGAAGTGCGCGACCGCCCGGGAAATGCGGCACGGGCATGCGTGACAGGACGTCTAAGTCGCGATGCTGGCTTAAGACGCAGGCAGCAAGAATACGTCCAAAATAAGGTGCCAGAACAACACCTTGACCAGAGTAGCCTGACGCCGACAACAGACCAGGACGGACCTGACGCAAGTAAGGCAGGCGGGTGGGGGTGATACCAAGAGCCCCGCCCCAAGCATGAGTGACCTGTATGTCGCTGAGTTCTGGGTAGATTTTCACCAGATTGCGCCGTACAAAGCTCTCTATATCGCTGGGCCAGCTTGGCGTGTATTTCTCACCGCCGCCAAAAATCAAACGCCGTTCTGCTGTCTTGCGCCAATAATTGACAACAAAGCGCGTATCCATGGCAGAATCGTGCTGCGGTAGGATCTGGCTGTTCGCGGGCAGTGGTTCGGTTGCGATGATGAAACTGCCAATGGGAAGCACGCGGGCCTCCACATCGGGCTCAATTCCGTCAAGATAGCCGTCACCGCATAAAAGGATATGATCGGCTACAACCCGTCCTGTCGGGGTCTTCGCAAAGCGCTTGCCGCCGTCAGACCCAACTTCGATCACCCGGCTGTACTCGTGCAAATTTGCTTTGGCGACTAGGGCTGCTTGCATCAGGCCATAGAGCAACTTGAGAGGGTGGACGTGGCCAGCCGATGGATCGCGCCAGCCACCGAGATAGGCAGATGTGCCAAGGGCGTGCGCAACTTGCTCTTTGTCGAGGCGACCTGGACGTTCATGGCCGTAAGCGCGTGCCATATGGTCCGCATCATCGTCGAGCTCCTGCATTAAGGCGGGTGTATGGGCGGCAAGGATCTGCCCCGGGGTCCAATCCGCATCGATATGGAGTTCATGCATGCGCGCGACCAGATCAGCTTTCGCATCTTCAGCTAACAACCATAGCCGACGTGCATCCTCGTGCCCCATGCGCGCTTCCAACCACTTCTGATCATGACGCCAGCCGGAGCAGGCAAGCCCACCGTTTCGGCCAGATGCTCCAGCCCCAATCTCATTGGCTTCAAGCACGACCACATTCAGACCTGCCGTGGCTAGGTCAAGCGCGGCAGAAACACCGGTAAAGCCCGCACCAATGATCACGACATCGGCGGTCATTTCCCCAACCAAGGGGGTGGTTCGGTCAAAGGGGCGCTTTGCTGATGCGTGGTACCAGGTGGTTGGTGCACTGGCTGCGGAGCAGACATGACGCGAGGGAGAATGTACTACTGACATTTGTTATAACGGATGGCCTAACATAGGCCTCAGGTCAAGTAGGTTAACAAATCATCGCTTCACGCTTTCCGGTTGAACAAGCCCTTCAAACCGCTGAAGGCTGGGACCAGCGCTTTATGGGCGATCGGTTCAACTATTGCACCGATAATCAGGCCAATTACAGCTGCAATCGCTGCACTGACCAACCAAGTTACAAAACCTGTAACGACGGGTACGACTGCCGCGACCGAGGTTGCGAAGTGATGAATGGTTTTCTCTGGCGCGGAATAGCCTAGTTCATAAAGGCCATGCACCATGATCCCACCGCCGACCCATAACATGGCGACCATACCGACCCAAGTTAACACTTTTAGGAAAACTGGCATACCGAGCACGAGGCCGCGCCCGAAGGCCGAAATTGCCCCATTTTCGGAGCGTGCCATTTCAGCACCTGCGTCATCGGCCTTCACGATTAAGGCAACCGCCCCATAAACCAAGGCGGTCATGCCAAGCCCTACGACCGCCAAAACCCCGCCTTGCAGCCACAAAGGTGAGGTTGCGACAGTTGAAAGCGTAATAGCCATAATCTCAGCCGAGAGAATAAAGTCGGTCCGAACAGCACTGGCTACTTTCTCATTTTCCAACTCGAGGGAGGTTTTGTCTCCATCGTCTGCCGCGTCTTCGTCGCCATGACCGCCATGAGGGCGGACAATATCCATTACCTTCTCATAGCCTTCCATGCACAGATAGGCACCGCCCAACATTAAGAGTGGGGTGATGATCCAAGGCGCAAAGAAGCTCAAGAATAGCGCCCCGGGCAACAGGATGAGCATCTTGTTCTTAAGTGAGCCCAAGGCAATCTTGCCGATGATGGGGAGTTCCCGCTCTGAAGCAAAGCCCACCACATAGCGCGGCGTAACCGCCGCATCGTCAATGACAATGCCGGCCGCTTTGCCCGCAGCCTTACCGCCTGCTTTGACAGCTTGAGCGGCTGCATCATCCAAACTTGCGGCCGCGATTTTTGCAATTGCTGCGACGTCGTCCAGCAGCGCCAATAATCCAGAGCTCAAACCTTTACCCCCAAAAATTGATCAGAGAAAAGCTGATATAGGGCGCTTTCGGTCTGTGCGCTATAACTTCGAAGGCACTTTCCATCCGTAAGAGAGGCCATCTGCAGGTCTGATTATCACAAAGGGTTGATCTGTCATGCTTTGGCCAAGCTCATGGCTTATGGGTCCGCGCAATGCTTTGTCGGACATGTGAACATTGGTCGCCAACTTCAAGCGCTTCAAAGCCTTGCAGGCGGGCCTTTCGCTCGCTAACCAACGGCGCAGAGAGGCACTTTAATGACCAAATCAAATCCGGGACTTTATTTTGAAGACTTCCAAGTCGGCATGGTCTTAAGGCATGCGACGCCGAAGACGGTCACCGAGGGCGACGTCGCGCTTTACGCAGCACTGACAGGCTCTCGCTACGCACTTTATAGTTCGGACGCGTTTGCCCGTGATGGCGATTTGGATGCCGCTCCAATCGACCCCCTGTTGGTGTTCCATACGGTCTTTGGCAAAACCGTGCCAGATATCAGTCTCAATGCGGTTGCCAATCTGGGCTATGCTGACGGTCGTTTTCTTGCGCCTGTTTTCCCGGGCGATACGCTGTCAGCCATTTCGGAAGTGATTGGCGTCAAAGAAAACTCAAATGGCAAAACAGGCGTGGTATATGTCCGCACGACTGGCTTCAATCAGCAGGGCGAAGCCATTTTGTCCTATGTACGTTGGGTCATGGTGCACAAGGGCGATTGTGAAGCGCCTGCGCCAACGCCGATCATACCAGAGCTGCCCGCTTTTGTCGCACCGGAAGACTTACCCGTGCCGGTGCCTGCTTGGTCGGGCAACTATGATTTCGAATTGGCTGGCTCGCCCTATGCGTTTGAGGATTATCAGATTGGGGAGTGTATCGATCACGTTGACGGTATGACGGTCGAAGAGGCAGAGCATCAGATCGCCACGCGGCTTTATCAAAACACCGCCAAAGTACATTTCGATGCGGTTGCCCAAGCGCAGTCCCGACAGGGTAAGCGCCTGATTTACGGTGGGGTTGTGATCTCGATTGCCCGCGCTTTGGCCTTCAACGGCTTAGCCAATGCCGCCGAAATTCTCGCAATTAACGCCGGTCGTCATATCAATCCGTTGTTCGCGGGCGACACGATTTACGCTTGGAGCGAAGTGCTCGACAAGGCATTGTTGAGCAACGGACATGGTGCGTTGCGTCTGCGCCTGATCGCGACGAAGAATGTCTCCGCTTATGACTTCCAAGGACCGGATAGCCCCGATGCCATCCTGGAGTTCGACTATTGGGCAGCGATTCCTTTGCGCTCGAGTTTCCTCAGCTAATGGCCTTTTCACTCGACCCCCGCTTGGCAGCTGATACGCTCTTTGCCGCGCACTTCCCCTTATGTGAGGTGCGGGTGATGAATGATGTGCGGTATCCATGGCTGGTGGCTGTTCCACGCGTACCAGGGGCGGTAGAGCTTTTTGGTTTAACGCCTGAGAATGCTGAGCAGGTTTGGGCCGAAATTCAGGCGCTTGGCACTTTGGTGGCCAGTCTTCCCGGTGTCAGCAAGGTCAACATTGGCGCATTGGGCAATATGGTGCGTCAGCTGCATATTCATATTGTTGGTCGTCATGATAATGATCCCGCTTGGCCGGGGCCTGTGTGGGGACATAGCCCTGCCAAACCCTATGAATCTGATCAGGCCGTACCGTTGATTGATCATGTAATGGGTTTGGCCCATAACTTTTGATCAGCCGGGTATTTACTCCCGCAAAACCCGACCATGACATAGGGCGATACTGCCCAGCTCTTAACAACAAGGTTGATATGCAACATTCCGAAAGCCCAGTTTCCTCGGTGCCAGACGAATTGGTAATCGCGCTTGAAGCGTTGGCGCGGTGTGCGGGTGCTGCCATTTTGGAAGTTAAGCGCGGCGGGATCCATGCCCAAGCAAAGTCTGATGGGTCACCCGTCACAGAAGCGGACCTAGCCGCCAATGCGGTTATTCTAGAGGGTTTAAGCACACTTCTGCCTGATGTTCCGCTAATCACGGAAGAGGGAGACGATGGTTTAACGGCCGTAGCCGATCCAGATGCCGACTTCTTGCTGATCGATCCCCTCGACGGCACGCGGGAATTTGTGTCGGGTGATCCTGATTATACCGTCAATATTGCTTATGTGCGGCGGCGCAGGCCCGTGGTCGGCATTGTTCATATGCCCGAAACTGGGCTGTCTTGGGTGGGGGATTCACGGACGAACCCCAGTGCGGCTTGGCAGATTGACCATAGTGGAGGTTGGCAGTTGATCCAGACGCGCGCGGCGCGCGAGACCTTGGCCGTATTGGCCTCCCGCTCCCATCAAGACGCTGCCACCGAAGCCTTTTTGAAGAAAATCCCAGTCTCGGAACTGGTCAGACGGGGCTCATCCTTGAAGTTTTGCTTGATCGCGGCAGGCGAGGGCGATCTTTATCCTCGTTTTGGTCCGACCATGGAATGGGACACGGCAGCGGGGGATGCCGTGTTGACTGCAGCTGGAGGTGCTATGTTGGACTTAAATGGCCAAGCCTTCCTTTATGGGAAGATCAGCGATGGCTGCCGCAATTGCGGCTTTATGGCCATGGGCGACCCAAGCCTAGCCGTCGCTTTTTCTAAGCAGCGGCTCGATCCAGATTGGCATTTTTAGAACTTAAGGCATGGGCATAAAAACCTGCAACCCATGCCGCGACCACGTCACCATCCAAAGGTGCTTCCAGGCTCGCTAGCGCGGCGTCGGCCATGTCTTCAGAAAACCGTGTGCCACGGCGCGACCGAATTAAAGCATCGGCGAAACTGGAGCAGAATTCGGGGTGGCCTTGGAAGGACAGAGCTGGCGCGTGATCATATACCAAGGCGGCGTAAGGCGTGAAATCTGACTTGGCTAAGACTCGCGCGGTGGCTGGTGCCTCCAGCACCTGATCTTGATGGCTCACCGCCAGATGCAGCCTTTGCTTTGACCCCACCATCCAAGGCTCAGCATTGCCTACGTTATAGGTATGACGGCCCAAACCCCAGCCTTGCGGTGCTTTGTGCGCACGTCCACCAAAGGCCTCTGCCATGAGTTGATGGCCAAAGCATATCCCCACCTGTGGGACTTGCCTCGCGCCAGCGTGCTGGATCCAGTCTTTGAGGTCGGATATCCAATCAAAGTCATCATAAACGCCAACGGGTGAGCCGGTGATGAGAGCGGCTTCAACCGAACTGGGGTCGGGAAGCTCTTGCCCGTCTAACACGTGTACTATTTGACAGACGAGTCCCGGCATATGAGGAGCCAAAAGGGCTTCCAGCATAGCGGGGTAGGAGGGAAAATGCCCCCGAATGGGTTCAGGCGGGCGGCCAGTTTCAAAGATCGTCAGTTGCATGACCGTAACCTAACCTCATTAGAAGATAGTTTGCCTGCAGAGCAGATCACGTCCCATTTGGTGGTGTAACACGCGGTGACAGCTAATCCCCCTGCGCAGCGCTCGTCACATAGCTGGCGGAGCGGGGGGATTGGCGGTTGGTCATTGATCATTCTGGTTTAGGATTGGG
>NZ_JBIIYV010000113.1:0-5862 GCF_044346625.1 Aquidulcibacter sp. | reverse complement strand
ACCCAATCCTAAACCAGAATGATCAATGACCAACCGCCAATCCCCCCACGCCGCCAGCTATGTGACGAGCGCTGCGCAGGGGGATTAGCTGTCACCGCGTGTTACACCACCAAATGGGACGTGATCGCAGCAAACTGTTTTGTGATTGGTTGCAGCCGCATTCCGTCGTGAAGTTGACGCATGCCGATGATAGCTCTGATTGCATGATGCAACGCCGCTATTTTTTGACCTCCGCCGCCACGATCGCTTTAGCCGCAACACCTTTGGCAGGTTGTGCTACCTCCTCCAGTTCAGCGGTCCCCTTGCCTGCGTTTCCGCGTGCCCCAAGGACACCGGCCATTCCACAGGGCACGATAAGCCGAATTGCGCTGACCTCGTGCTCTAATCCCGCCAAGGACTTGAGCTTTCTTGGGCAAGTTGAAGCTAGAAACCCAGACCTTTTGCTGATGATGGGCGACAATGTTTATGGCTCCTATTCGCCAAAAGACCCTAACCTCCCTAGCCTGAGCGAGGCCTATGCCAAGCTGGCGGAGGTGCCGGCCTTCAAGTCGCTCGTTTCAAAGGTTCCGACCCAAGCGGTGTGGGACGATCATGATTACGGCATCAATGATGGTGGCGGCGACTTTGCTTACAAAGCGCAAGCACAAACCATGTTCAACCAATTCTGGAACGTGCCGGCTAACAGCCCGCTGCGCCAAAGACCTGGTATTTACCGCGCGTTTCAAGCTGGTCCAAAGGGCCAAGTCTTGCAAGTCATTATGCTCGACACACGCTACTTCCGCGCTCCACTATTATTGACCGATCAACGTGATGTGCCTGGTAAGGAGCGCTATATTCCCCATCCTCCGGGCTCGGGCGCAGATGTTTTGGGTGAGGCTCAATGGGCCTTTCTAAAGGCTGAACTTGAAAAGCCCGCCGATGTGCGCCTCATCGTTTCCTCTATTCAAGTGGTGGCCGATGGCCATGGCTATGAGCGCTGGGGCAATTTCCCAGATGCGCAAAAGCGCCTCTATGATCTGATCGCCCAAACCGGGGCCAAAGGTGTCGTCTTTGCTTCTGGGGATCGTCACTATGGATCGATCAACCAAGTTCGTGATGGCGTTGCTTATCCCCTAACTGATATCACCGCTTCAGCCATCAACATGCCATTTCGGGTCGCGGAAGGCACAACTTCCTATAATGAGCCTGCCACCACTCGGATTGGTGACGGCTATGCAGCTGTTAATTTTGGCTTGATCGAGATCAATTGGGCGGCAGGCACCCTAACCCTGAACCTGATTGGTGACGGCGGAAAATTGGCAGGGTCGACTACCTTGGACTTGAAAAACTTACGGCGGGAATAGCGCCGGGGCATTTCAGCCATTGAAAGCCAAGTCGATTTAGGTGATCGTGGTCTCCACAACAAAATAGGGGAGCACGCGCCATGGATCATACAACACCGATCGCCATTATAGGTGCCGGCTTAGGGGGCCTGGCGGCGGCCATCCAGCTCAAACAAGCAGGCTATCAAAATCTGATCTTGCTCGAAAAAGGGTCGAAGGTCGGCGGCACTTGGGCGCAGAACACCTATCCGGGCTGTTCCTGCGACGTACCCGTTGCGCTCTATCAATATAGTTTTGCACCAGCAATTCACTGGACCAATACCTATCCAAGCTCGGCCGAGATCCAAGCCTATTGCGAACAATTGGTCACGGGCTTTAGCTTAGAGCCGCTCCTGTCCCTCAACACCGAAGCAATTTCTGCAATTTGGGATGCGGCCGCGCAAAGCTGGACCTTAACCACCGCCGACGGCCAAGTTCGACAGGTTGGGGCAATCATCTCCGCGCTAGGCCAGTTGAACCGGCCTGCAATTCCCCAAATTCCCGGGCAAGCTGGCTTCCTAGGGGCCAGCATGCATTCGGCGGCTTGGAACCACGAGGTGGATCTGAAGGGTAAGCGCGTCGGCGTGATTGGCTCTGCGGCGAGTGCGGTGCAACTGATTCCCGAAGTGGCGAAAGTAGCGGGGTCTGTGGTCGTGTTCCAGCGCTCGGCCAATTATATCGGGCCTCGTGGCGACCGCGAGATTCCGGCGACTGAAATCGCCCTGCTGCTTA
Source organism: Aquidulcibacter sp. (assembly GCF_044346625.1). Taxonomy (GTDB): domain Bacteria; phylum Pseudomonadota; class Alphaproteobacteria; order Caulobacterales; family Aquidulcibacteraceae; genus Aquidulcibacter. The sequence continues at coordinate 3,769 of NZ_JBIIYV010000113.1, read as the reverse complement.
GCAACCCGCAGGCTGCAATGGACCTCGGTGCCCGCAATCGGGCGATGATCTTTGATACCGCCGATACGTATTTCTGGCAAACCTTTAGTTGGACGCCAGAAGGCCGCGCTGCCTATGCGGACATCGCCAAACGGCATTTGGAGAAACAAATTGCCGATCCAGAGTTGCGCGCCAAACTCACGCCCGACTATGCTGTCGGGTGTAAGCGCTTTCTATTCACTGACACCTTCTATCCCGCCCTCACACAAGATCATGTGACCTTGGAAACCGCTCGGATTGAGGGCTTTGACGCCTCCGGCGTCAAGGTTGCTTCGGGCACCCATTATGATCTTGACGTGGTGATCTATGCTACCGGCTTTGAAACAACGGGTTGGCTTTGGAGCTTGGACGTCGTCGGCCAAGATGGCACCCACCTTGCCGATCAATGGGCAGAGGGGCCTGAAGCCTATCTGGGCATCACGACCAAGGGCTTCCCTAATTTCTTCATGCTCTACGGCCCGCACACCAATCTAGGCCACAATTCGATCACCTACATGCTCGAGCGTCAGATTGAGTATGTGCAGGCGATGTTGGCAGGCTTGATCGATCAGCAGGTCAGGTCCGCCGCCGTTAGGCCAGAGGCTCAAGCCCGCTTTATTGCCGATTTGCAGAATGCATTGGGTCATACTGTCTGGGCCGATCCAAGCTGCAATTCTTGGTACAAGAACGACAAAGGCCAGATCACCCAGAATTGGGGCGGCAATTGTAAATCCTATGCCGAGGCTGTCAGCTCGGTTGTTTGGGCAGACTACGAGGTCGTCTAAGCCCTGCGCGGACGGCGGTTTGCTTGGCTTTGCTGCAACAGAGAGTCCAAGGGACTTGACAGAAAGGTGACAGATTGTCACACAAAAGGGGCTTGGACTTCGGTCCGGCGGCGTTTCGGGGAGGAGACGCCCTTTTGGCTCTCGCAAGAGGGTGGCCGCGCCTAACCATGGCGCGGCCTTTTTTTATCTCCAGACTTGCCAAACCAATCCCACCGACAATTGGACTGCGTCCTGATCTGACGTAGAACAGGTTTATACTGCCGCCGTGTGTGTGAGCCAAGCACCAGCTGTGGCACAAACGCGTCAGACTATTTCCAGATTGAGTCGCAAGGACATCCTAGTTATGGCCCCCTCTACGAGCCCAGATATATTGACACCCGAATTTTTGAATCTCTTGGCCGTTATTGGCCTTTATCTCTTGATCCTTCTGGTCGCGCTCTATTTTTCGCTAACGCGGTCCAACCGCCCTTTGACCCAGCTGGGTCGCCGGATCGAAGACATGAATGTGCGCTTTGTGGACTATCGTCAGGACCTGCAGACGGGAATCACCTCAGTCCGCGAAGAAGCTCAACGTCAGAATATTCAGGCACGCGAAGAAATGGCCAATCGCATGGCAGGGATCGCTCAAGATTTGCAGCGTTTGATTGATGTCATGTCTGCTGCCCAGCGAGAGCGTCTCGATGCCTTTGGAGCCAGTCTGGCGGAGTATCGCGCGGCAACCAGTGAAGACAGCCGTGCCCTGCGCGAAGAGGTCAACAAAGCCATCGCAACCCTGTCGTCAGGCTTGCTCGAGGGCATGACTACCCAAGGCCGCTCTCAAACCGAAGGCCTCGCCAAAGCGCAGACCCAGATCAAGGAAATGATGGAAGCCAATGACCGCACAGCGCTTGCGCTTCGCCAAACCGTTGAAGGCCGCCTCGATGTGCTACGGCAAGAAAATGAAGCCAAGCTGGAGCAAATGCGCGTCACGGTCGATGAAAAGCTACAAGGCACATTGGAGCAGCGCTTGGGCGCTTCGTTCACGCAAGTGAATGAGCAACTGGAACGCGTGTTCAAGTCCGTCGGCGAAATGCAGACCATTGCGACAGGTGTTGGCGACCTCAAGCGCGTTCTCACCAATGTGAAGGCCCGCGGCACATGGGGCGAAGCTACCTTGGGAATGTTGCTGGAACAAGCCATGAGCCAAGAGCAATATGCTCAGAATGTTGAAGTCAAACCCGGCAGCAATCAGCGGGTCGAATTTGCTATCCGCTTGCCCAATGACGGCGACACCCCGGTCTGGTTGCCGATCGACGCCAAGCTGCCCGTGGAAGATTATGAGCGCTTGATCGATGCATCAGAACGGGCTGACACGGCTGGCATTGACGCCGCGCAGAAGGGTCTGGAGAAGGCAATTAAGATCGCCGCTAAGGACATTTTCGAGAAGTATATCGCGCCACCGCACACAACCGACTTTGCCATCATGTTCCTGCCAACCGAAGGGCTGTTTGCCGAAGTCGTGCGTAGGCCCGGCCTCGTCGACAGCCTACAGCGGGACTTCAAGGTTTTGGTCTCGGGCCCCACAACCCTTATGGCGACTTTGACGAGCCTGCGCATGGGCTTCCGGACCCTGGCGATCCAGCAGCGCTCCAGCGAAGTTTGGCAGGTGCTGAGCAAGGTGAAGCAGGAATTTGAGAAGTTTGGTGGCGTCCTCAAAAAGGTGGAGGACAAGCTGGATCAGGCCAAGACTGTGGTGCAACAAGCCCGCACCCGCGAGAATGTGCTGGGTCGCCAATTGCGGGCTGTTGAGACCTTGCCCGGCAGCGCACCTATCGCCGCCCTGCCCTTCGCTCAATCGCAAGACCTGCTCGACGATATGTTGGATGAGGGCGATGAGGCCTAAAGCCCGTTTTCTAGCCAAAGAAAAAGCCCGCCAACTTGCGTCAGCGGGCTTTCGTTTTTAGCGGTGGCAATCAGCCTATTCGCGGTCGCCCAAGAAGGTGAGCAAGAATTGGAACAGGTTGATGAAGTTAAGGTACAGGCTCAACGCACCCATGCTGGTGGCAACCGACATCGCGGTGTGGTCGCCCTTCAAGTAATAATACTCGAATTTCAAGCGCTGGGTGTCAAAGGCGATCAAGCCAGAGAAGATCAACACGCCCAAGCCAGAGATGACAAACATTATCATAGGGCTTTGCAGGAAGATGTTGACGATGCTGGCCAAGATCAAACCAAACATGCCCATGATCAAGAACGAGCCAAAGCCCGTCAGATCACGCTTGGTGGTATAGCCCCAAAGCGACAAAGCGCCAAAAGCCGACGCCGTGATGAAGAAGGTCGAAGCCAGAGACTGGCCGGTGTAACGCAATGCCAAAACACCCAGACCTGCCCCAATCAACGTAACAATTGTCCAATAGAGCAAGTTGGCGCCAGTCTTGGATGGATTGCGCATTGCAAACATCGATACCAACAAAATGGCCATCGGCGAGAAGGCGACGATCATTCCAAGAGTCGTGTAGCCAACGCGTCCGTCGGCTGCGACGAACAACATATCGCGAACTGCGGGCACCGACGAGGTGATATAGGCCAAGATACCCGAGAGCACCAAGCCAAGACCCATCTTATTGTAGACGCCCAACATAAAGCTCCGCAGGCCAGCGTCGACGGACATGTCCATCGTGTTCCCGGCTGGGATCGCTTGAGCTTGAAACCTATTCTGGTCGTTCATTTTCTTTCCTTTTCAACATGCAGGCAGACTTCTGCCCCATTGATTGCCTTTAATATCATGCCGCAGCCCATTGGATGCAAGACAACATTACTACACGATTTTGTGTGCAGAGCTATTTCGGTTCGCTATCGGGATCACGTCCCATTTGGTGGTGTAACACGCGGTGACAGCTAATCCCCCTGCGCAGCGCTCGTCACATAGCTGGCGGCGTGGGGGGATTGGCGGTTGGTCATTGATCATTCTGGTTTAGGATTGGGTT
>NZ_JBIIYV010000010.1:0-59184 GCF_044346625.1 Aquidulcibacter sp. | reverse complement strand
ATGGCCGACCGGGTGAGGGGAAGTGAGCCACGCTTTTCATAAGTTCTGGCTGAAGGTCACAGCCATCGTTGTCGGTTCCTTCGGACCTGTGTTCTTTTTAGGAACTATGGCAGCGACGATGGAGCCTGCGCGGTGGACATTGGATTTGCTCAGTTGGCCGCTGGATGGGGCGACTACCTATGCCTCACCTGATACCCGCTTTCTATCAGCCCTGACTGGGGGCTTTCTGGCAGGTTGGGGCGTGATGATCTGGTGTTTATCGATCTGGGTCTATGATCACGCGCCTGAAGCTGTGCGTCGGACTGCTTTAGCAGGCATTATTACGTGGTTCTGCCTCGACAGTGCGGGGTCTATTACTTCTGGCAATCCTTCCAACGCGGTGATCAACATTCTTGTACTTTTAATTGCCGTGGGCCCCTTATGGTGGCCTGTCCCCGAGCAGGCCACCGACGGAGATTAGAGCTTCTCGGAGACCGTTGCGCTCGCCAAAAGGCCTTCGATCTCCTCAGCACTAAAGCCGGCTTCGGCCAGAACCGCGCGCGCATCCTTACCGGGTGTGGGCACAGATCGTTTGTTTGCTTCAGGAATACCAGGGAAACGGATGGGGCCAGAGGGCGAGGCTCTCGATCCGCCTTGCCCATCGTCAATCTGGGTCATGCCACCAGCGGCCAAAAATTGCGGGTCAGCAACGGTTTCTGCGGGGCTTTGCACGGGAGCCCAAACGAGGTCATGGGCGTCCAAGCGGCTCGCAATATTGGCAAAGTCGCGGGCCGCAAAGACTTCATCCATTAAGGCTACCAGCGTTGGCCCATTTTCCCGCCGTGCTTTTGAAGTCGCAAAGCGGGGATCATGCTGCAGGCCTTCAAGGCTCAAGGCTTGGCAGAAGCCCGGCCAATCGGCGGTTCCTTGCCGGGGCAGGAGGGTCAGCCAGCGACCATCGCGGCACTGAAAGAAGTTGGCCAAAGGATTGACCGCCTCAAACCGCGGACGGGTTGAGGCCAACCTACCAAAGCGCATCTGGATCGACATGTCCGACCCCAATGTATAGGTGCCAGCGCGCAGCAGTGACGCATCGACATGCTGCCCTTTGCCCGTGCTATGGCGGCCATGCACCGCGGCCAAGATACCCGCAACAGTTGAAAGCGAGCAGATATGATCGCCGACGCCGGTGCGAATTGGAAAGGGCTCAACCCCTTTTGGTGCCGTCAGTCGGGCCCAGCCAGAGCGCGACCAGAATGCAGCCACATCAAAGCCAGCGCGGTCCACATCTGGGCCTTCAAGGCCATAACCGGTAACATTGGCATAGATCAGGCGAGGATTCACGGCAGACAGCGCGGCATAATCAAGGCCAGCGCGGGTAAGGCCGCCCGGGCGCACATTGGTGATAAAGACATCGGCCTCTTGGACTAATTTGCGAACCAGATCGCGGCCCTCGTCCTGCGCCGTATCAATGATGATTGAACGCTTACCTCGATTATCGAGGTCAAAAACAGGGTTCTCTGCGATGTCAGAGCCAATTGTATCGAAGAAGCGGCGGATCGGGTCACCGCCAGGAGGCTCGATCTTGATGACGTCTGCCCCCCAATCGGCCATCAAGCCGCCTGCACCCGGTGCTGCGATATACGTGGCATATTCGATGACCTTTAGACCCTTAAGCAGCATAATGTGTTCCCCCGAAGATTTTGATTTTTATACGTGACCTGCATTACAACAGCCGAAGTGTTTACCTGTGTAAAGACGCCATTAACCCTAACAGAGCACCTTAGCTGTGTTGCGAATCACGGCAAATGTGGTTCTGGGAGCGATGTGTCATGGGCGTTTCAACGCTACGCGTAAATCTGAGTGAAGCAGACATTCGGGCTTTAATCAAAGGCGATACCGATGAAGATCGTGCTTTGGCGTGTTATCGCCTCTGTCGACGCATCGATACGGTGACACTGACGGATGAAGAACGCGCTTATGCGGAGCAAATTCTGCAGATCGTTGTTACTGGCGCCGCAGAGCGTGTGCGCCGGGCATTGGCCGTGACCTTGAAGGCATCACCCAACTTACCTCCTGAAATTGCATCAAAACTTGCGCGCGATATTGAATCGATTGCGGTGCCGCTCTTGGAAAGTTCACCGGTGCTCAGTGATGAGGATTTGGTTGAGATCCTCGAATCTGCCGAGCCCGCACGCCAATATGCGATCGCCCGTCGAGAGAGCCTATCGGAGACTGTAACGACGGCTCTGTGTACCTTTGGCGTTGATGGGGCCATTATTGAAGCGCTTCATAATGAAGGGGCTGAGTTCAATGAGGTGGGCATGACCCGCGCCTTGGATCGGTTCCCGACTGTGCACGCATTGAAGGTAGCCATGGTTGAGCGGCCAATTCTGCCTGTGTTGGTCTCTGAAAAATTGGCGGCTCGCCTGACTGGTGAGTTGTTTGATCGGTTGGTCGAAAAACATGCTATGCCGCCACAGATGGCAATTGATCTGGCGACGAACACACGTGAGCGCGCCGGAATTGATTTGATCGCGCAGGCTGGCCTGCAAGCGGACATGAAGCGCTACATCCAACAATTGCATCTCAATGGCCGCTTGACACCCAGCTTTGTGCTGCGTGCGCTGTGTCAAGGCGAAGTGCGCTTGGTCGAATATGCCTTTGCTGAACTGGCAGGGATTCCCCACAACAAAGCTTGGCTATTGGTTCACGACGGCGGCACTATGGGGCTGCGCGCCATTTTTGAGCGGGCTAGTATGCCGCCTAGCCTCTATCCCGCTTTCCGGGCTGCCATCGAGGTCCTCCATGAGACGGAGTTTGATGGCACGGCTGATGATCGTACCCGCTTCCGTAAGCGCATGATTGAGCGTGTGTTGACGCGCTTCCAGTCGATTCCTGACGAGGATTTGAACTATCTACTCGAAAAGCTCGACTATGTTCGCGAAGAGGCCGAAGAAAAGCGCCTTGCTGCTGGCTAGACCTTCAAGCAGCTTCCGAGCCTACTTGATCCGCTTCCGTCAATTCCTCGAAGCTGAAAAGCTGGAGCGGCCTATAAGGCAGTTTTGACGTTTGCTCGTCTAACTCTGGCTCTTGAGCAGACTCCAAAGCTATTTCTAAAGTGGGTGTTCCAGCTTCAGCCCCTGGTAGAGGTTCATCATCGGCTTCCAGTCCAGACGGCTGCTCGAGCAGCATTTGTGACGCTGACTGAAAGCTCAGGGGCAGAGACACAAAGTGGCCTTGAAGGCGTGTGAAACCAATCTGATAACATTGGCGAATGGCCTTGGAAGACTCTGCCCCAACCGCAACAACCGGCATCCCAGCACCTTGGGCGGCTTGAATTCGGCGCATGAATGCACTGGCACCGACCGAATGAAGCCGGCTTGCCACCGTTAGCATCGTGGAGCCACCACACTTAAGCTGGCAGAAGAGGGCACGCGCCCGTTTATCAAGGGCAAGGCTTGGTGGCCCCTTCGCATCAAGGGCGATCTTAAAGCCGAATCCTGCCAATATCTCCAAGCAGGCAAGGCCTTGATTGCCGGTGCAGGTCAATTCCTCTTCGTCTATCTCGAGGACAATCCACTCCGCTTTGGCACCTTCACTCGCCACACAATCGGCCAGATCACGCGCAAAACCCGGGTCCAGAACGTCCGTCATGGAAATATTGATGGCGACATCGATACCATAACCATGGTTGCGCCACGTATAAATCGCGCGAGCAGCCTGGGCGGCCAATGTGCGGCTCATAACGCCAATCAGGCCTTCCTTTGCGGCAAGGCTAAAAAACAGACCCGGAGACAAAATACCAAGCTTTGGATGGTGCCAACGGGCCACACCTTCGAACGCGACAATTTTCTTGGTGGACAACTCGACTTGCGGCTGAAAAGCCAATTGAATCTCGCCAGCAGCAAGGCTTTGAAGCAATTCAACGCGCGCTAAGGAAACCACCTGCGTTACCATCGGCTCTATCTCGACCCCCATGCCCGCATATCGAACTGGGGTCTATTAGCATGGAGGGCTTAAGCGGCGGTCAGGTCACCCGGGACAATTTTATTCGTAATTCCAACAAAAACCCGACCATAGGGCCGGGTTCAAATGCATTGAAAAAGTTAGGGCCGACTATTGGCTGGCGGCGTAGCGATTCACTTGTGTCTGTAACTCGATCAACAAGGCTTTGCCGATTGGATGGTCGCTATCTTTGATGTTTTGCTTAACCGCAGCAATGATCGCGCCAACGTGGGCATCCAGAATTTGGCGAGGGGCTTGTGCGCGACCTTCTGGACTATCGATCAACTTACACAAAGAGGCTGCAAATTGCGAAACAATTGGGAACCCGTACGTGGCACCCAAGCCCTTAAGGTCATGGGCGCGGCGATAAAACTCTTCAAGTTCATGTTCGCCCGAACCTGGCTTATTGACGATGGCATAGGCTGCTTCGAGCTTTACCAGCTCATCATTGAGCCAGCCGCCAAATTGGTCCGACATGGATGCAAGAGCGGCTTCGGCCCGCGCAATCGCTGCAGCGTCAAACCCGCCAAGACGATTACCTAGTTTCGCTTTCAAACGATTGGGTGGCGAGATAAATTCAACTTGGTCGTCTTGGCTTGCCATCTTAAACTCCACTATCTGACAGAGTCTATCGAATTGCATTTAATAGATTATGAAAGGCCAAGGTTTGGGCTGTTGATTTTAAGCTAGTACCGTTGGGTAGTTGGCGTTGGTTGAGCAAATAGGTTGAATCACTGCGCAAATTGTTCGGCGAGCATGCGTTCATCAAGCGACCGGTCCGGGTCAAACAACATCACCATGCTACGAGAGCGATCTTCACGGATACTGACGCTGGCGACATTGCGGACTTCTTGACTGTCGGCAGATGCCGCAACTGGACGTAAGTCAGCGTCGAGAACTTCAAACCGCACGTACGATTCTCGCCGCAGCAATGCACCGCGCCACCGGCGTGGACGAAAAACACTAATAGGTGTCAATGCCAACAAGCCACATCCTAAAGGTAGGATCGGGCCGTGAGCGGAGAGATTATAAGCGGTACTGCCAGCTGGTGTTGCCACCAAGACCCCGTCACAAATGATCTCATTAAGGCGTTCTGCTTCATCAACCACGATCCTCAGCCTTGCGGTCTGATGGGTTTGGCGGAGCAGCGACACTTCATTGATCGCAACATGGTCGTGAACCTGGCCATCGACTTGAACTGTGGCCATACGTAAAGGATGGATGACCGATGCTTTGGCCGCCGCGATCCGATCAGGTAAATCGCCCTCACGGTAATCATTCATCAAAAAACCGATTGTGCCTTGGTTTAGACCAAACACAGGGATCCCGTCCTCCATGTGACGTCTAAGGGTTTCCAGCATCAAGCCATCGCCTCCTAGAGCCACAATGACATCCGCGTCGCTTTCTTTGACCGAGCCGTAAAGATGACGCATGCGCATCATGGCTTCGCGTGCTTCGGGTCGAGCGCTGGCAACAAAGGCAATGCGTTCAAGGCGTCTGCGTGATGGCGTCATGGACTCTACCCAACCAAAGTCTAACCACTCCTCTAGAATGAGAAGAAAGCAGCTTCTACTCTTTATTAGTCGGTCATGCCTTTTGCAAAGGCAGTGCGCGCTGCACCAGGGGAACAGCGCATCCAGATGAGGGCAACTGTGCGATCGTCACCGATGGTCCAAGGAATCGAACGTACTTCCAAAGTCTCGTAAATGGTTCGAACAATCGAGGAATCAAAGTTAGCAGCTCGCGCAGCCAGCGCAATGCTTTCTGTCTCGGCATTTACCAGCTTCCGGCTTACGCCTGCAACCGGCAGCTCCAAAATACGGGCGATGCCGCGCACAAAATGCTCGCGCTCTCCGCGCATCAAAGCTGCAACCAAGAAACCAGGGGTTGGCTTTACATCAAGATTACGAGCGGTTTTGCGCACGTTCTCAACCACATTCTCGGGCATAGGATGGTGGAAGGCACTTTTCGTGGCTTTCGCAGCTACTGCCGCCGTAGAATCGCCAACCACATTTATCAAACGGCTGGCAATTCGTGAGGATACACGGGCTGTGATCGCGTCGCGGGCCTCCGCGCCGGCAATTGCAAAGGCCGCAGCAACCAAGCTAGGCGGCAAGTCATGGCGGGTGATGAGGGAATTGAGTGTGTCTGGTGTCTCCGACAGCACGTTCATGGCGCGCTCAAAATCGTTGACGGCGATCCGAGCTGTAACATTTGCTGCCAAGTTGCTGAGGATCTTCTTGTCTTCGGTCTCAATCAGGCTTTGAGAAACCGATTCTCCAATACAAGACCGTTCCGCAATCGTCATGCGATGCTCAAACCCGCACGCCTTAACAACCTCAACAAGGATATCGTCATTGAGGATCGGGCAAAAAGCCAGAATCGGCTGTGCGATTTCAAAGGAATCCATTGCCAGTTCTCGAACCAACTCAATCGGGGCCCAATCGGCCATGGCCAAAGTTGCCGATAGCTTGAGCCTTACCTCTTGCCGCGCAAAATTGTAGAGTTTGACGAGGATATCGGAGAATAAAGTCCGCTCCATCAAGCTGGCTTCATCGCCGGTATCGAGGAACTGTGCGGCAGTGGCCGCAACCAACGCCTCGCGTGCTTCGCGTGAACTGTTTTCCGCGAGAGAAATGAGGGGATGGTTGGTGCTATTATTTCCCATTACGGTATGATGGGTAGGGTTGGTGTGGTTACCAGAATGTAAATGGCATTTGTAGAAACGCAAAGTTTCTGCAGGTAACTTGACCGAAAATCAAAGTGGGGCAAAAGTGCCGCCCCGATAATGGAGGTAACGTCTGATGAACGCACATAGCCAGAATACAAGCGCGCGAGGTGGTTCTGCTTTGCCAGCAGGTGCAGCTCCTGCACTAACCGGTATGATGGCCAGTGTTGCCCCGATCTATGGCGAAAGAGTGGATGATGCTGAGTGGCGCGCGCGTGTCGACTGTGCCGCTCTTTATCGTCTGATCGCGCTTTATGGTTGGGATGATATGATTTTCACCCATATCTCTCTGCGTCTGCCGGGGCCAGATCACCACTTTTTGATCAACCCATACGGCTTTATGTTTGACGAGATCACCGCTTCTTCCTTGGTGAAGGTCGACCTGAATGGGAACGTCATTGAGCCTACGCCCTATTTCATCAATCCAGCAGGCTTTACCATTCACTCTGCTATCCATGCCGCCCGTGAGGACGCTATGTGCGTCATCCATTGTCATAGCGATGCGGGTGTAGCTGTCAGCGCGCAGAAAGGGGGGTTGTTGCCCATTTCACAGACAGCCATGGCTTGCACCGCTGATCTTGCCTATCATGACTATGAAGGCGTTGCCCTCGACTTAGATGAGCGCGAGCGCTTGGTGCATGACATTGGCTCCAAGAATTTTATGTTGTTGCGTAATCACGGCACGTTGACCGTAGGTGAGTCTGCTGCTTCGGCCTTTATGCGGATGTTTTACTTAGAACGCGCTTGCAAGATGCAGGTCCTCGCCCAATCTGGCGGCGAACTTTTGACCTGTGATGAGGCGATGGAAGAGCGGGTGGGCCAGCAAGTCAAACCTGCATTCACTCAGGCACTTGGCGGAATGTTGGCGTGGCCGGGCCTGTTACGCAAGGTGGCACGCCAATCTCCCGGGTTCAACACTTAGATCGATTTAGGCTTTTGGTTTGGCTGAGTTTTGGGTGGGTCGGCGTTGCACCGTCGGCCGCCTCCTCTGGTGCATGGCTGCTGGCCCCGCAACATGGCGTGCTGATTGCCAACTTAGTTGAAGTCAAAACCGACCAAGCACAGGCTGGAACTTCGTTTGAGTTCTATGGAGAATATGGGCTGAAGCGAGGTTGGGCTGTTGTTGTCGCTCCATCGCTAAGCTCAGCCGTTTAATCGCCAAATGACTCATGGGTGTTGGATGAAATGCAGGTGGGGGCACGACGCAAAATCTATGTTGGGAAAACGATTGCAATCTCCACACAAGTCAGCGGATTCTCTATTCCCAAAACACAAAATCAAAGCGAACGGGCATTTGGCGTCGAGACGCGTGTCGCTGTCGGTAAAAGTTTTCGAGAAAAAGGCTGGGTCAACATTGAAGCGGCTTCGCGAACCTGCAGCGAACCTGGCATTGGAAGCCGATTTGATGCCACCCTTGGCTTGAATATGTCTAAAAAACAACGATTTATCCTGAAGGCTTTTGGGGAGGGGAATGGTTGCACGAAGGCGATTGTCCGGGCGCAAATCAGTTATATTCGACCCATTTCTGACACACTAGCCTTGGAACTCGGCTGGAGAAAGTCTTTTGACCAAAGCGCGGTTTCTGCAGACCGCGGCTTGGTGGTCGGCCTCTGGCAGAAGTTTTGACTGGGAAGACAATCCCATTGCTATAAGCCTTCAAGAGGCAAATTGTGGGTGTGCACAATCTGATGCCGAAGCGTCCATGTTGCGGCAGAAGCAATAAAAGTGCAGGTGAATATAATGACAAGGCGCTTACCGTCACACTAAGGTTCTAACGCTCAAGCTATAAATTCCAAGAAAAGCCTGTCTCGGAGACACTCGTTTTGCCTGAATTTCTAAGACGACATTTTCTCTTTGCATGGGCGGGGGCGGCTTTTGTCGCCATGTTTGCGTTCGTCCTCCTCAAAGAAGTAGGCCTGTTCGGTAAATCAAGCATAGGTGGCGCGTCTTCTGGTGCCTCTGCAAGCCAAGGCAAGGGCGGAGCCGGTAAAGGCGGGGCGCGGCCTGCCAATGTCACTTTGGCTAAAGCCGAAGTGCGCACGTTTTCAGATCGTGTTGAGATTCCTGGAACGGCTTTAGCCAATGAATCCATCACCGTAACATCCAAAGTTCAAGATGTTGTCGACGAAGTTCGATTTGAGAGCGGTCAAAATGTGGCGCGTGGGGCTATTTTGATTGTTCTGGCCCGGACCGAGCAATCAGCCGACCTTGGGGGCGCTCGCAATGATGTTGCCGCTGCCTTCGATGACGCGGACGGTGTCTATCAAGAAGCGGCCGCCGCGCGAGCTGAAGCAGATGCAGCCTATAATGAAATCAATGCTGTCAGTCGTGACCTTGAAGCAGCGCGCGCGGGCATTGCAGAAGCCGAGGCCGTTCGCAGCGAAGCTAAGTTGAACTTTGACCGCGTGACCGCTCTGGCCGATCGGGGCTTTGCGTCAAAAGCCCGGCTAGATTCAGCACTTGCGCAAATGCAGGCAGCCGAGTCGCGTTTTCAAGTGGCCAAAGAGCGTGCCGAAGGTGCCTCGCAACGGATCGAAACGCAAAAAGCACGGGCAAATGCGCTTACCAGGCGTGCTCAAAGCGTCGACCAGCGCGCCCAATCCTCCCGCGCACGCGCTCAAAGCGTCGCGAGCCGGTCTAATTCGGTGCAGTCACGCTTGTCTGACCGGATCATTCGCGCACCATTCGCTGGCCGGATCGGACTGCGTACCGTTAGTCCCGGCCAATTGGCCCGCCCCGGCGATGTATTAGCGACCTTGGACGATATCTCCCAGATTAAAGTTGACTTTGACGTTCCAGAAACTCGGATCAACTCGCTGCAGGTGGGCACAGAAGTCGCGATCCGCTCAACGGCGATACCTGACCAGCTCTATAAGGCGACGGTTCGCTTTGTTGACACACGCATCGACCCTAGGTCGCGATCTATTCGGGCACGCGCTTATATTCCCAATAATGACGGTCGATTGCGCCCAGGAATGTTGATGAGTGTTGATTTGATGACATCAGACCGGCGCATGCCGGCCGTGCCCGAGGTTGCGCTCTTAGAAGAAGGCAATGCGAGCTTTGTTTTCATCGCTCAAAGCGATGGGAAGGATGGGCAGAAGGCAAAGCGCATACCTGTTAGCATTGGGATGCGCCGTGATGGCTTTGCCGAAATTATCAGCGGCATACCTGCTAATGCAATGGTGATCACTGAAGGCCTGGTTGGCCTGCGGGATGGCCAAGGCATTAAGCCAGTTGGTGGCGGCGCACCGGTTGCGAAGTCTGCCGATACCAAAGCAGCTCCCACGGCCGCTAAGTCAGATGGGCGTGGCGGCTGATGTTTCTAGCTGACGTCTCAGTCAAGCGCCCAGTCCTGGCCACAGTGGCCAGCCTGCTGTTGATCGCGTTCGGCTTGATTGCCTTTCGTACCTTGCCCTTGCGTGAGTTGCCTGCGGTTGATCCCCCAATTGTTTCTATTACCACCCAGTATCGCGGCGCTTCATCGGATATTGTTGAGACCCGGATCACCCAAATTATCGAAGACCAGTTGACCGGTATAGAGGGGCTCGCCTCAATTCAGGCTTCAAGCCGCGATGGTCGTTCGTCCATTCGGGTTGAATTTAAGCTATCGCGGAATTTGGACGAAGCTGCCAATGACGTCCGCGCCGCGGTCAGCCGGATCCAAAACCGCCTGCCGCAGGGCGTAGATCCGCCACAAGTGGAAAAATCTGATGCTGACTCAGAGCCTATTATGTTCCTCAATTTGGCGTCAAGCAATTTGACGACAGGACAATTGACGAGTTTTGCTGAGCGGACATTGGTTGACCGCTTAAGCGCGATCGATGGAGTCGCCACAGTTCGTGTGTTTGGCGGCCTGCGCCAATCCATGCGGGTTTGGCTCGATACCGAAGCGCTCGCTGCGCGGGGTCTAACACCTGATGATGTTGACGCCGCCTTGCGCGTTCAAAACGTTGAATTGCCGGCGGGGACTATTGAAGGCCAACAGCGCGACTATACGATGCGGATTGCTCGCGGGTATCGCACCGCTGAAGAGTTCCGGCGTATGCCAATTGGGCGCAGTGGTGATGGGCGGGTTACCCGCTTGGAAGATGTCGCGCGTGTTGCCGTCGAACCTGAAGATGACCGCCGGATCTTCCGGGGCAATGGCGTAAATCAGGTCGGGCTTGGCATTGTCCGCCAATCCAATGCCAATGCGCTCGAGGTCGCCAAGGCCATACGAGCGCAAAACGATGTCATTGCCAAGACCCTGCCGAAGGGCACAACAATCGTTGTTGCATTTGACTCGACAGTCTTTATCGAGCGCGCGATTTCTGGCGTTTGGACTACGATGGCCGAAGCGGTTGTTTTGGTGATCCTCGTGATCTTCTTGTTTTTGGGTTCGTTCCGCGCCGCTCTATTGCCGGCCGCAACCATTCCTGTTTGCTTGATCGCGACGTTTGGTGTTTTGGGCGTCTTTGGATTCTCAATCAATCTGATCACGCTCTTGGCACTGGTTCTCGCCATTGGTTTGGTTGTCGATGATTCGATTGTGGTTTTAGAAAATATCCAGCGCCGGATTGACCAAGGTGAGCCTGCTCTAATTGCTGCACAGCGTGGTACCAACCAAGTTGCCTTTGCCGTCATTGCGACAACAGCGGTTTTGGTGTCCGTCTTCACGCCGCTTCTGTTTACGGGTGGTTTCGTTGGTCGCTTGTTTGTTGAGCTGGCCGTGACAATTGCCTCCGCAGTGACGATTTCTGCCTTTGTGGCGCTGACGTTGACGCCCATGATGGGTTCGCTTTTGTTGAAACCCGCTGACAAGTCCAACAAGCTTTCTGCCTTCATCGACAAATCGTTTGACGCGGTACGTGGGTCCTATGCGACCTCCGTCAAAGCCAGCTTGAAAGCCCCGAAGACAGCCTTTGCAGTTATGGGCGTCGCAATCTTAGCGGCATGGTTTTTTGCAACTAAGCTACCCAATGAGCTTATCCCCCTTGAAGACCGCGGCAATATCACTGTGCAATTCAGTGGGCCTGAGGGTGCAGGCTTTGCCTATACCCGTCAGATAGTCGCCAAAATCGAACCCGTTCTTGCTGAATATGTCAAAAGCGGTGAGGCGTCTCGGACTCTTGTCATTGCGCCAAACTTTCAAGATCAGGGCACCAACCGGATGAATCGCGGCCTCAGTCGCGTTTTCTTGGCCGAATGGGGCACGCGCCGAGATGGCAATGAGATTGTCGATGAGCTTAATCGCAAGCTAGCTGGCATCCCTGGCGCGCAATTCCGCGCGTCCATGCAGAATGCCTTTTCGAGCGGTCGGGGCGGTGGAAATGATGGCGTAGCCATTGTTTTAGGCGGCAGCGACTATTTGGAATTAGCAGCCGTTGCTGAAAAGATTGTCGCCAAAGGCCGCGCGAATGAGGGCTTTGCGCGCATTCGGATGAATTATGAGCCGATCTCGCCCAAGATTGAGATTGCCATTAATCGCGAGCGGGCAGCCGCGCTCGGCGTCTCAGTCCAGTCGATAGGCCGCACGTTGGAGGCCACCACAGGCTTACGTCGGGTTGGGACTTATCCTGCCGATGGCGAAGAATATGATGTCATTCTTCAGGTCGATCGGCGCGAGCGGCAAAGTGTTGAAGCACTTGGCCGGATCTATGTGCGGTCTGATCGCACCGGGGAGCTTGTCCCCCTATCCAACCTTGTGACCACCAAGAATTTAGGTGGAACAGATGATTTGCCCCGCGTCAACAAATTGCGCGCTGTCACGATTATCGCCAATCTCAATAAAGGCTACTCCATCGGGGAGGCAGTTAAGTGGCTAGAAGAAGCCGCTGCTGCAGATATGAAGCCAGATATGAAGATCGATTACACCGGCCAATCGCAACAATTCAAAGAAGCCGGTTCCGCCATCGGCTTTGCGTTTGCTTTGGCGATTTTGATCGTGTTTCTGACGTTGGCTGCGCAGTTTGAAAGCTTCGTCCATCCCATAACCATTATGATCACCGTGCCGCTGGCCATAGCCGGGGGATTGTTCGGGCTTTATGCGGCGGGCTTTACGCTCAACATTTATTCCCAGATTGGTTTGATTATCCTCGTCGCTTTGGCAGCAAAGAACGGTATCTTGATCGTTGAATTCGCTAATCAATTGCGCGATGAAGGTCGTTCAGTTCGTGACGCGATTGCTGAAGCTGCTGACTTGAGATTGCGCCCGATTTTCATGACCTCTGTTGCTACTGTCGCCGGGGCCTTGCCTTTGGCTTTATCGACCGGGGCTGGAAGTGAAGCGCGCGCCAATATCGGGGTTGTGGTGGTGTTTGGTGTGCTGTGTGCGACAGCTTTGACGCTTTATGTCGTGCCCGTCGTTTACATGATGCTCGCCCGCTTTACCGGCAGTCCTGAAGCGCGGGCCAAGGCGATTGAGGACTTTGAGCGTAGCGAGACTCAGGCGCAAGCCGCCGCTGCCGAATAACTTGCCAAAAACCAGCACTGGCGGGATTTGGCAGGTGACGCTAAAGTGTGGGCATGAACGCCATTGCTCCTGTATCCAAGCCTTCACTGTCGCCAAGCGAGCTTTCAGCACTCGCCACCGTGGAAGAACGCCTTCTTTGGTTGGCTTCTTGGACCATTCATAACGCCAATCATCTGCGCCCGAATCGCGATGGCCTGAAGGTAGGCGGCCATCAGGCATCGTGTGCCTCTATGACTAGTCTGATGACGGCGCTCTATTTCAAAGCCTTGCGTCCACAAGATCGGGTAGCGGTTAAACCCCACGCCAGCCCCGTCTTCCATGGCGCTCAATATTTGTTTGGCCGCCAAACACGCGATCAATTGGAGCGTTTTCGGGGGCTAGGCGGCGCGCAATCCTACCCAAGCAGGACAAAGGACAAAGACGACGTCGATTTTTCCACCGGCTCGGTTGGTTTGGGGGTTGCTGTAACCGCTTTTGCCTCCTTGGTGCAGGATTATCTCGCCGCCCGTGGCCGTGTCCCCACTGAATCCATGGGCCGGATGATCGCACTTTTGGGGGACGCTGAGCTCGATGAGGGCAATATTTATGAGGCCTTGATTGAGGCCTATAAGCACGATCTGCGCAACATTTGGTGGATTGTCGATTATAATCGCCAAAGCTTGGACGCCACGACCTCCGAACGAATGTGGGATCGGTTCGACGATATATTTGAGACCGTCGGCTGGGACGTCATGACCCTGAAATATGGAAAGCGCCAGTTAGAGGCTTTTGCTAAGCCCGGCGGGCAATCGCTTCAGGCTTGGATTGAAACCTGCCCAAACGACCTTTACGCTGCGCTGAGCTATCAAGGTGGTGCTGCTTGGCGGGAGCGTTTGCTGCAGGATTTGCCGTTAGAGGGCCAGAACTTGGTCGGCACCTATGACGATGCTGCGCTGTCGAATTTGATGACGCAACTGGGCGGCCACTGCCTTGAAACTTTGGTCGAGGCGTTTGAGCAAGCGGCTCTGGATGATCGACCGAAATTGTTCATCGCCTATACTGTCAAAGGTTGGCGTTTGCCGTTTCAAGGTCACAAGGACAACCATTCCGGCTTAATGACTCCCAATCAGATTGATGTCTTACGGCAATCCATTGGCATACCAGTGGGGCAAGAGTGGGAGGCCCTAGCGGGGTTAAGCCCTACCCATGAAGCAGAGGTGCGGGCCTTGATCGCACAAGCTCCATTTCAAGCCGATGCGAAACGACGGTTTCAACCAGCACCCGTAGCCATCCCAGGCGCGTTTGAAGTACCAAGTGGGGAGCAGCAAGCTACTCAGGCGGCTTTTGGCAAAATACTTGCCGATATCGCTAAAACCGAAAGCGACTTTGCTGCCCGCATTGTTACGACATCGCCAGATGTGACCGTCTCCACCAATCTTGGGGGCTTTGTGAACCGACGGGGCTTGTTCTCGCGCACGGCCACCAAGGATGTGTTCAAGGATCGGAAGATCGCCAGCCCGCAAATCTGGACCGGGTCCGGGGCAGGGCAGCATATCGAATTGGGCATTGCTGAGAATAACCTCTTCCTGAATCTGGCCGCTTTTGGTCTGGCGGGGGAGCATTTTGGTGAGCGCCTGTTTCCCATCGGCACCCTTTATGACCCGTTCATCGCCCGTGGCCTTGATGCGCTCAATTATGCGATTTACCAAAATGCGCGCTTCCTCTTAGTTTCAACCCCTTCTGGTCTAACGCTCGGGCCCGAAGGAGGCGCGCATCAATCCATCAACACGCCCTTGATCGGCATGGGCCAGCCAGGCTTGACTCATTGGGAGCCTGCCTTTGCTGACGAATTGGCCCTTCTGATGCGCCACAGTTTTGTCGATCTGCAGGAAGAGACAGGCGGGTGCCATTATTTCCGGCTGTCGACACGCCTGCTTAACCAGCCGGCTCGACTCGACAACAGCTGGCAAACGGGGGCTTTACAAGGTGCCTATTGGTTGATTCAGCCCAGCCCCGGGGCAGAGTTGGCGTTGGTCTATTGCGGGGCCTTGGCACCCGAGGCGTTGGCCGGATTTGAAGCGCTAAAGGAAGATTATCCGGGTATGGGCGTGCTCGCGGTAACCTCACCAGACCTTTTGCATCGTGGTTGGACGGCATCAGGGCGTGCGCGATGGACAGGTGGACCACGTCTTGCCAGTCACATTGAACAGCTTTTGAGCCCGTTGCATGCGCGTGCAGGACTAATCACCTTGCTGGATGGATCGCCCTCTGCCCTGTCGTGGGTTGGCTCAGTTCTTGGGCATCGGGTTCGTGCGCTGGGCTTAGAGCAGTTCGGCCAGACTGGCGATTTGCCGGACCTTTACCGGACCTATCGCCTCGATTGCGAGGCCATTTTGGATGCGGCGGCCGATCTCCATTTCTGAGAATTTACTCATTGGCAATTTCCTCGGAAGGATGAAGGCTAGAAGTATTAGGTGCGCCTATGGTGTTTCCTCCATGGGTCGGTCGATCTGGTCTAACAGGCCTTCTAGCTTGCCGTCATTGAGGCCGTTTAAGTCCGCAAGCCATTGCGACTGTCGCACTTGCTCAGCATAGGTTTGCAAGGCGATGTAGAGGGCGTCAGGTGAAGCCGCATGTGCTTTCTTGACTATGGCAAACCCCGCTTCGGCTTGACCTTTATAGACATAGTTATTGAGAAAACTGATGAGTGGTGCATAGCTTCTGTTATCTTCTGGGTCTAGAGCGGCTGCTTGCATCTCAGCTAAGCGGGTTTGGGCCGCTTGATTAAGCGCTTTCGCTATATCGCCTCTTGTTCCGGCAGCCTCTGCAGTCACTGTGGTTGCAAGCTCTAATCGCGCCTCTTCGAACTCAGTCCCTAGAAGATAAGGCGGCGGACTGTCTGGCGTTGTAGCCTTCATCGCCTCAACATAAAGCCCAAAGTTCTTTCCACGCCAGACTACCAAGATCGGGGCCAATGGGGCACCTGATGTCTCGCTGCGGCCATCAAGCGTAGCATCATCATAAGCCAAGAATGCTGCGGGATACGGGTCTGCGCGCTTTAGCGGCACGAAACGCGACGCGGCACTTCCCCCCAACGACAGCCTTCCAATGAGCGCGCCGGTTGGTCCATCGAAGAGAAGTCGGGTGAGACAGCAATGCATGCCGCCAGACCAGCCGTCTACCACAAGGTCTGGATGGCGTGTCCCTGCGGCCTGACGATCGGAGGAGGAGAGGTCAAATTGCTGGATTGGGGTAGCTGGATCGGCGGGAAGAGCATCCAGTTTGCGTCCGCTGCGCCAGACAACAAGACTTTCTTCATTGCTCGTGAGTGGCACCGCGTAGATATGAACATCACCGATCTGCCCAACCAGCCGCCCTTCATAATTGGGCTTGGGCATAAGGAGGGCTACAACCACCCCCACGCATCCCAAAATAACGCCGATGACGGCCAATTTCATCAATAGCGGTGAGAGAATGCCAGATGGGCGGGCGCTATCTTGCCCTTGAAGCTGGTTGATGGGGGGAGGATCATCCATTCCGGTCATTGCCCACATCTTCTATCACCAAAAGGCGGCAAATGCATGCACGAAGTTTGGACCTGTGCGCAGGCGAATGCTAGTGTAAGAGCGCAAGGTTGCGCCCGAATCGCAACCATCCTGAACAACAAAAGACGGCTTACCCTTTGACCGATACCCCAGAAACAGACGGCGCAGATCCGATTGAACCCAACCGCCCAGAGACAGTGATTGTCGACGTAAAGGGCATCACGCCAATCTCGATCGAGAACGAGCTTAAGTCCTCCTATCTGGACTATGCGATGAGCGTGATTGTGGCGCGGGCTCTCCCAGATGCGCGCGATGGTTTGAAGCCTGTGCATCGCCGGATTCTCTATGCCATGGGTGAAGGTGGTTATACGCCGGACAAGAAACACGTGAAGTCTTCGCGCATCGTCGGTGACGTGATGGGTAAGTATCACCCTCATGGCGACAGTGCGATTTATGACGCGATGGTTCGTATGGCGCAGGACTTTTCCATGAGCTTGCCGTTGATCGACGGGCAGGGGAACTTTGGCTCAGTCGACGGTGACCCACCTGCCGCGATGCGATACACGGAAAGCAAGCTTGCCAAAGTCGCCATGGCTTTGTTGGACGATATTGATGAGTCCACGGTCAATTTCCAAGACAATTACGACGGCTCTGAGAGCGAACCTGTTGTACTGCCAGCTAAATATCCAAACCTGCTGGTCAACGGTGCAGGCGGCATTGCCGTCGGTATGGCGACCAATATTCCGCCCCATAATCTGGGTGAAATTTGCGACGCCACTTTGGCGATCTTGGATGACCCCACATTGTCGGATCAAGATTTACTCGACATCGTACCCGGTCCTGACTTCCCAACAGGTGGAGAGATTGTCGGCCGCACGGGTGCTCGCAATGGTCTGCTAACAGGGCGCGGTTCTGTCATTATGCGTGGCAAGACATCCGTTGAAACCCTGCGCGGCGAACGCGAAGCTATCATCATCTCGGAAATTCCCTATCAAGTGAACAAGTCCTCAATGATCGAGCGGATCGCCGAGCTGGTTCGTGAGAAGCGGGTTGAAGGCATTTCAGGCCTTCGCGATGAGAGTGACCGTCGCGGTATGCGGGTCGTGATTGAACTCAAGCGCGACGCCTCTGCAGAGGTCGTTTTGAACCAACTCTACCGCTATTCTCAGCTGCAAACCTCGTTTGGTGTCAATATGTTGGCGCTGGTTGGTGGTCGGCCCATTCAATTGTCGATGCGGGGCCTCATTGAGACCTTCTTGACCTTCCGGGAAGAAGTGATCGCCCGCCGTACACGGCATCGCCTGAACAAAGCTCGTGAACGCGGTCATGATTTGGTTGGCTTGGCGATTGCCGTTGCCAATATCGACGAAGTTGTGCGCTTGATCCGGGAATCGCCCGATCCAGCCTCTGCCCGACTGGCGTTGACCACTCGCGATTGGCCTGCCCATGATTTGGCACCCATTATCCAATTGATCGCTGACCCCCGTTCCGTCCTGACAGAGGCTGGCACCATCCGGATGAGTGAAGACCAGGCCCGCGCTATTTTGGACTTGCGATTGCAACGGTTGACCGGTTTGGGCCGCGATGAATTGTCAAATGAAGTCCGCTCCTTGGCTGCTAAGATCGCCGATTTGCTGGATATTCTGCGGTCACGGTCGCGTGTGATTGAAATTATCCGCAGTGAATTGACCCATGTGCGTGACACCTATGCCGTGCCACGCCGCACTGTCTTTATCGAAGCTGATCTTGACCTGGAAGATGAAGACTTCATTGAGCGCGAAGATATGGTGGTGACGGTTTCACACGCTGGCTATGTGAAACGGACGCTTCTTTCGACTTATCGGACCCAAAATCGTGGTGGACGTGGGCGTTCGGGCATGGAAACCAAAGACGAGGATTTCGTGGTCCGCCTGTTCGCGGCTTCTACTCATGCGCCGATCTTGTTCTTCTCGTCAAAAGGAATCGTCTATCGCGAAAAAGTCTGGCGTTTGCCGCAAGGCGATCCGCGCACCAAAGGCCGCTCGATTGCCAATATTTTGCCAATCGAGAAGGACGAGAAAATCACCACTGTGATGCCTCTGCCCGAGGACGAGGACAGCTGGGGCGCTTTGGAACTGATGTTTGCCACCCGCAAAGGTAATGTCCGGCGCAATTCCTTGTCTGATTTCCAGCGCGTGGCGCGTGGTGGCAAGATTGCCATGAAGTTTGACGATGAAGACGATCAGATCGTTGATGTGGCCATTTGTTCTGATCAGGACGACGTGCTTTTGACCACCCGACTGGGTCAATGCATTCGCTTCCAAGCGACAGACGTTCGCGTCTTTAAAGGCCGCGATTCAACCGGTGTCCGCGGCATTACCTTGGCTGAAGGCGATGAAGTGATTGCCATGTCTATCCTGCGTCATGTTGATGTAACCGCAGAAGAACGGGCGACCTATATCAAGCAGAGCCGGTCGGTTCAGGGCGAAGAAGTCGAGCCGACTGCGGCTGTTGACCTAGCTGAAGACGGGTCTGAAGGTGATGTCGGGCCAGCCCAATTGTCACCCGAGCGTTACGCTGAACTCTCTGCGCGCGAGCAATATGTGCTCGCCGTAGCCGAAGAAGGTCTTGGCAAGCGGGCTTCCTCATATGAGTATCGTGTCACCAATCGGGGCGGGAAGGGCATCGTCGCCCATGATTTGTCGCGCCGCGGCGGCCAGTTGGTTGCGGCTTTCCCGGTCGAGGAGAGCGATGAAGTCATGATGGTCACAGACGGTGGTCAATTGATTCGGACCCGTGTAGATCAGATCCGGCGGGCCGGTCGTTCCACCCAAGGTGTGATGATCATCCGCGTTTCAGAGGGCGAGCGTGTGGTCTCGGTAGAGCGTCTGGCCGATATGGGCTCGGATGATGCCGAGGGTCCCGCAGAGGGTACGGACACTTCACCAGCTGCGCCAAGCAGCTAAAGGGTTCACCCCACATTTTGGGGAGGAGACGTTGATGCGTGTTGGTCTTTATCCAGGAACTTTTGACCCTATTACCTTAGGCCACTTAGATGTGGTTGGTCGGGCGATCAAATTGTTCGACAAATTGGTGATTGGTGTCGCTATCAATCGCGACAAAGGGCCCACGTTCTCGCTGGAAGAGCGTGTGGCTATGGTGGTCAAGGACACGGAGCAATTCTTGCAATATGGCGAGATTGAAGTGCGTCCCATGGAAGGACTATTGATCAGTTTTGCTGAGCAAGTCGGTGCTACCTGCATTGTACGCGGCTTGCGCGCCGTATCAGATTTTGAATATGAGTTTCAGATGGTCGGTATGAACCAAAAACTCAATCCACACATAGAAACGGTTTTTTACATGGCGGATGTTCAGCATCAGGCGATTGCCTCGCGCCTTGTCAAAGAAATCGCTCGCTTGGGCGGCGATGTTACGCCCTTTGTGAGCCAGAATGTCGTTCGTGCCCTGAAGGAGAAATTCAAGTGAGACAGCAAATTCTGGCTCTGGGTTGCTGCGGACTTGCCCTCCTTGGTGGTCCTGCCGCTTTTGCTCAGTCGAGCGGGCCTGCCTTGCGGGTTGTACCGATGGGTGAAACGCCGGCCCCCAAGAAAGCCCCTGCGAAGAAGGCAGCAACCCCTGCCGCTAAAGCAACTGCCACGAAACCACCAGCTGCGAAGCCAGCTCCAGTTGCGGCGCGTCCAGCTTCGACACCGGCTGTACCCGGGGCTGTAAAGGCGGCTGCCAAGCCTGCTGCCGCTGTTGCACAATGGACCACGCCACCACAAGCGACGCCTGTGAAACCTTCTGCACCAGCCGCAGCTGTCCCAGCACCTGCAGCCACCAACAAAGTAGCCTTTCCGGCGGAAGATTGGCGCGTGTTGAATCCCGAGAACGCGCTTATCTATGAGACCACAAAAGGGCGTGTCATTGTGGAATTGGCCCCCGAGATGGCGCCTGGCCATGTCGCCCGTGTCAAAATGTTGGCGCGCGAAGGCTTCTATAACGGACTTTCGTTCCACCGGGTCGTCAGCGACTTTATGGCCCAAGGCGGCGATCCAAAGGGAGACGGGACGGGTGGCTCTGACCAACCTGATTTGCGCGGGGAGTTTAACTTCCGCCGCGGTGCTGCGTCTAACTTTGTTCGTGCGGTAGATCGTGGCGGTGCTACGATCGGGTGGATGGATACGATTCCTGTCACGTCTCAAACAGATCTTTTGATGGAGCGGACCTCCGACAAAAAGGTTGCAGCATGGGGTAATCATTGCTTGGGCGTGGCCAGCATGGCGCGGGGTAGTGACGAGAATTCCGCCAACAGCCAATTCTTCTTGATGCGGGCTGCTTATCCGACCTTGGATCGTCGCTATACGATTTGGGGCCGCGCTGTCGTGGGGACGGATGTTATTCGGGCCTTTAAAGTAGGTGAGCCTGTTGTCGATCCAGACAAAATGATTTCCGTCCGGGTTCTAGCAGATGTTCCAGAAGCTGATCGTCCCTCGGTCATGGTTCAGCGCACCGATGGGCCCAGTTTTCAAACCAAGCTGAAAGCGACGTTGGAGCAACGCGGTGCAGCCTTTTCCAACTGTGATCTTGCTCCAGAAGGCCGGATTGTCCGTTAAATCAGAAGGCGATTGCTGACATCAATTGGCGGCTAGGGCTTTGCCGCGCGTGCATCTGCGTTTAGGACGCCTTGCGACATGGAGATGATTATGAGCCAAGACCTCGAAAACACACTGATTGTAGAACTTAGCACCGGCACAGTCACGATTGACCTGCGTCCCGACTTGGCCCCTGGCCATGTAGCGCGCATCAAGGAATTGGCACGTGAAGGCTTTTATGATGGGATCATTTTTCATCGAGTGATCGACGGCTTCATGGCCCAAGGCGGTTGCCCCAATGGCAGCGGCATGGGTGGCTCAAAGAAGCCAGACCTCAAAGCGGAATTTAATGCTGAACCCCATGTCGAAGGCGTTTGCTCTATGGCGCGCACCAATGCGCCAAATTCGGCCAATAGCCAGTTTTTCATCTGCTTGGATGACGCCACCTTCCTTGACCGCCAATACACAGTTTGGGGCAAGGTTGCCTCGGGCATGGAAGCCGTTCACGCTCTGCCAAAGGGTGAGCCACCACGCGCGCCGGGTAAGATCGTCTCGATGAAAGTCGCAGCAGACGTCGCATAATAGAGTCTGTGATTGCCCGGCGGTCCAGCGTCTGCTGGACCGTTGGACGTTACTCGCGCACAGCGGCCCAAATATGCTAAGCGCATAGCCTCAGCACAATATTTGCGCTTACCCCAGTTCGACCTACTTGTGATGCAGGGAGGCAGGCCAGCGTCTCACTAATCAAGCGAGGCCAGGCGATGGTTACTTACTTTCCTTTAGTCAACTAAATCTGCCTCAACTGGACCTGTTTGGTCCATTGACGACAGACGAATTGGTCGCAGGAGAGGTTTGCCTCGTCAGGCAGACCGTTGAGGACGATTATGCAACTGTCTGAGTTTGATTTTGACCTTCCTGAAGATTTAATCGCGCTGCGGCCGGCCGTTCCGCGAGATAAAGCGCGCCTTTTAGTGTCTATGCCCAACCATGGCATTGAGGACGCGATCGTATCTGCTTTGCCCAGCTATTTGCGTTCTGGAGACGTCCTGATTTTCAACGATACGCGCACGTTGGCGGCCTCTTTAAAGGCTACCCGGGCTCAACGTGGACCGGTTGGTGGGCCTGTTTCGGTTGATATCAATCTGCATCAGCGAGTAGATGGCGCACACTGGAAGGCTTTTGTGCGGCCGGCAAAGCGCGTCGCCCTCGGCGATGTTTTGACGTTCCATGACGATTTTCAGGCCGAAGTGTCAGGGCTTGGCGAAGCAGGCGAAGTTACTTTGGCTTTTTCAAAAGCAGGTGCGGACCTAGATCAAGCGATAGCTCAATTTGGTTCCATGCCTTTACCGCCTTATATTGCGCGCAAGCGTGCCGTCGATGCCCAAGACGCGCAGGATTATCAAACGGTCTATGCCCGCGCAGAGGGCTCGGTTGCAACGCCAACTGCTGGGCTTCACTTTACCCCTGAGCTTCTAAAAGCCTTGGATGAAGCCGGGATTGAGCGTCATTGGGTGACCTTGCATGTCGGGGCGGGAACTTTCTTGCCCGTCAAGGTCGACAATATCCAAGATCATGTGATGCATGCTGAGACCTATGAAGTCAGTGCGCAGACTGCGGCGGCAGTCGCACGCGCCAAAGCCGAAGGTCGGCGCGTGATTGCCGTTGGCACAACGAGCTTGCGGACGCTTGAATCTATTGTCGATCAAGATGGCCAGATCACCTATGGCAGTGGCGACACCGCCATTTTCATCACGCCCGGATATCAGTTCAAAGTGGTGGATGGCCTGATCACCAATTTTCACTTGCCCAAGTCGACGCTTTTGATGCTGGTTGGGGCTTTGATTGGGATGGAAGCTTTGCGCGACGTCTATCGCCATGCCATTGATGCGCGCTATCGCTTTTATTCATACGGCGACGCAAGCTTGCTTTGGAAAGCACAAACTTCATGAGCTTTACCTTCACCCGCCACGCAACAGATGGACTGGCGCGCACAGGCGAATTGGAAACGCCGCGTGGCAAGATTCGGACCCCGGCCTTTATGCCCGTTGGCACCGCCGCCACCGTCAAAGCCATGAGTGTGGATCAAGTGAAGTCCACAGGTGCCGACATTTTATTGGGCAATACCTATCATTTGATGTTGCGCCCGGGCGGCGAACGGTTGCAGCGTCTGGGCGGGCTGCATCACTTTATGGGGTGGGATAAGCCGATCTTGACTGATTCGGGCGGGTTCCAAGTTTGGTCCTTGGCCGGCTTACGCAAAATGAGCGAAGCCGGCGTTGAGTTTCGCAGCCATATCGACGGCTCAAAACATATGCTGACGCCAGAGCGCTCCATCGAATTGCAGGCTGACCTAATTGGCTCAGATATCATTATGCAATTGGATGAGTGCACAACGTTTGGCTCGTCCCATGAAGAGGCCTTGGTTTCGCTGGAATTATCCGCCCGCTGGGGAGCAAGGTCCAAAGAAGCGTTTGGCGGGACTCGTGAGAGCCAAGCCTTGTTCGGAATTGTTCAAGGATCAATCTTTCCAGATTTACGCGCGCGGTCAGCGGAAGCCCTGAAATCAATTGGCTTTGATGGCTATGCCATTGGCGGTTTGGCCGTCGGGGAGGGGCATGAGCTGATGTGTCAGACATTAGATGTGACTGTCCCAGAATTGCCGCAAGATAAGCCGCGTTATCTGATGGGCGTCGGTAAACCCATTGATCTTCTCGAGGCCGTCGCGCGCGGCGTTGATATGTTCGATTGCGTTTTACCGACCCGCGCTGGGCGACACGGCCAAGCTTGGACTTGGGATGGGCCGATCAATATCAAGAATGCCCGATTCGCCGAGGATGCTGACCCGATCGATCCAGAAAGCACGTGCCCTGCCAGCAACAGGTGGTCCAAGGCCTATTTGCATCATTTGTTCAAAGCTGAGGAGATTTTGGGCCAAACCCTATTGTCGTGGCACAATTTGGGCTTTTATCAGGATTTGATGGCACATTTGCGGGATGCAATTGCTGCAGGCAAGTTTAGCGAGGCTCGCCAAGCACTGCGGGTGCGATGGGGATTTGATCCATCTTAATTGGCCTGAGCGAGCAGGAATTGTTCGCCGATTGAGCTCAACATTTCTTCGAATCAGCCAGTCCACGCAGATAGCCGCGGCGTACCATGCCACGCTGTTCGGCTTCAGCGTACAAGCGGTCGGCTTTTGAGGCACCCGTCAACATGCGCACCAGGCTACGCTGGGGTACCAGCATGGACCCAACACCACGCACCGCCTCCGTCGCCCCTTCTCTGGCCATACTGCCACTTTTTGAGGCCATTGAGCTATCATCATGGCCCGAGGTCGCCTCCACATCTCCTTGAATCGCGGCGTCTAGTTGTTGGATTTCATATTGGATCCATTCGCAGGTTTGACCAGTTGG
The DNA here is from genome assembly GCF_044346625.1 of Aquidulcibacter sp. Taxonomy (GTDB): domain Bacteria; phylum Pseudomonadota; class Alphaproteobacteria; order Caulobacterales; family Aquidulcibacteraceae; genus Aquidulcibacter. The sequence goes on along the minus strand of NZ_JBIIYV010000010.1, from coordinate 34,507 downwards.
TGGGGCGTATGGATCCCCAATTCGGGCCAAGGCAGCTGGGATTTTTCGGCGCATCATGCCGAAATCGCGAAATGGCTGTACTGCGGCATCTGAGGCTGCAGCGCGAATACCCTCGCTACCATCGCCATCTCCACTGGTGGCTGTGGTTGTTGACGCCGAGGGGTTTGGCCCGCCTGTGCTCGCGCAACCTGTTAATGTCGCTGCGCTGATTACTGCCAACGCGAAAGCTAAGACCCGCACTTGCAGCAACTTTCCGCGATTAAGTCCCAGAGGGTGACAGTTGAACATGGTGTTAGTTCCACTTCTGCGCAGCGTGATCCAAATGGTCCCATTATGACTTGCCTTGTGGTGAGTAGGTTGGTCAAGCCCAACTTGCACGGGAGTCGCCTTGATCTTGATAAATTTCTCGATCCGATAAACAGTAAGGCTAGCGTGCTCAATTGCCTATGAACTTCACCTCTGGGCATTGACTGGAGGCAGGCCTGTGCTTATCAGCGCCGCTCACACCCGGACCGCGGAATCGCGTTGCCCAGTTTTTGGGAGCCTGTAGCTCAGCCGGTAGAGCAACTGACTTTTAATCAGTAGGTCCCGGGTTCGAACCCCGGCGGGCTCACCAATTCTTTTCTGATCCGTTTGATGGTTAGTTTTGGTGTTGTTTTTGTGGAACCAAATTGCTGCTTGAGCGCGTGAGGCGCTATTGCAACACTGTTGCAGTTAACACGCGAATTTGCCGTTTCGAATATGACTAACTCTTAAGCAAGTGGTTGACCTCTCAATTTCATCGTTTATTAGGTTTGTGGAGCGCTCAACCGAGCGTTATCGATTTATGAGGGAAATAGACCCATGAAGAGAATTTGGCTTTGCGCCTCTGCGGTTATCGCATTGGCAGCCGCGCCAGGCATCGTATCCGCTGATGGTTGGTATGGTAGCGCAGGCACTGGCTACAGCATCGGTGGCAGCGTTGATATTGATGCTCCTGTGAACCCATCGGGCGTCGGTCAGTCGCCTTATATCATTGGCAAGGGTGCCAAGGGTGACGGCGGCTGGGGCGGAAACCTTGCATTAGGCTATGGTTTCGAAAACGGTTTCCGCATTGAAGCACAATTGGCTAAAGGCAACGCTGGTTTCAAAGATAGCGGCGTATCCTCAACCGTCGGTAATATCGGCGTGTGGACTGCTATGGTCAACGGCCTGTATGACTTCAACCGTGATGGCAGCATCAACCCATTCATCGGTGCCGGCGTTGGCTTGGCCCGCGTTGACCTATTGGCTGGTTCATTTGACAGAGCAAACGCCTCCAGCCCATTGTTGGCGTTGAGCCGGGCTTCGGCAGTTTCGATCAATGACAGCGACACGGGCTTTGCTTGGCAGTTGGTTGCTGGCTTGGGCTTGAAGTTGTCTGAGCGTTTGAACGCCGACCTCACCTACACCTATGTCAACGTTGCGGACCTGTCGTTCGCAGGTACTGGCCGCATTCCTTCGGACGCGACCGGTGGATCGACCACAGCTCCTCTGACTTTGGGCGCTGGTTCGGGCACAAGCGGTTTGCCAGGCATTGGCGGCATCGGTTTGGGTCTGCGTTATTCCTTCGCAGCACCACCACCACCACCGGCTCCACCACCGCCACCTCCGCCACCTCCGCCACCTCCTCCTCCGCCACCACCACCACCTCCGCCACCTCCGCCACCACCACCGCCTCCTCCGCCACCACCACCACCACCAGTGTGTGACGGTCGTTCGCTCGTGGTGTACTTCGAGCACAACAAGTCCTTCCTGACTGCGGAAGCGACCAGCGTGCTGGATAACGCGGTGCAAGAGTTGTCGGCACAGACCTGCAACTATCAGACAGCCTTGATCCAGGGCCATGCTGACTTGTCGGGTAAGCCACAATACAACATTGAGCTTTCTCAGAAGCGTGTTGTTGCTGTCCGTGAAGCTTTGGTTGCTCGTGGCGTCCCAGGTGATCTGATGACTGGCGAAGCGTTTGGTGAATCCAAGCCGGCTAAGCCAACTGCTGATGGCGTCAAGGAACCTTTGAACCGTCGCGCAGAAGTGACCTTCACCTTCCAGTGATCTTAGTCACAATCCAACCAGAAGGCCCGGCGAAACCGCCGGGCTTTTTTGTTTGTGCAAGGAGGTTAGGGGCGTATCGACAGACAGTCGGCGGCAACTAGAATTGCGCAAAGGTCCCCACAGAGACGATTGGTGCGACAGATTGCCTTTTAATGTTCAGGTCGAAGGTAGGTGCGATCACCCATCTGAATTAAACTGTCGCTCAATAGGGTCTCGCCCGGCGCGTAACTTGGGGCAGTTTCAAGTTGCATGTAGAGCGGTGCGAAATCCTGCGAGGTTGCACGGAACAAATCATTAAAGTCACTGATTTCGAAATAGGTTTCTTGAAAATCATTGATGCGATAGCGCGTCTGCATGACGCGAAGCAGATCAAAGCCGAGCCGGTTAGGTGAGGGTGATTCGAGACAGAAGCAGCTTTCAGCTGGTGATGAGACTATGCCCGCGCCATAGATGCGCGGCCCCTTTGGCGAGGCAACCAGGCCAAATTCGACCGTATACCAATACAGCCGCGCTAAGGCGTCGAGGTTATTGAGGCTCATGGCGCGCAGGCCACCTTGACCATAAGCTTGCATATAATCAGCAAAGACTTGGTTGGTCAGCATCGGTACATGGCCGAAGATATCGTGAAATACGTCTGGTGCTTCGATGTAATCAAACTCAGCGTCGGAGCGGATGAAGTTGCCCGCGGGAAAGCGCCGATTGGCTAAATGGTCAAAGAAGACGATGTCCGGAATGAGGCCCGGTACCGCAACAATGGTCCAGCCTGAAATCGGCAACAATTGCTCATTCAAAGCTCTAAATTCAGGGATTCCTTCGCCATGAAGATCTAGGACCGATAATCCATCCATAAAGGCATCGCATGCGCGGCCTGGCAGAACCTGCATCTGCCGTTCGTGGAGGCGCGTCCAACGCTGATGCTCTTCGGAGGTGTAGGCTGACCAGTTTTGATCAATCGTCCAGTCGGCGGCGGCGTAGGATGGGGGTGTGCTGTCCATATCTTTGGTATTCATCACACAACCTCTGTCCCCGAATCGCTTAGGTCCTAGTTAAGCTTCATGTTAGGCTTCCGCACATAGGACTCACCGTCAAAGTCTGCGAACAGCTCTGAGACAGTCGGGTGCTCGACTGGCTCGCCAGACGTGTCTCGTAGTAGGTTTTGCTCTGATACATAAGCAACATAGTGGGTTTCATCATTCTCAGCCAGAAGATGGTAGAAAGGTTGATCCTTGCGTGGACGCAGATTTTCGGGAATCGCCTCCCACCATTCTTCAGTATTGGCGAATTCGGGATCAACGTCATAAATAACGCCCCGAAATGGAAAGAGCCGGTGGCGCACGATCTCTCCGATTCGAAACTTCGCTGTTTGATTTAACATGAGAGGGCGCTCCTTTCCTGAGCACCAGAGTTATGCACGATTGTTTCGTCGTGCAAGCACCTCTTGTGAAACATGCGCAGAGATTGCCCTTCGCCAATAGGATGTTACGATAGTTGCAACATAGCGCTGAGTATCGGCGCATACAGAGGTTTGACATGGCCGGCGGCCTTTCAACGCCTGCGACGGGACTGGTTGGTAGCCCGCTTCAGAGCGTCCACGCGTCGCACGATCCTGCGCAGTGTTTCGCTGCCTTGGATCTTGGGACCAATAACTGTCGTCTGCTGGTGGCGCAGCGCGCCCCGGGCGGCTTTCGCGTGGTTGATTCCTTTTCACGGATTGTTCGTTTGGGAGAAGGATTGTCAGCGACAGGCCTATTGTCTGAACGAGCGATGCAGCGCACCTATGCCGCCATTCAGGCCTGCTCAGAAAAGATCGAGCGCTACAAGCCTGCACGATTACGCTGCGTTGCCACCCAGGCCTGCCGTGCTGCCCGCAATGGGACCTCATTCTTAAAAGAGATCACACGTAAGACTGGCATTCGGTTTGAAGTCATCAGCCCGAATGAGGAGGCCCGCTTAGCCGTAATTGGATGCGCCGACTTATTTGATCCTGCAGGCGTTGGCGCCCTCGTTGTCGACATAGGTGGCGGCTCAACAGAGCTTTCCTGGGCTGTAAACCGTGGGGCAGAGCGTCGGCCAAAGTTAGAGCACTGGTTTTCAGCGCCGATTGGCGTGGTTACTTTAGCTGATCAGTTTCCAGAACATGGCGACACGCGCAATTGGTATGCTGCCATGAAACAATGCGCTGCAGATCATGTGTCTGGGTTTGTAGCGCCCGATTTAGTGCGCGACCATTTGATAACCGGAAGGGCCCATATTGTCGGCACGTCTGGCGCAGTGACGAGCTTGGCTGGGGTTCACTTGGGTTTAGCCCGCTATTCCCGACGGCTCGTCGACGGCTTGTGGATATCTGAAGACGATACCCGGGCGGCAATTGCGAACCTAATGGCCCGCGACAAAGCCGGGAGAGCGGCGGAGCCGTGCATCGGACCGGACCGCGCCGATTTGGTGCTGGCAGGTGCTGCTATTTTAGAGGCCATTCTAGACCGATGGCCCAGTCTACGCCTTCGCGTTGCAGACCGTGGTTTGCGCGAAGGGCTAATCCTTACCATGTTAGAACCACCGCGCCGCCGGCGCAGGCGCAGGCGGGCCAATTCATGAGCGACGAAAAAGATAAAGGAAAATGGGCCAAGAAAGGTCCACCGCCAGCACTGCCAGAGCGCAGGCGTCGGGTGGTATTTGATGTCGGCGAAACCGACACGCGCGCCACGCCAACGCGGGTCAAAACTGGAAAAAATCGCACGGCTCAGTCCGCCCGTTGGCTCGAACGGCAGTTAAACGATCCTTATGTCCACAAGGCTCGCGCAGATGGATGGCGAGCCCGTTCAGCTTACAAATTGATTGAACTGGATGAGAAATTCAACCTCATCCCAAATCATGGCCGGGTCGTTGATCTTGGAGCGGCGCCAGGTGGGTGGACGCAAGTTGTTGCGCGCCGCGGTGCCTCCGCCTTGGTCGGGATTGATCTTTTGCCCATGGATCCGATCGAAGGCGCGACAATCATTCAAGGCGACTTTCTGGCCGAAGGGATGGAAGATCAACTCGTCGCCCTGTTAGGCGGGGCCCCTAATTTAGTGATGAGCGATATGGCCGCCAATACGGTCGGCCATAAGCAGACAGACCATTTGCGGACTGCAGCGCTGTCGGAAGCCGCAGCGCACTTTGCAATGCGGGTCTTGGCCCCAGGTGGCGCGTTTGTAACCAAGATGTTTCAAGGCGGCACTGAGACCGAAATCCTCACGCTCCTGAAGCAATCTTTCAAAGATGTGCGCCATGCTAAGCCGCCGTCTAGCCGCGCGGAAAGTGTAGAGCTGTTCATGGTAGCTACTGGGTTTAAGGGTAACTGAAGCCAGTCTACTTGCTTCGCAGCGCGAACGACCCTGCAACAAATGGTCACAAAGTCGTTCGGATGCTTTTAAAAGAACAATTCCCGCGCCATAAGGCTGTGGACTTATGAGGAATAGCCATGACCACTCGCATCTGGGATAAATCAAGACTGCCAAGTCGCCACGTTACACTGGGTGCCGCCCGGGCCCCGCATCGCTCCTATTATTATGCGATGGGGCTTGGTACGCGCGAGATTGAGGCCCCGTTTGTCGGCGTTGCCACGTGCTGGAACGAAAGCGCACCTTGCAACACGGCCTTGATGCGTCAGGGTCATGCTGTTGCTGCGGGTGTGAAAGAGGCAGGCGCAACCCCGCGGGAATTTTGCACCATCACCGTCACCGATGGGATCGCAATGGGCCATGAAGGTATGCGGTCGTCGCTAGTATCTCGGGAAGTAATTGCCGATTCGGTTGAACTCTCGATCCGGGGCCATTCGTACGATGCTTTGGTTGGGGTTGCAGGCTGTGACAAGAGCTTGCCCGGCATGATGATGGCGATGTTGCGCCTCAATGTGCCGAGCGTGTTCCTCTATGGCGGCTCGATCTTGCCGGGCAGACACAGGGGCAAAGACATTACGGTCCAAGAAGTGTTTGAGGCCGTAGGTGCCCATGCTGCGGGGCGGATGGATTTTGAAGAATTGTGCGAGATTGAGCGCCATGCTTGCCCCAGTGACGGTGCCTGTGGTGGTCAGTTTACTGCCAACACGATGGCCTGCGTGGCCGAAGCCATCGGCTTAAGCCTGCCATTGTCGTCCTCCATGCCTGCGCCCTATCTGGACCGCGACGCTTATGGCGTTGCCTCCGGCCATGCGGTTGTAGGCTTAATCGCCCGCAATCTGCGCCCGCGCGACATCTGTACCCGCGCAGCGTTTGTGAATGCGGCAATCGTGGTGGCTGCCACCGGTGGCTCGACCAATGCAGCGCTGCATTTGCCAGCAATGGCGCACGAGGCCGGTATTGAGTTTACCATGAAGGATGTTGCCGACGCCTTCATGTTGACGCCCTGGATCGCCGATCTAAAGCCCGGCGGCCAATATGTCGCTAAGGATATGGGTGAAGCGGGCGGCATGCCGATGCTATTACGCGCGCTGCTGGATGAAAATCTGATCGACGGCAATTGCATCACGGTAACCGGCAAGACCTTGGGTGAGAATATCGAGAAAGTTACGTGGAATCCGGATCAAAAAGTCATTCATTCGGTAAAAGCGCCCTTGACTGAAAATGGCGGCGTGGTCGGTTTGTGGGGCTCCATGGCTCCAGATGGTGCCATGCTGAAAATTGCAGGGCTTGCCAATTTGACCTTCCGTGGTCCAGCTCGGGTGTTTGACGGCGAAGAAGCGTGCTTCGAAGCGGTCTCAAACGAAGCTTTTGAGGCCGGTGAAGTCTTGGTGATTCGCTATGAGGGGCCTCGTGGTGGCCCCGGGATGCGGGAAATGCTGTCGACTACCGCAGCGCTCTATGGTCTTGGTCGGGGCGGCGATGTCGCGCTGATCACCGATGGACGTTTTTCAGGGGCAACGCGCGGCATGTGTATTGGCCATGTTGGACCAGAAGCGGCCGTCGGCGGACCGATTGCTTTGGTCGAAAATGGCGACATCATCGCCATCGACGCCCTGGCTGGCACGATTGATCTTGAGGTTTCTGAAGAGGTCCTCACGGCCCGCCGTGCAGCTTGGAAACCCCGCAAGACCAACTATAATTCCGGGGCCATTGCCAAATTTGCGAAATTGGTTGGGCCCGCTTATTTGGGCGCTGTTACCCATGAAGGGGCAGCCGCCGAAACCCACATGTACGCTGATATCTAAGCCTTCCGTGAGCGGGCAAGCTCTGTTCCTTGACGGGCCAGAGCATCTGCCCGCTCATTCATTGGGTCGCCTGCATGGCCCCTAACCCAGCGCCAATTTACCTTGTGGGCTTTGTTGGCGGTTTCTAAGCGCTGCCATAGATCCGCATTGATCACAGGCTTGCCATCGGCCTTACGCCATTGCCGTTTCTTCCAGCCATGGATCCACTCCGTTATGCCTTGGCGGACATACTGGCTATCGGTGTAGAGAATGACGGGGCAGGGGCGCTTGAGGCTTTCTAGTGCCATAATGGCTGCCATAAGCTCCATGCGGTTATTGGTGGTCAAAGGCTCACCGCCAAAAATCTCCTTTTCGATGCCGTTGAACTGTAGAATCGCTCCCCAGCCACCTGGGCCAGGATTTCCGGAACAAGCACCGTCGGTATGAATTGTTACGGGTGAGGGCGTAGCATCTATCATCAGAACTCTGTATGGAGGTTTTCTGCGACTTCAAACCCCTTTGTCTGCGGCGTCGCATAAAGTCCTTGCCAGATCATATAAAGATATGTTTATATCTTCATGTTAGGATTGGTTATGGACAAGATCGTCGACATCGTGAGAGCCATTGGAGAACCGACGCGTTTGCGGATTCTGGTTTTGCTGGCGCGTGGCGAATTGGCGGCTGGTGAAATGTCCACAGTGCTCAACCAAAGTCAGCCGCGGGTATCGCGCCATTTGAAGCTTTTGGCGGAAGCTGGTCTTCTAGAACGTCGCCCTGAAGGTGCGTGGGTATTCTTTCGCTTAAAGACAGATGGTCCAGAAGGGCGCATCATTCGCACCATCCTGGATGAAGTCCCTCAAGATGACTTGGTTCTGGTGCGGGATCTAGAGCGTCTGGCACAAGTTCAAGTCCAGCGTGAAGAGGTTGCGCGCGCTTATTTCGAAACGGCTGCGGACGAATGGCATGCATTGCGCCGCTTGCATCAACCAGAAGCGTTGGTTGAGGCTCGGTTGGTTGAAGCCGTCACGGGCCAGCACTTTGGCCTTCATATTGATCTGGGGTCTGGCACTGGCCGAATGATTGAATTGTTCGCTCCACAAGCGCGCCGCGCGGAAGGCGTTGATTCCAGTCGCAAGATGTTGGCACTTGCTCGGGCGCGCCTAGATGATACAGGCAGCGGTCAAGCTTCCGTCCGTCAGGCCGATATCTTGGGCCTTCCTTATGATGATGATTGCGCGGACTTGGTGACCATTCATCAAGTGCTGCACTATTTGCCAGAGCCCCAAGCCGCGATCAAAGAAGCAGCCCGCATCCTCAAGCCAGGGGGCACCCTTTTGATCGCAGACTTTGCGCCACATGCCTATGAAGAGCTTCGACTAGCCCACGCCCATCGTCGCCTTGGTTTCGCGGATCAAGAAGTCACACAGTGGTGTGAGCAGTTTGGCTTGGTGGTGGAAGCTGTCGAGCATATCGCCCCGGACGCGGGTCAATCAGGCTTAGCAGTCACGTTGTGGAAGGCCGAACTCCCACTATCGCTCCCCGCATCCGCGACAAAAGAACGTTTAGAATCTAGGATTACATCATGAGCCAGCCCACAATTTCTTTTGAGTTTTTCCCGCCCAAGTCCGAGGCGATGGAAGCGAAGTTGTGGGATGCGATTGCCCGTCTAGCGCCGCTGACACCGGATTTTGTTTCTGTGACCTATGGTGCAGGTGGCTCAACCCGGGAACGCACCCACCGCACCGTTAAGCGAATCTTGGAGGAGACAAGCTTGCAGCCGGCAGCACATCTCACCTGTGTCGCGGCGTCGAAAGCGGAAGTCGATGAGGTGTTGCGGGAGTATTGGGCGGCTGGCGTGCGCCACATTGTGGCGCTGCGGGGCGATCCATCAACTGGGGTTGGCACGCAGTTTGAGCCCCATCCCGATGGCTATGTGAATGCTACAGAAGTTACCGAAGCGGCCAGGCGCATTGCAGACTTTGACGTGTCAGTCAGCTTTTACCCGGAGAAGCATCCCGAAAGCCCTAGCTTGCAGCATGACATTGACGTGCTGAAGGCGAAGATTGACGCTGGCGCAACGCGAGCAATCAGCCAATTCTTTTGCGACGCAGACGTCTATTTGCGTTTCCGCGACGCGGCGGCCAAGGCGGGCATCACTATTCCGCTGTTGCCGGGCATCATGCCTGTCGGCAATGTTGCAGGCTATACGCGCATGGCCACGTCGACTGGTACTAGCATTCCGGCTTGGTTTGCTGAGGCCTTTGATGGCCTTGATCAAAGCCCAGAGGTCCGCGATATGGTGGCGGCCTCCGTTGCAGCAGACCTGTGCTTAAGGCTGCAGACAGAAGGCGTTGACCGCTTCCACTTTTACACCCTCAACCGCGCAGAGCTGGCGCTTGCCACCTGCCGTCGATTGGGCCTCAAAACGCCTGCCACCGAGAAGGATGCGGCATGACCCATTTTAAAAGCCGCCAAGACCGTTTAGCCAAATTAGAAGCGATTGGCCTCGACCGTATCCTGATTTTGGACGGGGCAATGGGTACGATGATCCAGACGTTTAAGCTGGAAGAAGATGATTATCGTGGTGCCCGCTTTGCCAATCACGATCACCCTTTGAAGGGTAATAATGATCTCTTGGTCATTACAAAGCCAGACATCATCTTGGGCATTCATGAGGCATTTTTGAAGGCAGGCGCTGACCTCATCTCCACCAATAGCTTCAATGCGACCACCATCAGCCAAGCCGATTATGCGCTTGAGCCGTTAGCCTATGAGCTTAATCTGGAGGCAGCAAAGCTGGCGCGTCAGGCTTGTTTGGCGTTTGAAACTGCGGATGCGCCAAAGGCAGTTGTTGGGTCTATCGGACCAACAAACAAGACTTTGTCTTTGTCACCAGATGTGAATGATCCAAGCTATCGCGCTGCTTCTTTTGATGAAATGGTAGTTGCTTATCGCGAGCAAACCTTGGGCCTGCTTGATGGCGGCGTCGACTTCCTGATGGTTGAGACCATCTTCGATACTTTGGTGGCCAAGGCAGCACTTTATGCCATTGCTGAAGTGTTGGAAGAGCGAGGCGAAGCTGTGCCCATCATGATTTCGGGCACGATCACCGACCGTTCGGGCCGCACCTTGTCCGGCCAAACCGTGGAAGCCTTCTGGAATGCCGTTCGCCACGTAAATCCATGGTCAATTGGCCTCAATTGCGCATTGGGTCCCAATGAGATGCGCCCCTTTTTGGCCGAGTTGTCGCGCGTGGCAACTTGCAAAGTATCGGTCTATCCCAACGCTGGCCTGCCCAATGCCTTTGGCGGTTACGACGAAACGCCTGACGATATGTGCCACACCATGACGCCTTGGGCGCAAGAAGGCTTGGTCAATGTCATGGGCGGATGCTGCGGCACGACGCCAGACCATATCTACCACATCGCCCACGCCGCCAGCCATGGTAAGCCGCGTGTGGCCCCCGTAATCCAAACCGCCTTGAGGCTTTCTGGCCTTGAACCCTTTACCGCAGCAGCGTGATCGAGACCCCTTTGACCAATCCTTTTTCTAACTTCGTGATCGTCGGCGAGCGGACCAATGTGACCGGCTCTGCCAAGTTCCGTAAGCTCATCGAGAATGACGATTACACGGCTGCTTTGGCTGTCGCGCTGCAGCAAGTTGAAAGCGGCGCCAATGTGCTCGACATCAATATGGATGCGGCACTGATTGACGGTGTGAAGGCGATGACGACCTTCTTGAACTTGATTTCGGTCGAGCCGGACATCGCCAAAGTGCCTTTAATGATCGATAGCTCCAAGTGGGAGATCATTGAAGCGGGCCTTAAATGCACGCAAGGCAAGCCCATCGTGAACTCCATCTCGATGAAGGAAGGCGAGGCGCAATTTTTGGCACAGGCCAAGAAGGTGCGGCGTTATGGGGCGGCAGCTGTCGTCATGGCCTTCGACGAACTGGGCCAAGCCGATACCGTGCACCGGAAAGTGCAGATTTGTACCCGGGCCTATAATCTTTTACGTGACAAGCTCGACTTTCCTCCCGAAGACATCATTTTCGACCCCAATATTTTTGCAGTCGCGACCGGCATTGAAGAGCATAACGATTATGGCGTCGCCTTTATCGAAGCGACTCGGATCATTCGGGAAACCCTGCCCCACGCCCATGTGTCGGGTGGGGTTTCTAACGTCTCCTTCTCGTTCCGGGGTAATGAGCCCGTGCGTGAAGCCATGCATGCTGTTTTCCTCTATCACGCGATCAAAGCGGGGATGGATATGGGGATCGTGAATGCCGGCCAGTTGGCTGTTTATGATTCCATCGATCTGGAGCTTCGCGAGCGCTGCGAAGATGTGATCTTGAACCGTCGCGCCGATTCCACTGAGCGCTTGCTGGAAACGGCCGAAAACTATCGCGGCAAAGAAGGTCAAAAGGCAGCGGTCAAGGACCTGTCGTGGCGCGAAGCCCCGGTTCGAGAGCGTCTGGCTCATTCGCTCGTGCATGGCATCACCGAATTCATCGTGGAAGATACAGAAGCCGCTCGCCTTGAAGCTGATCGGCCACTTCATGTGATTGAAGGCCCGTTGATGGACGGGATGAACTTGGTTGGCGACCTGTTTGGCTCTGGCAAAATGTTCTTGCCCCAAGTGGTGAAATCCGCCCGCGTGATGAAGCAAGCCGTTGCTCACCTTCTGCCTTACATGGAAGAGGAAAAACTGCGCTTAGGAACGCAGGATCAGGCAGCAGGCAAGGTCCTGATGGCCACGGTAAAGGGCGATGTGCACGATATCGGCAAGAATATCGTCGGCGTCGTTTTGCAATGTAATGGCTTCGATGTCGTGGACTTGGGCGTCATGGTCAGTTGCGAGAAGATCCTTGAAGCTGCCCGCGAGCATAAGGTGGATATTATTGGCCTGTCCGGTCTGATTACGCCGTCACTTGACGAAATGAGCTGGGTTGCCAGCGAGATGCAGCGGCAAGGCTTTGGCGATATGCCTTTGCTGATTGGCGGGGCGACCACTTCGCGCACCCACACTGCGGTCAAGATCGCACCAAACTATAAGGGGCCTGTCCTATATGTGACCGACGCGAGCCGCGCGGTGCCTGTTGTGCAAAAGCTCTTGGGCGACGATCGCCAAGATCTGATCCAAGAGACACTTGACGATCAAGAACGTGCGCGCCTTGCCCATTTTGCCGGTCAAGATAAGCGCCCGCGCGCGACTTTGGCTGCGGCCCGCGCCAATGCCGCCAAGTTGGACTTTACTGACTATGCGCCACCTAAGCCGGGCTTTATCGGCACGCAGGTGTTTGACGATTATCCGCTGGCGGACTTGGTGCCCGTCATCGACTGGACGCCCTTCTTTGCCACCTGGGAATTGCACGGCAAGTTCCCGGCGATCTTGGAAGATGAGATCGTGGGGGAGGCGGCCAAGCCGCTTTATGCGGATGCGCGCGCCATGCTCGATAAGATGGTCGCCGAGAAATGGGTTACGGCAAAGGGTGTGATCGGCTTCTGGCCAGCCAACCGGGTTGGAGACGATATTGCAGTCTGGCAAGATGAGAGCCGGACAAAACGTGAGACCACCTTCCACACGTTGCGCCAACAAATGATCAAGAGTGCGGGCAGTGCCAATCTGGCCTTGGCTGACTTTGTTGCCCCGGAGAGCGTGGACGACTGGATCGGTGGCTTTGCGGTTGCTGCAGGTCATGGCGAACGTGAACGCACGCAAGCCTTCAAGGACGCCAATGATGATTATTCGGCCATTTTGTTCCAAGCCCTTTGCGACCGCCTAGCCGAAGCCTTTGCTGAGCGGATGCATGAATTGGTACGCAAGAACCATTGGGGCTATGCGCCCAATGAGCAATTGCCAGTGGAAGATCTGATTGGTGAAAAATACCGCGGAATTCGTCCTGCACCTGGCTATCCTGCGCAGCCAGATCATACCGAGAAACAACAATTATTTAAAATTTTGGATGCCGAAGCTAAAGTTGGAATGAAGCTTACGGAGAGCCTCGCCATGTTGCCGGGGTCGTCTGTTTCGGGCCTCTACTTCAGCCATCCACAGGCTGAGTATTTCGGCGTAGGCCGGATCGACCGCGATCAGGTGAGCGAATATGCCATCCGTAAAGGCATGGAGATGCGCGAGGCCGAACGTTGGTTAGCGCCAATTCTGGCTTATGACCCAACCCAGCCTGCGAAAATTGTCCAAGAGGCTTAGAGCGTTAAGCGCTTGCCCGCCAAGCCTTGGCCAAGGCGAAGAAGCCTTCAGGCTCTATCGTCTCAGGTCGCGCCGTTGGATCAATGCCAGCGGTGCGTAAGATGGCTTCGCAATTACCCAGCCCTTTCAGGCTAGCGCGCAACATTTTGCGCCGCTGGCCAAAGGCATGGGCGGTGACGTGTTCAAGGCCGGCTAAGTCGGCAAATGGCCTGTTATGATCTTCTAAGATCACGATAGCACTTTCGACTTTAGGCGGCGGTACAAAGGCTAGGCGCGGTACATGCAGCGCCAGACGGGCGTCACAACGAGCAGCCGCCAGTACCGCAAGTCGGCCATAATGCGGGCTGCCTGGGCGGGCGCAAATACGTTCAGCGACCTCGGTTTGAAACATCAAGCACATCGGCCCGCGCCAAGGCCCGGCTTTGAGCCATTTCACCAATAAAGGCGTTCCGACATTGTAGGGCAGGTTTGAAATGATGCGGGCAGGGCCCGTCGCCCCATGGCTGGCAAGGAGGACTTCTTCCTCGATCGCTAGCGCATCGGCTTCAATCACCACCAAGCGATCGAGCTGGTCAGCAAAAAAGCTATTCAAATGCGCCACAAAGCGGGGGTCTTTCTCCACCACAATGACTTTCGCAGCGGGGCTGGCTAGAAGCGCATGGGTTAGGCCACCTGGACCTGGGCCAATCTCCAGCACCGTTTCGCCAGTTTGAATCCCAGCTAAGCGCGCAATCTTTCCAGTTAGATTTAGGTCCAAGAGAAAGTGTTGGCCCAAGCTTTTACGCGCGAACAAATCCGATTCTTCCAGCGCTTGTCGCAGATCGCCGCTCATTGGTTCATCCGCCCATGCGCCATTGCCGCCGCCATCTGAATGGCTGCAATCATGGATTCTGGACGCGCAATACCTCGTCCGGCTATGTCAAACCCTGTCCCATGGTCGGGGCTGGTTCGGATGATGGGCAGACCCAAAGTAGCATTGACTCCACCCCAGAAATCGAGCGCTTTTAGCGGGATCAACGCCTGATCATGATACATGCAGATGGCCACATCAAAGGTCGCGCGTGCTTCGGTATGGAAAAGGCTGTCGGCGGGGAGGGGACCTCTGACATTGAGACCCATAGCTTGAAGGGCCGCAACTGCAGGGGCAATGATCCGGCTTTCTTCATCGCCAAACGCCCCTTCTTCACCCGCGTGCGGGTTGAGTGCTGCAACGACTAGGCGCGGCGCTTTCAGCCCCAAATCGCGCTGTAGCGCTTCGGCAGTCACGAGACCTGCATGAATGATTGCTTCTTGCGTCAATTGGCTGGGGACTTCAGAGAGCGCGCAGTGAATGGTGACGGGAATAACGCGCAACCCATCGACTGCCAACATCATCACTGGGCCGCGGGTTTGGTCAAAAGGGGTGGTAGACAACAAGGCCCCTAAAAATTCGGTATGGCCCGGATGACTAAAGCCTGCAGCCATCAGAACGGACTTTGCAATCGGGGCGGTTACAAGGGCCAACGCTTGGCCAGAAAGAACCAAGTCGACGCCGCTCTCAATCGCGCCCAAGATGGCGCCAGCGTGGGCGGGATTTGGCTGCCCCAAGACAACCCCGCGCGTCTCTAAGCCTTGCAGTACAGGCAAAGCATCACCAAAAAACTGGAGGGCTTCGGATAGCTCTTTAATGACTTGAGTTGGAACCGAGCCATAAAGCGTAGGGTCACCCAAGACGCAAAAGGGTGTAGGGCCATGCCGTAAGGCTTGCCAAGCTTTTGCTGTGACCTCTGGACCGATACCGGCTGGATCGCCCATCGAGATGACCAGCGGCCGCTTCGGGGCTGATAAATCTGGCGTCACGCGATCAAGGCTGGATAATTGCCGCTTCACGGCGGATATCCCGCAGATAGCGGCGGGCGATCAGGGCCAATTCCTGATCATACAGGCGGTCTTCCAATTGCTCGAGCGTCGGGATGTCAGAGCCCGTGTTTTCACGGTCACACAAGACCATGACATGGACACCGGCATCTGAACGAAACACCGCGCTGGCTTGCCCATTGGAAAGGCCAAGGGCTTGAGTGCGGAAGGGCTCGCCCAAATCTTCGTCTTGGATTTCGCCATAATCAATGACTTCCAGCGAACTGCGTTGTGCTGCACGTGTCACGCCATCACAGCCGTTGCGCAAAGCGTCGCGGCTTAGGCGGGCGGCCTGTTCAGCGCGCCTCCATGTGGCTTCATCTGCACCGGTCGCAACTTTGCGAGTCATTTCCTTCAGCTTAAGCGTGGCTTTAGGTGGACTAGGCTCACGCTTTTCACGGACAGAGACGATCATGACGCCACCAGCAATAACAATCGGGTCACTGACTGTACCGGGCCCCATCTGCTCAACAGCCGCAGCCACTTCTGTCTTTAGCTCGCCCAAGGTAATCCAGCCCATATCGCCGCCGGTGGAGGCCGAAGGAGCAAAAGAGAATTGCTGTGCGACCAATTGGAAAGGCGTGCCTCCCCTTAATTGTTGCACCAAGGTCTTGGCACCTTCGAGCGTTTGGGGCGCGCTCTGAGCATTTTCATCTTCCAGAAAAATCTCAGAAATTAAATATTGTGGCTTGTTTGTATTGGCCAAAATACGATCAAGTGCAGATTTTACCTGATCACGATTGACCCGAACGCGCGATCCAAAACGCCCGCTGACGATACGCTGCCAAACGACTTCAGCGCGCGTCTTGTCTCGATAGCTTTGAGCCGAGACGCCAATTTCTGCCAAATCGCGGAAGAAAGCTTCTAGCGTTGCCCCGTTTTGCCGGGCTTGGTTGGTTAAGATGCGGTCAACTTCGCGGTCTGATGCATCCACCTTAAATTTGGACGCCTCCTGCAATTGAAGACGCTCATCAATCAGGCCATTTAACGCTGCCGAGGTGGCGCGTTGGACAAGCTCTGGTGTGATTTGCTGTGCACCAGATGTCGCAATGAGAAATTGGACTCGTTGACGCACATCAAGGCGAGTAATCGGTTGATCATTCACAATAGCGGCAACGCCTTCACTTAAAGGGCGAGCTTGAGCCAGACTTGCTTGAGGCTTTAGCCAGACTGCGCAAGAGAGCGCCAGCACCGCACCTAGTGCGACGCGGCCTGCACATGCGCTGATTGTCCCCTTGCTCATCCATTCACTCCATGCGCCTGCGCGCGATTGTTGACGTTTTGCCATAGTCTTCTATCCGAAAATCCGTTCATGACCAACGGACTCCTCAGGTGCAAGTCAATGCACAGTAATTTTGTCGATCTTTAGGCAGATATACCTCAGTCAAATGGGGCGTCGGACAGTTCGCCCAAAGTGCGGAATGCGATTTGGAAGCGGATAGATTGCGAGGGCTCAATGAAGCGGTTTCGCGTCCCAAGTTCTTCGTAGAAAATGCGAAAATCAGTGCAGTCATCGCCATAAATCAGGCCATATGCAGAGCGCAGATTGGTGTCAGAATTGAAGTCGCGATAGAGCGCGCCGAACAGTTTAAAGTTCTTGTTGAGCGTGAGAATAACTGAGCCCTGTAATTCCTTATTGGCTCGGCTTGGTCCGGCCGTACCGGAATCGAATTCATGATAACGAAGGCTCGTCTCGGTGCGCCAAAGCTTAAGGCGCGCAAGGGCTTCGGTATGGACCAGTTTGCCAGTTTCAGCATCGAAACGCAGACGACCATTCAAGCTCCCATAATCGCCATGGCGCAGTTCAAAATCGCCAACCCAATCCGATTCCTTTCTGTCCAGATTGGAGGCGCGGCTAAAGGCGCTCGCATTATCGGTCCTGATACGGCGTCCTAGAAATGCATTTGCGCGCAGTGGCACCGAATTAGCGGCAGAGGTTGGCAGAACGTCGATCCCAGCCCGCACCCCAAGACTGACGCGGCTGCCCGGCTCCCACAAATCCATGCCGGCCGCACCAAGTGGGCGGAATAGGCTGGTTGCATCCATTTCAAAGCCTAAAGCATCTTCTACGCGCACGCGGTTTTGCTGATCATCTTCGCTAGCAACAGTCAGCGACATCCGCGGCTCCAAGGTCAAATTGAAGCGGTTGCCAGGACGGATCAGGGGCCAGCGTAAATCCACAGAGGCCAATCCCAAACCTCGCCCGAACGAGTCAGCTTTTAGAGGCGTTGTTGAAACGGCCCCGGTATTCGAACCTTCACTATAGTCGAAATAGTCGCCACGAACCATGGCCATAGGCTCTAGAACCAACCCTCCGGGGAGAATTTGAGTGCCGCGCCAAGTTGCGCCAATATTGCCCCTTATGGAGTCTAAACGCCCCTCGGTACGCATCAGAGATACGGCAGATCCTGACACATCGAGCCGACCATTCATCGGACCAATCAGCCAGCGATATGTGCCTTCTACCAAAGGAGCCACGCGCGGGACATTTTTCCGCCGTTCCCCCGGCACTAAGTCTTGAAACACAGCGCTCAATGACCGCACATAGAATCGATCTGTTTGGCCCTGCACATAGAGCTGGGACATCAGCCGCGAAGCTTGTGGGCGAACCAAGCCCGCTTTAGTATTGTCCTGACTGATGCGATAGCGGAACAGATACAGGTCATCACTGGCGCTCTCGGCGGTGAAGCCCCAGTTCCAAGTATCATTGATTTTAAACTCGCCATCTCCAAAAATGTGGCCACGCCAATCAGATTCCCCAAGCTTTTCGCCGCGTTTGCCAAAGAATTTCTCTTTCGTGACAGAGCCATTTAGAACGAGGCCACCAGAATAGAATCTCCGCCGGTAATCCAATTGAAGGACCGGGTTGATATATTGGCTGATCAGTGGCGTGATGGTGATGTCGGAAGACGGATCGATTACCTGAAGATAGGGCAGCTCGATGAAGTAGCCATTGCGCGACGATTCTCCGGGCTTGGGTTGTAACAAGCCTGAACGTCGCCCGGAAGATGGGTCTCCATGCGCAAAATAAGGGATATAAAGAACCGGAACGCCCTTCACCTCGAAGACGACGTCATTGTACACAATCGACTCTTCGCGTTCATTCTGCATCGCACGACGTGCGCGGATGATCCATGAAGGTTTGGTCTTGCCATCCTTACATATGGGGCAGGCGGTAAACACCGCTTGCGACATGAGCTTCCGGTCGCCTTCGCGCGTCACGACTGCATTGGCTGCCAAAGTCGAGCCGTCTGCAAACTTGGAAGCAAAATTGCCAGCAACGCCGCTTGACAACTCGTCGTCTAAAGTAAGTTCATCGGCAAAGGTAGTTGAACCATCGGCATTTACCACCGTTACATGGCCAAAGGCTTTTACGATGCCAGTATTCTGATTGTAATTGATTTGGTCAGCACGAACCGTACGGCCATTGTTACGCGCGGTCACATTACCTTTGGCAATGACGACCCCCGCTTCGTCACTCTGCTCAATCGCATCGGCTTCTAATAATACGGGGTCTTCTGCCTTTTTTAGAACTGGTGCATCGGTTGCAGCTGTGGTTCTGTTGATGACCTTCGCCGCTGGTGCCTCTTGAAGGTTCCAGTCTGGTTTTTCACGCGCAGACGCAAGCACTGGCACCATGAGGGTTCCAAGCGAAAGGGCCAGTAACTGACGGTGCAGTGCGCGGGACATAAGCGATCCTCGATGAGTCGCCACAGCGGAAAACATGGTTTGGGTGTAAAGAGCGACTCACCCCGCGTCTAGCGGCTAAGCTCACCCATCTTCGCGATAGGAGACCGTTGCAAGGGCAATAAATAAAGCTGCAAGGGGCGGACACCAAGCTGCAATCCAACTCGGCGCATAGCCTGCTGTGGCTAAAGCGCCGGATATGTCATTTACAAAATAGACGAGGAGCCCGGCTGTAATTGCTGCAGCTGCCATGATGGCTCTATGCCCAAAACGATCGCTGCTCAACGACAAAACAGCTGCGATCATGGCCATCGACAAAAGCGCGATTGGGAGCGCCAATTTCCGATGGAATTGCAACCAATAACGCTGGGGAGAGCCACCAGCTGCTTCGGCATCGCGAGCAGCGCGTGGGAGATCCCAGATCGACATCGCCCGCGCCGTTGCATCTTTATTCTTCTGGCTGTCGTCCAAACGATCTTTGAGAATAGGAAATGTAAGGGTCGCAAAGAGCGTTGCTTGGGCACCAACTGACGATTTTGTGCCATTGAATAGGGTCCACGACTTTTCAGATCGTGTCGCGGTCTGTGCATCATAACGTGCGATGAAACGTGAATCCGTCTTACTAAACGCCAGAAGAGTGACTTTACTATACTGTCCTGCCGATCCTGCCTCCGCTGATATTGTTAGCTGGAGGTCTGGCCCGCGATCCTTGATCCACATCATCGTGCGGCCACCTTCGCCGGTTTTGGTGGTCGCTACTGCACTGAGGGCCTGTAATTGGGTTTCATAGGCGAGGTTAAGGCGGGCCGCTGATGGGCCTAGGATGAAGATTGCAAATAGTCCGACTAAAGCAGCCAAGACAGCAACTGGACTTAGAAACCGCCAGGTCGACACCCCAGAGGCCCGCATCGCAACAATCTCAGAACTCCGTGCCAACCGCATGAAGGTGACAATCGAGCCCACAAGAACGGCAAACGGCAAGGCCAGTTCCAGAATTCCTGGTGTGCGCATCAGCGTAAAGCGCAAAGCGGTGAACGTGTTAGCATTCGCCACCCCAGAGACGTTGCGCAATTGTTCAATGATATCGACCAAAATGATCGAGAGGCACACCCCGCCTGCCGCTACCAACACACCTGAGAGCGTGAGTTTGAAGATGTAGATATCTAGCCGACTAATGTGCATAATCGCCCCGCTCTTTAGGCTTTAAACCGGGCTCAAAACTGTCTGATAAACTTACAAAAATGGGTAAGCGCGTCCGCATTGAACGCGTTGAAAAGAAAAGCACAGCTAAGGGGATTAGATAAAGCACGAGGCCGAGGCCCGGAGTGTCAGCAACCGTTGGAATTAAGCCTGTAAAGCTTAAGAGCATAAAGATCAGTCCACCAAAGGCCCACCCAATCCGGGCAGCATAGCCTTGGCGGGAGAAGGAGCCTCCCAAAACCGCCAGCATCGCTAATGCGACAGAAGACAAGCAAATGATTGGGGCGGCCAACCGTCGATGGGCTTCGGCCAATAAATCACCCACATGGTCGCGGTCCCAATAATCGGTAAGGTCTGGCTTTAACAATTGAGGCAAGAAACGATCTGAGGGTTTGTAGAAGAGCTCAAGATTTTTGTCTGCAAAACCGCGTAACTCAACGACATAATTGGAAAAGCCAATCAAATCGATCTGACCGTTGTCCAGTTTACGCTGGACTGACCCATCCTGCAGCACGATTACGGGCCCAGTTTCAAGCTTGGCAATTGTGCCGCGTTGCGCCGCATAGATCACCGGGTTTGAAGCAGACTTGGTGTCAGAAATAATAAGGCCATTCAACGTTCCGTCGCGGTCGATACGGCGCGCAAAAATCATCAGGCCATCGACCGTCGAACGAAATTCTCCTTCGCGGACCATTGAACTCGCAAAATCTGCGCGTATCTCAAACAAACGCTCGCGCATTTCCCGCAGTGCCAGGGGCTGGACAAACAAATTGACAGCTAGCGCCGCCACAGCGCCTAAGGCTGCTAATCGAAAGGCAGGTTCCGCTACCCGCCATAAAGTCCACCCAGCGCCATAGGCAACAATGATCTCATTATCTTGGTGTAGTCGGCTATAGGTCCAGCTCACTGCCGCGAATAGGCCGACCGGCATAACAATCGCCATAATCTGGGGTGTCGCAAGCAGAGAGATACCCAAGAAGGTTGCCGCACTTTGGCCACGCTCAAAGAGCAAATCGAGCTGCGAGAGGCTCTGAGTCAATAAAGCAATCAGCGTCAACCCGACCATAATCAGGAGAAACACTGGGACCAATTGGCCAAAATAATAGCGTTGGAGCTTGTTCATGGTTCCGTTAGCTGTGCTGGGGAGGCAACGATTGACAGCTTGCCAGTTGCACCTAACACCGTGCCGCGCAATTTAGAAGCCATCATCTTTACATCCAGCTTGGCTGGGTCTGTTTGTTGACCGCTTGCTAGGGCAAGCCGGTGCAGGATTTGGGAGCGTTAAAGCTATGAAAATCGAATTTACTTCCGGAACAGAGGCGAAGGCAGTCATTGCGTTTGTGGGCCAAGCCGACGGTCAGGCGGCGATGTCGCCTCCGGCGCAAAAGCTTGATCGCGCGTGCAAATCCCGGCTTTCGAAGGCTGTTGCCGCCGCTAAGTTCAATGGTGGCGCTGGTAAAGTTTTGACGGTTCACGCGCCTAGCGACACGCTCGATGTGGTGGTGTTGGTTGGCGTTGGTGACCTTGCAAAAGTTGATGGTGCGGTGCTGGAACGTGCGGCTGCCTCTGGTGCAAAGGCGCTTTTGACCTCTGGCATTGAAGTTGCCAGCGTGGCTCTGGCTGGCTGGAAAAAGGTTGCCAATGCTGCCCATGCAGCGCGAATCGGTTTTGGGGCTGCCTTGGCCGCCTATCGGTTCGACACCTATCGCACCCAGCTCAAGGCAGAACAGAAGCCCAGCTTGAAGACACTCAGCATTGATGTCCCCGAAGGCGGCGATGATTGGGCAGCGCACCAAGCCGTGGTCGATGGCGTCAGCTTCGCCCGTGACCTCGTTAACGAGCCTGCCAATGTGCTCCACCCTGAAGAATTCGCCAAGCGCTTGAAGGAGCTGAAGTCGCTTGGCGTAGAAGTCGAAGTTTTAGGTGAAGCGCAAATGGCTGCTTTGGGCATGCATTCGCTTCTGGGCGTCGGTCTGGGCTCAGCACGCGAGAGCCAGTTGGTGGTGATGAAGTGGCAAGGTGGTGGCGATGAAGCCCCACTGGCTTTGGTCGGTAAGGGTGTGTGTTTTGATACAGGTGGTATCTCGATAAAGCCTTCTGGCGGCATGGAGGATATGAAAGGCGATATGGGTGGTGCTGCCGCGGTCGCTGGGGCCATGCGCGCCCTTGCTGGTCGCAAAGCCAAAGCCAATGTCGTCGGCCTCGTTGGCCTTGTTGAAAACATGCCAGACGGCCTTGCCCAGCGCCCAGGGGATATTGTCACTTCTATGAGTGGTCAAACGATTGAGGTCCTGAACACCGACGCGGAGGGCCGCTTGGTTCTCTGTGACGTCATGACTTATGCACAAGAAAAGCACGCCCCGAAAGCCATGATCGACCTCGCGACCCTCACCGGGGCGATCATCATCTCGCTCGGCCATGAGTTTGCAGGGCTATTCTCAAACTCGGACGATTTGTCAGCTAAGATCACCAAGGCCGGGACTGTGGCCGAAGAGCCTGTGTGGCGCTTCCCGCTGACCCCAGCCTATAACAAGCTGATGGATAGCCCGATTGCCGATATGAAGAACGTGCAGCGTTCTGGCGGCGGGGCAGGTGCGGGCTCAATCACCGCGGCGCAATTCCTGCAGCGCTTTGTGAAAGAAGGCGTGGACTGGGCCCACATCGATATCGCGGGCACAGCTTGGAAGCCCGGCAATGATGATCCGCGTGAACCTTCTTGGGGCACGGGTTATGGCGTGCGTCTCTTGAATCGCTTGGTTGCGGACTCCTTTGAAGGCTAAAGTTCATGATCGAAACGGCGGCCGAAATCTGGTTCTACCATCTGGAATCGGCCAGCGTCGAAGAGACTTTGCCGCCGCTTATTGAGAAATGCCTAGATCGAGGGTGGCGCGCGCAGGTGCTGTCACCCTCGTCTGAGCGCTTGCAGGCGCTCGATAGCCACTTATGGACTTGGAAGCCTAACTCTTGGCTGCCTCATCAACCCCCGGAGGCTGAAGACAGTCACCTATCGCCGATAGAGCTGGGGGCCAGCCCTGTTGGCCAATCTGAACCTTCTGCCCGTGCCGAGGCTGTGTTTTTGCTTGATGGAGCCAGTTGGACCGCGACAGAGGGTGTTGCCCGGATATTTGTATTGTTTGATGGCCGTGACGCCGACAATGTCACTCATGCGCGCCAGCAATGGCGGGTGGCCAAAGAGGCTGGCCTTTTGCCGACCTATTGGAGCCAAGGAGAGGATGGACGATGGGCAAAGAATGGCTAATGATCCTCACGTTGGCCTTTGCCAGCGATCAAATTGCAAAGACTGAACCAGCCCCGACCACACCCCAGGCAGCCACACCTGCAGCTTCGGTCGCACCAAAAGCTCCAACTGTAGCGACTTCTGCCGCTCAAAAATCTTCCCCCCAAGTTCAGCCCAAGTGCGATGTTGGCCCCTATAAGTCGCTAGTTGGCCGCACCATCGGCGATGTGCTGACGCTTAAACTGCCACCGGGCACCCGAATTTACCGTTTGGGTGACCCCGTTACCCAGCCGGTAGCGCCGGGTCGGTTGAATATCGAAATCAACCGGGGAACAAGAGTTGGCAGGATATATTGCTCATAAGGCTTTCAACTCGCCGCCGGGACTGCTAGAGGCGCGCCATCCAAATCCAAGATTGCGCGCTCAACCGAGGGCGCGCTTGCTAACTTCTTAAGGAGGCCACTGTGGCACTCGAACGTACCTTCTCGATTTTGAAACCAGATGCGACCCGCCGGAACCTGACCGGTGCCGTCAATGCGATGATTGAGGCTGTTGGCCTGCGCATCGTTGCACAAAAGCGCATCCACATGACCCGCGCGCAAGCTGAGACCTTCTACGCCGTCCATAGCGAACGTCCGTTCTTCGGCGAACTGGTTGACTTCATGACGTCTGCTCCAGTTGTCGTCCAAGTTCTTGAAGGCGAAAATGCCATTGCCGCTTACCGCGATGTGATGGGTGCAACCAACCCAGCCAACGCCGCTGAAGGCACCATCCGCAAAGCACACGCGGTTTCGGTTGGTGAAAACACGGTCCATGGTTCGGACGCTGCTGAAACAGCCGCTCAAGAAATTGCACAATTCTTCGCCGGCAACGAAATCGTCGGCTAAGCCTCCGGTTTAAGCGATAATAAAGCAGGAAAGTGGCGGTCGCATAAGTGGCCGCCATTTTTGTTTGTAGGGCCTAGCCTAACAGCGCAATGCCACCTGGCTTGCCGTCCAGCATCGTGCGCCCGTCGACAAGTTTAGCTGAGCCTGACGCGACTGCCTGCACGCAGACGGGATAGAGGCGGTGTTCTTGCACCAGAACACGTGCGGCCAAATCATCGGGTGTGTCACCGGGCTTTATCAGCACTCCTGCTTGGCCAATGATTGCCCCTTCATCCACGCCTGCTGTCACCCAATGGACGGTACAGCCATGGATGGTAACACCGGCTTCCAGGGCTCGGGTATGGGTATGAAGCCCCGGAAAGTTTGGCAAAAGGGATGGATGTATATTGATCATCCGCCCTTCATAACGCGAGACAAAGTCTGCACCCATGATGCGCATAAAGCCTGCATAGACGATCAAATCCGGGCAGACTTCATCAATCATCTGAGCCAAAGCGGCATCAAAGAGGCTACGCTCTTTAAAGGCCTTGTGGTCTAGGCAGCGGGCCGTGATGCCTGCTTGTTCAGCACGCTGGAGGCCGTAAGCGTCAGGGCGGTTCGAAATCACGTGGACGATGTCATAGGCAGACTCAGCGGCACGGCTGGCATCGATCAGGGTCTGCAGATTACTGCCCCCGCCCGAGATTAGTACCAAGACACGCGCTTTGGTCATGCGGCGCGAACTTCGCCTAACACGATAGGGTCTTGGCCAAGCTCAAGCCAAAGGTCGAGCAGGGCAGGCACGTTTTCTGGCGCAACGCTCGCAACCAAGCCAATACCGCAATTGAAGGTGCGTGCCATTTCACTGGCGGCGATCCCCCCTGTTTCCTGCAGCCATTGGAAGACCGGCGGCAAAGTCCAAGCTTGTTCATCCAAGGCGGGAACCAGATGCTTGGGCAACATACGTGGAATATTGTCGGTCAAGCCGCCGCCCGTAATGTGGGCCAAGCCCTTGACCAGATCGGCCCGGATCGCCGGCAGCGCAGCGGCTGGATAGAGGGTCGTCGGGGTCAACAGCGCCTGACCCAAAGTTTGCCCTTCGCTAAATGGGCTTGCGGCTTCCCAAGATAGGCCACTGACCGCAACGACTTTGCGGATCAAGGAATAGCCGTTGGAATGAGGCCCAGAGGACGGCAAAGCCACGAGCACGTCGCCGGGCCGCATGCTGTCGAGTTTTGGCAAGACTTTGTCACGCTCTACAGCGCCCACGGTAAAGCCGGCGAGGTCGTATTTGCCCTCGCTATACATGCCAGGCATTTCGGCGGTCTCTCCGCCAATCAGCGCACAGCCCGCTTCTTTGCACGCGCGCGCAATGCCACTGATGACCGCTGTCGCCACTTCGAGATCTAGCTTCCCGCAAGCAAAATAATCCAAGAAGAATAGCGGCTCGGCACCTTGTGCCAAAACGTCATTCACGCACATGGCGACCAAGTCTTGGCCGATGCCGTCATGAATGCCTGCAGCCAGAGCGATCTCAAGCTTAGTCCCAACGCCATCGGTACCTGAGACCAAAATGGGATCAGTCATGCCAAGCGCTTTTAGGTCGAACAGGCCACCAAAGCCGCCGAGCGCCGCATCAGCACCACGACGCGCAGTCGCCTTTGCCAATGGCGCGATCCGTTTCACCAGCGCATCGCCCGCATCAATATCAACGCCCGCATCCTTATAGGTCAGGCCATTGGTTGGCAGCGTGCCGGGAGCGGCATCAGGACGGGGCGGCATGTGTGAGTCAGAAGTCATGCAAGCCCTATGATCGGCAACAGCTCTGACCGCAAGAGTGTGTTTCACGTTGGCCTGCATTCGCGCTATAGACAGATCATGACCCACACGCGTTTTCATGGCTTTATGCCCCGATGGATTGGTCCCTGTCTTGGATTGGGCCTGATCCTTCTCACCCCGTCCGCATTTGCCCAATCGGCGACCAGCCCCACCGCACCGGTGACGCAAACAGCCCAATCCAGCCTAAGTGCCTCAGCCATCTATTCAGACATAGAGGAGTGGGGCAAATTGCGCGGGGCCCTAAGTAGGCTGCAGGGTGTTTCAGTTTCTATCAGCGCGATCTCCATTGATGGTGCCCTGATCTTGTTTCGCTATGACG
The DNA here is from genome assembly GCF_044346625.1 of Aquidulcibacter sp. Classification (GTDB taxonomy): domain Bacteria; phylum Pseudomonadota; class Alphaproteobacteria; order Caulobacterales; family Aquidulcibacteraceae; genus Aquidulcibacter. Next base: position 8,017 of record NZ_JBIIYV010000010.1, on the reverse strand, counting down.
GCACCCCAGCTGACTTGCAGGCCATTTTGGCGCGTGCGGGCTTAGAGTTGAAACTCGATGGTGCCGGTGCAGTGGTGAAAGTCGCGGCTTCTTAAGTTTAGGCAATGCGATCTGCTTCTGGAAAGATACCCGACACCATGAGCCAAGCGCATCTGGATTTTGGAACGCCAAACTATGCTACTGAGGCGTTTGTCGTTTCAGAGGAAACCGCCTCTGCGCGGGCGGCTTTGGACCAGTGGCGCACGTGGCCCGGTGGCGTATTTTGTCTTTTTGGCGAGGCGGGTTCGGGTAAATCTCATTTGGGTGCTATCTGGGCTGAAATGGCCTCCGCTCCTGTGCTCAAGGGTGCCGATCTGACCCTCCAATTTGCCGAAGCACCCGCCGTACCAGGGAAGTTGGTTGCGTTGATCGACGAGGCCGATCAAGCCGACGAGACTGCTTTGTTTGCGCTATTATCGCGCCTTGAACGGGAAGGTGGGGCAGTTTTAGTGTTATCCAGACAACCGCCATCGCAATGGCCTTATCGTTTGGCTGACTTACAATCCCGATTGAAAGCCATAGCCACGGAATCTTTGAAGGCACCAGAGCAGAAATTATTGGCGCAACTCATCGTCCGATATGGCGCTGCAAAGGGCTTTAAACTGGATGAGCCTTCAGCCACCTATCTCGCAGCGCGGATCCCACGGACCTTTGAAGCTGCAAAAGCTGTGACTGCCTGTCTCGAAACAGTCGCGACTCCTTCACTAAAAACGCCTATGGCGTTAGCACAACGTGCGCTGCGCGCGCTCTATCCTAACGATTGGACCGATGAGCACGCGCAAAGCAGTGACTTATTTGAGGCTTAGCTGAGGACTTCTATGACCCAACCCACAGATTCCGATCCGGCACTGGGTGTTGAACCCTCGGTTCAAGGTTTGGCCATAACGCCAGATCAATTGGTGACCCGCAAAGCGCCGGTGCGTCAGACCAAGCCAAAGTCCCCAATCGTGCGCGGTCCCGATCCACAGCGCTATCTCAACCGCGAGTTGTCGTGGCTGGCGTTTAATGCGCGCGTGCTGGATGAATCTGAAAATCATGCCCATCCCATCATGGAGCGGCTGCGGTTTTTGTCGATCTGCGGCAGCAATTTGGATGAATTCTATATGGTGCGCGTGTCGGGTCTGCGAGAGCAGGTGCGCGATGGCATCAAGACGCCTAGTCAAGATGGTCTGACCCCGATCCAGCAATTGGCGCGCATTGATAAGGTCGCCAGCGCCTTGATGGATCGTCAGCAGGCCTGTTGGCGCGCCATCCATGCCGAATTGCGTGAAGTCGGCTTTGCCGTCGTCTCGGTTGAAGAGGCCGGCGAAATTGACCGCGAAACATTGCGTGATGATTTCTTGACGCAATTATTCCCGGTCTTGACGCCGTTAGCGATTGATCCGGCTCACCCATTCCCGTTTATCCCTAATCTTGGTTTTACCGTCGCATTCCGCTTGCGGCGAGAGCATGATGGCCGCCTGATGACGGCGCTGGTGCCGGTGCCTATGCAAGCAGCCCGCTTTATGCCGCTGCCCATTTTGGACGGTGTGCGCCGGTTTGTGGCGGTGGAAACCGCCATCCGGCTGTTCGCAGACACTTTGTTTCCGGGCTATGACGTTATTGGTTCGGGTGCGTTCCGCGTCATCCGCGATAGCGACGTTGAACTTCAAGAAGAAGCTGAAGACCTTGTGCGCCAAGCAGAGGCAGCCCTGCGCGAACGGCGCAAAGGCGATGTGGTGCGCCTGAAAATTGAAGCTGGCATGCCTGTGGACCTGCAAGCTTTCATTATCGAGCAATTGCGCGCCGCACCGAATGAAGTGGTGCGCGTCAACGGCATTTTGGGTATCGCGCAGCTTAGCCAGATCATTCCAGATGACCGGGCAGAGCTGAAGTTCAAACCCTATGTGGCGCGTTTCCCCGAACGAATCCGAGACTTTGGCGGCGATTGTTTTGCTGCCATTCGGGCAAAAGATATTCTCGTCCACCATCCGTTTGAGAGCTTTGACGTTGTCGTTCAGTTCTTGCGGCAAGCGGCGAGCGACCCCAATGTTCTGGCGATCAAACAAACGTTGTATCGCACCTCTACCGATTCCCCCATCGTCGCGGCCCTGATTGCCGCGGCTGAACAGGGCAAGTCCGTCACGGCCTTGGTAGAGATCAAGGCCCGCTTTGATGAAGAAGCCAATCTGAAATGGGCGCGCGACTTGGAACGAGCGGGCGTCCACGTCGTTTATGGCTTTGTGCATTTAAAGACCCACGCCAAAGTCAGTCTCGTTGTGCGCCGTGAGGGAACGGCATTGCGCACCTATGCGCACTTTGGCACTGGCAATTATCATCCCGTCACCGCGCGTGTTTATACCGACCTATCTCTCTTCACCGCAGACCCCGCCTTTGGCCGCGACGCGGGGCGTTTGTTCAATTTCGTCACCGGCTATGCCACCCCTGCCCAGATGGAAAAGCTGTCGGTTTCGCCCGTTAATATGAAGACTGTTCTCTTAGGTCTGATAGATAAAGAGATCGCGGCTGCCAAAGCAGGTAAGCCATGCGGAGTTTGGGCGAAGATGAATTCGCTCGTAGACCCTGTCGTGATCGAGAAGCTGTATGAAGCCAGCCAAGCTGGTGTACCAATCGACCTAATCATCCGTGGCATCTGTTGCTTACGACCAAGCTTCCCCGGCTTGTCGGAGAACATTCGCGTGAAGTCAATTGTCGGCCGTTTCTTAGAGCATTCACGCATCGTTTGTTTTGCCAATGGCGCGACGCTGCCCAGCCCATCGGCACGGGTCTATTTCTCGTCCGCTGACTGGATGCCGCGCAATCTTGATCGTCGTGTAGAGACATTGGTGCCGATTGAGAACCCGACTGTGCACCAGCAAATCCTTGATCAGATCATGGTCGCCAATTTGGCGGACGAGGCGCAAAGCTGGTCGATGCAGCCAGACGGCACCTATCAACGGGTTGTACCCGTCAATCAGGCAGAGCCTTTCAATGTGCATACGTGGTTTATGGAGAACCCCAGCCTCTCCGGGCGTGGCCGCGCCGCCAGCCTAACACGTCCAAATGCACCGCGCGCCAAAGCCCGCCGTAAGTCGACGCGCAGCAGCACCAAGGCCTGATATGCCGAATCGATTTGTTTTGAACCCGCTGCGCGACCAAGCGGTGATCGATATTGGCTCAAACTCTGTCCGTCTGGTGATTTACCGGGTGGAAGGCCGTGCCAATGCACCGATTTTGAACGAGAAAGTGCTGGCGGGTCTTGGGCGTGGGGTGCCTGAAACGGGTATGCTGAACCCTACCGGTGTGCGCAGAGCGCTAGAAGCCTTGCGGCGGTTCCGGCTACTAATTGACGCGATTGGGATTACAACCATTCATGCGGTTGCGACCGCTGCCGTGCGCGACGCTGTCGATGGTGCGGATTTCGTGAACCAAATCCGTAGCGAAACGGGCTTTGATGTTCGCGTTATTTCCGGACCTGAAGAAGGCCGTCTGTCTGCCTTGGGCGTTTTGGCCGGGGCACCTGGGGCAGGGGGCATTGCTGGCGACTTGGGAGGCTCTAGCCTTGAGTTGGTTGCCTTAAGTCCGGAAGGACCTGGCAAAGCTGAAAGCTGGCCTTTGGGCCCTTTAGCCATGGGCGTTACGGACAATTTCGACGTGGCGGACATGCGACAACGCATCGACAACGTGCTGACCAAATCCGATGTCCTGCCACTTGGGCGCGGAACGGAATTGCACGCGGTTGGTGGCGCTTGGCGGGCCATTGCCAAGATCGACATGATCACCCGCAATTATCCTCTGCAAGTTCTGCACAATTATGCCATGACGCGGGCCGAAGCGATCACCATTTGCGACTTTGTGTCGGGTCAAAGCAAGCGCTCTCTGGAACGCATTGATGGCTCAACCGGGAAGCGGGCAGAAACCTTGCCTTATGCTGCAACTTTGCTGCGGGCTCTGCTCGACTTTGGTGCGTTTGACAGCGTCATCATCTCCTCTCACGGTCTTCGTGAAGGCATCTTGATGGAAGAATTGAGCCCGCAAGAGCGCGCACAGGACCCGTTGGTGGCCGGAGCTATTGCCATGGTCGGCTCGGACCCCCGCATGCGCGAATTTGGCGAAGCCTTGTTCTGGTGGGTGATGCCCGTGTTCGAGGATTTGCCGCGGCTGTTCCCAGACCGTCGTGGTGAAATTTTGCGCGCAGCAGCCTGCATGCTGGCTGATGTTGGTGCCACCTTGCACCCCGATGACCGCGCCCGGATTGCCTTTGAAATCGTCCTGCGTGCTCCTTATCCTGCTGCCTCCCATATTGAGCGTGTCTTTCTGGCCCGCGTCTCCGCCCGCCGTTATGGTGCCAAGCTCGATGAGATTGAGCCCAATCTGGTCAAGCGCTTGTTGGATGAAGAACGTCTGGTGCGTGCGGATGCTTTAGGTGCTGCCATCCGCTTGGGCGCGGAATTGTCTGGAAGGTCAGCGCAACTTCTGACCCAAACCAAGTTGAGCCATCGCGATGGGAAATTGACCCTGTCAACAAACCCAGAGTTTAAGGGGCTCTTTGCAGAGCAAGCACTTAAGCGCCTCGATCAACTCGGCCAAATTCTCAAGACGCCTGTGGCGACTTTGGTGGAGTAGCGAAAGAAGCTTCAAGCCGCTTCATCGCCATCCGTCTCAGGTTCATCTTCGACGATCGCATCCGCCGCCACATCAAATACGCGCACGCGCTTGCCCTTCATGACAAGGCCAATTTCCCCGCGCTTAAGACGCAGCGCCTTTTCGCCAAAAGCTTCGCGCCGCCAACCCTTCATGGCCGCCACATCAGCAGCGTCGCTCGCCGCTATCTCTTCAAGGTCTGAGACGGTTGCGAGAAGCTTAGACGCCACGCCCAAACGCTCCGCCTCACAGCGCAGCAGCACTTTCAACAATTCTACCACAGGGCCAAGGCCAGGGGGAGAGGAGGGTGGGCGTTCTGTTTTAGGCGCAAATTCGGCTGGATTTTCCAAAGCCTCGTTTAGAGCTTCCAGCAATTGCACGCCCCCTTTTGACCGACCAAAGCCTTTTGGCAGAGCACGCATGCGGTCCATGGCATCCGCATCGCGTGGGCGTTGTTCTGCGATTTCAAAGATGGCATCGTCCTTCAAGATACGGCCACGCGGCACGTCGCGCTCTTGCGCAAACCATTCCCGCCAGGTCGCAGCGGTGAAGAAGGCAGCTAGATAATCTTGCGCAAAACGCTTCGGCTTCAGGCGTTTCCACGCATTAGCTGGCGTAGTGTCATAAGCAGCAGGATCGACAAAGGCCTTCATCTCTTCCCCGACCCAATCAGCCCGCCCTTTGCGCTCCAGCTGAGCCGCCATCTTCGGATACAGGTCGCGCAAATGGGTGACGTCGGCCAAAGCATAAGCCAATTGGTTTTCCGACAAGGGCCTGCGGCTCCAATCGGTAAAGCGGTGCGACTTATCAACCGGCCGCTTCAACAAAGCCATCACAAGGCCATCATAGGCAATCTGCTCACCCAGACCCAAAGCCATAGCCGCTGTCTGGGTATCAAAGACGGGCGCGGGCAGTTTGCCCGCCATCAAGCGATAGAAGATTTCCAAGTCCTGACGCGGCGCATGGAAGACCTTTAACACCTGATCGTTGGCCAGAAGTTCCAAGAACGGATCAAGCGAGAGCCCTTCGATCAGCGGGTCGATCAAAATCTCAACTTCGCCGGCTGCTGCTTGAATCAAGCAGAGCATCGGCCAGTAGGTGGTTTCGCGCAGAAACTCCGTATCGACCGCGACAAACTCATGTTGGGCAATGGCGGCGCAGGCTTCGGCCAGCTCTTGGGTCGTTTGGATCACTTTCATGCGATCTCGTATGGAGTGGATTGACATAAAGTGCGAGAGCCAGAGCCGGTCTCGCGGCTAAAATAATGCAGAACAGGCCAGATTGGCACTTTGGTGCAACACGTCTGGTGCCAAAAGGCGCGAGACCTAACCTTATGGCCGCGCTATATGCCCTCCTTTCTTGACCTTTTGGTCGTCACGCGGTCTATCGCGCACTCAAACAAACTCATTGAATCGGCACTCACCCATGTCAGCCTTTCGTACACACACTTGCGGCGCGCTTCGCGCCGATCATGTTGGCCAAACCGTCAAGATCGCCGGCTGGATTCATCGCCGTCGCGATCATGGGGGCGTAGCCTTTATCGATCTGCGCGACCATTACGGCATCACCCAGATTGTGTGCGGGCCAACCAATCCAAGCTTTGATAAGCTAACCCGCTTGCGGGCAGAAAGCGTCATCGGTGTGGAAGGCGAAGTGATTGCCCGCGACCCTTCTACTATTAACCCCGATCTTGCAACGGGTGGGATAGAATTGCGCGTCATCAGCGTCGAAGTGCACTCTGAAGTCACCAACGAATTGCCGGTGCCTGTCTTTGGTGAGCCCGATTATCCTGAAGACATCCGCATGCGTTATCGCTTCATCGATCTGCGGCGCGAGACCTTGCACAACACCATCATGTTGCGCTCAAAAATGGTCAATAGCTTCCGTAAGCGCATGATGGACCAAGGCTTTACCGAGTTTACCACACCCATCCTGACGGCTTCCAGCCCTGAAGGCGCGCGCGACTTCTTGGTGCCAAGCCGTCTCAACCCCGGCAAATTCTATGCGCTGCCCCAAGCGCCCCAGCAGTTCAAACAGCTGATCATGGTTGCGGGCTTCGATAAATATTTCCAGATCGCCCCCTGCTTCCGGGATGAAGACCCCCGTGCAGACCGTTCGCCAACGGACTTCTATCAGCTGGACGTGGAAATGAGTTTTGTGACACAAGACGATGTGTTTGCGACCATGGAGCCGGTGATCGCGGGCGTGTTTGAAGAATTTGGTCAAGGCAAGAAGGTCGACCGCGATTGGGTGCAGATTTCCTACAAGGATTCCGCGCTGTGGTATGGCACCGACAAGCCAGATTTGCGTAACCCGATCAAGATGCAAGTGGTGAGCGAGCATTTCAAAGGCTCGGGCTTTGCCATTTTTGCAAATCTCTTGGAACAATCCGGCACGCAAATCCGCGCCATCCCAGCACCAGGTGGCGGCAGCCGCAAATTCTGTGACCGCATGAATGCCTTCGCACAGAAAGAAGGACTGCCCGGCATGGGCTATATCTTCTGGCGTCAGGCCGAAGACGGCTCTGGCCTAGAGGCCGCAGGCCCCTTGGCGAAGAATATTGGACCAGAGCGTACTGAGGCCATCCGCCAGCAATTGGGTCTTGAGTCGGGCGATGCGGCCTTTTTCTTGGGTGGTAAGCCACAGGCGTTTGAGCGCATTGCGGGCAAAGCCCGCATGGTGATTGGCGATGAACTCGGCTTGACCGAGACCGACCGCTTTGCCTTTGCGTGGATCGTCGACTTCCCGATGTATGAAGCCGATGAAGTCACCGGCAAGATCGACTTCTCGCACAATCCGTTCTCTATGCCGCAAGGCGGTCTAGAAGCCCTGCAAGGCGATCCATTGAGCGTCTATGCCTATCAATATGATCTGGCCTGCAATGGCTATGAATTGGTCTCGGGTGGTATTCGCAACCATAAGCCAGAAATCATGTTCAAGGCCTTTGAATTGGCTGGCTACCCAGCTTCAGAAGTTGAAGCCCGCTTTGGCGGCATGGTGAATGCCTTCCGCTATGGCGCGCCCCCACACGGCGGCTGTGCGGCCGGGATTGAGCGGATGGTGATGCTGCTGGCTGGCACCGCCAACATCCGCGACGTCATCATGTTCCCCATGAACCAAAACGCCCAAGACTTGATGATGGGCGCCCCAACCCTACCAACCCCGCAACAATTGCGCGATTTGGGCCTGCGGGTCGTGGCGGATGATAAGAAAGCCAATAGCTAGGACTTTCCTGTTCAATGTCATCAAGTCAGTTCAGCATGTGAGATGTGGACTGGTTTGAGGACAGCATTTGCGATGGTTACGAGTTTTCGGGCTACGGCGGCGAGAGCGAGTTTTTTTGGTTTTTTGTTGC
>NZ_JBIIYV010000058.1:0-18275 GCF_044346625.1 Aquidulcibacter sp. | reverse complement strand
TCGCGGGTGCGCAGGCGGTTTAAGCCACGCACAGATCGCGCAGCAAGAGACTACGAAGGGCAAATCAGATGAGCATCCATGTTAAAGGCAAAATCGCCCAAGTGATCGGCGCCGTTGTCGACGTTGAATTTGATGGCGAACTGCCAAGCATCCTCAACGCCTTGGAAACCAGCAACAATGGCAAGCGCCTTGTGTTGGAAGTCGCCCAGCATCTGGGTGAAAAGACCGTGCGCACCATCGCGATGGACGCAACCGAAGGCTTGGTTCGTGGCCAAGAAGTCACTGACACCGGCAACCCCATCATGGTGCCAGTTGGTCCTGCTACGTTGGGCCGCATCATCAACGTGATTGGCGAGCCAATCGACGAAGCCGGCCCAATCGTTTCGTCCCAGGGCAAGCGCTCGATCCACCAAGCAGCGCCTGCTTTTGTTGACCAAAAGCCAGCGCCAGAAGTTTTGGCCACCGGCATCAAGGTTGTGGACTTGCTCTGCCCTTACGCCAAGGGTGGTAAGATCGGTCTATTCGGCGGTGCCGGCGTGGGCAAAACCGTTTTGATCCAAGAGCTTATCAACAACATCGCAAAAGCCTATGGTGGCTATTCGGTGTTGGCCGGTGTGGGTGAGCGCACCCGTGAAGGCAACGACCTCTATTACGAAATGATCGAATCGAAGGTGAACGTAGATCCGAAGGAGAACAATGGTTCTACCGAAGGCTCGCGCTGCACCTTGGTGTATGGTCAGATGAACGAGCCCCCAGGTGCCCGTGCACGCGTGGCTTTGACCGGCTTGGCTCAGTGCGAATATTTCCGCGACGAAGAAGGCAAAGACGTGTTGTTCTTCGTGGACAACATCTTCCGCTTTACCCAAGCTGGTTCGGAAGTGTCGGCGCTTTTGGGCCGTATTCCTTCGGCCGTGGGCTATCAGCCAACCTTGGCAACCGACATGGGTGGCTTGCAAGAGCGCATCACCTCGACGGTTAAGGGCTCCATCACCTCGGTTCAGGCCATCTACGTGCCAGCCGACGACTTGACCGACCCTGCACCAGCCGCCTCGTTCGCCCACTTGGACGCAACGACCGTGCTGAACCGCTCGATCGCTGAAAAAGGCATCTACCCAGCTGTGGACCCGCTGGACTCCACCTCTCGGATCCTTGAGCCACGTATCGTCGGTGAAGATCACTACCAGACTGCCCGTCGGGTTCAAGAAATCCTGCAGCAATACAAAGCCCTGCAAGACATCATCGCGATCTTGGGCATGGACGAATTGTCGGAAGACGACAAATTGGTCGTGTCGCGCGCCCGTAAGGTTGAGCGCTTCTTGTCACAGCCGTTCCACGTCGCAGAAGTGTTCACCGGTTCGCCCGGTAAGCTCGTCTCGCTGGAAGACACCATCCGTGGCTTCAAGGGCCTCGTGAACGGTGACTACGACCACTTGCCAGAGCAAGCCTTCTACATGGTCGGCAATATCGACGAAGCGATTGCCAAGGCTCAAAAGATGGCTGCTGAAGCCGCGTAAACGCTGCCTTGCACAAAACAAAAATATGGCCCCGCAGCAATGCTGCGGGGCTTTTTCGTTCTAGCATTTTGGAGGCGGCCCTAGGTCAGGGACATAGTTGGCGCACCAGCCACATTTGATCACGCTGAGGTGACGCAACGACTGTTGCAGTGCTTTGCATGCTGGGCGCTCAAATGCTAAATGCACCCCAACAAATCCTTTCCCGCAATCAGCGAGCAAATTCATGGCCACCACAGGCAAACTTCACTTTTCATTGGTTTCACCCGAGCGCGCCCTTTATTCGGGTGAAGTAGATCAGGTGGTGGTACCTGGTGTGGATGGCCAGTTTGGTGTGTTGAGCCAGCACGCTCCGTTCATGACGGTGATTCAGCAAGGCGCAATCCGCATTCTCGATGGCGCGAGCGAGCGTAAGATTTTCGTCGGCGGTGGATTTGCCGACGTGACGCCGCAGGGCCTGACGATTCTGGCTGAAGATGCTGTGGACCTAGCAAAGCTAGATCCAGCAGGGCTTGAAAAGGACCTGCAGAACGCCCGTGAAGACGCGCGCGATGCCAAGGATCCGGACCTGAAGGCCGCCGCTGAACGCAAGCTTGCGCGCCTCGAAGCCATCCGCGCAGCGGCTTAGGCCTCTTTCCAACTGCATTAAAATTCTCTGGGAGCTTTTCCACTCGGGACGCGTTTTAATGTGCCCGCCGTCCTCTTTCGTAGAGGTAACCTTCCCACGCAAAGCCCCTCGCCGTGTGGGGTCGACCAATTGGTCGACGTGTTGGGGTGAGGGCTTTTCCAGTCACAATATTGATGGTGGCGTTGCGAAGCTTTTAATTGCACAAAGCAACACGCTTGAGCGCCAAGCCCGCCTCACCTCCGCCCCCTCTCCCCCGTTGGGGGCGAGGGGAGATCGGCGTGCCTATATAAAAGGGAGACCACTTGGAGCGCAACAGATTTGGCTCCAAGACGCCTTCAGATGAAGAGGGATTACGCACTAACCCCTCTTACTCACCATTGCCGCCACGGCGGCTCTTGAAGTAGCGGAAGAAGTCGCTGTCCGGCGTGGTCACGATTGTTGTGCCAGCTGGCAAAGCCTTCTCATAGGCCTGCATCGAGCGATAGAAGGCCGCAAAGTCAGGGTCTTGATTATAGCTGTCTGCGATAATCTTAGCCCGTTCCCGATCCGCGCCACCACGAATTTCTTGCGCTTGACGGTCACCGCCAGCACGGACGCTGGCTGCTGCCTGCTGGCGCTCAGAGCGCATGCGTTCAAACACCCGCTCTTGGTTGGCTGGCGGCAAGTCAGCAGCGCGAATCTTCACGTCAACGACTTGAATACCGAGCGCAGTTGCCTCGCGGTTCATTTCAGAGCGGATCGAGTTCATCAAAGCCGAGCGACGACCCGAGATGATGTCAGTCGATTGAGCCGAACCCAAGACGCGCCGTAAGGACGCTTCCAGCAAGCTGGTCAGACGATCACGGGCACGCCCCTCGGTGCGGACGGCCTGATAGAAGCGCAGTGGATCGACAATCCGCCAGCGCGCAAAGCTATCGACTTCGAGACGCTCTTGGTCGGCAGTCACCACTTCGCTCTTGCCGGATGGGGCAAGGTCCAAGATCCGCCGATCGTAGATTTCGCGCTGTTGGACAAAGGGGATCATCACCTTCAGACCGGGGCTTGTGCCATCAATATTGAAGAAGTTCTTGGGTTGACCGAATTGTAGCGTGATCGCCTGTTGCGTTTCGCTGACGGTAAACAAAGACGCATTGGCAAGGATCATCGCACCAAAGGCCAAGCCACCCAAAATGGGAAGGGTACGCGCGTTCATCGGACAACTCCCTGTGGGTTCGCATTTTGCGCGGAAGGCGCAGAGGCTGCAGCAGCTGGGCCTGCGGCCCCTTTCAACAATTCAGGTGGCAAGACCACCATCGGGCTTGCACCCGCACGGCCGGGGTCAAGCAACACTTTGTTTGCCCCTTGATAGACCCGCTCCATGGTTTCCAGATAAAGCCGCTGGCGCGTCACTTCGGGTGCCAGTCTGTATTCTTGATACAATTGATTGAAGCGCGCTGCGTCACCTTGGGCTTGGGGAACCACTGCGTTGCGGTAGGTACGGGCTTGGTTGATTTTCGTTTCCGCTTCTTGGCTTGCCGCCGCCACTTCGCGGAACGCGTCATTCACCGCTGCAGGGGGTTCAGCCTTGGTCAAGTTCACCTGTGTGATTCGAATGCCCGCTTTATACTCATTCAGCGTGCGCTGGATGAGGTCACGGGTTTGGGTTTCCACTTGTGCCCGACCAGTAGACAGCACTTGCTCACGCTGTGATTTACCGGCGACTTCACGCATGGCGGACTCTGCAACAGCGCGTACGGTCTCCTCGGCATTGCCGCGGCCCTCTGGGCCATGGGCAACTTGGAACAAATAATCGCGCGAGTTTTCGACCCGCCACCAAACTTGGAAGCCAACGTCGACGATATTTTCGTCGGCCGTCAACATGAGACCGTCATTAGCGCCGGCTTCAGAGCCGCCACCGACCGTCAAAGACCGTGCGTTTTGGACGTCAACAATCTGACGGGTCTCAATCGGCGCGGGCAGATGGAACTGCAAGCCCTGCTCGACCGTATGCACATACTTGCCAAAGCGCTGGATCACAGCCTCTTCACCGGCATCAACAACGTAAACCCCTGTTGCAGCCCAGCCTAACACCGCGACCAAGACGATCGCGCCGATGGTGCGTTTGTCAAACTGAATGGGCTCACCGCCGCCACCGCCACCTTTATAGCCGCCGCCGCCATTGCCGCCGCCGCCAAGAACGCTTTTCAAGCGATCTTCAACGCGTTTAGCCAGTTCATCCAAATTGCCGCTTTCGCCAGACGTCCCCGGACGCCGCGGTGGCTGGTTTGAACCATTGCCCCATGGATTTTTGGGCCCAGAGCCATTGCCCTGTTGATTGCCATTCGAACCACCACTGGGGCCCCAAGGGCCACCACCGCCACCAGACGAATTATCATTCCAAGGCATAGAGACGTGTTTCCATTTCAGAGCCGCTCAACCTAGGCAAAGGCACATGCCAGAGACTTGCAAGCGGGCGTTACAGTCCCTTATGTGCGTGCTCAGCTAAAGGGATCAAGAAGGTGTTTGGAATCAAACGATCACTCAAACGCGAGGATGTGTTAAAAATTCTCGACACCATGCGCGCATCTGACGGCTTAAGTATTGTATATAAAGGACTTATTGAGGATGTACGGGTCTCCGAATGGGGGGACGTGCTAGCAACAATTTCAGTGCCAAAAGGTGAAGAAAGTGCAGCTAGCCATTGGCAACAGGCGGCGACGGCCGCCATCAAGGGTCTACCCGGCGCGGGAAAGGTCACTGTGGTGACGACGGCCCATCTTGGTGCTGCACAAAACACACAAACAAACGACGCACCGCCGGCTGGTCAACAGCGCGTCCGCAAAGGCGCAAAACTTACCGATGCAGCCCTCAAACAGGGGGTCGCCCAAGCCCCAACTGTGAAAGCAGGTATTCCAGGCATCACCGCGATTTTGGCCGTCGCTTCCGCCAAAGGCGGCGTCGGTAAGTCCACTGTGGCGGTCAATTTGGCGGCAGCTTTGTCGGCGCTGGGTCTGCGGGTCGGCTTGCTCGATGTCGATATCTATGGCCCGTCCATTCCCACCATGATGGGGACAGTTACGGCTGAGCCAGAAGTGGGCGAGGATAAGAAACTCCTGCCGGTTATGGCCTATGGCCTCAAGACCATGTCGATCGGCTATTTGGTCGACGGAGACGCCCCGATGATCTGGCGCGGCCCGATTGTGACGAGCGCCATCAAGCAATTGCTAGAAGATGTGACTTGGGGCACCGCTGCCGAACCTTTAGACGTGCTGGTAATGGATACCCCGCCGGGCACAGGCGATGCCCAATTGGCCTTGGCACAGCGTGTGCCCCTAAACGCAGCGGTCATCGTATCTACGCCGCAGGAAGTTGCTTTGGCCGACGTGCGCCGTGGCGCAGGCATGTTCGCAAAGACCCATGTTCCTGTGTTGGGCGTGATTGAGAATATGGCTTGGCTCACACAACAAGACGGGAGCCGCCTCTATGTGTTTGGCGAAGGTGGCGCGAAACGCACGGCAGAGGCGTTGGGCCTGCCGTTTCTGGGCGAAATTCCCTTAGAAGTGGGTATTCGCGAAAGTGGTGATGGCGGGGTGCCCTATGTTGTCGCCGCTCCTGGCAGTGATACAGCCAATGCCTTCTTATCGATTGCCGCCCACATTTATGACGGCCTGCTGCATCAGGAAACAAAGGCCCCGCCCGTGATTAGCTTTGTCCCTTAAGCCTCAGCCAAGGCGTCTTTGAAGCAGGTCACGATCCAATCGCGGACCAATTGCAAGCGCGCATTGGTCTTGGTGTCACGGTGGAACACCAGCCACGGCTGGCGGTCTGGCAGGATGCGCAGGGGTATTTCAATCAACCCTGCCTGTAGGGCTGCAAAGGCCGGCAATGGTGCAATCCCGACACCAGCGACTGCAGCATTGAGGAGCGACCGCACGCTGGAGGAGCAAAAACGAATGGTCGCGTCTAGCCCTTGTGCTTTCAACCAAAGATTCTCAGCGATGTCACCATACTGACGGTCGAGCCAAAGTAGATGTTCATCCTGCAGAACCAAGCGGTCTAAAGCCTTGCCCCTCAGATAGTCAGGGGAAGCAAAAAGGCCCAGCCGGATCACAGGCAAGCGACGCGCTATCAAGGTCTCTTCCTGCGGGCGCACCATGCGGATCGCCATATCTGTGCGCCCGGCATTGAGATTGGCGATGTCATTCGACACCTCCAAATCAATGCAGATCGACGCATCTTGCGCTCGCAGATTCGCTAATCTCGGGGCCAGTACATCGGCAATCACCGCTTCTGTCGCCGAAATGCGCACCGACGGTAGGTTGGGTCCATCTTGAAGGGCACGGGCACGGCGGGCAATTTGGCTCAATTGACGAGCACCAGGCTCAGCCACCTGCAAGATAGCGTGCCCAGCCTCGGTCAAGTGAGCACCACGCGGTCCACGGCGCAGCAGCAGTAATTCGAGTTGCGCCTCAAGCCCATCAATACGCCGACTAATCGTCGGAATGGATAGACCTAGTTCATTTGCTGCTTCGGAAAGGGAACCGCGGCGGGCCACCTCGACAAAGCACCGGACTGCTTCCCAATCGATCGCCTGTTCATTTACCATTTTTGAAAATCCGTTTTCCATTTTTATGCCTAGCTAGACCGATCGGTCAAGGCCTATTTGGCGTCAACGGGCGGTGTATTCCCCCTCCGAAAGGATGTTCAAGATGAAACTTTTTCTTTCTTTGCTCGCGCTAGGTGCGTTGGTTGGACTGGGTGCTTGGTTTGGATTAGCCCCACAACGAGCCGCCGCAGAAGCTGCTCAAACCAAAGTCGCTGTCTATGTATCTATCCCGCGCCCAGCCGGCGTGACGGATGAGACGCTCAATGCTGAATTCACCCGGGCGATCCACCTTTATGCAAAGGTACGGGGACTTGAGCGCAAGTATTTCACCTACAGCCAAACGGGTTTTGGCGGCCTTTATCTGTTTGAAAACGAAGCCGCCGCAAAAGCCCATTTCAATGCTGCGTGGCTGGAACGCATACAAAAAACCTATGGGGTCAAAGCAGACCCGGTTTACTTCTCTGTCCCCGCTGTGACAGCTGGTGCTGCTCAAGTAGCCCCGTCCGCTACCAATGTCGCAACTATTATCGAGATTAAGACGCCTTGGTATGCGACTGACGGGCTGGTAAAGAAAGGCCTGCGAGACGCCATCCCAACTTATGCCGCCACGCCGCATCTGATCTATAAATACTTTACCCAAGGCCCCGATCGCAGTTTTGGCGGAATCTATCTTTGGGAAGATCAGGCCAGCGCAGAGGCCTTTTTGGGGCCAGCTTGGCATGCGCGCGTGACCAAAAGATATGGTCAGGCTGGCAAAGTCACCTTTCTCAAAGCTCCTGTTATCATGATCCAACCCGTCAAATCGGAGAAGCCGTAAAATGAAGACCATACGTGAACTGGGAACCAAGCTGGACACGTGGGGTGGCCGTCGCAAGATGGCCACCTTTAAGGCTGGATGGGCGGCCTCTACCTCGCCCGAGATTGGCTTTTACAGTACACCTCTGACCCAATACCGCTACCGGCTGCGGGGCAGCGGGCCTACGCTGGTTTTTTCCGCCGACCCGCCGATGACGCTGGAGAATTACGATGCGCTTCTAGATGCCTTTAGCCCGCATTTTCGCGTGATCATCTTCGAACTCCCCGCTATGGGGTTTAGCGCCGTTGATCCAGCCTATCGGTTTGATTTTTACGAGACTAATGACGACGTCGCCTGCTTTCTGAAAGATGTGGCCGGTGAAGGCGCTATTCTGGCTTTCTCCTGTGTTGCAAGCCTGTGCGCGATTGATCTGGCTTGCCGACGACCCGAGCTGGTTTCCCGACTTGTCCTTTTACAGGCTGGCGATGTTGCAGCCTTCGAAACTTGGAAGGCCGGCCGTGATCCCAAAGGCATTCTGGCGCGGCCCTTTCTGGGTCAATGGGTGATGAAGCAGCTTGCCCCCAAACGCATGCCAGACTGGTACCGCCTGTCGATTGGCCGAAAGGACATGCTGGATGAGTTTGTGGCCTGTGCGTGCAGATCGTTTGAGCATGGTGCCATGTGGTCCCTTGCCAGCGCCTATCAGCTTTACATGGACCCATCGATCCAACTGGATAAGCCTGGTCAGCCCTTGCTGGCTTTTTGGGGCGAAGCCGATCGCAGTCACCCCAAGCAAAACGTTGAACGTGCGCGTCGTTTGGCCGATCACGTCGATTACATCAGCTATCCTGACCTAGGACACACACCCGAACTCGAGGACCCAGCGCGCGTCTGTCGTGATCTATTGGCTTGGTTGAAGCAAGATTAGACGCTGGATTGGTCACGCCCCTTCCCATAGCTAGAAAGAGGGCCTATATTGTTGGTGTCCGGTTCGCCGGACTATGGTGATAAACGTGCGTGAAATAAGCAGGCCGGACCGGGGTGCGATTCCCCGCGGCTCCACCAAGCTCTCTGCGTGTATCGACGCGAGTGTGGGGCCGATCAGGATCGACGGATGTGTAAAGACGTTACTTTTACCCGCGTGGGCTTCGTCAACCGCCCATTTTCACAAATGCAAACGATAACTTTGCACAGGAAGTCCGTTTGGCTGCGTAATGCGGTCTGATTGACATCCGACTAAGTCCCAAGGCTTCGGCCGAAGGCGGGGCACGGAGGGGGGCCCGGCAACAGCAACCCCCTCCACTTTCCGCTTATAAACAGCTCCTTAGTCAGGACCTCCCTACTTGACCCAAGCCACGCTGAAGGCATGCATTGCCCACCGTATTTGAGTCACTCGCGCATTGGGTGCCTTGTTTCGCTTGGACACCGAAGTCGATTGCGCGCTTGGGCAAGCGGGACTAAGAAGAGACTCGATTCATTCACGCCAGAAATGGCCAAAAGCAGGAGACGAGCCTGATGTCGGAAGACCTCATCGGCTATGCAAAGCTAACCCAAGATGCCCTGCGTGGCGTCGTGCGCGATGCAATCAAAGTTGCGTTGACGGGCCTGCCTGGTGACCACCATTTCTATATCAGCTTCCGTACCCGCGCTCGCGGCGTGCAGGTCGCGCAATATCTGGCTGCGAAATATCCTGATGAGATGACGATTGTGGTCCAGCATCAATATGAAGGGCTGGAAGTGCGCGATGACTGGTTCGCCATCACCTTGCATTTCGGCGGCGTGCCGCAGCGTATTGTGATCCCATTTGCGGCAATCACCCGTTTCTATGACCCTTCCGTACGCTTTGCTTTGCCGTTTGATGTGGTCGACGATCTGTCGCCCGATGCCGACTTGGATGATGACGTGCTGGAATCCGAAGTTGAAGACACAGTCGTCAAAACGCCGAGCACCGGTGCCGTTGTCAGTCTCGACGCGTTCCGGCGTAAGAAGTGAGCGCAGAAACCAGCCAGCCCCGCACGGATGCGGAAGTTCTGGCCAAGTTTACCCAAGCAAAGTCTCGTCCCGCCTGTTCCGACACGCTGGGACTTGAGGTGCTATCTATCGATCAGGCAGCTGGCCGCGTGCGGATCAAAATGGTCGGCCAGGCTGCGTGGTGTAATCCGCGCGGCGCGCTGCAAGGCGGCTTTGTCACAGCCATGTTGGATGAAGCTATGGCAATTGCTGGCATCGTTGCCGGGCAAATGGCGTTTGCAGTCCCTACCTTAGAGCTGAAGACGACTTTTCTGCGCCCCTGCCCTGCTGGCCCCGTGCAAGCTGAAGGCCGCGTCGTGAAATGGGGCAACAAAGCAGCGTTTCTGGAAGCAGATTTGTTTGATGCAGACGGCAAACTTGTGGCACGCGCGACTTCAACCGTACTGCCTACCCCTTTGCCAGCCCGTCACCCCCGGGCGGACGGTTAAGCCAATTCCAACCGCCTGAAGAGTTGCGCGGCGGTCGCGCGCGACTGACCGTTCCATTCCGCTAAGGTCGAGCGCATCAGGCAGGACTCGCTCTTTAAGATCACCCCATCATCCAGAATCTTAAGCGCGTTGGCGCTCAAGGTGGCCCCCGACGTGGTAATGTCCACAATTGCTTCGGCAATCCCAGCAGCGGGTGCACCTTCCGTTGCGCCAGCGCTATCGACGATGCGGTGGTCGGCGACGTGATGGTCACGCATGAATTGCGCGGTCAGGCGGGTAAACTTTGTGGCGATCCGGAACCGCCGCCCTGTTTGACGCCGCATGTCGGTGGCGACTTCTGCCAAATCTGCCATGGTCTCAACATCGATCCAGCCATTGGGCACGGCAACCACCACATCAGCCCGACCAAAGCCCAAGCGGGCCTCTATGGTGAGGCGTGCGTCGACGTCGCTGGCGGCTTCACGCACGATGTCTTCGCCAGTGATGCCGAGGTGGATTTCACCGGCCAATAGCGCCTTGCCGATTTCGCTGGCTGAGGCCAAGCGGATCTGAACGTCGTCAAACCCATCCAGCGTCGCACTATAGCCGCGCTCGCCACCCGTCTGACGCAGAACAAGGCCTTTCTTGGCCAGCCAGGCTTCACATTGTTCTTTCAGGCGCCCTTTAGAGGGCAAGGCCAAGGTCACGCTTGCCATCTTATTGCCCTCCAAATCGCGCAGGGCGGATCACACAGCCAACGGCGCGGGCTTGGCGTGCACCAGATGAAATCTCGTCCACCAAAGTGTCATAGCGCCCACCGGTTGCCACGGGCCGCGCGAAGCTTGGCTCAGCCGCCAGATCGAAGGCCATCCCATCGTAATAGTCAAAGGCCTCTGGGCTTAAGGCTTCAAAATGGGCTTGCGCCAAAGCCTCTGGCGCTTCTTGCTGAATGCGGTCGAGCCTTAAGGTCCAAGCCTGCCGCCAATCCATCAAATCGACACCTAGCTTGGCTGCCAAGGTAACGCATTCATCCAAACTGGCGGTGAGCGAGCCTTGGCTGCTTAAATGGATCAGCTTGGTCAAAGTCACGGCCAGTTCTGGCGCAAGGGGTTCGGCAATGGCGCGCTTGGCCCGGGCCGCAAGGCGATCAGCCACATGAGCCAACTGTCGATTGCCGGGCAGAGACAGGTTCGCGAGGGACAGTACTTCTGCAACGGTGTTGCGGGCGCGTTCGGGGTCCAACTCGGCAATCGTGCGTTCCAAGGCACTGATCTGACGGCTTGGCCCGGTCCCTGCAGCTTGAACCAAGACGCGCTTCAGCGCACTCTTGTGACTGGCCACTTCGCCAAGCGCTTGGCCCCATGGTTCAGGTAGATCGGCCTTGGCAATGATGTGCGGCAACAGGCCGCCGTCACACAGACGAACGAATAAGTTTCGCTCTCCGGCCGCTCGGCACGCCTCCCAGGCGGCGAGAAACACAGTCACGTCCGCTTCAATCCGGTCGCTATCGCCAAAGCGCTCCAGACCAATTTGGACAAATTCCGGCGCGCGATCTTCACCCGGCTTTGGGGCACGGAACACCTTGCCCTCGCATACCCAAGCAACAGGCTCGTTATCCGTCTCGGTGACTTGCGCATAGTGCAAGGCCGCTGGAATGGTGAGGTCGGCCCGCAAGCACAATTCAGCCCCATCCGGGCCAGAAGCAAAATAAAGCCGTGGGCGCACATCCTCGCCTGCCAATTCCAGCACCAATGCTGCGGGCAACAGAGTGGGCAAAGCCACTTCTTGCCCACCCCGGGCCTTCAAAGCAGCCCAAGCAGCCTGCATTTTGGGACCAGTCTCTTGGTTCATGGCTGCAACATGTCCTGCACGGCCTGCACCAATTGGGCGCGCGGGACTTCAACTTGGGCTGGCCGCTCACGTCGCCATGCCTCGTTTGACTCAATCGCTTGGGCCAGTTTCGCACCCAGATTGAGGTCCTTTAGAGTTACCTTGCCGGCTTCGCGCTCTTGGCTTCCTTCCATCACGACGACCGGCGCTTTCCGGCGATCGGCATATTTCATCTGCGCCTTCATGCCAGAGCTGCCGAGATAGACTTCAGCCGCAATGCCCGCTTGGCGCAGTTCGTTGGCCATCTGCATATAGCCTGCCATCGCATCACCATCGAGGGCGAGGATAACGACCGGGCCTTGCGCGGCCTCTGGCTGGCTGCCCGAGGCGGACAAAGCTGCGACCAAGCGCGAGACACCCAACGAAAACCCTGTGGCAGGCGCACGTTCGCCGCGAAAACGCATGACGAGGTCATCATAGCGCCCGCCAGACCCGATGGAGCCAAAGCGGACTTTATTGCCCTTTTCATCCAGGGTCTCGGCCAAGAGCTCGGCTTCAAAAACAGGGCCGGTATAATATTCCAGACCGCGCACAATGGCAGGATCAAAGAAGGCGCGGTCTTCGAGAACGGCCAAAGCGCGCAAAGTGGCATCAATGGCAGCAAGTTCTGCGACGCCTTCAGCGCCAAGCACGGTATCGCCTACCACTGCGTCCAACGCGTTTAGTGTCTCAAGTCGCGTTGCTTTGCGGGTGGAGGTAAAGGCCATCACCTGGGCAATAGCATTGGAACCAAGCCCCGCGCCCTTGGTAAAGTCGCCCGACTCGTCCTTGCGTCCAGCGCCTAACAAGAGCTCAACCCCTTCAGCGCCTAAGCGGTCAAGTTTGTCGACAGCGCGCAACACGCCAAGGCGGGTGGCTGTATCTTCACTATCGACGCCAATCTTGGCCAAGAGCCCATCGAGCAACTTGCGGTTTGAGACATTGACCACATAAAGCCCGCGCGGCACGCCAGCGGCTTCGACCGCTGCAGCACCCATGGCAATCGCCTCTGCATCGGCTTCAGGACGGGCAGAGCCGACGCAGTCCGCGTCACATTGCCAGAACTCCCGATAGCGGCCAGGGCCAGGCTTTTCATTGCGCCAAACAGGTCCTGCGGCACAGCGGCGGAAGGGTTTAGGCAGGCCATCCCAATTTTGCGCGGCAAAGCGGGCAAGGGGTGCTGTTAGATCATAGCGCAGGCTCATCCATTGGCCATCGTCATCTTCCAGCGCAAACACACCTTCATTAGGCCGATCTTGGTCAGGCAAGAATTTGCCCAGCGCATCGGCATATTCAAAGCTGGGGGTTTCCAGCCGCTCATAGCCCCAGGATTCATAGACCCGCAGGACTTTTTCCACGACGCGGCGCTCGGCCAACAAGGCGCCGGCCCGGCGATCAATAAAGCCACGCGGCGAGCGGGCAAGCGGACGGCTCGGCGCATTTGGTTTCGTTTCGGTCATGTAAAAGCCCGGTGGGAGAAAAGATGGAGGCGGTGTTTATCGCGACATGGCGCAGGCGGCAATCAATCTGCCTGATATCGCCCTGCCATCTGCCCCACCACACGGTGTTTTGATACAGGAATCAAGGTGACTCCGGATAAGAGCAGGATTAGACAATCTGTTTAGATCCTGTTTCTAAGCAGCCTTGGGCATGCCTTTTTAGAGAAAGTTAGCGTCATGAGCGGAAAGTCGCAGCGTCGCCGGAAAGCCCTTGCTTCGGGAACAGGTGTGGCCATTGCGATGTTCGCGGCACTGGCGGCAACCGGTCTTTCGCTTACCGGTCCTCTCAAGCCTGCAAAGCTCGACGAGCCAGCCACTGCCGAGGCTCCAAAAAAGACTGATTGGCGCGATGTCGCACGCCAAGCTTTGGACAAGGAAAAGATGTCCTTTGCCGACGTGAAATTCAAGTCAGGGGTGTTGACTGTCTCGGGCGATACAGAAGAAGCGCAAAGCCGGGCGCGTGCCTTTGACGTGGTAAAGCAGGCCGTTTTGAGTGATCCCAGCCATGTTGGCGTAGTCCTCGCGTTTGAAAACGCCATTACGCTGGCTGGGCAGGCAATGGTTGATGCCCCGGATGCGGCCTCTGCCATGGGTGCTACGCCCGATGCGAAGGCCTGCCAAACCGCTTACGACACGCTGCTCGATGGCCGGGTGATCAATTTTGGTTCGGCTAGCGCCGTATTGGCCGAAGACTCAAAGCCTTTGCTCAATGCGTTGGCAGCGGTAGCCAAGCGCTGCGAAACTTATCGGGTGGAGTTGGGCGGACATACAGATGCGCGCGGCGACGCCACAGCTAATCAGGCGTTATCAGAACGTCGCGCGCAATCGGTTGCCGATTATCTGGTGTCTCAGTCTGTTCCAGCCAGCTTGTTGGGCGTGTCTGGCTATGGCGAAACCCAGCCTAAAGACGCAGGCGGTGATGCGGACGCCGATGCCAAAAACCGCCGGATTGAATTCAAGATCGTGGAAGATGGTGCTCAATAGCGTCTTTGCAGGCCGGAAAGGCTAACGCGTCAGGCCCGGCACCCATTTTACATCCTCAGCGCCATTGGCATTGGCGCGACGGCCCGCCACAAACAACAGGTCTGAAAGCCGGTTGAGATAGTGCAGCACGGCGTGGGAGACC
Source organism: Aquidulcibacter sp. (assembly GCF_044346625.1). Classification (GTDB taxonomy): domain Bacteria; phylum Pseudomonadota; class Alphaproteobacteria; order Caulobacterales; family Aquidulcibacteraceae; genus Aquidulcibacter. Next base: position 3,823 of record NZ_JBIIYV010000058.1, on the reverse strand, counting down.
ACTTCGCCCTCGATCTGCATCAAAGCGGCCACCTGCCGCTCTGCCCGCCGCGTGATCGTGCGCGCCACGTGCAGATAGGCTGAAAGCGCCGTGCCACCTGGCAAGATGAAAGAATCAAGGGGCGGGATGGCTGCATTCATCGCGTCGATTTCGGTTTCCAGCCGGGTCACTTGGTTGGGCAGAATCCGCAAAGCTTCCCAAGCCAAGGGCTTGCCACGTTCTGGCGTCGCCAGATCCGCGCCTAGGTCAAACAGATCGTTTTGGATACGGCCCAGAATCGCGTCGAGCTCCGCGTCAGCTGCACTGTGCAAGCGCGCGACACCAATGGCGGCATTGGCTTCATCCACCGCGCCATAGGCCTCCACGCGGGCGTCAAACTTTGGAACGGTCTCGCCGGTGGCAAGGCTGGTGGTGCCATCATCGCCTGTGCGCGTGTAAATCTTATTGAGCGTGACCATGCTTTATCCCATTTCTCTGTCTTGGTCTTACTATAGGTCCAAGGCCTTCCTGCCAAAGCACGAAACTGCTATTTTGCGGGAGTGACAGGGCATGAGCCCGCCTTGAGCGGCCGGGAAGCTTGATCTAACGTAGTGTGATATTCTACGAAGTGCAGCGATTTTGTGGAGGCATTATTCCAACATGAAGAGCTTCATCACTTCATTCCTTGCGTTTTCTGCGGCGATTCTGGTTGTCAGGTTGGTTGAAGGTCATCAGCTTAATGCCGTAAGCTTTGGCATCGCCCTAGGCGGAGGACTTATAGCTGCTTGCCTGTTTGATGGTTTGATGCTCATTTTTCAGCGCCTTTTTCATTGGCTCGGGCGATATTACGCAAAGCGAGATGAACAGGCTTGATCGTCGGACTACCGCCACGATTTCAAAGTACGCAAAGAAACCTCGAACTTGCGCGCAATCGTGCTAAATCACTCGGTATGACCGATCCCATCCGACTGCTCTGCCTGATCCTTTCCATTGCCTTCACTGCCCTGATCGGCTGGGCCAGTGTGCGGGGTGACTTTGGGGCAGAGTTTGGCGCGATCACGGCCATGCCTTGGGGGCAAGTCTCTCTAGTCGATCTCTATCTAGGCTTCTTGCTCTATGGATTTGCGGTCTGGGTCGTGGAAAAAGACCTCAAGACCCGCCTTCTATGGGCTGTGCCTGTAATCTTTCTTGGCAATGCTTGGTCGTTAGTTTGGGTTGCCGTGCGTTGGCCCCAGATCATGGCACGTCTAAAAATAGAGCCGACTGAGACCCCAACTGACCCTAAGTCCTAACCGCGCAAATATCGGGTAGGCCTCTGCCCCGGCCCGCGTCATCTAAGCCATAGCCAACCAAAAACCGATCCGGCAGATCAAAGCCAAGATAATCTGGAGCAGGTAGCTCTGCTGCCAAGGGCTTTCGTGCCAATAAACAGGTCAAAACTTCGCTTGCGCCCTTGGAAGCCAGGTAGGATTTGGCAAACAGGATCGTGCGGCCGGTATCATAGACATCATCGACGATCAGAACTTGCCGTCTACCAATGGGCTTTTGTAAATCCGCCAACACATTGATGCGGCCACCGCTTTCATGCGCATCGCCATAGCTGGACAGCCAAAGGAAGTCGGTGCGGGGGGTTTTTCCGTGGCGGGCCAGACCGCGCACCACATCGGCCATGAAGATAAAGGCGCCCTGCAACAGGCCAACCACGACAGCATCTTCTTCGAGCCTGCCCGCAATCTGGGCGGTCAGGTCTTGAATGCGGCTATCAATTTCTTGCGCTGAAACCAGAATATCCAACTGTGCTGTCACGCCTGCACTCCTCTTGCTTATCGCGCAGCCACAGGGGCGTCATGGCCTTCGCCATGATCGACCATGGGAACATCTGCTGGCTTTGCAGGTGCCACAGGCTCTGCGCCCATGAGACCAGACTTGCCGGTCGGTAGTTCTGGCTTTGGACGTGGGCCCTTGCGCGGCGGGTCGGCGAAGGTGATCACTGCCTTCAGACTACCACGCACGGGATTGGCGCGAGAACTGGCAAAGGGATGCGCCTTGCCGGGGCCTAAACTTTCGATCCCGGGATCCACCATCCACGACAGGCGCTCTAGACCCTTACCATCAACCAGCGAAACTTTGAGATAGGGAATGAATTCCGATGTGCGCGACACCGATTGAAGTAGGCCTTTCACTTCAATCTTCGGGCCCTTGGTATCGGCTGAGGAGGTGATGGTGATATCGCGAATATCGACGCCATAGAGGTTGGCTGGCAGGCCAACCGCGGCAAACGCGCTAGCTGATTTCGGCCACACGCGCACAATGTCTGAGCGATAAATCGCGGCAGAAGCCAATGCGCAGATCAACAGACTAAGACTAATCGCCCACGGAATTCCCGCTGCCAAGCGATTGGTGGTCTTGATTTGGTCCAGCGCCTTTTTCCGCGCTACTTCATGGGGTTCTAGCTTGCCAGGCTTGGCTTTCTTGCTGCCAAGACCCAATTTCGCCAGCAGACCTGCCTTTTTTGTTTCGGCAGCACTGGGTGCCTTTTGTGTGCTGGCAGTGTAGCCAATGGCGCCTGCAGGCATCGCCCGCCACGAGTTTCCGCATGCCGCACAGCGGACAGTGCGGCCCGACGACGGGATCGCACCGTCAGTGACATTGTATTTCGCAGAACATTGAGGGCATGTGAGTAGCATGAAAGAGACGAATCACCCGGCTAGCGCAACCACAAAAAAGCGCTTATTCGCTGTCAGAGTCTACTCATGAATGAAAAAACTCGCACCCCTTCCTATCGAGAGGGCGGACCAATCGTCCGCTTTGACAAAGTTGGCGTCACCTATGGCTCCGGCACCCAAGCCTTGCGCAATGTGTCGTTTGAGCTGGAGAGCGGCGGCTTTTACTTTCTCACGGGTCCATCGGGTGCGGGCAAATCGACGCTGTTGAAACTCATGTATCTGGCGCTGCGGCCAAGCCAAGGCCGGGCGAATCTCTTCGGGGTCGATGTTGGCAGCGCCAGTCGCGACGATTTGCCGATGCTGCGGCGCAAGATTGGTGTGGTGTTTCAGGACTTCCGGCTGCTGCCCCATTTGTCCGTATTTGATAATGTCGCCATGCCGTTTCGCGTGCGCTATGTGCCTAAGGCCGATTATGCCGAGGATGTGGATGATTTGTTGCGCTGGGTCGGACTTGGCGGTCGCATTGATGCCTTGCCAGAAACTTTGTCAGGCGGGGAACAGCAGCGGGTGGCGATCGCGCGGGCCGTGGTTGGCAAACCGTCTCTGCTGATCGCCGACGAACCGACCGGCAACGTTGACCCCGAGATGGGCGCCCGGATCATTCGGTTGTTCATTGAACTTCATAAATTGGGCGCAACAGTCGTGATTGCAACGCACGACCTTGACTTGGTACGCCGTTCAGGGGCCCCTGTTCTGAGATTGGAGGCCGGCGAATTGACCCAAGCCCCCAATTTAGGCCCGGCACCAAAGGCAAAGCAATGATAAAAGCACTGCAATCGCTGTGGAGGCAGATAACCCGCGATTCGGATCGCGCGCTCTTGCCAGCCGATTCGAGACAAGTGCGGCCATTGACCATCGTTGTATCGATTATGTGTGCCTTGGGTTGTTTAGCTGGGCTTGGTGCTTCGGCCGGGCTCAGGGTCGCCAACACCTGGACCAGCGACCTCAAGAGCGCGTTGAGCGTGGTGGTCCAAAGCCCCCGGACGGATGAAGATTTAATCCGGGCGGCCCAAATTGTCCGACGCGTGGAAGGCGTGACGCGCAGCGAAGCTATGAGCCGCGACCGCGCAAAGGATTTGTTGCGTAACTATGGCACCGATATGGGCGCAACATTGGAT
>NZ_JBIIYV010000057.1:0-18279 GCF_044346625.1 Aquidulcibacter sp. | reverse complement strand
AGAAATGTGCAGGAATGCCGACCAAATTCAGCCCACCGATTCTTCGGCCTGATAAATGACCGCTTTCGAGCAACGGTTACAACCGTTATTCTGACTGATTTTGGCGCATTTGAGACCGGCGGCATTTCGGCAATAGTTGGCCGAAAGCGGTTGGTCTGCTTAGGAGCACGCGGCAGCCAAAGGCGGCCCTTCGTCTGAAGGGCAAACTCTAACTTCCGGTCGTCCGAATTCGAGGGGGCACCTCCCTTAACTTTGGGCCAAAGCACAGGCGGTGCACCATTCATTGGACACAGCACCGCTCGGCGCACATGCCCGCCTGACATTTGTCACGTTTGGCATCTGACTTACCGCACTGTCCCAGAAGATAACTGTCGCAATATGAAGGCGCATCATAAGGAGATGTGCCTTGCCATCAATGTCGTCTGGGGACCTTGCCGCTTTGCAAGGCGTTTCAAAATCCTATGCCAAGCGCAATGTTTTGCAAGATTTCGATTTCGCCTTGGAGCCCGGAACTGTAACCGCTCTGCTTGGACCCAATGGTGCGGGTAAATCGACCATCGTAGGCCTGCTTAGCGGTCGGCTTTCGCCAGATGCTGGCGTGATTAAATTATTTGGCCTCGACCCGCGACATCAGAATGCTCGCGCACGCCTCGGTGTGATGCTGCAAGCAGCGGGCCTGCCGGATGCCTTGACCGTGTCTGAGGTCATCACGTTGCATGCAGGTTACTTTAAGCGCGGGTTGAAAACTGCCGATATTCTGGACCAAGCTGGTCTTGCAGCTTTGGCCAAACGACCATGCGACAAACTCTCTGGCGGCGAACAAAGACGCGTGCAATTCGCGCTCGCTATTGCCGGGGCTCCAGATTTGTTGGTGCTCGACGAGCCAACAACCGGTTTAGATGTGCAGGCGCGTCATGCGCTGTGGCGCACCGTCCGGGAAAAAGCTGCCAATGGTGCAGCAATTTTGCTTGCCACTCATCACATGGACGAAGCCGAAGCGCTTGCTGATCGCCTTGTGGTGATTGCCGATGGCCGTATCGCGGCGGACGGCTCGCCTGCGGCTATCAAAGGGCGTGTTGCTGGCACAACCATCCGTGTGCGCACTCCCCTTTGCGCTGGCGTGCTACAATCCTTGCCCGGAGTAATCAAAGTTGTTTTGCGCGGTGCTGACGCTTCAATCTTTAGCAGCCATGCTCGTAATACGCTGGAAGCACTGTTCCGCGCGGACCCGAGTCTCAACGATATTGATGTTACCGCCGCATCGCTGGAAGACGCGTTGGCTAGCATTGTCGAAGCCACTTTAAAGGAAGCCGCATAATGTCCACTCTTGTTGCTGCAGCGCCCGGTGTGTTCTGGCGCGAGACAAAAGCAGAATTTTTGAAAGCTGCCCGAATGCCGATGTTTGCAATTCCTACCGTCTTATTGCCGGTCGGATTCTATGCTTTGTTTGCGGTCGGCATGGGGCGAGGTGATCAATCGGTGGTGACACAAATGTTGGCGACGTTTGGAGTTTACGCCGTTATGGGTCCGGCACTATTTGGTTTTGGAGCAAATGTCGCCAGCGAACGCGAAAGTGGCCAGCTCGAGCTGAAGCGTCTGTCCCCCATGCCAACCGGCGCACACATTGTTGGTAAACTTGTGGCAACGATGGCGTTTAGCGCGATCGCAATCGCACTTATCTACGCAGTGGCTGCAATGGCTGGCGTCAATCTTTCTGCTTCCCAATGGGCATTAATGGCTAGCACGCAGATCACGGCGGTAATTCCTTTCGCATTGATAGGACTTGGCGTTGGCTATCGCATGGGCTCAAAAAGCGCTGTGGCAATCGTGAATGTTCTTTTCTTGGGAATGGCAGTTATGGGCGGATTGTGGATACCGCTCGCGCTCATGCCGGAGGCGATCCAAACCATCGCATGGGTGCTGCCATCCTATCATTTAGGCGAATTAGCGCTCATGGCAGTTGGCCGCAGCGAGATAGCCTATTTTTGGCTGCATGCGGGTCCGCTAGCACTTCTGTCTCTGGCAGCGGCTGTGTTTGCTTGGACTGGTCAACAACGGCACGCCGCTTGACCAAGCCGATCGACTACGATGAGTGTGCGAACATGACTGACACCCACCGGCGTACGGGCCCCAAACCACAGTGGCTAAGCCTTGAAAGCCCTCTGCTCTGGCTGGCCTATCTGCCGATGTTCCTCATACCTTGGTTCATTCAAGCGCCGACGCCAATCCAAATAATTGGTGCAACGATCGGCGTCACGATCTTTTTGGTTGTCTATTGTCTCGCGATCGGCGCAACCGGCCTGCGCTTAATCATATGCTCCATCGTCACTCTATTTATCGCGATTGCATTGATCCCCACTTACGGCAATTGGACTGTCATCGCGATTTATGCGGCGGCTATGATTGCGGATCTGCGCCCCACGCGCCGGGCCGCGATTTTGGTTGGTGCTTTTGCGTTCATTGCGGTGCTCGCAGGGATTATAAGTCAGCAAAACCCCTTCTACTGGGGCTTCGGCATCTTCATGATGGTGATGGTTGGCATCGGCACCATTTCAACAGCGGCGTTGCAAGATAAAAACCACGCACTCACCAAGGCCCAAATTGAGGTCAAGCAGCTCGCCGCGATTGCCGAGCGCGAACGGATTGGCCGAGATCTGCACGACATGCTCGGGAGCACATTGACGTTGATTGCGATCAAAGCCGATCTCGCGGCTAGGCTTGCTGCGAGCGATCCTCAAGGAGCCGAGGCTGAAATGCGGGCCGTGGCTGCGACTGCACGCGATGGGTTAGCCGACGTCCGAGCTGCCGTTGCCGGCATGACTGGTGCTACGCTGGCGCGCGAAATCGCAACCTCACAAACAGCCCTTTCTGCTGCTGGTATCGCCTCCATCGTAGAGGGCGATGCCGAAGCAATCGAGCGCGGAGCAAGCGCAATGCTCGCCATGACCTTGCGTGAAGCGATCACCAACGTCATCCGGCATTCTGGCGCAAACTCCTGTCGGATCGCGATCACCAACGGAGACAATAGATTGAGCCTCACAGTAAGCGATGACGGCAATGGGGAAGCGTTGCGTGAAGGTGGAGGGATTGGCGGGATGCGCGCACGCCTTGCTGCGGCTGGCGGAGGATTAAGCGTTACTGGCGGACGCGCTGGCGCAAAAATTGTCGCCTATCTACCAATAGAGGCAACCTGATGATCAGCGTTGTATTGGCCGAGGATCAAGCGCTAGTGCTAGGCGCACTTGCAGCGCTCCTGTCGCTTGAAAACGACATCACGATCGTTGCACGTGTCGGCGACGGCGAGGCAGCACTCGAGGCCGTGCGCACGCACCGCCCCGATGTTCTGCTCTCCGATATTGAAATGCCGAAACTTACTGGGTTGGATGTTGCCGAAACCCTTGCAAAGGAAAAGGCATCCACAAAGATGTTCATTGTTACCACATTCGGTCGAGCGGGCTATTTGCGGCGCGCTATGGATGCAGGCGTGCGCGGCTATTTGTTAAAAGATACGCCCTCGGAAGTACTTGCCGCTGCAATTCGCAAAGTCGCTGCAGGCGGTAGGGCGATTGCGCCAGAGCTTGCCGAAGCGGCTTGGGATGCCCCAAGCAATCCGCTATCCGATCGCGAACGCGCCGTCCTGCGACATGCTGATGAAGGCTGCTCCAACAAGGATATTGCGCGGATGCTCGATCTGTCGCCGGGTACGGTACGGAACTATTTGTCTGAAGCATCGACCAAACTTGGTGCAGCTAGCCGCATCGAAGCAGCGCGCATTGCCCGCAATAAGGGCTGGCTATGACATGACGTTTATCACCCTGACGCGCTGATCCTCAGCACTGCAACAACAATCACTATTGAGCGATTTTGCCCCATCACGTTGGAGCCGTTCAATGCGCTGGAACAAAGGACTAGTTGTCGGATTATTGGTCGCGTCACTGTTAGGTGCCGCCTCAATGTTTCAGCTGGCCGCGCCCCAAGATTATGGATCACCGAAAGCCGAGGTACTTGCCCCCGGTCCCACTGGCATGCGCGTCAATGAAGGGAACTTAGTTGGAAACTATTTTCCAGCCCAGACAACCAAAAAATCACCCGGTATAATTCTACTTGGCGGATCTGAAGGCGGTTTGGGGCGCGCCACGCTGGATATGGCGCTAGCCCTGCAACGCGAAGGCTTCAGCGTATTGCAGATGGCATATTTTGGTGCACCCGGTACATCAAAAACGCTTGAGCGTATTCCCCTTGAGCTGTTTGACCGCGGCTTTGAATGGCTGGCTACGCAGCCTGGGGTCGATGCAAATCGCTTAGCATTGATGGGTGGATCGAAAGGCGCAGAAGCGGCACTGCTTGTCGCTACACGCAGACCAGATTTGCGCGCCGTTATCGCCGGCATGCCAAGCAGTGTTGCGTGGAATGGCATCGATTGGACAAAAGGTGGCGCTAGCTCCATAGCCTCGTGGACAACCAAGGGGCGGGACGTTCCCACCATGCCATTTGCCAGCTGGGACCCAGTCGAGGGTGTCATCAGCGTTTATCGTTCAGTCGAAGATCCCAACCAAAAAGATGCCGCCGCACGCGCAGCCATCCCGATCGAACATGCACAGGCGGCCACGCTTTTGGTTTGCGGAGAAGCAGAGGCGATGTGGCCAGCTTGCCCCATGGCACGAAATGTCCAAGCGCGCGCGCAAACACGGGATGGTCCCCCTGTGACGGTTCTGGCATATGCCGATGCGGGGCATCTCTTGTTTGGACCGCCGATCCCAAAGGACGCATCGTTTTACGCCAATCTTGGCCAATATGGCGGCAGCGTAGAAGGCAATGCTGCCGCTCGGGTCGACAGCTGGCCGCGTGTGCTTGCGTTTCTGAAAGCCAACACTCAACCACTCGGGAATACTGGTTACGCCAAAAAATCGGAGGATTTGCGCGGCCCAAAGGCCGCGGACTAATTGTGCATTCAATACCGCCTATTTGACCTGGTTTGGCGCATCTCGGACAGGCTGCTCCTTGGCAGAACTTTGGCCGGAAAGAGAATGGCGGGTTTTGCAATGGCCCTGACAAAAAGCCGCCATTCGCCCCGCTTTGCAGGAAGTGTTCGCCTTCCACAATATTGCTAGCACACCTCTCACGAGGCCCAAGCGAACCATCCCAAAAATAGACCAAAACAAGCTGCTAACGGAGGGATCAGATTGTGCGTACACCAAACAACCCCCTTGTTTATCTTGTCAAAGAGTTGTTCGATCATTGCCGTTCCAGATTGTCGGACCAGCAACAAAGTGACCAAAGGCGAGACATAGATGAAGCAATAGAGCGCTATCCAGACGATGGCCAAGCTATATGAAAACCCGGAATTCTCAATCAAGTAAAGGGCGCTAACATACGGCAAGGCTGTCGGTAAATCCGACAATGTTGATAAGATTGCAAAAGCGGCAACACCCCAAGCACTGGTTTGTTTTATAGATACTTTTGGATTTGCATCCGCCGGTTTGGAAGCGATCCAATGCCAAATTGCATAGCCAATGTGCATCAACCCAAGAAGGCTTATTAGGATAGATCCCACCAGTTTGGGCACCAACGGCGCGAGGCGCTTTAGAGCTTCGCCCCAGCCCGAGACAATCACAATTCCGGCAGACAGATAAACTAAATAAGTCGCACCTAGAAATATAACTCCCAGAAGTAGAGGTCTCTTCAACGATAACACTAGGGCCATCGCTGCGATGGAGAAGGGATTCAAGGCATCGGCCAATCCCAAACCAACAATCGTCGCCGCAAGTGTTAAATCAGTCATTGCTCTATATCACTATTGCTTTCCTAAGATCGCGTCTCGGACTTTTTTCGCCCCAGCGCACGAAGTGCCACATCGGTGTCGGCTTACGGGGTCAAGTTTGTGGGAATGCGCTTGTATACCGCCTGGACAGAAGGATATTCGAGCAGGTCAAAACCAATCTCGAACAATCGGATGCTGGGCGCGGCTGGATCTGCATCAACTGCACTCTGATGGATGTCGTGCGGATTGCCCCGGGCGGGGAAGCCTCGCCGGAGCCGTTTCCGGAAGGGGTAGGCAATCACGCAGGCGGATCACAATCTATTCCATTGCGGCTGAGTATAGGCCCACGTCGATCCAATCATGCCGCCCTTCGCACAAGCCGGATGGTATCGCAGAAGACGCCCATGCAGACTTTCATCTCAAGCACAGTCGCGCTGCGGATCTTGATGGTGGCTGGTAAGGTCTTCTGTGGGCCAATTTGATAATGGCCTGAAAACTGGCCTTGCTTGGTCGGGCGGATGTCGCGCACAACGATTTGGTTCAACGCGCTTTCTTCACCGGGGGCCAAGACTTCTTGAATAACGATGGCGCACAGGCGGCTAGGTTCGTAGGCGCAGGGTGCCACGCGTGCGACAGCGCTCCCGTCATCCACTACCCAATCCCCCTTGATGTCCAAGATTGCAGGAGAAGCTTGGCTGGCAGCGCTGACAAGCACCACTGGCGCGACCAAAGCCTTGGCAATTGCAGCGCGGACTTGGCGTGCAGCCAAGGGTTGAGAAGCTCGAACTGCCAGTTGGCTTTTGGGCAAAGACGCGGCGACAAGGGTAAAACAAGTAATCATGGTCAGACTCCAAAGATTGTGAGACAGGAGCGCCTCATAAGGGTTGGATTTTGACGCTGATTATGTAGCTTGTGTGGAGCCAAGATGGACGATTGGCGCACCCGAGACGCCCTTTTGCGGGATGCGCAGCTCAAACTGTGCGCCGCCACCGGCGCGATGGCTTGCTGTAATGCTGCCACCGTGAGCCCGCGCAATGGCGTCAACAACGGCTAGGCCAATGCCACTGCCCCCATAGTCTCGGGCCCGCGACGGGTCTTCGCGCCAAAATAGTCGAAACGCATTTTCGATGACAACGCTACTGAGACCGGGCCCACGATCCATGACGCGGACCACGCCAAAGTCTCCGACAAGGCCGCAATCAATTTCAATCACGCCGCCAGAGTGGGCATGTAGACGGGCATTATTGACCAAGGCAAGCGCTGCTTGTCGCACCCGAAATGGATCGGCAAAGACGTGGGCTGGTGTCAAAGACAAGTTCAGCCGCATCCCTGACTCTTTGATTTCAGGGGCCACAAACTGGCTCAATTCGGCAATCACTTTAGCCAAATCAATCGGCGCTTTGTGCAAGGTTAGAATTCCGGCTTCGGCAAAGCTGACGGTCTGTAGGTCATCGACGATCCGGCTAAGAGCCTCAACTTGCAGGATCAGCCCCGAGATTTCCTTTTCCGACGGCTCAAAGACCTGATCCTTCATGCCTTGCAGCCGTCCCCTGAGGATGGTCAGCGGTGTTCGAAGCTCATGGGCGATCGCGGCTGCCCCTTCTGTGAGTTCCCGATCATAACGCTGCAAGGCTTCGGCCATTGTGTTGAAGTCGGTGATGAGCTTGGAGGCTTCTGCAGAACCTGGACTGCGGCTAATTGCGCGCACGGAGAGGTCGCCAGCGGCAAGGCTTTGCAGTGCCTTGGCCACGCCATCTAGAGGTGCCGCAATTCGGTTGGCGAGAAAAATGGCTGATGCGCCGCCAACCAACATGGCTACGATGCTCAAAACGATGAGAGCTAGGTCTTGCTGATCTAAAACGGCTTGGCCAATTTTCTCGTCGGTGGCTAAAAGTTCCTTCATTTCAGCGGTCGATGGCAGTTCGTTCTTCTCAAGCTTGTTAATGGCCGAAAGTGCCTGTGGCGGCAGTTCAGATTTTACGCGCGCTGCCTGATACGCCGAAAAAAGGTTCAACCCTCCATAACCAAAGGCAACCGCCAAAAGCACGCAGCCCGCCATGGCGAGTGTTAGTTGGACCCGAAGGCTTAAGTTCTTGCCAAATTTCATAGAGCAATCAACCGATAGCCAATGCCACGAACCCCTTCGAGACAGCCTACAGCCCCGGCTTGTTCAAGTTTTCTTCTGGCCTTGCTGATGTGGCTGTCCACCGTGCGTTCAAGGGCATCGCCGTCGGCAGGCAGGCACGCGTCCAACAATTCAGCGCGCGAGTATACCTTGTGGGGGACGCGTGCCATATGGGCAATCAGGCGAAACTCCGTCAATGTCAGGTCTGGTCGGCTTGATTGGTCGTCGGGCCCTAGGACGCGAATACTGTGGGTCTCCAGATTCACTTCTAGAGCACCTGCGCGTACGATTTTAGAGCGGGATTCTCCTGCCGCCACGCGTCGCAGAATGGCTTGCGCCCGCGCCACGACTTCAAGGGGATTAAAGGGCTTGACCACATAATCATCGGCCCCAAAGCGAAGCGCACCTAATTTCTCAACATCCTCTCCCATGGCGGTAGCCATTAGAACGGGGGTGTCAGCAGACTGGCGGATGATCTGGAGAACCTCGTGGCCATTCTTCTTTGGCAGATTAACATCCAGCACCACCAGATCAGGCGATAACATGCGATGATGCAGAATGGCAATTTCTCCATCACCCGCACGAACTGTCCGAAACCCTTCGCGCTGAAAATAGGCGTCGAGAATCTCTGCGATGTTGGGTTCATCCTCAACAATCAAGATCAGAGCATTTTCCATGGCGACCTTATGATGGTTAAGCTGTTCGTCTGGGCCTCGCTTTACCCCGACTGTGTGGAGATTGGATGGAGCCATGAAACATTGGGGGGCGTCAATGGTCGATCCAATCTCCACGTGCTGGTTGCCCTACCGGATTGCGATGACCCAGCAAGGCAACAAGGCCGGGGCTTGAACTAGAATTTGTAGGCCAAGCCAACCGACAAGCGGTTGGACGCGGGCTTATAAGTCACGGTCGGCGCACCAGTGGTCGCAAAGCTTTTGCGGTCGTAGGTGGTATTCTCATACTCGACCCGACCAATCAGATTGTCACCGAAAGCTTGCGCCACGCCAACGCCGATCACGCGGCCGCTCGAGGTTGCTTTGCGGGTGACGTTGTTTGGCAAAAGATATTTTGCCTTGCTTTGCGAAACTCCGGCGCTGGCATAGACCAAGGTGCTGTCGCTGATGCCAATGCCAGCAACCCCTTTGAGGGCGAGCTCATATTGAGGGCGCTCGCGCACCGATACGCCGCTAAGAGTAATGGCCTTGTTCTGTGCGGTCGGACGATTGGCGCTCGCCTCGGCGCCCAGATAGAAGCCGTTGTCGAACTGATAGCCGTAGCCGCCAAATAGACCGACATCAGCTTGGGTCTTTTTGCTGGTGCGGCTGGCGGCTGCACCGGTTGCGGGGGTGACGGTCGTCTTGGTGTCGCTGCGGGCAGCAGTCACTTCTGCGCCAGCATAGAAGCCGCTGAAGGAGCCTTCGGCATAAGCAGGGGCGGCCGAGAGGGCGAGGGCGAGGAGGGTGCCAAATGCAATCACTTTTTTCATGGTCTTTTTCTCTCATCTCACCGCGAGGCGGCAGAGCCAAAGAGCCCTGCAGGAGCGCCAGCTGGATGTTTCCAGGCGGTGTATGATGCTAAAAATAGCGAGCCAGATGGAGGCAATGTGGAGGCTTTTTGGAGAAATGGATGAGAGCGTAAGCTTTCGCAGGGCGCTGTTTCAAGATGACGGTGGATTGTTTGACGTCTCGATTGGTCAATGGACTCCCTTCGCGAAAACACTGCCATTCGCTCATTATTGCATCTTCGAGATTTTTAATGTCCGCTTTCGAGCAACGCTCAACCCGCCCGAATCGGCAACACTTGGCGCTTTGCAGATGTAGCGCATCTGGTTATAGCTGGCCGAAAGGTAGTTGGCAGGTTTGAGGGCATAACTTTTATGAGCGGATGCTTGTGTTGCAGTCCGAGGATATGGGTCACGCCGTCCGGCATCCCACTATAATGGCGTGAAGGCACCTTTGGGCCCGAGGGTGTTTACAAGGATGCCGATGCCCTCGATCGTCAGCTCGACACGATCCCCGGGTTCCAAGAAACGCCAGCTTTCGATGCCTGTGCCACCGCCGACCGCCCCACATGACATGAGTTCACCTGGACAAAGGGTTTCGCCGCGGCTGGCATAGGCCACGATGGCGGCGATGCTGTGGGCTGAATCGCCCACTTTTGCAGCGCCGCGCGCCACACCATTGACGCGGACTGTCATGGTGGCTGATGCGGGGTCGCCCAATTCGTCCGCGGTGACGATCCACGGCCCAATCGCATTGGACGTATCAAAGTCTTTGCCCTTGGCGGGTCCAGCCGATGGCCCAAAACCCATTTCGCCCATCAGGGCATCACGGGCAGAGAAGTCGTTAAAAATCGTATAGCCGAACACGTGGTCAAGCGCAGAGGCCAAAGGGACATCTTTGCCCGATTTGCCGATCACAAGACCAAGCTCCAACTCATAGTCGAGCATCTGTGAATAGGACGGCCAGCCAATTGTTTGGTCAGGACCAGTAATCGCCAGATGATTGCCCTTGTAATAGGCTGGAACCTTGAAGAATTTTTTTGGCGCTTTGATTAGGCCCAAGCCATTGACAATGGCAAAGACCGGCCCGCTCAATTTATGCTTCAGTACTTGTTCAAACGCTTGAACCAGATGCTTTTCATATGTGCTGAAGCAGCGCAATCGACGAGGATTGGGCAATGGGGCCAGGAGTGTGACATCGGCCATATTGAACCACGTCAAGTCTGCCTGAGACGTCCAAGCGCGCAATTGGGACAGCGCTTCTGGCCCTGCATCGATAAGGTCCAGCATCGTGCCAAAGGCACCAATTGAACCTGTGGCCGATTGAGCCAGCGCGCCGGCATCCAAGATACTGGCCCCATCACCGGAAACTACCCCGAGCCTTGGGCCGAGATCTATCGTTTGAAAAGTCGCGAGTTTCATGGACACCTCCTATTGACAAGAGTGTCAATTTATCCAACCATAATGTCAACAAGAATTGTGGGAGTGGATGTATGAGGCGCACACGTGTTGAAGTTGCGATTGTGGGTGCAGGCCCTGTTGGGCTGACTTTGGCATGCTTGTTACAACAGCAAGGGATCTCCTTTGGCCTTTATGAGCGCCGCCGTGAGCTTCACAGGCAACCCCAGGCCCATGTCATCAATATGCGCACGCTGGAAATTTTCCGGCAATTGGGCATAGACCGGAAAGTCGCGGCGGCGGGTGCGCCGCTTGCTCGAATGCGCTATATCAATTGGGTCCAGAGCCTTGCCGGGCGGGAGTTTGGCCGCCTGTCTTTGATGGGGGCAAACCCTGAGGGCATGATTGAGCGGCTGTCTTATAGTCCAACCATGGTGGTTAATCTGGCACAAAATCGGCTTGAACCCATTTTGCATGAACGCCTCCAGCAATTGGGCGGTGCGGTCCATTTTAACGCGACGATGGTTAGCGCACACTCGGGTGACACCTCTGCCTCGCTGACCATTATGGATCCAGTGGGCCAGGAAACCACAGTGACCGCTGACTATGTGGTTGCCTGCGATGGCGCGGGAAGTGCCGTGCGACGTGGCCTTGGCATTGAGATGATGGGGCCAAGTTCTTTGCAAAAATTCATCAATATCTACTTCACCGCCAATCTTGACCGGGTGCTGGGCGGGCGACACGGGCCGGTGCATTGGATTATCGGGCCTGATGTGCGTGCGGTCCTGATCGGATTTGATCTTGCGCGGGTATGGGCATTGATGGTGCCGTTTGGTGACCCCGATCATGTTGATGACTATACCCCAGAGGTCGCCAGAAATTTGGTGGCCAAAGCGATTGGCGACCCGACGATCCCGTTTGAGATCACGTCCATCGGCAATTGGAACATGAGTGCGCAAGTCGCAGAGGCCTATGGCGCAGGACGCATTTTCCTCGCAGGCGACGCGGCGCATCGCTTCCCACCATCAGGTGGTCTTGGGCTGAATACAGGCGTGCAGGATGCGCACAATCTGGCTTGGAAACTGGCAGCTGTCCTCAAAGGTCATGCGGACGCGGCATTGCTGGAGACTTACCAAAGCGAGCGTCAACCCATTGCGCAGGTTAATTGCGAACAAAGCCTGATGAATTCCATGAAAATGGGGGCGGTTGACGATGTATTGGGCGCTTCAAGCCTCGCACCGGTTCGGCCCAGTGATGCGTTTGCGACCGTTACAGTGATACCTGACCTTGGCTTTGGCGGGGACGGAGACGGGGACGGGGACGGTCCACAGGTGCACGCCAAGCGCGCAGAGGTGCAAGACGCGATCAACCAACAGGCCGAACACTTTGATTCCTTAGGCATTGACATGGGCGTGACTTATGAAGTTGGAGCTTTTGTTCATGATGGTAGCGCGCCAGTTGCCAATTCTGTCCAGACTTATTTCCCCAATACGCGCCCCGGTGCCCGTATGCCTCATGCTTGGCTGACCAAGGCGGGCCGCCGGGTTTCAACCCTTGATCTGATCAGCAGTAACGGTTTTACCTTGATGATCAGCGATACGGGCACACAGTGGCGATCTGGTGTCAGTGAAGTCGCCCGTCTAACCGGCCAGTTTATCGCTGTGATCTCCATCGGTCCTGAAGGCGACTACCAAGACCCGCATGCGCAATGGCGCAATGCTGGTGGGCCACAAGGTGAAGGTGCAATCTTGGTGCGGGCAGACGGTCATGTTGCCTGGCGCACGATCACAGCCGTCAATGACCCCACGTCTGAGCTGTGCTCAGCGATCAATCACATTTTGTGCAAGTCCTTCGCACCCGCGTCAGAATTGGTTGCCTGACCATGAATGGCCCAAGACCTAAAGGAGATGAATATGAGCAGCTCTGAACCCATCGCGCTTGCCAAGAAGCGGCCCGATCAGATTTCCCCAGCAAAACTTGCCCACATTGTCCTGCGCACGCCGCGCTATCAAGAAATGATTGCTTGGTACGTCAATGTGCTGGACGGGTCGCTGGCGTTTGAGACCCCTATCATATCCTTTGTGACCTATGATGAAGAGCATCACCGCGTCGCATTTGTGAACATGCCCCAAATTGGTGATTGTGACCCAATGGCCGCAGGCCTTGATCATGTAGCTTTTACCTACGGCTCCTTGAGGGACTTGGTGGCGACCTATGAGCGTCTCAAAGCAGGTGGCTTGACCCCTGGCTGGTGCATCAACCATGGACCAACCACGTCGCTTTACTATGCTGATCCAGACGGCAATCAGGTCGAGTTGCAAATCGACAATTTTGAGACCGACGATGCGCTCAATGCGTGGTTTGCATCTGGGGTGTTTGAAACCAATCCCATCGGGGTGGAGTTTGATCCCGACGTTCTGGCGGCAAAATATCATGCTGGTGTGCCGTTGGCGCAATTGGTTCAGCAAGGCTCGACACGTGATCTGTAGGGCCGATATGTCCTGCCACACAGGCTACAGCTATGTCAGATGAGCATGTGAACACACGTATTGTTCTGAAATCGCGTCCAAATGGCCTTCCTGCAATCGCGGACTTTGCGGTTGAAACAGCGGCGATCCCTCAGCCAGGCCCTGGCGAGGCACTGGTGGAAGTGATGTGGCTGTCGGTTGACGGCTTTATGATCGCGCGATTGCGGGTGGAAGAAAACTATACCGCTGGCGTGGCGATTGGGGATGTCATGCAAGCTTATGGCATAGGACGCATCGCTGCCTCCAATCGACCAGATCGAGCCATTGGTGACATTGTTTTTGGCGCGTTTGGCATGCAGCAATGGGCGCTGGATCTAGGTGGTCCGTTGGGGCGCGTGCTCGATCCAGCCATGGGACCGCCTCAAAGTGCTTTGGGGATCTTGGGCATTTCAGGCTGGTCAGCCTATTTCGGCCTGCTTGATGTTGGACAACCAAAGGCGGGCGAGACAGTAGTTGTGAGCGCGGGGACAGGGGCTGTGGGCGCGCTTGTCGGCCAGATCGCCAAACTACACGGATGCCGCACAATCGCGCTTGTGGGGAGTGAGAAGAAGGTCCGTCAAGCGATTGACCTTTATGGCTATGATGCGGCCATTGGACGCCATGACAGCGACTTTGACGCTCAGCTAAAGTGTGCCGCCCCACAAGGCATCGACGTCTATTTCGACAATGTCGGCGGCGATCTTTATGATCGTTTGTTGCCTTCTATGGCGATCGGCGGGCGTATTGTCGTGTGCGGCAGGCTTGCAACGGCCCATTTGTCAGACACTTCCGCCGACGTCGGCCCGCGCGATCACAACACAATCCTCGTCAAGCGTCTGCGCAAGCGGGGCTTTTTGGTCAGCGATTTTGCTGCCCGTTTTGGAGAAGCCTCGAAGACGCTCGCTGACTGGCAAGCCAAAGGCCACATCCGGCTTGCTGAAGATGTCCTGGAGGGGATTGAACAGGGACCCGCAGCCCTTCTGCGACTGTTAAGCGGCGGGAATATGGGCAAGCAATTGATCAGGGTCGCACCTTGATATTGAAAAGGACATGATATGACGCAACAAACCGCAGTGATCATTGGCGTTGGTCCCCAGCGCGGGGTGGGTGCGCAGTTATGCCACCGGTTCGCCAAGCTTGGCCTTCATGTCTTTATAGCAGGGCGCACGCTCGCCAAGGTCGAGGCCGTCGCCCAAGCCATCCGAGAGCAAGGCGGGCTGGCCACTGCCATAGAGGCCGACACCACAGACGAACAAGCCGTCATCGCCTTGTTTGCAGCTGCAAAGGCCCATGGCCCCGTCCGTTTGTCCATCTTCAATGCGGGAAACAACATGCCCGGTGATTTTCTGACCATGGAGGCTTCGTATTTTGAGCGGTGTTGGCGCATTGCCTGTTTTGGCGGATTCCTGTTCAGCCGCGAGGCTTTGCGTGCAATGGTGCCCAACGGCCAAGGCACACTCCTGATGACTGGGGCCAGTGCTTCCATGCGGGGCAAGCCCAATTTTGCCGCTTTCTCCTCCGCTAAGGGTGGCTTGCGCAATATGATGCAATCGCTGGCACGCGAATTCGGTCCCAAGGGCATCCATGTCGCCCATGTCGTGATCGATGGTGCGGTAGACGGAGACCGCATTCGCATCGGTCGACCCGAGGTTGCCAAGGCTTATGGTGAAGACCGACTGGTGGATATCGACGGTATCGTTGACGTCTACCAGCACCTTTATCAACAACCGCGTCGGGCTTGGTCACTTGAGGTCGATGTCCGCTCGTCTGTTGAGGAATTTTAAGATGAAGCTTGTTGGTGTTTACCTCTCACCCTTTGTTCGCCGTGTCGCAATTGCGCTAAATTGCTATGGCATCGCGTTTGAACGGGTTGAGGCATCCGTGGTGGATGGGCGTGCGACCATTGCCCAGTATAATGGCTTGGTCCGGGTGCCCTCACTCATCTTGGATGATGGCACTGTCTTAATTGACAGCCAGCAGATTCTGGCTGATTTGGATCGACAAGTCGCCCAAGACAAGCGGCTGTGTCCAGCATTGGAAAAAAGCCAGAGACCCTACGGGCAGATGCTGGCATTGCTCACAGGCGCACTCGAAAAGATGGTCGCGACTTTCTATGAAACCCGTCGCCGCCCGGCAGAAAAGATCTGGCCAGAATGGGCGGCCCAATGTGGGGATCAAGCTGTGGGTGGCATTGTCGCGGCAGAAGCGGGCGCATCCGATGACGTGCTCTTTGGGGGCTTTTTGTTTGAGCAGCGCCTGACCCATGCAGATATTGTCGCAGTTATCGCCTATGAAACACTATCCGGCGCTTTACCGGACCGGGTCAATGTGACTGTCTTGCCAAAACTGGCCGCGCTGGCATCTCGCCTTGGGCCGACAGCGGCTTTTGCGAGCACGCGGCCTTAAGTCGGCTTCATTATGCCTTGGAATAAAACGTCTATCAGCCAGTCTGCGTGGGCGTCTATTTCCTGAGATTGGCGGGTATCGACGCCATAGAGTTTTTTGATCAGGGCACTGCTGTGTACAAAATGAACCGCAGATCCGACAAACATGCTGGATAGATTGACCAGCGGAACATCACGGATCAAACCGTCTGCCTTGGCACGCTCCAACAAGGCGTCCACGTCCTTGTGCAAGGGGGCGAGGTAATTTTCAACCAGCCAGTCGAATCGGTCTGACTGCGCCGTGCTCTCCATCATCATCAAGCCGACATGTTGAGGGCATTGACCGCAGAATTGCACAAAAGACCGCACCATGATCTTTAGGGCCTGTATCGGGTCAAGATTGGTGGTGGCGGCACTGACCGCGCGATAAGCAATCACCAGATCTTTGAAGGCAAAATCAACTGCACTACGCCAGAGATCATCCTTGGACTTGAAGTGATAGTGAACCAACGGGTGCCCTGCCTTTGCCGCGCGCGCGATATCGGCGATGGAGGTTCCGTCAAAACCTTGCAGCGAAAAGCAACGTAAGGCGGCCTTCAAGATGTCGTCACGCGTCCCTCCGCTTGGCTCTTTCTTGCTGTGGGCGGGCGCTACAAATAAAGCCGAGCTTGAACCTTTAGCCACAATCTGTTCCATTCAAATGCCAGAAAAGCGTCGACCCAGAAAAGCGACTATATAGTCTAGCACCGTGCGTGTTTGATCGACAAGGCAGCCCCTTGCCATCCACGTCAACTCAAAACCAGCTTTGGCTCAACCAGACTGCCGACGGCGCCAAACATGCCCAGTGCCGGGCCAGACAGATGGGCCACGATCGCGGTTTCATAAGATGGTCTGGCTTTGACCGCCTCCAACCAATGCTCAACATGGGGTAAGCGGCCGTCGCTCCAGATTTGGGCGAGATTCAAATGATCAAAGCGGAGCACATAGGGCAAAGCGGCGCAATCCGCGAGGCCAAAGGAGGCACTACTCAACCACTTGTCTTGCGCCAAAGCGTTTTCCATGGAGGTGATGAAATCAAGCAGGCGATCCAAGGCACTTTGGAATGCAGGCGCATCAACGCCCTGTTCGAACAAGGATAAGCGCACGGCGCGGGCATGATCGTCGGGGATCTTGTTGATTTCGGCCAACACGGCGTCAGGGTCCATTTGCATCATGATCACGCGCATAGCGGTCGCATATGTCAAGATACCACACGCCTCATGCACCCCTTCATCAATCCGCTTGATCCAGCGCTGCGCTTTATACCTTTCCAGCGCGCCCTTGGGCATCAACTCTGGACCCGCGCATGCCTCATCAAGATAAGCATTGATGAGGCTGGATTCGACAAGAACAACGTCGTCCACCTTCAAGCTCGGTACGACACCTGCGGGATTGATAGCCAGATAGGCATCATTTTTATGCTCACGCGATAGCAGATCAATCTCCACGCTGGTCCAAGCCACGGCTTTTTCCGCCAGCGCCATCCGGACTTTCTGCGAACAGGTCGACATGGGATTATGATAAAGTGTCAGATTCATGGGCGGCATCCTCTCTGCTGACACTTCAGTATTTGTTTTTGACATAAGTGTCAATTTCTGATATTGGCTATCTGAACAATGATAGCAATAGGCGGAGCGAAATGGACATCGAAATCAATCTGGACACTGTAACCGCGCGGATCGCAGAGATCGCCGCAACTTTGCCTTCGACAGGCAAGACCATCAAAATGGACGTGGGCTTTGAAGCCCCAATTATCTATGATGGCACAGTGACCCCAGCCAGTGTAGACAATGCCGACCGTGATACCGACGCCACCATCAAAATGGACAACGCAACCTTCTTTGAACTGTCAGAAGGCAAAACAACCGCACCGGCAGCCATGATGCGCGGCAAACTCAAAATCATCGGCAACATGGCCGCCGCAATGAGCTTCCAAGGTATCATGGATAAAGTACAAAAGTCCTATCTTGGGTAATGGCACAAGCCTTTAACAGTTTCTGCCATCCTATCTGTGCAAAACATCCACCTGATCTGATTTGCAAAGCAAAGTCCGCTGAGGGGCATGGTACTTAAGCAATTGTTTGACCAGTTATGGCGCGAAGCAGAATGTCTGCTTTTTGGGACGCCGAAAATGCTGGGGGCTATCCTGATGTCTTGGAGAAACGAGGATAGCCCGATGAGAAGCTAAACTTCGGTTGCCTCTGCCAAGGCCAAAGCGTCTTCGACATCTACACCAAGATAGCGAACAGTGCTTTCTATTTTGGTGTGGCCCAGCAGAATTTGGACTGCACGAAGATTGCCGGTTTGCTTGTAGATTTTGGAAGCCTTGGTTCTGCGCAGGGAATGGGTACCAAAGTCTTCCCGCCTTAGCCCAATGCCAGTTACCCATTCATCGACAAGGCGCGCATATTGTCTGGTGCTCATGTGGTTGGTGTGGTCAGTACGGCTTGGAAAGACAAAATCATCAAGAGATCCACCTCGACGCTCCAGCCACGCCAACATGCTCGCTTGCGCAGGTCCCAGAAGCTCAAACTGAACAGGTCGACCAGTCTTCTTTTGAATAA
>NZ_JBIIYV010000056.1:0-18345 GCF_044346625.1 Aquidulcibacter sp. | reverse complement strand
AACGCCAAACCCAAAATGGTCGCCCTCAACGCCCTCATGCGAAAACTCATCACCCAACTCAACGCCATGATGCGAGACCACACAGACTGGGCAAAAACCACTCCATCTTAAACACGGTTGCTCTCCCAGAGGGCGAGGGGCTATAGTGCCCCCTCAATTCACACTACGAATCTCAAACGGGCTGTCGAGCGAAAAGGCTGGGACTTGGGCTTCGAAGGTTTCGTCGTCGTCGGTCTGCGCTACTTTCCAGCCAGCGCCGGGGCAATAATCTCGACAGCGTCCGTCCAAACCCCAACACCCTCTGGCAGGCCCTTTAGGAGGGCTGGATCATTCAAACCGGCCAAAGAGGATTGAGAATTCTTAGGCACCGGCCCAACCAGATAGACTTGGCTGCCCGCCTTTGCCATGCGCTTCGCAAAACTAGACCGCCACCCCCAAATGAGGCCAGTATGGCTGTGGGGCACCAAGATGACGCTGCGCTTGCAAGCTTTAGGCACAAAACCCGACCATCCCCAAAACACGTATGACTTCAGGCAATCTGCGACCTGCTTTTTGGAAAAGCCACGATATGCTGGCCCCACCGCTAGTAAATAGGCTGCAACCGGCACCTCGTGGCCATAGACCATCACACGATCTGGGCTGACCCCGCGCTTTGCCAAATAAGCGGCTAGCTTGCGACCTTCTTCTGGGTCTCGGCTCTTGATATTGATCAGGACTTGCGTGCTGGGCAGCGCGTTCAGCACCTCCTCCAAATTCACCAGCAGGCCAAGCCCCTTACCCCGCAAAGGAAAGCTCGCGCCTTGATCGGCTGTGTAGCCATAACCAACGTCTAATCCACGCAGATAAGCCATCGTATGGCTCCGCGTGACGCCGCTGCCATTGGTGCGACAGTCCAAGGTCCAGTCATGAAACACGGCAAAATCGCCATCGGTGGTGGGATGCACATCCACCTCGATCACGTCTGCGCCAAGCGCTACCGTGGCCTGAACCGACGGGATGGTGTTTTCCATGAACGCGTGTGTGGGCGGATTAATGCGGCTGGCAGTGCAGGTGTCGCGCTCAAGCCCCTCACGAGCATAGGTCTGGTGTACGCCTCGATGGGCCAAGATTGGGTGAGATTCTGGCGGAGTTTTCTGGGCGGCTAATGGGGAAACAATACCAAATGCAAGGAAGCATCCCAAACCAAGTAGAAATGCAAACTGGGGCTTCTTCATCTGGACCTCACGTCACTTTTTTGAGGCCCCCACCCCTAATTCACACTACGGATTTCAAACGGGCTGTCGAGCGAAAAGGCTGGGACTTGGGCTTCGAAGGTTTCGCCATTGTCGGTCTGCATCAGATAGCTACCCATCATCAAGCCAGAGGGCGTCGAAAGGGGGCAGCCTGAGGTGTAGGTGAAACTGTCGCCCTCACGCAGGATGGGTTGTTCGCCAACAACACCTGGGCCTTGCACCACCTGGGTGACGCCGTGATGGTCGATAATCTTCCACGTCCGCGCGGTCAGTTGCACCGTCTGTTCCGACATATTGGCGATCTCAACCGTATAGGCCCACATGAAATCATTCTCCGCGGGATCAGATTGATCGTCGAGGAAAACCGGCGTCACCTGAATGCGGACACCGCGGGTCGTGGCAGAATATTGGGTCATGGCCTGCCTATAATGCCCATCGCGCTTGCGTGCATCCCTTGCTTACAGATCAAATACAACGCCTTGCGCTAAGGGCAAGGTAGTGGAGTAATTGATCGTTTGGGTCTGGCGGATCATATAGGCTTTCCAAGCATCAGAGCCTGCTTCACGGCCCCCGCCTGTCTCTTTCTCACCGCCAAAAGCGCCACCAATTTCCGCGCCCGACGTACCGATATTGACGTTGGCGATTCCGCAATCCGAGCCTGCATGCGACAAGAAAGTTTCAGCCTCACGCAGATCAGTCGTGAAGATAGACGACGACAGACCTTGGGGCACATCATTTTGAATGGCGATGGCCTCAGCCAAGGTTTCAGCCTCCACCACATAGAGGATGGGGGCAAAGGTCTCGGTTTGCATGATGGCGGTTTGGGCGCGCATCTCGACCAGTGCAGGCTGGACATAATTGCCGTGCAAAGGCTGACCACCCACCAGCACGCGCCCGCCTTCAGCTTGAGCGGTCTCTAGAGCGCGGATCATGGTTGTGACGGCGTCTGCATCAATCAGCGGACCAATCAGGGTTTCGGGTTTGCGCGGATCGCCAATCGGCAGGCTTTTGTAGGCGCGGACCAAGCGCTGGATCAGGTCTTGCTTGATATCGGGGTGCACGATCAAGCGGCGCAACGTGGTGCAGCGCTGGCCCGCGGTGCCGACGGCGGAAAACACAATGGCGCGTACGGCAAGGTCCAGATCGGCACTAGGCCGCACAATCATCGCGCCATTGCCGCCCAGCTCCAACAAGCTGCGCTTGAGGTGTGTCGCACACGCTTTCGCCACTTCACGACCCATGCGGGTGGAGCCTGTCGCCGACACCAGCCGGATCAGCGGATGCTCAACAAGTTCTGCCCCGATCTTCGCATCACCTTGCAGCACTTGGATCAGGCCGGCGGGGGCCTCGACGCCAAATTGCGCAACCGCGCGGTTGAAGATGGCACAGGTTATTTGTGCACAAAGCGGGGTCTTTTCCGACGGCTTCCAGATGACGGGATCACCGCATACCAGTGCCAGCATGGCATTCCACGCAAACACGGCGACGGGGAAGTTAAACGCGCTGATGACCAGCACGGGACCTAAGGGCTTCCAGCGTTCCAACAAATGATGACCCGGCCGCTCGGACGCCAAGGTCAAGCCCGCCAATTGCCGCGACAGGCCAACCGCATAATCGGCCATGTCGATCATTTCTTGCACTTCGCCCAAGGCTTCAGGCCGGGTCTTGCCCGCTTCCAGCGTCACCATATCGGCGAGCTCTTGCTTGCGGGCACGCAATTCTTGCCCCCATAAGCGCACCAACTCCCCCCGCCGGGGTGCCGGAACAGCGCGCCAAGCGACATAGGCGGCTTGCGCGATCTCACAAGCTTCACGGCAGTCTTCCGGCGAAGCGGAGGGCACTTCACCCAGTTTCTGGCCGTCTATGGGAGAGATGGAGGCGATCAACATGCTAGGACCATGGTTCAAACAGTTTCGATAATTTCAGGCTCTGGCCCTGATAATGGCTGCCGACATCGCCGTAAAAGGCCTCTGGGGCCGACGATAAGGGCTCGTAAATCAGGCGGGCCACGGGCTGATTATGCTCGAGCACAAAGGGTACATCCCGGCCGCGCACTTCGAGCACGCCCCGCGCACCTGCACTGCCATGATCTTTCGCGCCAAAGCCCGGATCAAAGAAGCCTGCGTAATGGGCGCGGAATTCACCGAGGTCTTCCGCCGTCGCCACCATTTCTGCGGCGACATCTTTCGGGATCGAGAGACCCGACTGACTGGCCAGAATGTAAAACTCACCGGGGTCCAACACCAAGCGACCATCACGCGCCGTTAAGGGCTCAAACCAATCACGCGGTGCGTGGCCGCCCACTTTGGCGAGGTCCAGCAAGGGCGCATGGCGCCGTGCACGATAGCCGATAACAGGGCCAAGGGAGTCGTGGGATAGGTCGAGGTTCAGATCGAGGCGTTGTAGCGTCGGGGTTTGACCCTTCTTCAAGCGAAGCTGGGCCAAGCGGTCACCCGGGCGGGCGAGGATGGAGAAGGTACGCGGGCAAATCTCAACCCACAGCGGGCCTTGATAGCCAGCGCGCACGCGGTCAAAGCTGGTCGCGCCATCTGCAATTACGCGAACAAACACATCGATCCGTCCGGTGGAGCTTTTAGGATTAGCTAGCGCAAACACCGTCTCAGGCAGCGCAAGGCTCTCCTGCAAGGGGGCCAGATAGACGCAGCCTGTCTCCAGCACCGCGCCTTCGCGCAGATCGAGCTTATGCAGCACCAAATCACTCTCGCTCAAGCGCTGCGAAACTGTGCGGCCTTGACCCGGCAAGAAGCTGGCGCGGACACGATAGGCAAAGTCACCCAAGCGCAAGTCGAGGCTGGCGGGCTGGATTTGTTTGTCGGCAAAAGGGGTAGCGGCCGTGATGGCACCGCCATCGGCCAAGGCCTGCAAGATATGGTCGGGCAAAACCCCGTCAGCGATGGAATCGATCATGCCACCTGCATAGCGGGTTTGAGGCGCTTTCACTACGCCCTTGAACGGGCGCTGCTGGCCTAAGCCAGTTCGGCGATCGCCCAGCGCGCGTCGACGCGGTAGGAAGCGAGGAAAGCCTCAACCTTCGCACCATCCAACCCGTCGGCATTGGAAAGCTCTGCTGCGTGGATGCCGCCTGCGACAAACAAGCAGTCCAGTTTTTGCCCATGCGCACCCGCCACATCGGTCTGCACGCCGTCGCCGATACATAACAGGCGCTCGCGCGCGAGTGGTTTGCCTGCGAGGCGTTCGGCCTCTGCAATCGTCAGGTCATAGATCGGCGCATAGGGCTTGCCCGCCATGATGACGGGGCCACCCAATTCTTCATAAATGTCAGCCAAGGCCCCCGCGCACGGGATCAAATGACCACCAAATTGCACCACCCGGTCTGGATTGGCGCAGATGAAAGGCAGGTTGCGGGCGGCCAATCCTGCCAGCTCATCGCGATAGCTTTCCGGCGGCTCACTCAAATCATCGCGCAGACCGGTGCAGATGACATAATCAGCGGTCTCAGCAGGGCGGAAGTCGACCGGCAGGCCTTCATACAGGCCCTCGTCCTTGGATGGGCCAATTTTATAGCCACGTGGACCACGCTTTTCGATCTCTGCCCGCGTGGCGTCGCCTGAGGTCACAATCGCATCCCACGCATCGCGGCGCACATGCAGCGCCTCCAATTGTTTCGGGATGACAGTGGATGGACGCGGCGCGTTGGAGATTAGCACAACCGGCTTACCTAACTCGCGAAATGCCGCCAACGCATTACATCCGGCTTGATAAGCCGCCCGCCCATTATGGATCACCCCCCATACGTCACACAGGACGGCGTCATAATGATCAGCAATATCGGCGAGGGCATGGATGATTCGTACAGTCATGGCTCCTGATACTGCGACTTGATGACAAGGTCGAGAATGGCGTGTGTGGGAGAGGGGCTTGATGGCTTCTTGTATGGCCAAAGTTTACTGCAGGGACGCTTTGAGTGCCCACCCCTTCACCGGCTTCGCCGCGAGCGGGGAAGCGGCAGCGGAAGCAGTTGGGACACGCCGCTTCCCCATTCATGGGGTATCGGCGTATACGCCGATGTGTCCCGAAGGGACTGAAGGGGTACTTTCCGCGAAGGAACCCAGTCTAGGCTAACGTCACCCGCGAAAACACACCCAAAACCCTGAAACCCGCCATAGACCTTTAACCATTTCCGCGCTAAAGCAGCCGCGCTGCCGGACACGGTGGCGAACCGCCGGTCGATACGCCGCTCACAAGCGCGCGACCCTTGCGGGCGAAATTTGGTTTGCTTGTTAGCCTCTGGTTAAGGGCAATCCAGTGATGATCAACTCGCTCGAACAAAGGACGGCTTACCATGCCCTCACTCAATAGTTTTAAATCACGCCAGACTCTAAATGTCGGCGACAAGACCTATGTTTATTATTCTCTCGAAGCCGCTTCAAAAAACGGTCTAGGCGATGTTTCTAAACTACCCGTGACTTTGAAGATCTTGCTTGAAAACCTGTTGCGCGCCGAAGATGGCGTCACGGTGACCAAGGCCGATATCGAAGCGGTCGCCAAATGGGTGGAGAATAAAGGCAAGATCGAACACGAGATCGCCTTCCGCCCTGCCCGCGTGCTCATGCAAGACTTCACCGGCGTTCCTGCCGTGGTCGATCTGGCCGCGATGCGCGATGCCGCAGCGGCGCTGGGTTCCAACCCAGAGAAGGTCAATCCACTGATCCCCGTCGACCTCGTGATCGACCACTCGGTCATGGTGGACTATGCCGGCAAGGGCGACAGCTTCGCCAAGAACGTTGACCTTGAATATGACCGCAATGGCGAGCGCTATGAATTCCTGCGTTGGGGTCAAAGCGCGTTTAAGAACTTCCGTGTAGTGCCTCCCGGCACCGGCATCTGCCACCAAGTGAACCTCGAATATCTGGCCCAAACCGTTTGGACCGCTGAAGATGGCAGCGATGAAGTCGCCTATCCTGACAGCGTCGTGGGCACCGACAGCCACACCACCATGATCAATGGCTTGGCCGTTCTGGGCTGGGGCGTTGGCGGTATTGAAGCTGAAGCAGCGATGCTGGGCCAGCCCATCTCCATGCTGATCCCTGAAGTCGTTGGCTTTAAACTCGACGGCAAATTGCCTGAAGGGGCCACCGCGACCGACCTCGTGCTGACCGTCACACAGATGCTGCGCAAAAAAGGCGTTGTTGGCAAGTTCGTCGAATTCTTTGGCCCGGGCCTTGATTCTATGACTTTGGAAGACCGCGCCACCATCGCCAATATGGCCCCTGAATATGGCGCGACCTGTGGCTTCTTCCCGGTGGCCGAAGACACAATCAACTTCCTGCGCTCCACCGGCCGCGATGCAGCCCGTGTGGCTTTGGTTGAGGCCTATGCCAAAGCCAATATGATGTGGAAGCATGATGCGGGTCAGCCCGTATTCACCGACGAATTGGGCTTAGATTTGGGCAGCGTTCAGCCCTCACTAGCCGGGCCCAAGCGCCCACAAGACCGCGTCTTGGTGGCCGATGCTGCAACCGCATTCAAAACCGCACTCGAAGGCGAATTTGGTAAAGCTGGCGAAGTGGCCAAGCGCGTTGGCGTGGAAGGTCACAATCACGACCTCGGCCATGGTGACGTCGTGATTGCTGCGATCACTTCCTGCACCAATACCTCTAATCCTTCAGTACTGATCGCTGCAGGCCTTGTGGCCCGCAAGGCCCGCGCCAAGGGCCTGACCGTCAAGCCTTGGGTGAAAACCTCACTCGCACCTGGCTCGCAAGTCGTCACCGATTATCTAACCCAGTCCGGCCTTCAATCTGATTTGGACGCCATGGGCTTCAACCTGGTTGGCTATGGTTGCACCACCTGTATCGGTAACTCTGGCCCACTGCCGGAAGAAATCACGAAGGCCATCGTGGCCGGTGATTTGGTTGCTGCCTCTGTGCTGTCGGGCAACCGTAACTTTGAAGGCCGCGTCAACCCAGACACACGCGCCAATTATCTGGCCTCGCCGCCACTGGTTGTCGCCTATGCGTTGGCCGGCTCGATGCAGATTGACCTCAACAAGGAGCCGCTGGGCGCCGGCACGGATGGCCAGCCTGTCTATCTAAAAGACGTGTGGCCAACATCTGCCGAAGTTTCGGCCATCATGCGCGAATATGTGACGGCAGAGATGTTTGCCCGTCGCTATGCCGATGTGTTCAAGGGCGACGTGAATTGGCAGGCGATCCAAGTCTCAGGCGGCCAAACCTATAATTGGCCCGCCAAGTCGACCTATGTTGCCAACCCGCCTTACTTTGAAGGCATGACCATGACGCCAAAGGGTGTGGAAGACATTCTGCACGCCCGCGTCTTGGGTCTGTTTGGCGACAGCATCACCACCGATCACATCTCGCCCGCAGGCTCGATCAAAGCGTCGAGCCCCGCAGGCAAGTTCCTGACCGAAAATGGCGTCTCCGCCATCGACTTCAACTCCTACGGCGCGCGCCGTGGCCACCATGAAGTCATGATGCGCGGCACCTTCGCCAACATCCGCATCAAGAACCAAATGGTTCCAGGTGTTGAAGGTGGCGTCACCAAGCATTGGCCAGATGGCGAAGTTATGCCGATCTATGATGCCGCCATGCTCTATAAGGATGCCGGCACGCCGCTGGTGATCTTTGCAGGCAAGGAATATGGCACGGGCTCGTCACGCGACTGGGCAGCTAAAGGCACCAATCTTCTAGGCGTCCGGGCTGTCGTCACCGAGAGCTTTGAGCGTATTCACCGTTCGAACCTGATCGGCATGGGCGTTCTACCATTCCAGTTCCGCGATGGCGTGACGTGGGCCAGCCTCAATCTGGTCGGCGATGAAATGGTGTCCATCTATGGCATCAATGACATCGCGCCCCGCAAAGAGATGGAAGTCGAAATCCGCCGCGCCGATGGCACGGTGGTGATTGCACCGGTCATCAGCCGCATCGATACGGCCAACGAGCTCGATTACTACTTCTCGGGCGGCATCATGCAGTTCGTGCTGCGCCAATTGGCCCGCGCGGCTTAAGCCATCAAATCCAGCTAGGAATGGGGCCTTCTGACTTCGTCAGAGGGCCCTTTTTCATGCTGCATCAGCACTTCTAATCCAAGGCATGACCAAACCTTACCAATCATTCATCAGGTGGGGCCTTTATTTTGCCCAAGCGCACTCCTAAGTGGAGTCTCGAACGCCGGAACGGGAACCAAATCCCTGCCCCGACGCTCCTACTATTACCCGACTTACAAGGGTAATTCTTTTGGGGAGTGGATATATGACTCGCGCACTCGCGCTTAATGTTGGGCCAGAACTGGGCCTTCAGCGGTATCTCACAGAGATCCGTAAATTTCCTATGCTGCACAAGGACGAGGAATATATGCTCGCCAAACGCTGGCGTGAGCATGAAGATACCGGTGCGGCTGAAAAGCTGGTGACCAGCCATTTGCGCCTCGTGGCGAAGATGGCGATGGGCTATCGCGGCTATGGCCTGCCTGTGGCGGAAGTGATTTCTGAAGGCAATATCGGCCTGATGCAGGCGGTTAAAAAGTTTGACCCTGAAAAGGGCTTCCGCTTGGCAACCTATGCTATGTGGTGGATCCGCGCCTCGATTCAGGAATATGTGCTGCGCTCGTGGTCCTTGGTCAAAATGGGCACGACCGCTGCGCAGAAGAAGCTGTTCTTCAATCTCCGCCGCATGAAATCCAAAATGCAGGCGATCGAAGAAGGCGATCTGAAGCCGGATGACGTAACTTACATCGCGACCCAATTGGCCGTGACGAAGGACGAAGTCATCTCGATGAACCGTCGCTTGTCGGGCCCTGACGCCTCGCTCAACGTTCGCGTGGGCGAGGATGGTGGCGGCGAATGGCAGGATTGGCTGGCTTCGGATGATGAAAGCGCTGAGACCGAATATGCCGAGCGCGAAGAGCATGACGAGCGCATGATCTTGCTGAACCAAGCCTTGTCGACCTTAAACGAACGCGAACAGCATATCATCCGCGAGCGTCGCTTGCGCGATGACCCTGTGACGCTGGAAGACCTCGCTGATCAATATGGCGTCAGCCGCGAGCGCATCCGTCAAATCGAAGTGCGGGCGTTTGAAAAAATGCAAGCCGCGATCAAAAAGGCAGCGCTTGAGAATGGCTTGATCGCCGCCTGATTTTGGTAGGCGCAACAGCTTATCCGCTCTATCTGACTCAGATAGAGCGGGCATTGCTTGAAATTATTGCACACCAAGGCATTGAATGGTCATCTAGCCGCTCAAAGGAGTAGCTGCATGACTTTTTCTAGGCGAGGTGCGCTGGCCGCAGGGCTTGGACTTCTAACTTCCAGCGGGCTTGTTCGTCCAGGCTTTGCGGCGTCGGCTCAACAGCCCAATCACTCCGATTTCTACTTCGGCGCGGACCTGTCTTATGTGAATGAGATGGAAGATTGCGGCGCAGTCTATCGCCAAGGTGGCAAGCGCGTTGACCCGTATCAATTGTTTGCCGAAACGGGCCATAATCTGGTGCGGCTGCGCTTATGGAATAATCCAAACTGGACGACCTACAGCACTTTTGACGATGTGCGCCGGTCGATGCGTCGGGCCAAGGCGAGCGGGCAAGAGGTCCTGTTGGACTTTCACTATTCCGACGATTGGGCTGATGGCGACAAGCAATGGATCCCAAAGGCTTGGGAAAACATTCCAACTACAGAAGGCCTAGCCGCTGCCGTCTATCAATTCACCTTTGACACCCTCACAAAGCTCGCCAGCGAAGGCTTGATGCCGCACATGGTCCAAGTCGGCAACGAAACCAATAAGGAAATGATGGGCCGTAAAGATTGGAAGTGGGAGACCCGCTCCACCGATTGGGTCCGCAATGCCGCTTTGTTCAACGCCGGGATCAAAGCTGTGCGCGATGCCGGCAAGGCCACAGGTACCGAACCTAAAATCGTGCTGCACATTGCCCAGCCCGAAAATGCAGAACCATGGTTTGCCAAGGCCGCTGAGGCTGGCGTAACCGACTTTGACTATATCGGCCTGTCTTATTACCGGAAATGGTCGACACAGGGCCTAGATGGGCTCAATGCAACCATCACTCGCCTCAGTGCCACCTATAAGGCCAAGGTGATTGTGGTTGAAACCTCTTATCCTTGGACCAATGAGGGGGCTGATGAGGCCGTAAATCTTCTGGGTCCGGACACCTTGATCAAGGAATATCCCGCCACACCGAATGACCAATTGCGCTATCTGGTCGACCTGACCCAAGGGGTGATCAGCCATGGTGGTGTCGGCGTGGTCTATTGGGAGCCCGCTTGGGTCTCAACCTCTTGCAAAACCCGATGGGGCACAGGTTCGCATTGGGAGAATGCGACCTTCTTTGACTTCAAGCGCGGCAATGAGGCCCTGCCCGCGTTTGGCTATATCCGCCATTCTTATGTTTGGCCGAAGAAGCCTTAAAGCGCGTTTTGATCCTTTGGATCAAAGTTGCGCGGCAAGTCCAAATAAGAGCGCGTTTTGATCCCACGGGATCAAAGTTGCGCGACAATCTAAGTCGAAGCAGCCATTCCTTAACCCCTATCGGTTAGAGTGGGGGTATGACAAACATGACTTTCGCTCTGAGCGACTTGCCCGATTGCGCCATTCTTGCCAGCAAAAATGGCCGCGTTTTAGAAGCGAATGACCTAGCTTCGCAACGATTTGGCGAGCAAGTGGCCATGGGTGCCTTCGCCCCTTGGTATGAAGCCCGATTTGGCTGGATGATCCAAGAGCGCGAAGATGGCAGTCAATTGGGCTTGTTCCGCCCTGATGCCGACGAAACGGCGCGCGGCAAGACCATGTTGTTTGCCACCCTGAGCCACGAAATCCGTACGCCTTTGAACGGGATTTTGGGCATGGCGGGCCTATTGGGCATGAGTGAACTGACCAGTGCACAGCGTTCTTGGCTTGGTGCGGTCACCGATTCTGGCCAACATTTGTTGGCACTCCTCAACGATATTCTCGATTATGCCAAGCTGGAAAGTGGCAAGATCGAGCTAGAGACCATGGTCTTCAATCCGGCAAAAACGCTGCAATCGGTCGCCGAACTTTGCTCGCCACGGGCGCACGAAAAGGCGCTGGAAATCGTCCTGGTTGTTGCTCCAAATGTACCGGTCGAAGTGGCCGGTGACGATGGGCGCCTGCGTCAGATCATTTTGAACTTGGCCTCAAACGCCGTGAAATTCACCCAAGACGGTGGCGTTCTGCTGCGTTTGGAAGCCACGGGCGTGAACCGTCTGCGCTTTAGCGTGGAAGATACGGGCATTGGCATTCCGGTCGACAAGATGGAACGCGTCTTTGAAGAATTCCAACAAGCCGATTCCTCGCACTCACGCCGCTTTGGCGGCACGGGTCTGGGCCTTGCCATCGTGAAGAAGCTGACCATGGCTTTGGGGGGCACGGTTAGCCTGAAGAGCCGTGAAGGCGGCGGCAGCGTGTTCTGGATTGATATTCCTTTTGAGACGATAACCCCAGCACCTGCCCCCAGCCAGCGCCTGACGGGGAGAACCATCGCAATCCAAAGCCAGTCCACCCTTCTGGTCGAAGCCCTTACTTTGGCACTGGAAGATGAGGGCGCACGGGTCAAGCAAGTCACAACGCCGCGCCAAGCCAAAGAGGCCAGTGTGATCCTGCTCGATCACCATACCGATACCGTGCACGCAGCCCCTTGGCTGAAATGTGCGAGCCCGGTTGTGGCGCTGATCCCGCAAGAGCGCCGTGACCTGATTGATGATTATCGTGCCAAGGGTGCAATCGGCTATCTGATCAAGCCTTTGCGCACTGCCTCTTTGATCGAACGGGTTGCCTTAGCAGCTGGCGAAGGCGTGGATACGCGGCCTGTGGTCGCCAATGACGAGCGCGCGGATACTACACCTATCGCGATTGGGTTGCGCGTCCTTTTGGCCGAAGACAATCCAATCAATGCGCTCTTGGCGAAATCGCTTCTGGTCCGCAATGGCTGCCATGTCGTGGCCGTTGGCAATGGGGCAGAAGCTTTTGCGGCCATACAAGACGCGCCCTATGATCTGGTCCTTATGGACGTACACATGCCAGTTATGGACGGGTTTGAAGCCACCTGCGCCATCCGCGCCTTGGGTGGCCGCTTCTTGGAGACACCCATTATCGCGCTGACAGCAGCAGCCATGGAAGAAGACCGCCGTGCCTGCAAAAATGCCGGCATGAACGACTTCATCACCAAGCCGCTCGACCCAGCTATGTTGTCCTCTGTATTAGAGCGCTGGACGAATGCCACCAGACAGGCCACTTTCGCCGCCTGATTAGGGACCGCTTTCTGAGGTCCTGATCCTTGTGAGGACCTTCATGGCTGGCAAATCCGCTAACAAACCGGAATTAGAACTTGGTGCCGACGATAAAGTAGGCGTTGGTGCCTTTTTCGAACGGCCTTCATTGGTCATGTTCGGCTTGGGTTTTGCAGCCGGTATGCCCAATCAATTGGCGGGCATCGCCCTATTCATCTGGCTGCGTGAAGCCGGGGCGTCGTTAGCTCTGATCGGGTTGATGGGGCTCGTCACTCTCACCTATGCGCTAAAGTTTCTGTGGGCCCCCTTGGTCGACCGGGTCGCGATCCCTGTTTTGGATAAGGCTTTAGGCCGCCGCCGGGCTTGGATGCTATTGACCCAAGCCATTGTCATTGTCGGTCTGTTGTTGATGGCAACCAATGACCCTGCCCTGGCCTTCACGAAAGAAGGTGATGCCACCGCTGCCTTTATCCCGTTTGCGGCCTTTGCTGTGCTGATTGCTTTGGCAGGCGCCACGCAAGATATTGCGATTGATGCCTGGCGTATTGAAGTGGCCCGCGATGCTAACCGCTTGGGCGTTTTGACCGCAACCTATCAATGGGGCTACCGGGTCGCGATTCTGTTGGCCGGAGCGCTGCCGCTCTTTGTCGCCCAAGCTCTCAATGGTGACCAATATGGCTGGCTAGGCTGGGCGGCTGCCTATGCCGCGATGGCGGGCTTTATGGGCCTTGCGATCATCTCAACGCTTTTGGCCCCACGCGAAACCACAGCCCCAGCGCCGCGTTGGGTTGCCCCCGCCGATGTGCCAGACCGTGGCGTGATCGATTATCTGGAATGGGTCGGCCGCATTGCCCTGATGGTGCTGGCAGCCTGTGTGCTGGCCGTGGGGTTAGCTGGGAAGGCCGAGCCCTTAGCGTGGTTGGTCGGCGACCTTTATGGCGGCACAAAGGCCATGAGTGAGGCGCTGGCAGCAAAGCCTTGGGGCGTTTGGCAACAAGTAGGCTATGCACTGATCGGCCTCAGTCTCGTGGTGGTGGCTTGCCTACAAATCCCCCGCGTAAAGACCCGCCCCGGTGCCTATTTCAAAGCAGCCTTGGCAGACCCATTGGCGGACTTCTTCAGCCGCTACAAAGACCTGGCCAGCCTGATCTTGGTGTTCATCTGCGTCTATCGGATAGCAGACTTCGTCCTAAATCTGACCTCAACCATGTATTTGGATGCAGGCTTCTCGAAAGACTCCATTGCGTTTGCGCAAAAATTCTTTGGTGCAGCCATGAGCGCGATTGGTGCAGGCTTAAGCGGTTGGCTGGTCTTAAAGTTTGGTCTGTTCCGCTGCCTCGTCATTGGGGCCTTCTTACAGCCTTTGTCGAACTTGGCGTTCATCGCAATCACGCTTACTGGCCCTAATGTGCCCGCCCTTTATATCGCGATTGGCATCGATAATTTGTCGGGCATGTTCGCGGGCACCTGCCTGATCATGTATATGTCCATGCTGACGAAAGAAGGCTTTACGGCGACCCAATATGCGGTGTTCTCCTCGCTCTATGCGCTACCCGGCAAGATCATCACCGCGCTTTCCGGCCGCGTGATTGAAGGCGCTGCCAAGGCGTCTGAGACGGGTTGCTTGGCCGCTATGAAGCCTTGGTTCAACCATTTGCCGCCAGATGCCTTTGCCGCAGGTGGGGCCAAGCTTGGCGTATCGGGTCAAGCGCTTGCTGCCGGTTACACCGCTTTCTTCTTCTACACGTCCTTGATCGGGATTTTCGGCATCATCATGGCTTTGGTTATCTCCCGCGGTCCAGCCCGGGAAATTCTGGAGCGTGAACAACGGGACGAAGCAGAGGTCGAAGGCGCTTAAGCGGCACTCGCCTCCGGATCGGCCTTTTCCGCCGATACTTGCACGATGAAGTCGGTGCCCGACGGCCCCGTCGAGGCCAAGACAATATCGCCACCGTTGAGGCGCGCAAGCTCGCGCGCGATGGCGAGACCAAGTCCTGTCCCACCTGTTAGCCCGCTGCCAGCAAACGGCATGAACAAATTATCCTGCACGCGTTTAGGCAAACCGGGCCCTGTATCGACGACATGCAGGTCAATCCGGTCGCCTTCGACGGCCGCATGGGCATGGATCGTGCCCGGCTTGCCGGATTGGGCGATAGCTTGAGCGGCATTGCGGATGAGGTTGGTCAGGATACGATGCAAATGCTCGCCATCGATTTCGATCTCAAGGTCGTTTGGAACATCATGCTGCCAAGGCACGGTTAGGCCTGCCAAGGCTTCTTCTGCCGCATCATCCAACGCATCAGACAGATAGAGGAGCTCAGTTTCAGGCGGGCGTTCTTGTGCTTTCCCAAACGCCAAAGTCGATTGCGCTAAATTGACCGCCCGTTGCAACGCCCGTTCAAGCCGGGGTGCTGTTGCCCGCACAACCGGATCATCTACCGAAGCCAGGCGCTCACTCACCAATTGCGCCGCACCCAGTGAATGGCGCAGATCGTGGGAGATTTTGGAGACCGCAAGCCCCAATTGCGCCAAGCGATCCTTCTGAAGGAAGGCCTGCCGCACGGTGTCTTGCATGGAAGAAAAAGCAACTTCGGCTTGGCCAATTTCGTCCGACCGCCCTGAGGGCACAAGCGCGCGGCTCGCATCGGTTGGTGCAGTGCTGAAGCGAGAAATTGCGCGCGTCAACCGCCGCATTGGCCGCACAAAACCATCGGCCAAGGCGGCATAAATCAGCGCTCCAATGGTCAAGGACAAAGCTAAGGACGCAAACAATACCTGCCAAGTCGACCGCATCAGCGAGTCTTTGAGAGGTGCTTCTGCAACAATGACTTCAAGCTTGATGGCCGCATTGGTCTGCGGCCGCCCAACGATGCGAAGGTATCGACCTTCAGGCGCTGCATAGGCTTCCAACACGCCTGAAAGCGATCGGCCTATGGTTTGGGCTTCAGGATCAATGTCAATGATCGTGCCTTGCGGCGGTGTGCCCATAATGAGCAGACGGACATCATTCTGGATAATCGTCACCGACTGGATTTCGGCCGCGCGCACTAGTTCAGACGTGCGTCCCCCCATCAGACCATCGCTGTCCGGCGCGGTTCCGGCCAAAGCGACAATCTCGGCCGTATTGAGACGACTAACGATCCATTCGTCGCGTAGGCTCGCCATGGTTGGCAAGAAAAATAAGGCTTCTGTCAAAAGGATAAAGCCCGCGCCAATGGTCAACAGCCGCGCGGTCAAGCCATCTTTGGGCTTAAACTCGGTGGGAGTCGTCGACGTTGCCGCCTCAAGGCTATCTCTTGGCACGTTTAAGGTCACTTGTGTCGCACGCTCATTTTCAAAAAAGCTTCCTGTGACCAAAGAGGTAAAGCACCAAACGCGGCACGCGCCCCTTTAAATGTGGGATCATGGGGCACTTGTCACCCCCCTAACTTGCCTCTGTTCATAGAGAGGAAACCCTGAAAAAGCCAGTGATGACTGTAATTTACGATTTTGCCTAGTTGTTTTTGCAAATCATTCGCAATATGAAACTAAGAATGAGTATCACTATAAACAAGACAGCCCGCAACTTCTCCCACCTTACAACTGCACTGTGCGTCGGCGGCCTCGCTGCCCTTGCCCCGCTTATGGCATCTGCCGAAGAGGGTGCCCCTGTAGAGACCATTATTGTCATTGGACAAAAGGAAGCTTTGCGAAACATTGCAGGCTCTGGTGCCACGATTGAGCAAGCCGATCTGGTTCGTGCGCGCGTCTTGTCCGTCAATGAAGCGCTGCGCCAAGTGCCGGGTGTCTTTGCCCGCGATGAGGAAGGCATGGGCCTGCGCCCCAATATTGGCATTCGGGGCCTATCGCCGACACGCTCAAGCAAAGTCCTACTCTTGGAAGATGGCCTGCCGCTGAGCTTTGCGCCTTATGGCGACAATGCCACTTATTATCACCCACCCATCCGCCGCTATAGCCGGATCGAAATCCTCAAAGGCGCAAGCCAAATCCGCTTTGGCCCCAACACCGTCGGCGGTGTGATCAATTATGTGACCCCGCCTGCACCCGAGGCCTTTGAAGGCCAAGCGACGTGGGCGGCGGGTTCAGATGGCTATTTGGAAGCTGACCTCAATCTTGGTGGCCCCATCGCGGGCATGCGCGCCCTCTTCCATGCCAACACAACCCTATCCGATGGCGTACGCGATAATCAGTCCTTGAAGATCAATGACCTCTATCTCAAGCTCGAAAAAAGCTTGGGCGAGCATCATGATTTGACCCTGCGCGTCAGCCGCTATGGCGAAGATAGCCAAGTTACCTATTCAGGCCTCACCCAAGCTGAATATCTGGCCAATCGCCGCCAGAATGCCTTTGTGAATGATGGCTTTGAAGCCGTCCGCGTGGGCTCCTCCCTCTTATGGGCTTGGTCAATCAATGACACGACCACCTTGAAGACTTCGGCCTCTTTTTCGTGGTTCGATCGCGATTGGTGGCGTCAATCGTCCAACTCTGCCCAGCGCCCCAATGATGCGTCGGACCCATCTTGCGCCAGCATGGCCAACCTCTTGACCACCTGCGGCAATGAGGGCCGTCTGCGTGAGTATCACACCTATGGCCTTGAAAGCCGTTTGAGCCAGAGTGGCGAGATCGGCAGCGTGCGGTTTGAGAGCGAATACGGCATCCGCTACAATGATGAGCGGCAGAACCGCCTGCAAATCAATTCCGACACCCCAACAGGCCGCACGCCGGGCACCAGCGTGAATGCCGGCGTGCGTGAAAATAATTTGCGCTATCTGCAAGCTTGGTCGGGCTTTGCCACCACCAAGGCGAGCATCGGGGCTTGGACGATTTCGCCGGGGCTGCGCTATGAGCATATTGATCTTGAAAGGCTCAATCGCCTCAATCCGGCAAGCCCTGTGCGCGGCAAGGATCAGGTCAAAGAATGGATACCAGGCCTTGGCGTCTCTTACCGGATAAGCCCCAGATTTGCGGCCTATATCGGCGTACATGAGGGCTTCTCCCCACCGCGCGTCGAGGACGCAATCAACAACACGACGGGCTCATCCATCAATCTGGACGCTGAAACCAGCACCAATTGGGAAGCAGGCCTGCGTGGCGATGTCACCAAGGGCGTAGCGGTCGATTTGACCTGGTTCCGCATGGACTTTGACAATCAGATTGTCCCAAGCTCCGTCGCGGGCGGGGCCGGTGCTACGCTGACGAGCGCCGGTGAGACGCTACACCAAGGCTTTGAGGCTTCATTGCGTGGCTCACTCGCCGATATGGGCCTGATGACCAGCGGCAATGACCTTTATTTCCGCGCCGCGCTGACCCATGTGGCCGACGCCAGCTATGTCGGCACGCGCTTTTCAGGTGTGTCGGGCAATAGTACGCGGTCGGTGACCGGCAACCGCGTACCTTATGCGCCCGAATGGCTGATCAATGCTGCCATTGGCTATCGCCTCGGCACGATGGGTGAGTTTCAAGTCGAATATGTCCGCACCGACGAGATGTTCACCGACGACCTCAACACCGTCGCCCCAACGGCGGATGGGCAACGCGGCTTGATCAAGGCCGCCGACATCTGGAACCTAACGCTGAACATCCACCCCGAAAGCTGGCCGCTGGGCGCCTATATCGCCGTCAAAAATGCCGGTGATGCCCGCTTCATCGTCGACCGCTCACGCGGCATCTTGCCGGGCGCACCACGGCAGGTGCAGTTTGGGTTGACGAAGGCGTTTTAGGGGGGGCTTCCGTCAGGAATGTACCAAGGGCAAACAAACCGTAAGGGTTTCTTTGACTTGGAACGCCTCAATGCGTCGCTTCGCTTGCCTTGAAGCCGCCCGAGAATTCTTTTTGCGCAAGCTGGGGTGTCAAGGG
>NZ_JBIIYV010000009.1:0-62096 GCF_044346625.1 Aquidulcibacter sp. | reverse complement strand
AAGACGAACCATCCAAAATCGACGCTTGCAAAACCGTAAACTAGCCGCTTAAACTTAACCCAACAAACGAGGCCATCACTCCGCTAATCTACTCACCCATCAGTGCCAAATGTTCTGACGACGGACAGTTTCGAGCTCGTTTGTGGGCGGTAGCTCGGGGATCAAGTATGTAGGTTTTAACATGTCACTCCCGATATGTTAAAAATTCTCGGAAAACTTAACACGTTTTCCGGATGTGTTCAATAATCAGCTTCGACTTAACATATGCAGGCGAGGGGCGGGGCTCACAAAGTGCGGTCCTTCATCCAGTTCGGGATATCGAAGTGCACCCAAACAGCAAGGTCATGTGGTCAAAACTCTTCAGCGCTGACCAACACGTAACTTAGCCCGGTATGTGCGCAGCCTAACCGTCAAACCCTGTTCGAAACAGGTCGCCCTTAACCCAAGGCTGATCATCATTGGCGGGCTCGTACCGTGATCCACCATCTGGGCCGCTAGAGGGCAGAAGCTCAACGGTCCAGAGTGCGAGAGCGGCGCGCTTTTCTTCCAGATATCGATAACGATTGTAGACTGCCCGCACGCCGCCGATACGGTGACCCAGAACGCGCTCAATCAAGATCTCGTCGACGCTCAAGCGGGCCATGTGGGTCGCGACAGTCCGCCGAAGGTCGTGCAGCGTCCAATGATCCATCACGCGTCCAAGGCGCTTCTGACTGTCGTCTTTTAGCTTTTTCAGCGCTGATGGCGTCACCGTGTAAAGTGGACGATATCCATTTGTTGAAGAGATCAGGAAGTCACCATCCTCGTGCTTTGGGAGATTGTTCAGGATATCGAGCGCGCGGGGAACCAAAGCGACCACAGTCAGGTCACCAGTCTTGTAGCTTTTGCCGGGAACCACGATGCAGGAGTTCACAGTGTCCACCCAAGAAGTTTGGACGCTGGCGATTTCGCGAAGTCTACAAGCCGTCAACATAAGTAACTGGACCAAGGTGCCACTTGGATAGCCCATTTCACCCGCGACGGCCCAGACGGCTCGTGCTTCGGCCATAGAGAGGACGCGTTCGCGTGCCGTAAATCTGGCCGGTGCCTTAATGCCGATTAGGGGATTAAACTGGATGCGCCCGGAATCTACAGCCCAGTTCAGCATGCTTGATAGCCATTTTCGTGTCTCGATGGCGGCGGCTTTTGATTTTCTTGAAAGGAGACGATCAAGCTCCTTTGTAACCTCTTGCTTGGTAATCCCCTCCGGCGAGCGATCACCCCACTTTGGCCGAATGAACTCCTTGAAGACCCATTTGGCTGTCCGCTCACTCTTCAGTCTCGGGCTGACGTGTGTCTCCATGTACGCGTCGGCGAGCATGTTGATCGTATAGATTGCGGAGGTGTCTGCTTCCGCCTGCCGCTCGATTTCATTAGCGGGATTTATGCCTTGCTCGATATCGGCGATCATCAAGGCTGCTTTAGCCCGCGCCTCCCGCAAGCTCACATAGGGATAAATTCCCAAAGTCAGCCGATAGAATTTTCGACCGGCCAATTTCGTACCGCGACTGGTCGTTCCACTGGCTCCTTTTACCACATAGCGGAAAGTCCAGGTCGGGTGGCGCGTCGGTCCTACACGAAGATAGAGACCCGGTATCGAGCCGTCTGGCAACTCCATCCGGGTGGTTGGTGGGTCGGCAAGTAGGGCTCTCATTTTAACGTCGGTCAGCATAGTGAAGCCTATCCATCGATATGTTGTCGGACCCAAAATCAGGTCCAACAGGCATCGACAGATTCAGCCCAGATGGAGTTTGACCAAGGTCGTACGGCCTCTGGGCAGGCACAAATCGTGCCAGCTGCATGCGAAACCATTCGAAACGCAACGAAACCGAAAGACATATTATCATATTGAAAAAATGATGTTTTTGTCCCGGTTTCATCCCAAATTGAAACGCATGTAAACCCCATGAAACAACCTAAAGTTGGTTCCCAAGCTGAATGTCGTGGGTTCGATTCCCATCGCCCGCTCCAGTTTTCTGTTATGGGACTGGTGGGGTCATGGCAGTCCGAAGTGCGGAGCAAGGCAGGGCGCGGAGTCCGCTTTCGTTAGCCTAGAGAATTCCCCCTAGGATCAGTTCAATCTGCGCCTCGATCCCAGCCAGAATGGCGTCCAGTGTCAACGCTTCGTCAGATATGAACGCGTAGAATTCTGAGTTCCCAACATTAAAGATTAGCCGAGAGATGACGTCTCTATCCAAAGCAGGATCGAGCTTCCCATGTTCCTGTAAGCTGCCGACATGACGTGCAATGTTCTGAAACATCAGGCTTTCAAGGTCATGATAACCTCGGTCACCATCATATGGCGCACGGATGGCGTCGGAAGCAAATTGTCGGATCAATCTTCGATCATATTCACTGAACCAACGAAAATATTGTTCCAGTAGAGTGAAAATCACCTTGCAAGGACTCTTGTCCAATATTGTGGTGAAATTCGCTAAATAAAAGTCTCTTATTGAGAAATCTGACCATAGCACGCCAGACAATAGGGCCGATTTATTGGCGAAATAATTGTACAAGGTTGCCGGAGCGATGTCGGCTTGGTCGGCAATCGTTTCCATAGAGGCACTGTCGAAGCCAACTTCTTTGAAGGCTTTTCGTGCAACTGCAAGGATGATTTCGCGTCGCTCTTGCTTCTTACGCTCTCTGCGACCCAAAGGCTGCTGGTCATTTTGCCTGCGCATATCTCGTCCCCGTCGCCTTACCAAATATGTTGGCCGATTTATCCCCTTTGTTCAATTCCCGCCGGACAGTTACCCGCCATCTAAAATTAGAGTTACTATAAATATCTTGACGCTATAAAAATCATGCACTAGCGTTCGCGAATAACTTTGGACCCGCGAGGTGAATTATGATTGATAGGAATCGCGCAGCGGCACTCCTGATCGCAACGGCACTTTCACCTTTGCCGGCATTGGCGCAGCGGAGCGACAGCGGTGCTGCTACCGGCAAAACGGATATCGCCGACGTCGACGTGATTGTTGTTACAGCCCAGAAACGCAGCGAGCGGCTTCAAGATGTTCCAATTGCGATGGAAACTTTGGGCCGCATTGCCATCGGCAATGGGCCCGTTTCAGACATTACCAATATCCACTTGGTTTCGCCCAGCGTTTCAGGCTCAGGGAACTCCAGCGCCCAGCCCTTAATCGCAGTGCGTGGTATCGTTAGTAACGACTTTTCTATCGGTGGCGACCCTGCATTGGGGATTTATGTTAATGACGTCTACACAGGTCGTTCGTCGGGCGCAGTCCAAGAACTTGTCGATATTGATCGGGTTGAGATCGTCAAGGGTCCGCAAGGCACATTATTTGGGCGCAACACGACAGCCGGCGCGATCAGCATTTATACCGCAAAGCCAAGTCTCGGCGAGGTTTC
Organism: Aquidulcibacter sp.; assembly: GCF_044346625.1. Lineage (GTDB taxonomy): Bacteria > Pseudomonadota > Alphaproteobacteria > Caulobacterales > Aquidulcibacteraceae > Aquidulcibacter. Next base: position 58,685 of record NZ_JBIIYV010000009.1, on the reverse strand, counting down.
CAGATCTGCAGAAGCAAGCGTAGGGGACTTCGGCGCCGTCCGCGCATACACGATCATCAATGTGCCAATGAACGATCAGGCCGCTTTTCGTGCGTCGGCTGTCTATAATCGCCATAAGGGTTTCTTTGAAAACAAACCGGGTGGCAGAAATCTCGACAAAGTCGACCATCTTGCCGGCCGCGCGGCGCTCAGATTTCAATCGGGATCGCTCGATGCAATCTTGACGGGCGAGTATGAGGCTGACCGTGACGACGGGCTGGTGGCCAAGAGCTTAACTTTTCCTGTACCGGGTGACGATGATCCCGGGGCGGCAAAGCCGCCGGTGTCCATCAATGCTCCGATCCGTAATCACCGCGACCTTTACAGCGTTAACTTGCGGATTGAGGCACCTCTTGGCAAGCTAGACTTCACGTCAATCACAGCAGTGCGGGGTTACCGAATACGTTATCTTGAGGATACGGATAGTACTCCACTGACCCAGATCCATTTCGGCTCCCGAGAGCGGCAAGATGCCTTTAGCCAAGAGTTTCGTCTGGCTTCGCCCTTTGAAACCTTCCGTTGGACCGCCGGGGCGAGCATTTATCAGGAGCGGATCGCTGCTGATAGCCGCGCGATCTACGACGAGGATGGTGTCTGCACCGGCATCCTTGGCAGTCGCGTGCCAATAGACTGCGATAACGCCCTGCGCGCCTTACCCTCTCCTATTGGCGGTGCCACCAGCTTCTTTGACGATCTATTAGCGATTGGCGCGGTGACCGACCCCTACAAGGGTGCGGTAGGACAGTTTGAGGCTAATCGGGCCAGAGGCGATTATCTGAGTTTTGGCATATACGGCGATCTTACTTTGGACCTTACTGACTCGTTCAGCATTACAGGCGGTCTAAGGTATAGTCGCGACCGTAAAGACGTGAACGTCAGTGCCCTTCCGTCATCCAACCTGCTGACATTGATTAATGGGGGTAACCTCTATTTACGGGCAGGCACTCAGCGAGCATCAAAGACGTGGGACCAATGGCAGCCCCGACTGGTGGTCTCGTGGAAACCTGTCAACACCTTAAGTACCTATGCGAGCTACACCCGTGGATACAAGTCGGGTGGTTTCAACGTGCTCCAGCCCGGCGACCCAGCTTTTGATCCCGAGCGCGTGGCGCAACTCGAGGCTGGTTTGAAAGGCGCACTGTTTGATCGAAGAGTAAGGTACGACTTGGCTGTCTTTGAATGGCGCTACAATGATCTTCAAGTTCAGGTATTCGAAGGCGGACTTCCGATCGTTCGTAATGCAGGTCGTGCTCGCGGCCGAGGACTTGAGTCCTCGGTGACCCTAACGCCGAGGAAACATCTGGATGTAACGATTGCGGCCTCATATCTGGATGCAATCTACACCCAGTTTCGTTTAGGCAATGCTGTTGATTATACAGGTAATCGGCTGCCGCTGGCACCGAAGTTTTCGGGACGTGTGGGTATAGCCCTCCATGATTTGCCGAATCTAGACGGCATTTCATTCCAAGCCGATTTTGTCCATCGCAGCCAGCAATTTTTCTCGCCGGACGGCGGCGTCCTCCGCCAGCCAGCGTACGGCCTCCTCTCAGCCCGGGCAGCGTACCAATTCCCCGGCTCGGGTCCGGAGATATTCTTGTCCGGCGAAAATCTCGCCAATGTGCGGTACGCGACTACGGGACAGACCATCGATGCAGTCAATGTAGCTGTTCTTCGGCTCGGCGAGCCGCGCAGGATCGCGCTTGGGGCTCGGCTTCAATGGTAATGGCTCGCAAAGACCGGGAAAGGAATGGGCGCAGGGTGCTTGTAGTCGGAGCTGGCGGATCCATGACCGGCGCGTTTTTGCGTGCGATGGAGCAGACGGCGCCGCCCGATTTGCATTTCGACCTGCGTGACCTCAATGAAGACGCAGCCTTGGCCGCCGCTGAACGCTTTGGGAATGAACGGGCACGAGCTTCGAGGTTGGACCTCTTCGACGAGCCTGCGTTGCAAGCCGCTGCAGCCGGCGCTGCTTTTGTGGTTAATGGGGCTGGTCCATTCCACCGAACGGCGGCACCCGTGCGCCGAGCTGCCATAGCGGCGAAAGCGCATTACTTCGACATTGACGACGATGTCGAAAGCGCGCGTGAAGCATTGGCGATGTCTGAAGACGCCAAAAAAGTGGGCGTGGCGCTATTTGTTGGCTGTGGCGCATCGCCCGGTTTAACCAATGTCTTAGCATTGGACCTGGTTCGCCGTCTGGATCAGGTGAAATCAATCGACGTCGCTTGGTGTGTCGGTGATGAAGGCCCTGTCGAACTTGGTCGATCCGTGATTGCCCATACGCTGCATATGGGCGCGGGTGATTATATTGGCTGGAAAGACGGAGCGCCGGTTGAGCGACGCAGCTTTGCGACAGCACGGCGGCTGCCCTTACCAGGTTTGAAACGCCAACCATTCTACGAATGCGCGCACCCTGAACCAGTGATGTTGGGCACCAGCTTTCCACAAGTCGCGGACGTCACGTGCTGGGGGACGCTTCATCCAGCGCCGCTTAACGGAATCATCCGCGGCATTGCGGAGGCGGAACGCGCTGGCCGAATTGATACTGAAGCAGCAATAGAGTTTCTGCGTGCGGCCATCGCAGGCCACCCAACTGCCCCATCTTCGGAAGAGCTGGCCATGGAAGGTGTAAGGCGCCAGATCCGTGAGGGAGAAATCAGTCGTTTTGACTATTGGTATTTTATCTTTAACGCACTGTTGAAGCGGCAATATCCTACGCAAGCGGCGACTGCCGCGCTAGCTTGTGGAACGATTGATGGCAAACCAATTGAACTCCTTCGCTATATTGATAGCACATCGCCAGGATCGCCCCTTAAAAAGATGGAAATTGCCACTGGATGTGCGGAAGCGGCATTCTTTCTTGAAGCGCTCGAAAGTGGGGCGGCCGCGAAGGCGGGGTGCTTGTTTCCTGAGCTTTGGATCGATCCAGCGGCCTTCTATCGCAGGCTCGACAGCTGTCTGCCACCGGGGGCTGGGGATTGGCTTGGTCCGGTCTTGTGCAGGCCGATCCAAGACCAACACAAACACAATCCTAATGCCGCAACCTTCGGATGGCAGCTTCTTCATAACAGCGGACGCACCGAAACAACGCTCGGTCGCTTAGACGACAAGCCATGACTCCCGAAGATTTGCTGGCCAATTTTAGAGTGACAATCCTCCTTTGGTGGGGCTTGGCGAATATTGCTCTAAGCGTCGCAGCCCTATTGGTCGCTCGCCGGTTCTGGCGTGGGGCTTTTGTCGTCAATCTAATCTGGAATGTTTTTACGCTTGTCACTTGGGCCGCCATTCAGCTTGGATTTGCCGGCGCAACAGGCGCTCTCCAAGCCAATGAGGCGATGCTTTTGCTATTATGCGCCAGCATTGGCCTAGACGTTGCGATGTATAGCCTTTGCGGTGCTTGGCTACTTGTAACTGCGCGCAGTCGAAGGTCTGAGTTATGGAAAGGGGCTGCTTACTCTTTTTGGTTCCAAGGCATCATCCATCTGACCAATTCCTTCCTTTGGTTGGCGGACTGGTTAGCGCTTCGCGACGGCGTACCGTCACAATCCTAATGGTTTGAGCAAAACCTTCGCAATGATCCCTTGTGTGTTTGAATTCTACCGACCCCCGCATTGTCTGCAAGGATGGTCAATTTGATGGAGCTCTCACGATGAAAGAAGCTGTGCCGGTGGCCCCTGATTGGGGTGGTCGCTACCAATTGCCAGGCGGAGTCTATGCAGACTGGCGCCATGATCCAAAAGCCCAGCTCGCCTATGGCGCTTTTCCGACTCGGCTTGAGGTGACGTTGGTCTGGGTGGCAGCCCTCGCACTTTTCGCATGGACGGCCACAGCGGGTGCTAGCCACAGTTGGAGTTGGTGGCAATGGGCGATTGCCGCATTTCTCGCGATGGACATTGGCGGTGGAGCAGTCGCCAATTGTTTGAACTCCGCTAAGCGTTTTTACCACGCGCCTCCGGCGCTGACAGACGACACCCTTTCAAAATTGGCGCGTCGTCCGTTGGTGTTTGCTGCGATCCATATTCACCCCGTCATTGCAGCCCTTGCCTTTTCCCCCGCTATGCTTGCTGCCAGTATCGGTTGGTTCGTCGCCTTGTTTATCGGTTCAGCGCTTGTGAGGGCGGTGCCCCTTTTCCTCGCGCGACCGGTCGCGGCTTTGGTAGTTACCGGCGCGATTGTTGTATCGTCGCGAACAGGTTTTATTGTTGGCTTGGAGTGGCTGCCCGGCGTTTTATTTCTCAAGATTGTTCTTGGCCATATGGTTCGTGAAGAGCCCTATGGAAGTTGAATCCGTTCATATCCTGTGGCTGCAGGGTGACCTGTGACATGGTGCAGCTAAGGTTTTCCTTGACGATTCCGTATTCCATGGTTGGTATGAGGACCATTGGGCCCGCTGTCTCGCTCGTGTCCAAATTAGTTTTAGGGCAAGGAGCTCAACATGAACTCAAAACACTTGCTGGTTGCAATCGCATGGTGTTTTTGGTTAGGAGCCGGGCCCGCACAGGCTGGTGAGGCCTATGCCATTATCGACATGCATTTTCACGCAGATCGCCCCGATGCCGAAGGACCCCCGGGTGGTAAAATCTGTGCGCCTTATGGGGAGTGGGCACCTCGCGATCCGGGCAAGCCGATTGACGTATATCTCGATTGGTTTACTGGGAATCCTCCCTGCAAAACCGTGCTGACGGCTCCGATGGAGCCAGACGAGCTGCGCGATCGGGGAATTGCGATTCTAAAGCGCTATAAGATTCTCGCGCTTGCGGGTGGAACGCCTGAGACGGTCGAAGATTATCGCAGCCACGCGCCCGATAATATTTGGTCATCGGTCGGGTTTGGCGACCCAGACAAATTCCCCAGTATTGAGTCGCTGAGAAAGCTCCATGCCGAGGGTAAGCTTCAGGCGATTGGTGAGATTACGGCGCAATATGCAGGCATTGCGCCGAACGATCCCCGGCTTGAGCCTTATTTTGCTCTTGCTGAAGAACTCGATATCCCAGTCGGAATTCATCTGGGGCCTGGTCCGCCAGGCACAGCCTATTTTGCCACGCCGGGCTATCGGGCACGTGCGGGCGATCCATTTTTGCTGGAAGAGGTTTTGGTTCGCCATCCACGTTTGCGCGTCTATGCGATGCATGCAGGCTGGCCCATGGGCGAGGCGATGATCGCCATGCTCTATGCGCACCCGCAACTTTATGTCGACATTGGGATTTTGGATTATGCCTATCCCGAAAGCGACTTTTACTCTTACCTCAAGCGCTTTATCGACGCGGGCCTAGAAAAGCGCATCATGTTTGGCTCTGACAATATGGTTTGGCCAGATGCCATACCCATTGCGATAGAGCGAATCCATAAGGCACCATTTTTGACGGCACGGCAAAAGAAACTGATCTTGCACGATAATGCCGCCCGCTTCTTGCGCATTGAGGGATAAAGAACACAGTCGCAATAAGCTGCGCTTTGCCTACCCGCCACATTTGACTAAGTTGAACTGGATTTCATTTTTCAAATCGAAACCTTTATGTGTGCATACTCTCTTTGAAATGTCGTGTGCCATACTTGCGAATTGGCTTGTGTGCACACTTTGGGATTTGAAGGTGATTGCGTGCGCGACATTGACCGAGCGCCAACCAGTGGCGTCACCTCACCCAAATCCATGGCGCATCGCGCGTTAAATCGCCTGCTGGATAAGGCTGAACAAAGTAGCACGCCTAGTTTGCATGCGGTTTTGCTGTTCATCATTGTCCTCAGCAGTTGCATTGTCTCGATGGCGCTCGGGTTTTTATTCATCGGGTTTTTTGATGTTACGCATCAAATTGGGATCATCGCGCTGATTGGGTTGGTGGGCACTGCCGTCCCGCTATTGGTTGGCTTTCCATCGATCTTGTTTGCCTCAGCTATGATCAACAAGACGCGTGGCATGCGCTCGGCCCTAAATGATGCCAAAATTGCTGCAGAGCTTGCTAACCAAGCGAAATCAGAATTTCTCGCAAATATCAGTCATGAAATCCGTACCCCGCTCAATGGTGTGGTTGGCATTGCAAAAGCCATGTCCATGCTCCCCATGCCTGATAAACAACTTGAAATGACGAACCTCATTCAGGCTTCCGGCGAGACCCTTCAAAGGTTGCTCGATGATTTGCTGGATGTCTCCAAGATCGAGGCCGGAAAACTCGACGTACAACATTTGGCCTTCGATCTTGCGAGTGAAGTTGAAGCAGCGGCCTTTTTGATGCGGGAACGCGCCGATGAGAAAGGCCTCCGCTTTGATGTGACAATTGAAGACGATGCGCGGGGCATCTATGTTGGGGATGCGATGCGTCTTCGTCAGATCGTCTCAAATCTTTGCTCCAACGCCGTGAAGTTCACCCATACAGGCAAAGTCTCCGTCAAGGTCATGTCGATTGCGGCATCAGGAAAACTGCCGAATATTCGCATCGAAGTGACGGACACAGGGATCGGGTTCGATCAACTTGCTCATGGACGATTATTTGCCCGATTTGAGCAGGTGGATGGTTCGATCACCCGTCAGTTTGGCGGCACCGGTCTTGGCTTAGCCATTTGTAAGGCGCTGACACACATGATGGGCGGCAGCATTGAGGCTCGCTCCGAGCCCGGGTGCGGCAGCACCTTCACGGTGGACCTCGCGATACCGCGCAGCGATCAGGCCGCTGGCGCGTCGGTTATCATGGGCCCAGCTGCAAGCTCGACACCCAGTCTCAGCCACCTCATTGGCGCATCCATTCTTGTCGCCGAAGATCATCCCGTTAATCGTCGCGTTGTGGCCATGCTGCTTGAACCGCTTCAAGCCCAGATCACCTTTGCCGAAAACGGGCTCGAAGCTGTTCGCGCGTTTGAGGCCCAAGCCTTTGACGCCATTCTGATGGATGTTCATATGCCCGAAATGGACGGGCTTAGCGCGATACAAGCGATCCGCGCGCTGGAACAAAAAACCAGGCTCGAAGAACGCCGATTGCAGTGCTCAGCGCAAATGCCATGGCGCGAGATCTGCAGGCCTCCCTCGAAGCAGGGGCCGACCACCATATTGCAAAGCCCGTGACGCCAGACACATTATTTAACGGCCTGTCCCGAATTCTCGCCCCGCAGGATCAGCCAGAAGCCGAGAGACTTGCAAACTAGGCTAGGCCGCAAGCGGATTTGACGATCTCTTCGCTTGCTTCTCTTTCTCGCTCAACAAAACCAATACATAGCCATTTGAAGTTCTGCTTGACCAAAATGCATTCGAAGGATGGAATGCGCCGCAGAGTTTAATCATCTAAGGCAGACATCATGAGGCTTCTGGCAGGATTTATCGCGCTACTCTTGTTGGTGGCAGCGGGTCTTGCGGCTATGGAATTGGGCTATGGTCGCGACCCTTATATGGCTGGCAAGTTACCAAAGAAGCATCCTGAATTATCTTTTTCTCGCTACGCTATCGGTGACACGCTTGGCAAACCAAGCCGCTGGTCAATCCTGTTTTGGTCGGTGCCAAAGCCAATATCAAAGGCGGCCTGCCAAAAGCTAATCTACGAGTCTTGGGATGACGATTACGACTGCCCTTATACCGATGTGAGCGGGCTTCAGTACCTTGTCTATGAAGACAAGATTACCGGTGTGATTTTGGAACCCAAGGATGGGCGTTGGACGTATGTGCTACCATTTGGCCTGACCTATGATCGTCCATTACCTTTTGATTTGAAATATAAAAATGGTTTGGAATCGATGCGCAAACACTTTCAAACAGCGCAAGTAAAGGTGGAAGATGGTCCCTTTGAAAGACATATGGGGTATGGGCTGTTCTGGGAAGTCGATCCAACGAAAAATCTGTTGGATTCCGATTACGCCCAAGTGGTTCTGGGAAAAGCGGGGGAAGTCTCGCTGATTAAAGTGGGTTATTGGGACATCAACTAAGGCCTTCATATCACCACCCCGCATGCCGCCTCTGTGTTTCACCAAACGGCATAGCACATTGCTAACTTGGCCTTTCTGCCTTTATGAATGACACGAGTGGTTCGCCACAGTGTTCGACGCAAAGGACGTGATGACATGACCAAGCTAAACATCCTCAAAGGTCGGCCAGAGCCGTCGGTTCAAACGGTGTTTGCGGCGGATGTGATTGCGCCGCCTGCGGTTATGCTAAAGGAAAGCCCACCTGAGGGGCTGAGCACGGACGATATTTCGATTGAGCGCTACTTCTCAAAAGATTGGCACAACCAAGAGATTGAGAAAGTTTGGCGCAAGACGTGGCAATTGGCCTGCCGCGTTGAAGAACTGCCCAATGTTGGCGATCATCTCGTCTATGAAATCGTGCATTATAGCTTGATTGTGGTGCGCACAGCGGCAAACGAAATCCGCGCCTATATCAATGCCTGTTTACATCGCGGCACCTTGTTGCGCACCACAGGTGGTTGTGTTCAGCAGTTTCGCTGTCCGTTCCATGGCTTTACGTGGGACTTGCAAGGCAAGCTGACCCACATCCCGCAAGATTGGGATTTCGAGCATGTTGACCGGTCAAAAATGACCCTACCTGAAGCCAAGGTCGGGCTGTGGGGCGGCTTTGTGTTTGTGAATTTTGATCCTGAGTGCGTGCCGCTGGAAACCTATCTCGAGATTCTACCGGAGCATTTTAAAGCCTTCGCACTTGAGGATCGCTATAAGGCGACCCACGTCGCCAAAGTGCTGCCCTGCAATTGGAAGCTTGGCATGGAGGCTTTTATCGAGAGCTACCACGTACCCTTCGCCCATCCTCAAGTTACCGCTTATTACGGCGATTCCAATACCCAATATGACATCTGGCCTGGTGTTCGCCATGTAAGCCGAATGTTGGCGGTACAAGGCGTTCCAAGCCCGGATGCCCAAAACATAACGCCGCAAAAGACGGTCGATCACATTCGCCGCGATGTCCCCTTCTATGGCGGGAAGCCGATTGAGCTGGAAGAAGGCGAGCCCGCTCGCCCCAAGCTAGCGCAACGCGCGCGGGAGAAGATTGGACGTGCAGCCGGTCGCGATATGACAAATCTATCGGATTCTGAAGCGCTGGATTTGATCGAATATCTTCTCTTCCCCAACATGGTGCCTTGGGGCGGGCAGGCCCTGCCGATCTGCTATCGCTTTAGGCCTTATGGCGACGATCCAGAGCGCTGCGTCATGGAGATTATGCTTCTGTTTTCCAAAGCAGAAGACGGCAGCCATCCCCCGCCAGCGCAAATTCAGTGGCTTAGGGAAGACCAAAAATGGGCCGACGCCGAAGGACTGGGTTCAGCGGCTATGGTGGCCGATCAGGATACTAACAATCTGATGCGCATCCAAAAGGGCCTTCGCACAACCCGTAAGCCAGGCATTACCCTCGCCCGCTATCAGGAAAGCCGCATCCGCCACTTTCATAACACCCTTGATGACTACATGGCGAAGTAAACGGGCCCCAAGCAGCCTTTACTGAAGGCTGTTGATGCGCACAGGCATAAGTAGGGGCCTGGCAAAAGCCCCCGCTTTTGCGCGGAGTATGAGGGCGGTATCAAAGGCTAAAACGTTACGACGACGGCAGCATAGCCAAAGAGGGTTCGCCCTTGCTTGGGAGCGTTGGGGGCGGCCTTGGCAAAGCGACCGGGAAATAAGGCTGATGCTCCAGTTTCAGCTCTCACGGTGCCCGGCACCACCCAATAGCGCATCCGACTGTCCCAAGAATGGCCAATAAAGCGGCCTGACAAACCCGATGGGTCTTGCAGTCGCGCATCGCTCCACAGGTCAGTTGCACGCGCCAGATACGCAGCTTTATAGGATAGTCTGAAGTCTAATTTTTGTGATGGTGCAAACTCCACCCGTGCACCTGGCGCATTGAGATTGGCTGGCGTCAGAGGTCCATGAATGCCAGTGTTGCCAAGGTCTGTCCGCCGACCACCAAACAAACGCTCAAATCGGTCAAAGCGCCCATCCGTTGGGCTTTTATCACCGCTGGCAAAGTCGTAATCGAGAGCGGCGCGCCAGTTCCAGTCACTTTTGAAATTCCAAGCCCAATGGGCATGGAGTGTCCAAGCATTGACATCAAGGTCACGAACATCTGTCGTCGCATTTGTGGCACGTCGCGATCCTGTGCGCCACGATGCCTCGACTTCAAAGTCGGATCGCCCTTCCTTCGGTGCACGAAACACACGAAACCCCGGCTGGACGTAATCACGATTGGGCGTTGCAAAGTCCTTGGTGTCGCGCTCTTTGAGGCGGTAGATGAATCCCTCAATCCAAGTGTCGGGAACCAGTGCTTCTAGGGCTTTTGGATGGCGATAATGTGCGCCCCAAAATACGCGCCCCCATTCTTCTTTATCGGCAACGACTTCATTGCTGGCCAATTCGGGGAAGGTCGATGGCAGACGGCCAACAGGCGACACATAGACCACATGCCATTCACGCCCGCGCGCTGAGACGCTGCGCCAATAGGCCCCCGTATAGGAAAAAATGACATTCGCCATCTCCACGCGTTCGAGGACGCGACGGCTGCCGATATCTAACGTTTGCCGTCCTAAAGTCAGGCTTACATCCTTTTGGCCGAGTCTGCCATCAAGATCAAAGCGCACATAGGCCTGCAAGACGTCTAGTGCATTGACATTGCTGGTGGACAAGGGCGTTCCTGCATCATCCAGCTCAACCCGAGAGTCTTGAATTTCCACGCCCAATGCGACGTGCGGCAGCTCCAATCCTGCAAGACTGGCCTCGGCCAATACCAAGGTTCGAAACGCTAAGACCTGATCGCCACCTTTTCCGCCAGCACGAAACTGACCGTCCAATGTCTCATAACGTGCCCTTGCTTCCCCGCGCAACGTTACCCAATCTGGGAGTTCTAATGCTTGATCGAGCTTAAAGTGGGCTGGAGGCATAACTTGCGATGCTGCCAGATCGGGTGCCATTAAAGGCAAACTGAACAACAGCCAGAGCAGGGGTCTATAAGGCATAAAGCGCGGCCTTCTTGACTAAATCCGATAATTCTGGAATTCTAGTAGCATGAAAGATCAAGAAGCCATAGAGGCTTTATCCGCGCTTGCACATCCCACACGTTTGCAGGTGTTCAAGCTATTGGTTCAGGCTGGCGCGCTAGGCGTGCCGGCTGGGGATATTGCGCGCCAAGTGGGCGTTCCTGTCACGACGATGTCCACCCATCTGGGCATTCTAAGCCGCGCTGGTGTGATCCGCCCAAGCCGCGAAAGCCGCACAATCTACTACGCTTTAGATGTTGACGGCACACGCGACCTGTTCGCCTTTCTGATGGCGGATTGTTGTGGTGGACGGCCTGACTTGTGCCAGCCAGTATTTGCGGCCGCCGACCTTGTGTGCTGTGCACCAAACCCAACTGAAGTGGCCGAACATGAACCTGTTTGAGCGCTATCTTACGCTCTGGGTTGGTCTTGCCATCCTTTTGGGGATTGGCTTGGGGCAGGCGTTTCCTGCCGCATTTAGTTCGATTGCATCATTAGAAGTGGCTAAAGTGAACTTGCCAGTCGCCGTATTGGTTTGGGCGATGATCATCCCGATGCTATTGCGGATCGATTTTCGTGCGCTCGGTGGCGTTGCCACCCATTGGCGGGGGATCGGGATTACGCTTTTCATCAATTGGGCGGTGAAGCCGTTTTCGATGGCGGCGCTTGGCGCGATTTTTATTGGCTGGCTGTTTCGCCCGCTTTTGCCGCCCGAGCAAATTGAGAGCTATATCGCAGGCCTTATTTTGTTGGCTGCCGCGCCCTGCACCGCCATGGTATTTGTGTGGAGTAACCTAACCAAGGGCGAACCCCATTTCACGCTCAGCCAAGTGGCGCTGAATGATGCGATTATGATTGTCGCGTTTGCGCCTATCGTGGCGCTATTGCTGGGCTTATCGGCCATCACGGTGCCTTGGGAGACACTTGTTCTTTCCGTAGGCTTATACATCATTGTGCCCGTCGCGGTGGCACAAGTTGTTCGTTGGTTTCTGCTGCAATCTGGAGATCCCTCGCGCTTGGAAGGCGCGCTAAAAGCGCTCGGCCCGGTTTCGATGACAGCCTTGCTCGCGACCCTCGTTTTGCTGTTTGGCTTTCAAGGCGAGCAAATCCTGGCCCAGCCCTTGGTGATCGCGCTTTTGGCGGTACCAATCTTAATCCAAGTCTTCTTTACCTCTGGTTTGGCTTACTATCTCAACCGGGCCAGTGGCGAGGCCCATTGTGTGGCCGGCCCATCTGCCTTGATTGGGGCCAGCAATTTTTTTGAGCTTGCGGTTGCTGCTGCCATCTCGATTTTTGGCGTTAAGAGTGGGGCGGCCTTAGCGACAGTCGTCGGGGTCTTGATTGAGGTTCCGGTCATGCTAGCCGTCGTCGCGATCGTGAACCGAAGCCGCGATTGGTATGAGCGTGGCAAGGCCGTGCAAGCAAGGCTGAAGGCAAACGCGCCATGAGTGATTTCTTTCCCATTGTTATCTTCCACAACCAGGATTGCGGAACTTCGCGTAATGTTCTAGCGATCCTCCAAGCCGCGGGTTATGCGCCGGAAGTCGTTGCCTATCTGCAAGCAGGTTGGACGCGCGGGGGGCTCCTGAGCCTTTTTGCTGCAGCAAACCTTACGCCAAGGGCAGCTTTACGCGAAACAAAATCGCCGGCTCAGGACTTGGGGCTTTTAGAGGATGGTGTAACCGACGAAGCCATCGTCGCCGCCATGCTGGATCACCCGATCCTCGTCAATCGCCCATTGGTTGCCACCCCTAAAGGGACCCGCTTATGTCGGCCAAGTGAGGCGGTTTTAGATCTTTTGGAGCGCCTGCCGAAAGGGCCATTCTACAAAGAAGATGGCGCGGTCTTGATAGATGAGAACGGCCTTCGCGTCGGTTGAGTGGCTGGATCAGGAAACTGCGCCGTTTGTGACCTAACACCAGCGTGAACGCCCCTTAAGCAAAGAAAAATGGTTACTAGCACTTGGGGCGACCTAGCGACCGACCCCGCATGCCTCTATGCCCGCTTGGCTGCTACTACGGCACTCAAACCTTCCAATAGGCTTTGGCTGATGGCTTCTTGGCTTGGCTCTAGCGATGCCAGCAATTGTATGGTCTTGCCATGCACGCCGATGGCCTCCCAATCCCATTTACCGGCACTCATGATTTCATGTACTTCACACAGCGATTGTGCGGCGCGAGAGACCCAATCTGCTTTTACGAAGCTCGCGCTTGAGATGATTTGGGACGACATCTCATAGATTGTGCGAATGGATGCTGGGTCTTTGGCTCGCACGATATCGGTGAGCTCTTCGATCTGGTTGTGCATCACCACTTCGAACTCTTCCTGCATCAAGTCGATATTCAACTGGCTGCGGCCTGCCAGTTCTTCAACTGGCAGTTTCCCGACTTTCGCAAGTTTGCGTTTCAAAGAATTATGATTTGGTTTGGTCGTCATAAAAGGTTTACCCGAACTGGTTTCAGCATATCGTCTATCTTACTTTGATCGAGATTCAGCCCAGCAATCTCACTTACGTTTGCATCCAGATCCGTGGAACGGCGTCCTTGTGTGATCCCGATGGGTAGGCCGCTGGCCCGTACCCGGCGGTCAGGTCCGCGGAACGTTGGCGTATTGACCAAGTCGCGCATATCCTGAGCGAGCCATAAGATCCGCTGTAGCAAAATCCCGGGCGCCACAGGCTTGGCCACCACAAAACTCGCACCAGCATCGCGGTACTGGGCGATTTGAAGCTGGCTGGCATGGCCGGCAACGGCGAGGATTGGCGACTCGGATTTTTCACCCTCAAATTCCATGCGGAACCTGCGGGTGATTTCGATGCCGTTCATTTCGGCGGTTGAGCAGTCGAGTATAATCAGGTCGATGGAATTGACCTTGTGAAAGTCAAAAGCTTCTTCGATCGTGCGCGCCTTTAAGCGCTTGGTCATGCCAAAGCCAGAGGTCACGGCCGAAAGCATATCCATGGTGTGGGGGCCATCGGTCAGTAAAATGGCCGTTAAGCCCGTTTGGGTTGGGGTCGCGGATTTGCAACTCACGCCATCACGCCCCCCTTAGCCTATCTTTGGGTTTGCTAGCTTGACTGTCCGGTGGGCGAAGGCCTCCGGATTGTTCGGCAGCCTGTCGGTAAACCGATCAACCATTTGGGCTAAGGGCAGTTCTGCAACCGCGCGCTCAAACGGTATCTCTTGCGACAGCCCGGTCCTCGGCGTCGTCAAGCCACCGAGAACTGTAGCGCCTTCATCCATCAAGAACTTTTTTGCAAAGGCGGCAATGGTGGCACCCACATCGCAGAGGCCTTGGAACATCTTGCCACTGCCAAACACTTTGGCTTCCAGCCGCGACTTAATCGCGCCTAACGACATCTTATCATTGATCAAAAGCTCTGCCAAATAGGCACCATAGCGGCCATGCGAATCCTGAACGGAATCCGGCTTCTCGGGCAAAAAGAAACGGTTCATCCCGCCCATTTTTGCGGTGGGATCATAGCGACAAATAGATAGGCAACTGCCCAGAATTGCGGTCAGGAACACCTCAGTGTCAACACTGGCGTAGTGTTCGCCCTTGTTCACATGGACGCGCTTTGCAAATCTTAAGACGTCTGCTTTCAAGCTCATGTTAGCTTTCCAAAAACACTTTCAAGCTTGGCTTTGAGCTGAGCAGTGGTGAAGGGCTTTACCAAAAAGTTGTTGACGCCGAATTGCACTGCGCGCTGAACCAGCTCCGCATCCGCACGACCGGTCAGCATTATAAAGGCCGTATTGGCGACAGGTGGGTGGGCCCGGATCGCGCGCAAGAAGGCCAACCCATCAATCTTAGGCATGTTGTAGTCAGAGATCACAAGATGGGCAGGTTTACCAACTAACTCACGTAAGCCCGCCTCTCCATCGGCAGCTTCGCGAATCTCCTTGACCCCAATTTGGTCTAGGCACGTCTTGACTAAGAGCCGCATGGTGCGGCTATCATCGACAACCAAAACGTTCAATGCGCTGGCGGCTGGCATGGTCGGGTTCCCTAGTTAAGATCTTTTTCGATGGAACAGGTTGATAGAATAGCTTCTGCGATCCTGCGCAGTTGTGCTTGCCGCTCCTATAAAAAGTGGTGTCGCTGAGCCCAAAATGCTTTTTCAAGGTCCCAAGTTAGCATCACATTGACGTTGTCTAGATAATAGGGCTTGCCGTCTGCTGCACCTTTATGGGCGGCGACCATCTCGCCGATATATTCAGCTTCAATCAACAGGCTGGTGCCGCGCAGATTATCCAAAGGCTTCTTACCTTCAGCGAGAACGGGTGTGGCGGCCTGAACCAAGGTCAAAAGACCTGCAATGGTCAAGGTTTTTATCTGGCGCTTCATAACCTGCCTCCCCCGCTTTCAAGCGATCGACGCGTCTTCGAGAGGTTCCGCACCTTATTATTTTGTTAGTGGTGGGTCCCAGTGGCCGAAGATCAAAAGTTTGATCGAAGCCACCACGATCACGCGAATTTTTGCTTCCGAAAGTCCCACGATTGCTCAGGATTGAGCCATTGAAATCATGGTGGAAGCTAACTCTAGAATGCTTAATAAATGGATATAACTGGATGGTGTTTGAAATATTGGCGTGGTTGTATTGATTTTTTCAATACATGAGCATCATAAAATCTATCCAATTCAACGTGATAAATGCCAATATCGCTAGGCTGTTTGACTTGTGGTTACCTCATGAAATTACATCCTTGCCAAGCGACCTGATTCGTTTGCGCGACCAGCGGCACACTTGCGGCCTGTTTATTTATAGTTTGAATTTATTGAATTTATTCCTTCAGTAAGTTTGTCTTTACGCGAGCCCGCCCTACATCAAGCTCGTGCTGTTCCATCTGTCGAACAGTCACGGAGAAGAAAATAAAATGTTAACTGTTGGTGATACCCTCCCTGAATTCACCGTAACCGCGTAAGGCCTGGTTTCAAAGCCCATGAAGAAAACGGCGAAAGCGCTTTCTTCGATATCACCCAGAACAGCTTCGAAGGTAAGTGGAAGCTGATCTATTTTTACCCAAAAGACTTCACCTTTGTTTGCCCAACCGAAATCGTTGGCTTTGACAAATTGGTGGGTGAGTTTGGTGACCGCGATTGCGTCGTGCTTGGCGGCTCAACCGACAACGAATTCTGCAAGCTGGCGTGGCGCCGCGAGCACCCAGATTTGGCGAACCTGAAGCAATATGCCTTCGCAGATACCAAGGGTGACTTGGTCGATGGCTTAGGCGTTCGTGAAAAGGATGCAGGCGTTGCTTTGCGCGCAACCTTTTTGGTCGACCCAAACAACATGATCCAGCACGCTTCGGTCAACAATCTGAACGTGGGCCGCAACCCGGACGAAATTCTGCGTTTGCTCGACGGTTTCCAAACCGACGAATTGTGCCCGTGCAACCGCCCAGCTGGCGGCGCTGTGCTCTAAACGAGATGCGTCGGATGGCCGGCGAGCCTGTCGATCCGACGCCCTTTCTTGATCTACCTACCCAAGGATTTCCCCATGACGCTCGAACAATTGCGCGAACTCATTCCCGACTATGCGAAAGACATCCGCTTAAACCTCGGCTCGTTAGCCAATGAGACGACCTTGACCGACCAGCAAAAGTGGGGTGCTTTCTTGGCCTCTGCCATTGCGATTGGTCAGCCCCAAGTCATCAAAGCTTTTGATCAAGAAGCTGCAACGCGCTTAACACCACAAGCTATTGAAGCTGTGCGCGCCGCTGCTGCCATTATGGCAATGAATAATGTCTATTACCGCTCGCTACACTTGTTGAGCAATCATGAGTACCAGACCCTACGTGCGGGCTTGCGCATGAATGTGCTGGCCAATCCGGGCGTTGAGAAAGTCGACTTCGAATTGTGGAGTTTGGCGGGCTCGGCGATCAATGGCTGTGGCATGTGCCTCGATAGCCATGAAGTTGAGCTGAAGAAGCATGGGGTTCCAGCCCTCAACATCCAAGCGGCCTTGCGCATTGCGTCGGTCGTTGCTGCGGCCAGTGCGGTTCTTCGCTCGATCCAGTAACTGATGCTGTATCATCTACCCGTTTAAGGGGTGCACTGGTTTTTGGCTGGTGCGCGCTTTTTTTAAAAGTCGAAGCTGATCTGATCGGTGGACTTCTTGGCGCTCTTTCGCGCTTGTGCCTTGGCCTGTGTTACCTGCTTGATCCCAGACTTGCGACTGCCATGCTGTTCTTGAATGACATGAGCCAGCGCCCTGTGCCCATCGGCCTTGCGGACGCGATGGATTTCTGCGCGCGCGAACGCCCCCGCCGCCACATGGTCGACTAAAGGGGCGGGGTAGGACTGCGGCACATCGTCTGCCAAAGCTTTCCACGGCTCATGGATAAGGGCGGTGGGCAAATGAGCCAGTTCTGGCACCCACAGTCTGGTGAAGGACCCTTCCGGGTCTTGATCAATGGATTGTTTGACCGGATTATAGATGCGCGGAGTGTTGATCCCTGTCGTGCCCGATTGCATCTGCGCTTGGCTATAATGAATGCCGGGCTCAAAGTCGGTGAAACGACAGGCAAGCAGGGTAGCGGGTAAGCGCCAGTCTAGCCAAAGATGATAGCTCGCAAAGCTCATCACCATCGCGCGCATCCGGAAGTTCAGCCAGCCCGTTGCCGCTAGCGACCGCATGCAAGCGTCAACAAAGGGAAAGCCAGTGCGACCTTCGATCCAAGCTTCTGCTAGCGCTCTATCTTCCGGTCGCTGTGGCCGAAGACCTTCATAAGCAGGGTGCATGTTTTTGATCTGAATCTCTGGCTCATCTTCCAATTTCTGGATGAAGTGGCAGTGCCAGTGCAGGCGCGCCAAGAAGGACGCGATGGAAGCAGCATAGACTTTGTCACCTGCCGCTAAGTGGCGCGCTTGGGCGCGGCTGGCAGTCTGATAAGCCTCGCGCATGGAAACGGTGCCAAAGGCCAAATGAGGTGACAGGCGAGAGCACGCCTCGGCGCCTTCAGCGGGATTAGACATGGCCTTCCGGTATTGCCGCCCTCGCACTAACAAGAAGCTTTTCAAAAGCAAAACAGCTTCACGCCTGCCGCCCGTCTGTCGATTTGGGCAAAAATCATTGGCGATGTTGAGGCTTTCGGCGTTGGGCAAAGTGGTGCTTGGCACCGCAGCGAAGCGGATCGCCTCTGGGGCTTCGACAGGCGCAGTCGCCATCATCATGTCCCAGCGTTTCGCCCAACCATTGCGTGTGCTTGGGCCGCGCCAGACACCGTGCTGGCGCGTTTCCAACACGGCCACACCAGACCGCTTGGCCCATGCTCGCACCTCTTTGTCGCGCCGATAGGTCCAGAGAAGGCCCGTTTCCTCATATGCATGAATGGCGCGGATGCCATAGCGAGCATGCAAACGGGCAAAGACTTCACACGCCTCGCCCATTTCCACCACTAAACCTGCCCCCCGCGCCTGCAGAGCCCCATCTAAGTCGGCCAAACATTCCGTAAGAAAGTCAAAATGGCGCCCGGAAAGTTCAGGTTGAACCCACAGATCGGGCTCAAAAAGATAAAGTGGCAGGACCGGATTGCCGCTCTGTTGTGCCGCCAGCAAGGGGGCGTGGTCGTGCACACGCAGATCGCGCTTAAACCAGACGATCTCGATCATAGGTGCCCCAGGTCGCGCACCAAATTGGGCAATTTCTCTTTCAGTTTGAAGAACCCCCGGGTTGCCAAGGGCCACGTCCGGCTATCCCAAGGTCGGCGCAGACGCACTAGCCGGATGCCATGTTCGGCCAAGGCGCGTTTTAAATCTGCCAAATGCCAAGCGATTGGCCCGACTGGCGCATAAGGTGTTGCGATCTCGCGCACGCCCAAACCCTGCGCCCAGTTCAGCGCCTCGTCTAGTGAGGTCATCTGTCGAGCATCTACATTGAATGCGTGTTCGAGGCGGATGCAGGCGTCTTGTTCCGCCCGGCGCAGAAACTTGTTCTTGGCCCCATCTGCAGGGCCAATCTCAGGCACCTGCAACAGGCCAGCGCCCATCACTTTCGCGGCCAACGGCAGCGACTCTGGATGTAGATCGTCACCATGCAGCAAGAGCCCAACGCGTTCTTCAAACAAAATCTCACCGTTGGGCAGGGTACCGGGGCCGGTTTCCAAAAATGGTTCGCCTATGGGCAGCGCGTTTTCGGCCAGTTGGCCAACAGGGTTAAAGCGCGCCGAGGTGTGGGTCTCAATATTGCTGGCGCGTGCGACGTAGTGCTTGCCCTTGGTATGTAGCCCTGCCACCCAGCGCCACGACAGGGTATTGGACGCCACATCGGCGTCGAGAAGATGCTTAAAGAAGAAATCCGCCCCCAATTGCCAGGGCAATTCCAGCGTGAATATCCAGATACTGGCAAACCACATCCGCGCATGATTGTGCAGCCAGCCCAAAGTGGTGAGTTCTCGAACCCACGTATCAAAGCAAGCTATACCGGTCTCGCCCCTCTTGGCGCGCGTAAGTCTTTGCGCGAGTTCATGATTTTCTGAGACCACTTGATTGAGGGCGAGGCGGTCTTGATTAAAGCGCGTCAGCACTTGCGGCCGCATCTCCAGCCAGCCCTTCCAATAACTGCGCCAATAGACTTCTTGGATGAATTTCTCTGCCTTCACATGGCCATGGCACGCCATCACTCGGCTGACGACTTCTTCTTCGGTGATCAATCTGCGCGCGAGCCAAGGTGAAAGGGCGGACACGTTTGATCGGTCATCTGGCCCCAGGTCGCTATTGCGCGCCCGGGCGTAGGCCGTGCCGGCTGCCGGCAAAAACGCCTCTAAGCGCCCTAGGCCAGCCGCTCGCGTCCCCGTCCAATCAACGCGGCTTAAGGGCTGTGGGGTGGGGTCAAACGGAAAAGGCGACATGGGGTTAGATACGCAGTGGGCGAAGCATTGGTTCAAGGATTGGTGTGAAAAGGGGGTGGGCCAGTTCTCCCGTCATTCCCTGCAATGTGGACCGGTTTAAGGGTGCTTTTGGTTCAAGCTATGGCTATGCTCTCCCACGCCAAAGAACGGACCTGACTATGAAAGACTTTATCCTGCTGATGCATGCCGACACCACCAGCCCAGAGCGCGATGAAGACTGGGAACCCTATATCGGTCGGCTGATCGAGATGGAGAGCTTTCAAGGTGGCAGCTCTATCGGGCAGGGGCAGGCGTTTCGCAAACATGGCGATGCGGCCGCTCTGACCCGCCAGCTAACGGGTTATATCAAAATCCAGGCTGAGAGCCTCGAACAAGCTAGTGAAGTCTTGAAGGGCAACCCGACCTATGAAGCAGGTGGTACGGTGGAAATAAGGGAATTGGTTGTTTCTTGAAGTAACCATTTTCCGCCCGTTTACCTGCTCGTATTCAGCTTAAAGTGATCGCTGTTGAAAATATTTGACGGCATCTGACCTTATGGTAGTGCGGAATTATGATGAATTTCACTAAACTTGTCCCCATACTCTCGATTTTCTTGAGCCTTTTGATCCCCGCAATGCCGCTTGCTGCAGAGCCCGCTGCGCAAGCCACTGCACCGGTCGAAAGTCCGGCCGCTGCGCCTGCCGCCAGCATCGCTTCCATCCCGGCTGGCACGCCGATGGATATCGAGATCACCGAACTGCTTTCAACCAAGACCAGCAAGGTCGGTGACAGGTTCGCATTGAAGCTCGCCCAACCCCTCAAAATTGGCGATAAAATTGTTGTCCCTGCTGGCATACTGGGGACAGGTGAAGTGATCGATGTCGGTAAGCCGGGCATTGGTGGTAAGCCAGGTAAGCTTGTTATTGCAGGGCGTTTCTTGACGCTAAACGGAACCACAATCGGCATTCGCGGCCTACAATTGCGGCCCATAGGCGGCGAAGACAGAAGCAATGTTGTCATGGCTACCAGCTTTGTCCCCTATCTGGGCATGGCGAGCTTTCTGATCCAGGGTGGGCATGTTGAAATTCCAGCTGGGGCTTGGGCGACTGCGAAGCTTACGGCCCCATTTGTTCCAGCAGCCGCTGCCACGGCACCGTGATTGATTGACCGCTAGGCCCAGTCAGCTTCGCACTTCCTTTTCCTCATCATAGCTTTTGGAGATTCGCGCTATGAAAACTGCAACGACGAACAAGCCTCAATTTGATATTCGGGGGCTTGTCGCCACCGTCAGTTTAATGGCTTTTTCCATGGCCGGTTCAACCGCCTTTGCTCAAGCGGCAACGGCGACACCGCCTGCTGATCCTGCGCCCGCAGCAGCCCCACCGGCAGCGGAAGCGCCACCAGCACCACCCGCGGCTGAACCCGCTCCGCCGCCCGCCGAAGCCACTCCAGCAGCTGCGCCAGAAGCGCCACCAGCTCCGCCTGCGCCCGCGACAGTCGCCTTCCCCGGTCCTAACCCAATCATGGCTCCCCCCGAAGGCAAGGGCCAAGTGGTCTTCTTCCGCCAATCAAAATTGACTGGTGCTGCCCTTAGTTTCTCCATCCGCGAAGGCGACACGGGCATCGGCAAGCTGCAAAATGGCAGCTACTTCGTATACGTGGTTGACCCTGGCCCACGCGAATTCAACATTCAATCGGAAGTGACCGATACACTTCGGTTGGAAATCGAACCCGGCGAAACCTATTTCGTAGTCCAGTCCATCACGATGGGTATCATGATTGGCCGTCCGATTTTGACGCCATCAGATGCTTTGACTTTCCAAAACAAGAAGATGAAGGTCACGACTGCGGTTGCGACAGATCGCAAGCCAAAGAAATAAGTCCAACGCTCAATTGATTCTTGGCCGAACAGATATGGGGGTGCATTCCGAATAGTGGATGCGCCCCTTGTGGGTTCTGTAGGTGGCACATGGCTTCATTCAATTTCGTAGGTTGAGTTGCATGTGTTTGCGTTTCTCCCTTTTTACACCCCGCCCAAACCCCCATGCCACAAGGGCTGTCGCCTGACCGACGGGCGGTGGTAGGGCGGGCTTCATAAAATTGTCGCTTGCATTCTCGGGCGACATCGTGTCTTTGCGCCGTGGGCCACCCGCTCCCACCGGCGGGCGCTCATCTGAAAGGATGGGAGTAACATGAACGCGAATACCCCTAAGCCGCACATGCGGCCCGCTGACCCTCGGTTTTCTTCGGGTCCCACCAAAAAACGCCCAAATTGGAGCCTCGACGCTTTGTCGGGTGCCGTCCTTGGTCGTTCCCACCGTTCCAAACCCGGTAAAGCCCGCCTGAAACTCGCGATCGATCTGACGCGCGAAGTACTACAGGTGCCAGACGGCTATCGCATCGGCATTGTTGCAGGCTCGGACACGGGTGCTGTTGAAATGGCCATGTGGTCCATGCTGGGGCCAAAGCCTGTGGCGACCTTGGCTTGGGAAAGCTTTGGCGAGGATTGGGTGACCGATGCCGTCAAGCAATTGAAATTGGACCCTGTGGTGATCAAGGCCGACTATGGCCAATTGCCAGACCTCGCCGCCGTGCCTGCCAAAACTCATGATGTGATCTTCACGTGGAATGGCACTACCTCTGGCACCCGCGTACCAAACGCGGACTGGATCCCGGCTGACCGCGAAGGCATCACCATTTGTGACGCCACGTCCGCAGCCTTTGCCCAAGCTCTGGATTGGGACAAGCTCGATGTCGTCACCTTCTCTTGGCAGAAAGTGCTGGGGAGTGAAGGTGCGCACGGCATGCTGATCCTCGGCCCCCGCGCTGTGGAGCGGCTTGAAAGCTACACACCTGCTTGGCCTATGCCAAAATTGTTCCGCATGACCAAAGGCGGAAAATTGGTCGAAGGCATTTTCGAGGGTGAGACGATCAATACCCCTTCGATGCTGGCCACAGAAGACTATATTGACGCGCTCACTTGGGCGAAAAGCGTCGGCGGTCTGGCTGGCTTGCATGGCCGTGCGGATGCCAATTTAGGCGCGATTGCCGAATGGGTTGAGAAAACCGCTTGGGTCGACTTTTTGGCTGCAACGCCTGAAAGCCGCTCCAACACGTCGGTCTGCTTGAAAGTCGTCGATCCCCGCGTGACGCGCCTTACGGAAGAAGGCCAAGCCGATTTTGCCAAAAAGCTCGCAGGCCTCTTGGACAAAGAAGGTGTTGCCTTGGATGCTGCAGCCTATCGTGCGGCCCCTCCGGGTCTGCGCCTCTGGTGTGGGGCGACCATCGATACAGACGATGTGATCGCCTTGACGCCTTGGCTCGACTGGGCGTTTGGGACGCTGGTGGCCGAGCTTTAAGCTTAATCGCTATGTCCATCATATTGCGTGAAGCGACCAAAGCTGACCTCGCGTTGTTGAAGCGCTGGGATAGCTATGAGCATACGCCTCCTGATCCGGAAGAAGGT
The DNA here is from genome assembly GCF_044346625.1 of Aquidulcibacter sp. Taxonomy (GTDB): domain Bacteria; phylum Pseudomonadota; class Alphaproteobacteria; order Caulobacterales; family Aquidulcibacteraceae; genus Aquidulcibacter. The sequence continues at coordinate 35,391 of NZ_JBIIYV010000009.1, read as the reverse complement.
TGGAATTGGGAGGAAGAACTCGGTGCGCCTTCGCCAGGAAGAAGACAAATCATTGCGGAGCTATACGGACGTCCATTGGGCTTCATCCAGTTACTTGACCTCAGGCTCGATGGGTCAGGATACTGGGGACATTTGGAACGTCCTGCTGGCCATGCATCAATCGATATTTGGATCGGCGAAGTGGAAGACCTCAATAAAGGCTTTGGGCGCGAGATGATGCGTCAGGCCATTGCGGACTTATTTGCCGATCCCGCCATCCACACAATCCTAATTGACCCGCAAATCGATAACGAAGGCGCAATTCGTTTCTACCGTCGACTTGGATTTCAATTCATTGAGGAACGCGAGATTTGGGACGAGGACGTTCTAATTCATGCGCTCACCCGCCAAACTTACGAAAAAGGACCAAACCCATGACCGAACCTCGCGTTTTGATCTCTGATAAGATCAGCCAAGCCGCCATTGATATCTTCAAGAACCGCAATGTCGCTGTCGATTATAAGCCCGGCATGACCAAGGATGAGTTGATTGCCTGCATTGGCGATTATGATGGTTTGGCCATCCGCTCGGCCACCAAAGTCGATGCTGACGTTTTGGCGGCGGCCACCAAGTTGAAAGTGATTGGCCGGGCTGGCATCGGGGTCGACAATGTTGACATTCCAGCCGCGACCGCCCGCGGCGTCATCGTCATGAACACGCCTTTCGGCAATGCGATCACCACGGCAGAACATGCGATTGCCATGTTGTTTGCAGCCTCCCGTCAGATTGGTGCAGCCGATGCTTCCACTCAAGCCGGTAAATGGGAGAAGAACCGCTTCAATGGGGTAGAGCTCTATGCCAAGACCTTGGGCGTGATTGGCTGTGGTAATATCGGCTCCATCGTGGCCGACCGCGCCTTGGGCCTTAAGATGAAAGTCGTCGCCTATGACCCATTCCTCAGCCACGAGCGTGCTGTCGAAATCGGTGTGGAAAAGGTAGAGCTGGACGAACTTCTGGCCCGCGCCGACGCCATCACCATGCACGTGCCTTTGACGCCAACGACCCGCAATGTCTTATCGGCTGAAAACCTCGCCAAAACCAAAAAGGGCGTCATCATCGTCAATTGTGCCCGCGGTGGCTTGGTCGATGAAGCAGCCTTGGCTGAGCATTTGAAGACCGGCCGCGTCGGTGCAGCAGCCTTTGACGTGTTCGCTGAAGAACCTGCGACCAGCAACGTTTTGTTTGGCTGCCCAAACTTTACCGCTACCCCGCACTTGGGTGCCTCGACCACCGAAGCGCAGGAAAATGTTGCCTTGCAAGTTGCCGAGCAGATTGCGGATTATGTGCTGACCGGGGCAGTCACGAACGCCCTCAACACCGCCTCGGTCACCGCCGAAGAAGCGCCAAAGCTCAAGCCCTTCATCACCTTGTGCGAAAAGCTCGGCGCCTTTGCCGGTCAGATTGTTGACGATGGTCTTGAAGCAATCGAAGTCGAATATGAGGGCGAGGTCACAGGCCTGAACATCAAGCCATTGACCGCTTCATTGTTAGCCGGAATCTTGAAGCCGCTGCTAGCCGACATCAATATGGTCAGTGCACCGACGATCCTGAAAGATCGTGGCACGCCGTTCAGCGAATCTAAGCGCGACCTCTCGCCCACCTATGACAGCCTGATCCGTGTGAAGGTACAAACCGGCGGTAAATGGCGCACGGTTGCAGGCGCGGTAATCGGCGGTCAGCCCCGCATCACGGAAGTTAAAGGCATGGCTTTTGAAGCCGCGTTCCACACCCGTATGCTGTTTATCAATAACTCTGACACGCCAGGCTTTATCGGTGCTTTGGGCACGATGCTCGGCACTGCTGGCATTAATATTGCGACCTTTAATTTGGGCCGCGTCGCCGAAGGTGAAGACGCGATTGCGCTTGTGGGTATCGACCAGTCGGTGCCAGCCGCCCTGCAGGCAGAGCTGAAAGCCCTGCCACAAGTGCGCTATGTGAAAGTGCTAGAGTTCGTCTAATCGATTTGGATATGGACGCTGCCGGAGCCCCGTTGGCGTCCAGTCCGTTAACAGATTATGAATCAAAAGCTTAGTTTAGGGCATTTTGGGCCCAATTAACCTGAAATCGTCGCGTGATCGTCATGGTACGGACACGGGACTGTCGCCAAATCGCTTTATCGCCCCGGAGCATCGCAACCGGGGTGTTGGCAAATGAGCGAAGCAAGTGCATGGAAGCGGTCACTGGAGGTTACCATGGCCCTTACCCGTCGAGCTGCCCTAACATCAGGCGCATTTGTCGCCGCTGCCTGCACCGCGTCTGCGGCCGCAGCTGAACAAGCGCTCTTCGCCCATGGTGTCGCCAGCGGCGACCCGCTAACCACCCAAGTGATTATCTGGACGCGCGTCAGCCCGCGTATTGCCGGCAGTGACGTCACCGTTACATGGAAAGTGGCGACGGACTCTGCGCTCACACAAGTCATCAAGCGCGGCAGCCTGAAGACCGGTCCCAGCCGCGACCATACGGTGAAAGTGGACGTCACAGGCCTAAAGCCTGGCACCATTTATTATTATGGCTTCTCGGTTGGTACCGAGACTTCCACCATTGGCCGTACTCAGACAGCACCTGCGACCGGTGGTGAGCGGTTGAATATCGCCCTGGTTTCCTGCTCCAACTTCCCAGCGGGTTGGTTCAATGCTTATCAAGCCATTGCCCGTCGCGGCGATGTTGACTTGGTTCTCCACGTTGGCGATTATATCTATGAGTATGGCCCCGGCGAATATGCGACTGAATGGGGCAAGACCGTTGGTCGCGTCCCGGAGCCGCCTAAAGAAATCATTACGCTGTCGGACTATCGCTTGCGGTACGCCCAGTATCGAACGGATCCTGATCTTCAGGCCGCGCATGCGTGTGCGCCTTGGATGGTGACATGGGACGATCATGAGACGTCTAATGACGCCTATAAGGATGGCGCCGAGAATAATAATCCGTCGACAGAAGGCCCATGGAACCTGCGTAAAGCGGCGGCCCTTCAGGCCTATTATGAGTGGATGCCGTTGCGCAATCCAGCCCCAGGCAAGTCGTTTGAGGCAATCAACCGCACATTTGAGTGGGGCGATTTGGCGACGATCGTCATGCTTGAAACCCGCGTTTTGGCCCGCACCTTCCAGCTGGATTATGCAACCGACCTTGAACCCGCCCTGTTTGATGTAACTTCTGGCAAGCCGGTGAAAATTACGGATCCTGCGCGCCTTGCAGGGCTCGACCCCCGCAATTTGCCCCAAGGCGTAATAGCTCTGCCAGATATTGCAGGCTTTAAAGAGAAAAAGCTGAATGACCCAAGCCGCGAGATGTTGGGTGAAAGCCAGCAGGCTTGGTTGGCAGAGGCGCTAATCAAGTCTGTGAAGTCCGGCAAGAAGTGGCAAGTGCTGGGCAATCAAGTCATTATGGGCCGCGTTACCTCGCCCAACTTTAATGCAGGCCTGCCGCCCAGCGTGCTTGAGGCGATTGCCAAAGCCCGCCCTCAAACCAAGGCCTTTTTTGAGCTTTCGCAATTCAATGTCCCGTTCAATTTGGACGCCTGGGACGGTTATCCAGCAGCACGCGAACGCCTCTATGCATCTGCCAAAGCAGCTGGTGCACGCCTCATCGTCTGCACGGGTGATACACATGCGGCATGGGCAAATACGCTGAAGGATGCCGAAGGCGAAGTACGCGGCGTTGAGTTTGGCGGCACGTCGGTGACCAGCCCTAGCATCGCCGATACGTTCGCGAATTTTGGTTTGGAAGGGGCAGCTCTCAACGAGCTCATCACCCGCGCCAATCCAGAAGTGGAATGGCATGAAGAGACCAAGCGCGGCTATACTTTGGTGACCATCACGCCAGAGAGCGTGCGGGGAGACTTCATGGAATTGGACACCGTAAAGTCCAAGACCTTCCTTGTCACGAAGGCCACCAGCTGGGAAACCACTTATGGGCCAAAGCCGCAGGGATTGGTGGCGGTCTAAACCGCCGTTATGTTAACTTGAAGCAACCACTTGTCAGCGGCTTCAAACCGGGCCTAGATTAGGCCATGAGCTTAGATACATCTGCCCAGTCATTACCGCGTCGCGCGCCAAAAATTTGGTTCGAGCGGCGCGAGTTTGATGTGATCTTAAACCTCTATGGGCGCGGGCAAATGGCGGGCGAATGGCGCGACTATGCCATTGATGATGGTCCCGATGCCGTCACCTTTTCTATTTTCCGCCGCGCCAGCGAAAATCCGCTTTATCGCATTGAGAAACGCCCTGCCTTGGCATCCAAACAAGGCCAGTGGAGCGTGATAGGCTCCGCAGGCCAAGTATTAAAGCGCGGCCATGAACTGGCCGCGACTTTGGATGTGCTCGAGCGTAAATTGCTGAAAGTCGTGCGGTAGTCGCGCTTTTCCTCAACGCTTCCGGCGCGCCGTCCAAGCCATGAGGAAGTTTCGGCCGTCGGACAGGGTTTGGCCTTGGATAACCGAATTGGCGCGCATCCGTGCAGAGTGCCAGTAGGCGCCCGAAAGATCGGCAGTACGGCCCGCAAACACGATCTCATTACCCTTAATCGTATAGCGGCCATTTAGGATCTCGCTGCCGTAGAAGGTGCCTTTGAAGGTGCCTGCGGTAACTTCGGTGACAACAAATTCGGTCTTGCTGGGCTCGGCATTTGGGTCGCTATAGAGGGAGACATCCCAAGTGCCGATTAGAGCCGATGGCATGGGGGCCACGTCCACCTTTTCGTCGGCTTCATTGACATTAATGCTCACACAGCCGCCCAAAGCGCTCGCCAGCGCCAGCGCTGCTGCCGCACCCAATTTGAAGTTCATGATGATTTCCCCAGATGAAAGTCGTCCCGCGCCTGTCCTGCCAGAACCTATTATGACGAGCCAGTTAAATGCTTGTAAGGTTCCGGGTGGGCTAAACCCGCTTCCAGAAGATGGTCGTGGCGGCCAGCACGCCGTCTGGCGTCAGCGCATAATCCGGCAAAGGTGGCAGCGGGCTATAGCCGGCTTTCCGGTAAAGGTGTTCGGCGGCAGAACCGGTCTGGGTGTCGAGCACCAAGAGCGATTTCCCGGCTAGCTGGGCCCGGTCTTCCGCCGCGCCTAGAAGCCGCATTCCAAGGCCCAATTGGCGGACTTTGGTGTGAACAATCATCTTGGAGATTTCGCCGCGGTGGGGTTGGTTCTGTGGCATATCCAGAACGACTTGGACGGTGCCTAAGATCGCCCCTTCGATCTCAGCCACCAATAAGGCCTTGTCACCGGCCTGAACGGACTGCGACACGTTTTGCCAATAGGCCCGCGCGCGCTCTAGCTCCATCGGTTTGAGAAAGCCCAAGGAGGCACCACCCTCAACCGCATCGATTAGAAGCGCACACAAATCTTCCAATTGGCGCAGGTCTAGGGCCTCTGTTAGCGCTCTGATCTGCATTAGGAAAACCCTGTCCCGCCCGTCGCAAGCCCACGGGCTGCAACATCGGCCAAGGTTTGGTCCCAACAATGTTCGCGGTAGTGACCCGCAATCTCAACGGCGGTGGTAAACCACACCTCATCCTTATGCGAGGTGATATAGCTCAACGCCCGCTCAAACGCTTTGATCCGATGGCTTTGGCTGACCAGATAGGCATGGAGCGGGATACACATAACAGTGCCACTCTCGCCACCTTCTTCCAGCAATTGGTCAAAATGGCGCATCAATACGTCTGCATAGCGCTCTGCACTCATCGCCAGCGCGCCATAGGTGATGACGTCATTGACCTCTAGCGAATAAGGCATGCTCATCAGCTTGCCCGCTTTGGTCTTGATCGGCTGGGGCTGATCATCTTGGAAGAGATCGCACGTGTACCAGAAGTCATATTCAGCGATGAGGTCGAGCGTGCGTTCCGTATGGGTCAGGGCAGGGGCCAGATAGCCGCGAATGCGCTGGCCAGTAGCGGCTTGAACCGTCGCGATGGAATCTTCCAACACGGCGCGCTCTTGGGCTTCGTCCATTTCATAGGAATAACGCGTGTTATAAATGCCGTGGGAGAAAAACTCCCACTTTCGTTCCGCGCAAGCTTCGATGATCTCCGGGCAATGCTGGCACATAGCGACATTGAGCGAGATGGAGCCGCGTAACTCATGCCGATCCAGCATCTCCATCAGTCGTTGATGGCCGACCCGATTGCCCCAGTCGCGCTGGGAATAGCCGACAACATCGGGTGAAGGCTTGGGCCAACCCGGCCGTTTTGGGTTCACCGGTGGCATGAACTCATAATATTCAATATTGGGCGCAATCCAGAAGGCCAGCTTCTTATTGCCGGGCCAGATGATTTTCGGCCGGTTCAGATAGGGCCAGTCGTCGTAGAGATTGGGTTCAGCACGCATGGGTAAAGTTTGCGCGAGCTATTGGGTGAAGGCAAGGGGGGCTTTGATTAACGTGCTCAGCCATGAGGTCGACTAAACTTGCAAACCGAGGGAAATTAAGTATTGTGGTTACATGTGACTACTTTTTGTGAGCCGGTGATGCAGACGATCAATCTTAAAGATGCCAAGGCAGGTTTTTCGAGTTTAGTCGACGATGCCATGAAAGGCGACTTCGTGACCATTACCCGCCACGGCAAGCCTGTTGCCACGCTAGTCTCCATTGAGGCAGGCGAAATCGCTCGTAAGGCATTGGAACGTAAGCGTTCTGGCTTGATTGCCTATCTGCAGGCAATGCCGGCCGATCTTCCTGACAGAAACCCCAGCCCATCGCGAGATGTGGTCCTTTGAGCGGTTATCTGCTTGATACAAATATCATTTCGATGCTTTCACCGTCGCGGCGGAATGCATCGCCTCAGGTCTTGGCTTGGCTCGACCAAATGGACGCCGATGGCAAGCTCTTTCTGTCCGTGGTGACGATCCACGAGATCGAGAAAGGAATAGCGCTCCTTGAACATAAGGGAGCAGACGTAAAGGCCGCCGAACTCAGACGCTGGCTCATGGGCCTTGTGGCCAATTATGAAGACCGGATTCTCACGATCGATGTGGCGGCAGCAGCTATTGGCGGGCAACTTGAGGCAAGGGCCTCAGCGTCTGGGCATAATTCGGGCATGGCGGATGCAGCGATTGCAGGTATCGCCAAAGTCCATGATCTGACGATTATCACCCAAAATACCAAGCACTTTGTTCCCTTCGGGGTGGCTGTGCGCGCCCCAGATGATGCGCGTTAGGCTACTTGCACGCATTCTTGTGGGGATGACAGCCGACCTAACGGCCCTATAGTGCTTATCGAATAGCAAGCTGGGAGACTAAAGCATGCCCCAATCAAGTCAGAACTCGCGCCGCACAGTTTTAGGGGCTTTGGGGGCGAGTGCGGCGGTGCCGTTCCTGCCCAGTGTTTTATGGGCGAAGGGACAAACGGGCCCGGATGCCAGTTTTGCAAAGATAGCGGCAGACTGGCTTGACCAATCGATGCGCTTAAGCCCGGTTTCGGCAACTTGGACCGGGGATCACCGGTTCGACCATTTGTTGAATGATTATACGCCTGCAGGCCGCACCGCCTCGCTGAACTTTGCCAAGTCCATCCTAACGCGTCTGAATGCACTTGCACCCAGCACCCTTTCGCGCGCCAATCAGGTCGATCGGGCGATGCTGGTCAACGCACTTGAGGCGCAAATCTGGACAACCGAAGCGCTAGAAGATTGGGCGTGGAACCCCTTGCTCTGGCAAGATGCGGCAGGTAGCGCCCTCTACACTTTAATGGCCCGCGATTTTGCGCCTTTGCCCCAGCGGTTGAACAATGTGACCGCCCGTCTCAAGCTTCTGCCGGTCTTTCTCGCCACCGCGCGCGCAAACCTTGCGCCCGCGCGCGTGCCGACCCCGCATGCCGTGACCTATGCGGCGCAAAATCCGGGCCTGAAGTCTATCATTACCGACATGATTGAGCCTGCGAAGGGTGCGCTTGAAGGTGCGGAGCTCGAAGCGCTAAATGCCGCGATTGCCGGGTTCTTGCGTGCCGTTGATACGCACCAAAACTGGATCGATCAGACTTTGGTGCCCGCTGCCAAGGCAGACTTCCGGGCTGGCGCTACCCGGTTCGATAAGCAACTGACTTACACCCTCCTGTCGCCCCTTTCACGGCAAGAGATTCGCCGCCGGGCAGAACAAGCGGTGCGCGACGTGCGGGCTGACATGTATGCGGTTTCCGTCAAGGCCTTGTCTGGCCGCACCGATGCCCCGCCATTACCAGCAACGCCAACGCCAGCCGAACAGCAAAAGGCCATTCGTACTGCCCTTGATCTGGCGGCAGCGGATCGGCCCGCACGGGATAAATTGGTGGAAGTGTCGACAGAGGCGACCGAAATCGCCCGCAAATTTGTCGTGCAAAAGGATTTAATCACCCTACCGAACGGCCCCGTCCGCATCATCCTGATGCCGGAATTCCAACGCGGCTTCTCAGTTGCCTATTGCGACAGCCCAGGGCCGCTTGAGAAGCACTTGGACACCTTCTATGCCGTCTCGCCCATTCCGGATGATTGGACCGAAGAACAGGCGATCTCCTTCACCCGCGAATATAATCGCCGCGGCATTCAAGACATTGCCGTGCATGAAGCCATGCCCGGCCATTATGTCCAGATTTTTCACGCTAGTTCCTATCCATCCATCCTGCGGGCCGTTTTAAGCTCGGGCAGCTTTGTGGAGGGTTGGGCGGTCTATGCTGAGACGGTGATGGTGGAAGAAGGCTTTATGGCCGATGATCCGCTCTATCGCTTGACCCAATTGAAGGTCCTTCTTCGCACCATCACCAATGCCATCATCGACCAGGGCATTCATGTCGACGGGTGGAGTGAAGCCCAAGTCATGACCTTCTTGACCGAAACCGCCTTCCAAGAAGAACGAGAAGCCGCCGGCAAATGGCGTCGCGCGCAATTATCCGTCACCCAACTTTCCACCTATTTCGTCGGCTTCTCCGAACATATGGAAGCGCGCGCCGCGGCCAAAGCCAAACAAGGCTCGGCCTTCAAGCTGAAGGCCTATCACGATGGGATTTTAGGCTTTGGCTCACCGCCCGTGCGTTATGCGCGTGCGTTATTGTTGGATGAGGCGATTGGGTGAGGGGGTGATCAGGCAGGATAGGTCCATGGACCGCGCAGCACGAGCGCGCCTGTCTTCGCGTACTGATGCGCAGCTCGTGCTGCGCAGTCCTCTTAGCGCGCGCGCCCAGCAAACCAGGCATCAATCTCGGCCACGCCCACCACATCGGCATATTTCAACAGAAGGTCCGTTAAATTGGCGAAGTGATAGCTTTCGTGCTTATCGGCGACGCATTCTTCTGGCACGATGGTGCGATAGCCGTGGCTGAGGCTGTCGACGGCTGTGGCGCGGACGCAGCCTGATGTCGAGCCACCGGTGATGACGAGCGTATCGACCTTGTGCCAGACCAGGTAGCTGGCAAGCTGGGTCTCAAACAAGGCCGATGGCATGCGCTTGGTGTAGGTAAGGTCAACGCCATGATCGATCTCGCAGCGAGGGTCGAACTGGTGGCGATCGCTGTCATATTTGATGTTCTGCAAACTGTCGGGCGTGTTGGTGCGCGTGCCCCAAACGCCTGCATCGCCCGCGTCAGGCTTATAGGCCACACGGGTCCAGATAACGGGCATGCCAGCGGCCCGCGCCAAACCGCTGATGCGATTGGTGTGTTCAATCTGGCGAGGATCGGTTACGTAAGATGTGTTGGGGAACAGGTCCGGCCGGGTATAGGCCTGTTGAAAGTCGATATTGACGATGGCGAGCTTGTTGCCAATGCCAAACCTGGCGCGGTTGGGATTGGCTTTAACGCGGGCATAGATTTGCCGCGCCGTTAGATCCTCGCACACCATGGTCGGTTCGAAGGAAGGCGGGGGCTGGGCCATTGAATGCTCCTCTCGTTCAGGTCAGACGTTTTTGACCGCGCGCGCGACTGAAGGCTGCGGGAAGCCAGCATCGCCAAAGGTCGCGGCAATGACTTTGTGGGTATCATACACGACCTGCCAATAATGATCATTATGGCAGAAGGGGCGAACCAAAAGCTTGGGGCCAGATTCAGTAAACTCAATGATCTCAATGACAGGGGCCGGGTCGGCAATGACATTGGGGATGGCTGATACGGCCTTGAGCAGCATCGCCCTGGCGTCATCCGGGCTGACGCTGGCGGCCAATTGCACGCGCAGATCCACCGCCCGATAGGGATTGGCGGAATAATTCTGAATAATGGCCGTGGAGACCGCATTATTACCAATGATGGTGCGAACATTCTCCAGCGTGTTGATCGCGGTCGCAAACATGCCGATCTCGGTGACGGTGCCAGTCACCCCTGCGGCTGTGATGAAGTCGCCGACTTTGAACGGCTTGAACAGGATCAAGAACACACCGGCGGCGAAATTGGACAATAGGCCCGACCAAGCCGCGCCAACCGCCAGGCCAGCGGCTGCCACCAGTGCCGCCAAGCTGGTCGTCTCAATACCAAAGACATTGAGGATGGTGATGACCAGAAAGATGTTCAGGCCGATGGTGACGATGGAGCCGATCCACGTCTTGATCGTGCGGTCCATCGTATTGTGGAGCAGGGCGCGCGTGATGGCACGAGCGATCAAGCTGATCACCCAGCGCCCGATAAACCACAGAGCGATCGCGCCCAGCGCCTTTAAACCGAGATTAACGGCGGTTTCCATGCCAGTTGCGATGAGAGTCGGCAAAATGTCGGTTTCAAACTGGGTCATGAGGGCAGGGTCCTAGCCATTTCGCCGATCTAGTGAAAGTCCTAGACCAATTTCGGGGTTTTGGCTGGAGGGTCAAGCAGGCGCAACAGAGACCTGTCGCGCCCACCTGTGTAGACTATTTCTTCGACCCGAACAGGCCACCCAAAGCATTCTTGGCCATATCGGTCAGGTCGTTGACAGGATTGCCATCGCCGTCCTTGTCAAGGCTGGCGACCATGCCCGACAGCGGGGTGTCTTTCAGCTTGCCCAGCATGTCGCCGACGAAGGTTTGAGCTGCACCGGTCAGTTCAGCGGCTTTTTCGCCCAAGCTGGTTGAAAGGCCAGCGGCGACGCCTTGCACTTGCTCGAGCGGCAGGCCGGTCTTTTCTGCGATGATCTGGGCCGAACCCATGATGTCGCCACCGCTTTCTTTGGCATGGGCCAAGAGGTCAGCAGCCAAGGTTTGCGCGCGCTCAGCTTCAAGGCCGACTTTGTCGCCGAGGGTTTTGAGGAAGTCGGCACCGCCGACTTTGGTGAGTAATTCTTGGACATTAAACGACATCTGGCTTCTCCTCAAAGTGAAAGCCCCATTAGTTTACGGGCAAAACCGCCTTAAGGCCATGGCACGACGGGTTGATGACACAGGCAGAACTTTGCGCAAATGCCCCCTTACTTGTGGGCATCCACATAAGCTTTGAGGACTTGCTGCATTTTCTTGATATGTCCCTTGCCACCACTTTGCGTGACGAAGAAGTCGTAGACCTCCGCTCGCAAGCGCAAATGGACCGATTTGCGGCTTTGAGGTTCTACGGGGACGGCATCTGCCCAGAAGCCAGGACCCAAGGTAGAGCCAATTGGGGCATCTTTGCGCGTACGGGTCTCGCCGCGATCACGCTTGGCTCGCGCTTCTTCGAGAGACATACCCACGATAGAGTTCACGCTCATCTGTTCCACCTTTGCAAGCGATGATTATGCGCACCGAGCTCCCTCTTTGGGTATGGACGACAACAAAACAATCACTGTCAACGATGCCAATCGAGCGAACGCGTCGCTCACCATAATCGTGTCTGCGATCCCCCGCTGACAGGACAAAAGTATCGAAGATCAGCATGGCGTCTACGAAATCCACGCCGTGCTTCAGGATATTCGCCTTATTCTTCTCATCATCCCACTCAAATTCCATAGGCGTAACCGTGAAAGCCAGTCTCTTCGCCAAGATAGCGAAGAGACCTTAGTGTGTCCGCACAATGGGCTACGCTGGCCCATAGACTTGGCCATTGCCTGACGGGTTACAGAATTTGTGTATCGAGATACTTGCGTACACGTTTTGTGTACACATACCAGCCCGGGCCTTACCCCGCGCCGCCCACCGTCAGGCCGCCAATGCGCAAGGTGGGTTGGCCGACGCCAACGGGGACGGATTGGCCGGCTTTGCCGCAGGTGCCAACGCCTTTGTCGAGTTCCGCATCATTGCCAATCATTGAGATTTTGGTGAGCGAGGTTGGCCCATCGCCAATCAGGCTGGCACCTTTGACGGGGGCGATAATCTTGCCATTCTCAACCAAATAGGCCTCGGTGCATTGGAACACGAATTTGCCAGACGTGATATCGACCGAGCCGCCGCCGAAATTGGTGGCGTAAATGCCGCGCTTTAGGCTGGCGACAATTTCAGCCGGATCCATCGAGCCTGATTCCATCGTCGTATTGGTCATGCGGGGCATGGGGCTATGGGCATAGCTTTCGCGCCGGCCATTGCCGGTTGGGGCAACGCCCATGAGGCGCGCATTCATCCGGTCTTGTAGATAGCCGACCAGAATGCCGTCCTCGATCAGAACGGTGCGCTGGGTCGGTGTGCCTTCATCATCAATCGTCAAAGAACCGCGGCGATCGGCCATAGTACCATCATCGATAACGGTAACGCCGGGCGAGGCCACACGCTGTCCGATCATCCCAGCAAAGGCCGAGGTGCCTTTCCGGTTGAAGTCACCCTCAAGGCCATGACCGACGGCTTCATGCAATAAAATGCCGGGCCAGCCGGGCCCCAAAACCACATCCATTTCGCCCGCAGGGGCGGGTATGGCGTCTAGATTGACCAAAGCAACGCGCAGCGCTTCATCGGCGAGGGCCTTAAGATGACCTTCTTCGATCCACTGCGCATAGTCGGCCCGGCCACCCGCGCCCGCGGAGCCACTTTCACGGCGACCATCTTTTTCGGCCGTTACCGAGACATTGACCCGCACCAGAGGCCGCGTGTCCGTGCGCACATCGCCATCAAGGCGCACAATCGCGATTTCTTTGCGCGATGCCGCCAGCGACACGGAAACTTGAACAACCCGTGAGTCCTTCGCCCGGACATAGGCGTCAATCTCGCCAAGGGTTGCAATCTTGGCTTCAAAACTTGGTGCGGAAAGAGGGTCGCTGTCGCTATAAAGCTTCGCATTGGTGCGGGCAGGGGCTTCTGCCAGTGTGCCCGAATGGCCACGCTTGGCGATGCTGGCCGCAGCGGAGGCGCGCTTGAGGGAGGCTTGTGACAACTCATTGGCATGGGCATAGCCTGCGGCTTCCCCAGCAACCACGCGCAGACCAAAACCCTCATCAGAATCATAAGATGCTGACTTCAAACGCCCATCATCCCAGACAAAGCTTTCGCCACGGGCACGTTCTAAGAATAATTCCCCATCATCGGCATGATAAAGAGCCTCTTTGAGTACCGCTTCAGAGCCTGCCGCCAGGGCCAATTCCGAGAGGGGGGCGAGGGTTTGTTCGGTCATCTGCTCAGTCATGGGTATTCCTTCCAACACAGATGCAGACTTAAGCAGTGTTGGCGGCAATGCAAATGAGGGATACAGCCAGCCGTAATGGCAGGCGTGGCATTGATTTTTAGCGAAATCCTATGCCTTCGGCCCAATTTGCCGAATTTCCGGGATGGTACCGGTCAGGTGAACCTAAGGGAAAGGCGTGTGAGCGGGCAGCGGCTCGTCCGGGATTACTGAAAAGCGTGGTGTTTCCAATGTGTCGCCCCACTTTCCCCGCGCCGCCTAGGCGTGTTATGGCCTTGTTTGATTAGGGCGACTCTTTGTTGCCCTGCGACAATTTGTACACATCGACGCACGTGACAAATGGTCTCAGAGAGCTATTTCGGTTCGATGAGGCCACGTCATGGGTTTGACGTGGTTAAGGGGAGCATCATATGCGTCGTTGGCAATCGGCAGGATTGGCTGGATTGATCACTGCGGCATCGGCCGCTGGATTTGCTTGGGCAGATCAGCCCGTTGATAAGGGCTATGCACTTCAGGCTCCAGTGACGGAAGTCGCGCGGGACATCACCTTCTTTCATGATGTGATCCTGTTGCCGATCATCGTCGTGATCTCGCTGTTTGTGGCAGGTTTGTTGGCTTATTGTGTAATCCGCTTCAACAAGCAGGCCAATCCAGTGCCTGCGAAATTCACCCATAACACCACAATCGAAATTGTGTGGACCTTGATCCCCGTTTTGATCTTGGTCGGTATTTCGGCCTTCTCGTTCCCACTTTTGTACAAAGAAGACCAAACACCAGCCAAATACGACATGACGCTGAAGGTTACCGGGCACCAATGGTATTGGAGCTATGAGTATGCCGATGCAGAAGGCGTAGGCTTTGATGCCAACATGTTGCCGCAGGACGAGGCGAAAGCCGCTGGCAAACCTTATCTTTTGGGTACTGACAATGCTGTCGTCGTTCCCGTTGGCAAAGTAGTTCGCGTGCAGATCACGGCCTCTGACGTGATCCACTCTTGGGCCATGCCATCCTTCGGTGTGAAGATGGACGCTGTGCCAGGTCGTTTGAACGAAGCTTGGTTCCGGGTTGACAAGCCAGGCCTATACTATGGCCAGTGCTCGGAAATCTGCGGCGTGAAACATGCGTACATGCCGATCGAAATCAAAGCGGTGCCACAAGCTGAGTTTGATGCTTGGATTGCCTCGCAGAAGTCGGCTGACGCTGGCTCGACCAATCCCGCAGCGGCCCAATTTGCTGCTACCCAAACCTCCACGGCCGCTCCGGCCCAAGCCAATTAAATCTCAGGGACATACTGAACATGGCAAGCACTGCTGCTCATCTTGAAGCCCCCGCGATGGCGGATTTGAGCGACCGCCCATCGGTCTTCAATCCCATGCGTTGGCTGTTGTCGACCAACCACAAAGACATTGGCACCATGTATCTGGTCTTCGCGATTTTCGCGGGGATTTTTGGTGGCGCGCTGTCCGGCATGATCCGGATGGAATTGATGGAACCTGGCCTGCAATATTTTGGTGTCAATGGCGACCCAACTGCGCAAGGCCCTTGGGGCAATGCCCATAATTACAACGTGGTTGTCACCATGCACGGCCTGATCATGATATTCTTCATGGTTATGCCGGCGATGATTGGTGGTTTTGGCAACTGGTTCGTGCCTTTGCAAATTGGCGCGCCAGACATGGCCTTCCCACGCATGAACAACATCTCCTTCTGGCTGTTGCCATTCTCCTTTGCTCTGGGTGCACTTTCCATGGTTGTCCCCGGTCAAGGTGCAGATCCTGGCTTTGGCGGTGGTTGGGTGCTGTATCCACCGTTGTCGACCTCGGGCCATAATGGTCCGTCGATGGACTTGTTGATCCTGTCGCTTCACATTGCGGGTATCAGCTCGATCTTGGGCGCGATCAACTTCATCACCACCATCTTCAACATGCGCGCTCCTGGCATGACTTTGCACAAGATGCCGCTGTTTGTTTGGTCGGTTCTGGTGACCGTTTGGTTGTTGTTGTTGTCCTTGCCAGTCCTCGCAGGTGCCATCACCATGTTGTTGACCGACCGTAACTTTGGCACGGGCTTCTTTGATCCTGCCCAAGGCGGGGACCCAATCATGTACCAGCACTTATTCTGGTTCTTCGGTCACCCAGAAGTGTACATCCTGATTTTGCCAGGATTTGGCATCATCAGCCACGTCGTCTCCACCTTCTCAAACAAGCCTGTCTTCGGCTATCTCGCAATGGCTTACGCCATGGTGGCTATCGGTTTCATTGGCTTTATCGTGTGGGCGCACCACATGTATACGGTCGGTATGGACGTTGATTTGAAAGCCTATTTCGTGGCCGCAACCATGATTATCGCGGTGCCAACTGGTATCAAGATCTTCTCCTGGATTGCCACCATGTGGGGCGGCTCGATCGACTTCAAGACCCCGATGCTTTGGGCGATTGGCTTCATCTTCTTGTTCACCGTCGGTGGTGTGACTGGGGTTGTTCTGGCCAACGCAGGCGTAGATACCGTCCTGCACGACACCTATTATGTGGTGGCACACTTCCACTACGTGTTGTCCTTGGGTGCGGTGTTTGCGATCTTTGCAGGCTTCTACTACTGGATCCCGAAGATGAGCGGTCTCAAATATTCCGAAGTGCTAGGTAATTTGCACTTCTGGGTGATGTTTATTGGCGTAAACCTAATCTTCTTCCCGCAGCACTTCTTGGGTCTGCAAGGGATGCCACGCCGCTATGTGGACTATCCAGAAGCGTTTGCTTACTTCAACTTAATCTCGTCCTACGGCTATTTCATCACAATTGCCGCTATGGGGATCTTCTTCATCATGCTGTTGGACATGTTCGTCCTGCGTCGTCGTCCTGCGGGTGCAAACCCTTGGGGTCCTGCGGCCACCACATTGGAGTGGACCTTGTCGTCGCCTCCTCCGTTCCACCAATTCTCGGAACTTCCAAAGATTGAGGCCAAGGATCACCACTGATCTGAACCTCGGTACTTAACCGGACTTTACACGCTCCCGAAGGTCCACTTCGGGGGCGTGTTTCGTAGAAAGCCATCATGACCGAAATCCCCGCTCAAAATCTGCCCGGCGAAACTGCTGGTGACGCTCAGCCCAAGCGGCGTATTGCCGATTGGAAGGATTATCTCGACTTGATGAAGCCGCGCGTGATGTCCTTGGTGATTTTCACGGCGGTTGTGGGCTATTTGTGCGCGCCCAGTGACCATAACCCAATCTTGGGCGCTCTTGCGATTTTCGCTATTGCCATGGGGGCCGGGGCGGCAGGCGCGCTCAACATGTGGTACGATGCCGATATTGACGGCCTGATGAAGCGCACGCGCATGCGCCCTGTTCCGGCGGGGCTAGTCCATAAGGAAGAAGCCTTGGCGATGGGCATTGTGATGAGCATTTTGTCGGTCTTGTTGCTGGCATTGACCGCGAAAGACTATCTGGCAGCAAGCCTCTTGGCCTTCACCATCTTCTTCTATGCCGTGGTTTATTCCATGTGGCTCAAACGCTCGACCCCACAGAATATTGTGATTGGCGGGCTTGCTGGCGCTTTGCCGCCGCTGGTGGCTTGGGCGGCTGCAACTGGGGATATGCCTTTGGATGCTTGGCTCTTGGTTGGCATCATCTTCTTATGGACCCCACCACATTCTTGGGCTTTGGCTTTGTACAAAGCGGGCGATTATGCGTCGGCCAATGTGCCAATGATGCCCGTTGCAAAGGGCCCAGCGTCAACCCGCTTACAGATTTTCCTCTATTCAATCGCCTTGGTGATCGTTGGTGTTTTGCCGGTTTGGACAGGGCTAGGCGGACAAATCTATGCGTGGGTATCGGTATCGACCGGCCTTGTTTTCTTGTTGTTGGCTTGGCGTGTCTTCCGCTCTCGCGCTGGCGATGCGGACGGCCGTGAAGAAGGCCGCGCGCTTTACTCCGATAAGCAGATCGACAATCGCCCTGCGCGCGACCTGTTCGCCTTTTCGTTACTTTACTTGACTGCGCTGTTTGCCGCATTGCTAGTTGAACATGGGTTCGGCCTGCATACGCCCCTTTTCGGCTAGGGCTTTGGCCTTAGATTAAGAAAGAGCGGGTTCTGAGACTGAGACAATTTTACACGTTTGCAAGGCGAAGATAATGACCGATAAAGCGCCCCTCGACCCGATCGCTGCCCGCAATCGTCGCAGTTTGGCTATTGCCCTTTGCCTCTTCGGCTTTGTCGCGATTGTGTTTTTGGTGACCATGGTCCGTCTACAGGGCCATGCCCTGAACAAGCCGTTTTAGGAGCAGCCGATGGCAATGACCAAGACATCACGTTTCGGCTTGATCGCAGGCTTGGTGCCTTTGACCATGCTGGGTGCATCTTATGCCGCCGTGCCGCTCTATCAGCTGTTTTGCCAAATCACGGGCTATGGCGGCACCACGCAAGTCGCCACAGAGGCCGCCAGCCAAGTTCTGAGCCGCACCATTCAAGTCCGCTTTGATGCCAATGTTGCCCCCGGCGTCCCTTGGTCGTTTAAGCCCGAGAAGCCAGTGGTTTCGTTAAAGCTCGGCGAAAATGGCTTGGCCTTCTATACCGTCAAAAATGAGTCCAACCGACCCGTTACAGCCGTGGCGACCTACAATGTCACGCCACACAAGGTCGGTCCTTATTTTCAGAAGCTAGAGTGCTTCTGCTTCCAAGATCGCACGCTGCAACCGGGCGAAAGCATGGAATTGCCGGTGATCTTTTATGTCGATCCATCGCTGGCTACCGACCGCAATGTCGATGAAGTCACAGAAGTGACCCTGTCTTACACGTTTTTTGAAGCAGGCGATAAGGCGATTGCGCAAGCGCAAGCCAGTGGGGCCGAGCCCACGGTGTCAACACAGTGAAGGAAGCTGAAGTAAAACGGCTTTCGGTGGTTGCCTCGTTCGACAAGAACGCGCTAAACGACTAGTAGAACTTGGGGATTCCAACGTCTACAGCGTTGGGACATAGTACAGGGCCAAAACATGGGTCACGCCGCCGTAAAACATGACTACCACCTCGTCGATCCCAGCCCTTGGCCGGTTGTATCGTCACTGGCACTTTTCATTCTGGCCATTGGTGCCGTTATCTTCATGAAGGGCTTTGTTGATGATCCTTTGTCGGTCATCCAAGGCTATTTCGCCAATGAAGAGGCAGCTAAAGCCGCTTTGGCTGGCGGCTGGAAAGCCGTTGAAGCAGGTCTTCAGGCCAATGCTGGCTTCCAAGGCCTCGATCCTGCATTGCAGGCCAAAACAATCGCAGACTTCAAGACGTCCCAGCAATGGTATTGGCTCTTGGGCAAAGGCGACCCAATTGTTTTGGTCGGTGGCTTCTTGTTCACCCTTTATTGCATGGCCTCTTGGTGGGGCGATGTGATTAAGGAAAGCCATAAGGGCGATCACACCCCTGTCGTCGGCATTGGCCTGCGTTATGGCATGATCTTGTTCATCGCTTCGGAAGTCATGTTCTTCGTGGCTTGGTTCTGGATGTTCTTTGAAGTCGGCTTGTATGCGGATGAGCGTACGCTCTCCACTATTCCAGAAGTCGCTTCGGCTTGGGCAACTTGGCCGCCAGAAGGGGTTGAAACCCTTGATGCGTTCCACCTGCCACTCATGAACACGCTTGTTCTTTTGCTGTCGGGCACCACGGTCACCTGGGCGCACCATGCGTTACAAGAAGGCAACCGCAAAGGCGCGCAATTGGGCTTGATCATTACGGTTCTGTTGGGCTTGGGCTTCACGGGACTGCAGGTTCTGGAATATGAGCATGCACTGCACGAAAAATATTTCGGCTTTGGTGGTGAAACTGTTGGCGTTTATGGCTCGTCCTTCTTTATGGCGACAGGCTTCCACGGCGCACACGTCATCATCGGCACCATCTTCTTGGCGGTCTGCTTATTCCGCCTGATGGCTGGCCACTTCACCGAAAAGAAGCACTTTGGCTTTGAAGCGGCTGCTTGGTACTGGCACTTCGTGGACGTGGTGTGGCTGTTCTTGTTTGCCTTCATCTACGTAGCCTTCTCGTAAGGTAGCGCTACATCACAGACTGAGTGGGCGGGAGGCAACTCCCGCCCCTTGTCGTTTCAAGCCCTTGTTTCTGCAAAACCTGTCCGCGCGCTGCATCGTTTGTGCTAATGGGAGCGCTCGAACTCTAAAATGGCAGACCAGATCGATTGGACAAACAGCCGATGGCGGTAAATGTGTGGAAAGCAGGGTTGCTCAGCTTGTGCCCTAATTGCGGGCAAGCACCCTTGTTTGACGGCTTGTTGACGATCAAGCCCAGCTGCCAATCCTGCAAAGCCGACTTTTCCATCGAAGATGCCGGTGACGGCCCTGCCGTTTTTGTCATTCTGGTAGCAGGTGCCATTTGCGTGCCCTTTATCCTGATCGCTGAATTAGCCTTTCGCCCGCCGATTTGGCTCCTCATTCTGATCGCTTTGCCGTTCACCGCAGCGGTATGCATCGGCTTGTTGCGCCCCTTCAAGGCCATGATGTTTGCCATGCAATGGCGGTATCGGGCAGGCGAAGGTCAGCAGGCTCGAAAGAATTCCCATGACTAAGCCGCCTCTAGTCGAAACCCCTGAAGGCTGGGTCCCCTCGGGCCTAAAAGTGCGCGGCAAAGCTGGCGCGAAGCCAACGCCTTCCCCTGTCGTGGCCCAACCCGCCGTAAGGCCAACCGCCACACCTAGCATGCCTGTACCGATGCCCGTAGAGTCCGCCGCCGAAGTAACTGAAGCCAAGGCTGCCACAGACTCTCAAGCCAGCTTTCGCCCAATGCCGGTGCTGACCATCCTGTCGATCATCTGCTTAGGCATTTTGTACATGCTGGGTGATTGGCAATGGGCCAAGTATGTTGAGAAGTCGCGCGCGCCCGCAATTAGTGCCGCTACCGCACCCGTTTCCGTTGCAGCGGCCTTACAATCATCCCAGCCTGAATATCGCCCGGTTGAGCTGACTGGCTTGGTTGACCCGCGTAGCGTCAAATTGCGCGCCCTACGCGACGGCATCAGCGGCTATCGCATCTTCACTCCAGTTGTCTTGGAAGATGGTTGGATTTTTGTTGATCGCGGCTTTGTCGCCGAAGCCGATGCTAACAAAGTGCCGGCCTTGTCGGGGCAGGTTAGTTATCGTGGCGTGCTGCGCAAGGGGGCCAAAGCCAATAGCTTTACGCCAGATAATGATCCCATCCTGAAGGATTGGTTCTGGCCAGACTTACCTGCCATGGGGGCCAGTTTGAAACTAACAGGTGGCTCGCCTGCTTATTATGTTGCCCTCAACCTAGTCGACCCGTTGGCGACCGGTCAGACGCAAATCAACCCGTGGGCCGATAGCAAGGGCGCTAATCAAATCCCCCCCGAAAGACACTTAGGCTATGCCTTAACATGGTGGGGGTTTGGCTTCGCGCTCATCGGGGTCTATACGGGCCTGCATATCCGTACCGGCCGACTGCGATTTGGACGCTCCCCCTCCTAAACTTCAACACGATAAAGCAAAATCATGCGCTATATTTCGACCCGTGGCGGGTCCCCTTCGGTTTCCTTCCTTGACGCTCTCTTGACTGGCCTCGCGCCAGATGGCGGCCTCTATGTGCCTGAGAGCTGGCCGCGCTTGAGTGCGGAGCAAATCCGCGCGGCCGCGACCGCACCCTATGCGGACACTGCTGCGGCGGTCCTGTCCTTGTTTGCTGGCAAAGACCTCAGCATGCAGGAAGCCATCGGCCTGACCGAAGAAGCCTATGGCGGCCAGTGGGCCAATCCGGGCATCACGCCGGTGCAGCAAGTTGGGCCGGGGGACTATATTTTGGAATTGTTCCATGGGCCTTCTTTGGCCTTCAAGGACATTGCGATGCAATTGTTGGCCGGGCTTTACAGCCTTGCACTGGAACGCCGCGATGCGCGCTTGGCCATTGTTTGCGCCACCTCGGGTGATACTGGCGGGGCAGCGGTAGAAGCGTTGAAAGAAACGGATCGCGTGGACCTGTTTGTCCTGATGCCCAAGGGCCGGGTTTCAGATGTGCAGCGCCGCTTTATGACTGCTTCGGGCGGCGACAACGTGCACGCACTTAATATCGAGGGTGACTTCGATACGGCGCAAGCCCTTGTGAAAGCAATGTTTGCTGACAAGAATTTTGCCCAAGAAGTCGCGCTTTCGCCGGTTAATTCGATCAACTGGGCCCGCATCATGGCGCAGTCGGTCTATTTTGTTGCGGCTTCTACCGCATTGTCGGCCGCGGGCCCTGTGAACTTCACCGTGCCATCAGGCAATTTCGGCGATGCTTTGGCAGGCTATGTCGCCAAGATGATCGGGGCACCGATTGGCCGCGTCATGATTGCGACCAATGCCAATGACGGGATCGCCCAAGCCTTTGAAACCGGCACCTATGCCAAGTCCCAAGCAAGCCTTGCGACCTTAAGCCCGGCGATGGACATTAGTGTCGCCAGCAATTTTGAGCGCATCATTTTTGAGGCCGTTGGCCGCGATGCTGCCGTTCTGAAAAAGCTCTATGACCAGTTTGGTCAAGGCGGTTCGTTTGATATTCCAGCACCCGCTCTCGCTATGTTGAAGCAGCATTTTGACGCGTTTGGCGTCGACGACCAAGAAACACGTTGGGCCTTGGCCGACTGCTTTGAACAGACCGGCGAAGTTTTGTGCCCCCACACGGCTGTGGGCTGGCGCGCCCGCTTTGGTGAGGATGAGATTAAGGGCGCGCGTGTCCTATTGGCGACCGCCCATCCGGCAAAATTCCCAGAAACGGTTGAGGCCATCTTGGGCCAAGCACCGGGCCTGCCGCGCCATTGCGCCGATCTTCTCGACCGCAAAGAAGTCATGGTGGACATGCCGGCCGATGTCGCTGCCGTCAAAGCCTATATCCGCGCCCATATCGGCACCACAGCATGAGCGCTGCGAGCTTAAAGACCCTCTCCAATGGTGTCCGTCTCTTGATGGACCCGATCCCGGGCCTCGCCAGCACCTGCGTTGGTGTCTGGATCAAGGCAGGCACGCGGTCTGAGATGATGCGTGAAAATGGTATCGCCCATCTTTTAGAGCATTTGGTGTTCAAGGGTGCTGGTGGGCGCGATGCGCGCACCTTGGCGGAAGAAGCCGAAGGCCGTGGGATCTATCTCAATGCTGCAACGGGTTATGAGCGCACAGGCTTTTTCGCCCGCTGCCTTGCCGATGATGCGTCATTTGCGCTCGGTTTGACGACAGACCTCGTGCTGAAGCCCCATCTGCGGGCCGAAGATCTGGCGCTTGAAAAAGGGGTGGTGCTGCAGGAGATCGGTGAAGCCTTTGACGATCCAGAAGATCGCTGTGGGGTGCTCCACCAGTTCGCAGCCTTCCCAGATCATGCTTTGGGTCGCCCCATTTTGGGGGATGAGGCCAGCCTTGCAGGGATTGATCAAGCGGCAATCCATGCTTTCCGTGGCCGCGCCTATGCCCCGTCGACCATGCTGGTCGCCGTGTCAGGGGCCTTGAATGAGGTAGAGATCGAAGATCAAGTTGAACGCGCCTTTGGTGACTTAGCCCCATTTGATCCCGCCGCGACTGAGCCCGCCAAAGTCGGTGGTCGGGCTTTGAGCGAGGTGCGCGATGCAGAACAAGTCCATCTGACCTTCTCCTTACCCGGACCGCGTATGGGCGGCGAAGAGGCGATTGCAGCGCGGGTCATGTGTGAGATTTTGGGCGGTGGCATGGCGTCGCGTTTGTTCCAAGACCTGCGCGAGACCCGGGGCCTCGTCTATTCGGTTGAGGCCTTCTGCGACCTCTATGAGGATTCTGGCCGTATTTGCGTCTCCGTCGGCTGTGGTCCTTCGGACGCTGGCGATGTCGCACGCCGCACGGCAGATCATTTGGTGCAAATGGCCGAGCATGGCCCAACACCCTTAGAACTTAAACGCGCTGTGCGCATTCTCGAAGCCAGCATGATGATGGCCGCTGAAAGCCCCGCCGCCCGCTGTGAAGCTGCCGTCAGCCAGACCCTGCTCTATGGTCGGCCCTTGCCGCTTAAAGACGTTTCAGCAAGGATCAGGCGCGTTGAGGCACAAGCCGTGCAACAGGCGGCCCGTGCGGCTGTTGCTGCTGCTGAACAGGGATTAGCTGCCGCAGCAGCGATTGGACCCGCCTCAGGGCTTGCCGCGGCAGCCCTTTTCAAGGCAAGCTTCGCCTAAACCGCAAAAAAGGACCCAAACGGGGTGTTTCTCAATCTGGTCAACCCAAGCGAAAGCAAATTGCGCCTCGAGGGTGAGGGTGTCTATTTGCGCGAAGCGACCAAGGGCGACTATCAGGCTTGGGCAGATTTGCGGGCGGCGAGCGAGACTTGGCTGGTGCCGTGGGAGCCTGAATGGCGTTTCGATGAATTGTCACGCGCTTGCTATCTGTGGCGTCTGCAAGGCTGGCGGCATGACGTTAAATTGGGCTTGGCTTCGCCGTTCCTTGTGTTTCGGATCAGCGATGATGCGCTGGTCGGGGGTGTGAACATCTCCAACATCCGCCGCGGCGTAGCCCAAGATTGCACGATTGGCTATTGGGTCGGTCAGCCGTTTGCGCGGCAGGGCTTTACCCGTGCTGCCGTCCGCGCCGTAGTCTCCTACGCATTTGGACCGCTCGGTCTACACCGCGTCCAAGCGGCCTGCGTGCCAACAAACTTCCGCTCCCGCGGGCTACTGGAAAGCATCGGCTTTCAAGAAGAGGGACTGGCCAGACAGTATCTAAAGATCAATGGCGAATGGAAGGACCACGTCCTTTATGCCATTTTGGTCAATGAGTTTCATGAAGGCCTGTTGAAGGTTTAGGGCGCTTTGCGCGCCAAAACTCGAGCACGACCTTTGCCAAAACAGAGCCCTTGCACTTGCAAAAAGTAGGAAACTTGCCTACCGTGGTGCCTCCATCGTGGAGCATACGACCGTGTCAAATGTCGAGAAAATCAGCGTTGCGGTAACGGCCGAAATGGCCATCATGCTAAAAGAAGCTGTTAGTTCTGGTGCTTATGCATCGTCGAGTGAATTGATGCGCGAAGCATTGCGCGAATGGCGTGAGCGCAGAGAGTATCGTGCCAAGGCCAGCGAACGGTTGGGTCAACTCTGGGACGTGGGCATTGCGAGCGGCGAGGCCGTGGACGGCCCGGACGCTATGGCCCAAATCCAAGCCAAATTAGCCAAAACGACGGCTAGCAAGACCGCCGCGTGACCTATCGTCTGCTGCCGCAAGCGATAAGCGATATCGACAGCATCGTCCTAACAATAGCCGCTGATAATCCCGTCGCCGCGCAACATTGGTTTGATCGTCTCCACAAGACATTTGCGACCTTAGGGACCATGCCAGAAATGGGGTCGCCACGTTTTGATGTACGACCGGACATGCGCCTGCTACCGATTGGCAGTTACTTGATCTTGTACCGCGCAACGGACTTTGTCGCCGAGATTGTGCGCGTTGTGCATGGCGCACGAGAATGGGAGGATTTGGTTTAGTAACACGCTTCGCGTGGTAGGGTGCGTTCCGCAGGGAATGCACGAGGGTCAAGCAAATCCAGAGATCACTTTAGTCGGATGTCAGTCAAAGCACTTGGAATGGCTCAATGCGTCGCTCCGCTTGCCTTGACGCCGCCCGACAATTCTTATTGCGCAAGTTGTGGAGTCAAGAGGTGAAATCGACTTCGCCGACACGCGAAGCGCGCCTCTTGACGCCATATCTTGCGCGCTCAAACTCGAGAACGGCCTTTGCCTAGGCAGAGCCTGCGGCAAAGGCTGTCTGAGTGGACAAGCACCAAAACGATGTCATCCCGGACGGGGCAGCCGATCCGGGACCTCCTGCCACAAAGTCCCACAAGGTCCCCGCTCTTCGCTTGCGCTCCGGCGGGGATGACATTGTGGGGCAAAACACCCAAACAATGCGCTGCATTCCTAGCGGAATGGCACCCTACGCCCGTCCAGCATTCTGCGAAATCTGCCACGGTTCCAGCCCAAAGCGGCTGATGGCGTCTTCCCATTTGTCGTCCAGATTGGCGGTGGCAAAGACTGCGTCAATATCGCCTTCGGTGACGAGCCAGGCATTGTCCATGATTTCGGCTTCGAGCTGCCCTGCATCCCAGCCCGAATAGCCCAAAGCCAAGGTGGCGCGGCTGGGTTTTACGCCTTGGGCGATGGCTTGCAAGACATCGCGCGTGGCCGTCATGCGCAAGCCACCCATGATGGGGCTGGTGGTCTCGTCACTTGACCAATCATCAGTGTGGAGCACAAAGCCCCGGTCGCGCTGACAGGGCCCGCCATCCAATACCGGGATCGCTGGGACCCTTATGGCACAATCGATACCCAATTGGTCGAGCAAGTCTGGCAGCATCAGGCGCGGCATTGCCCGATTGATCACAATGCCCATGGCGTGGGTTTCATCATGGTCGCACACCAATATCACCGAGCGTTTAAAACGACGGTCTGCCATCGAAGGGGTGGCAATCAGGAAGCGTCCGACCAGCGAGTTTCTCATGAACGTGATCGTGTTGCTAAAATCTCTCGATGTCTAGTCTGAATTTTTAGTTTTGCGTTGTTCGGATGAGCTAAATTGTCGCAACCTGCAGATGGAGCAGGCAAAAGCTGGAAAGTTTGGGTGGATAAATTACGCCCAGATTTGAGCATGGTCATATCTTTGAATCACGAAGGGGATAGCTTATCTAGAATGTATGCGGCTAGCCCTGACGCCCTTTGGCAGAAGGATGGTTTAGCCGCCATGATGGAGAACGACAGATGACAATCAAAGTAGGCGACAGCCTTCCCGAAGCAACCTTCATGGTCCCTACGGCTGATGGTCCAGCGCCACGCACCACGGCAGACATTTTCGGCGGCAAAAAGGTCGCTTTGTTCGCCGTCCCCGGAGCTTATACGCCAACCTGCTCGGCCAAGCATTTGCCTTCCTATAAGGAAAAGGCCGCTGAATTGGCCGCTAAGGGTGTTGACGCGATTGCTTGTTTGTCGGTGAACGATGTGTTCGTCATGGGCGCTTGGGCAAAGGATCAAGGCGTCAGCGACGAAATCACCATGCTGGCCGATGGCAGCGGCAGTTTCGCGAAGGCGATCGGCCTTGAGATGGATGCGTCGAAGTTTGGCATGGGCGTGCGCTCACAGCGCTTCTCGCTGGTCGCCGACAATGGCGTCGTGACACATTTGTTCGTGGAAGCGCCTGCAGAATATAAGGTTTCTGGCGCTGAATATATGCTGGAGCATATGTAAGCTTCGCCCTGATCGCTGCGGCGATTAGGACCAGTGAATTGGCCCCGCCTTCGTAGAGCACGAAGGCGGGGTTTTTCGTTTTAGGAGGCAGGCGTCCAAGTTTGGCCAACACAGATCGGGCCAACGCAGCCTTTGACTTCTAGTTTGCCATCGCGCTTTCGGCGAAATTCGCTGCGATAAACCTTGCCCTCGGTCGGATCATAAATCTGCCCGCCCGTGAACTTCCCATCGGGCTGAGCGGTGAACCCGGTCAAAATCGCCATGCCGACAATCGAGCGCGTCCGCAACTTTGGGTCAGGATTTTTAGCGTCGGTGGTGGCGGCGTTTTTGTCAGCCTTTGGGCCAGGGCCAACAATGCGGCCGCACGTCTGTTTGCCACAAGCTTCAATGCGGATGATCCCGCTGCCATTGGCGGTCAACCAGCGGGTGCCATGTAACTCGCTGGCGAAGCTGGGGGTGGCGACCATGAAGGCCAGTAGGGCGGGAGCAATCAGCTGGGTCGAAAACTTCATGAGTCTAAGCCTATCATAGCGGGAGGATCGTGGCAGATAATCTGCCTCTAGCTGTCCTCAAAAAGCAGTTCAAGCCCAATTGAGACAGGTTGGCGAAATTCGCCTTTCCCGCGATGGGCTGCGGGCTTGATGATTCGGGTTTGAAGCCCCATTGTCGCATTCAATGTCCCGCTTTGACCGCCCCTTTATAGACGAAGTGCTGACGCGCGCCTCCATATTGGATGTGGTCGGTCGCAAAGTGACGTGGGATAAGCGCAAGTCTAATCTCGCACGCGGCGATATGTGGGCCTGCTGTCCCTTCCATAATGAGGCGACGCCCAGCTTTCATGCCTTAGATTCCAAAGGCACCTATCATTGCTTTGGCTGTGGCCAGCACGGCAATGCGCTCGACTTTATTATGGCGACAGAAAATGTGCCGTTCCCCGAGGCGGTGGAACGTTTGGCGCGGGATCTGGGCATCCCGCTGCCTGCGCGTGATCCAGAAGCCGTCACCAAGGATGACCAAGCCAAGCGCTTAACGACGGCACTTGATGCTGCGCGCGCAGCTTTTGCCCAAGCTCTGCGCAGCCCGGAAGGGACCAAAGCGCGGGCCTATCTGACCAAGCGTGGCTTGAATGAAGCCGACTGGGACCGCTTTGGCCTAGGCTTCAGCCCAAATAGCCGGACGTGGTTAAAGGATCGGTTGACCCAAGGTGGGCATCAATTGGCCGATCTGGTGGAAGCGGGCCTATTGAAACTGCCTGATGATGGTGGTGCGCCGTTTGATTTTTACCGGGGTCGGGTGATGTTCACCATCGCCGATACGCGCGACCGCACCGTCTCCTTCGGCGCACGCACGCTCGACCCGGATGGCCAGCCCAAATACCTCAATGGTCCCGATAGCCCGGTCTTTAACAAAAGCGGAAACCTCTACCGCTATGCGCAGGCGCGGGCGGCAGCCAAGGATAAGCCTATTCTGGTGGCTGAAGGCTATATGGATGTCATCGCGTTAGAGCGCGCTGGCTTTGCCGCTGTGGCCCCCTTGGGGACAGCCCTTACGGAAGATCAATTGGGCCTGATCTGGAAAGCGTCGAAGCGGCCTATTATGTGCTTTGATGGCGATAAGGCGGGCCTGAAAGCAGCCGAACGCGCCTTAGATCGCGCTTTGCCACTGGTATCGGCTGACAAAACCCTCGCCTTCGGCTTTTTGCCCGAAGGCCAAGACCCAGATGATATGATCAAGGCCAAAGGCGCGGCTGGCATTGAGGGGGTTCTGGAGAGCGCTTTGGCGCTCGGCAGCTTCTTATTCCAGCGCGAACAAGAGCGTGAACCCTTGGTGACGGCAGAAGCCCGCGCGGGCCTGCGCAAGCGCCTGCGCCAGCTGACAGGCCAGGTCACAGACCCTGATTTACAGCGCGAACTCAACGAGGACATGCGTCGCAGTCTCGACACCTTGTTTGCCCCCGCTGCCCGGCCAGCCTTTGTGCCCAAGGCCCGCGGTAAGGGCGGCGACGCCGGCCCTATTGGCAGCGCGACGGCGGAATTACGCTTAAAAATCAAAGCAGGAACGGTTCGGCCGAAGCGGACTTTGGTAGACCTCGTCACCGCCCCCTTGCTGCGTTCTGAACTTCTAGAGGGCCACGAGGAGGCGTTTGCAGGCCTTGTGCTGGATCATCAAGGCCTGAATTTACTGCGTCACGGCCTTTTAGACCTGCATCATGCGGGAACGACTATTGATTTTGACAGCGTTCGTCTCCATCTGAACCAATTAGGTCAAAGCGAAGCCGTACGCGTTCTCGATGAAGCGCGGCGGTCGCCGGTCAACCCTCATGCGCGGCCCGAGCTGAGTGTGGAGGAGGCCAAGCGCGCTTGGCTGATCGCGCTTCAACGTTTGGAGACCCACCGGGCTCTGGCGTCGGACGCGGCCGAGGCCGTATCTGCGGCAGGCAGTGGCGATGAAGCAGCGTTTGAGCGGCTGAAGCGTCTGGTTGGCGAGCGCCGTGCGCTGCGGGCCGACGAGACCAGCTCTGCTGGGGCATCCATCGTCGGGGGAGAGGGTTTCTCTCTACCGGCAGAAGATTAGAAAGTCGGCGCGTGCTTCAATCAGCACGGGCGGGCTGTGCCGTTGTTTCTAGCGGCAGACAGGACAGGCACCACTAGCTGACCTTTTAAAAAAGTTCAGCTATAGGGGCAGAGAATTCGGGTCCGTGGCAGATTGTCTTACCAAGACAGTTTGGCAGGGATTTATCCTAGCAATCCGGTGCGCTGTGTGACGACATGGCGGAACCAAGAGGCGGCACATTCATGGTAGAAAAAGTTGAAGAAGCGCAATCCGCAGAGACGCCTGATGCGCCACTTCTGGACTTGAACAATGCCTCGGTGAAGAAATTCATCAAGGCAGGGAAAGTACGCGGCTGGGTCACGGTCGACGAACTCAACAAAATTCTACCGTCGGAAGATTTCACGTCTGAGCAAATTGAAGACGTCATGGCTCAATTGAGCGAAATGGGCGTCAATCTGATTGAAGCTGAAGAAGATGGACAAGAAGAAGGTGGCGAAGTCGCTACCGTCTCGTCGTCGAGCTCTGCGGTCGTCATCCAAACCGGCAATACCAAAGAAGGCCAAGACCGCACCGACGATCCCGTCCGCATGTATTTGCGTGAGATGGGCGCGGTAGAGCTTTTGTCGCGCGAAGGCGAAATCGCGATTGCAAAGCGCATTGAGGCGGGTCGCGACGCAATGATCCGCGGTTTGTGCGAAAGCCCGCTGACGTTTGAAGCCATCATGGTTTGGCGCGACGAATTGCAGACTGGCCGCGTCCTCTTGCGCGAAATCATCGACCTTGAAGCGACTTATGGGGCAGAAAATGCACCTCCCGTGGTCGAAGAAGAGGAAGAGGAGGAAGAAGAAGTCCTCGCCAGCAACGATGATGAAGATGATGAAGAAGGGGCTCGCGCTGCGCGTGCGGCCCGCGCCGAAGCGGAAGAAGATGAGGGTGCAGCTCTTTCCATGTCAGCCATGGAAGGCGAGCTTCGCGACGGTATCATGGGCATCCTTGATACGGTGGCTGCCCATTTTGACGCCTTCCGCACCCTAAAGGATCGCTCGCTCGACGCCCGTATTCGCGGTGTGTCGATCACTGATGATGATATGGCCGCGATGGATGCGCTGCAAAACAGCATCATCGACGAGCTGAAGAGCCTGAAGCTGAATAATGCTCGGATCGAGGCTCTCGTTGAACAGCTCTATACCATCAACAAGCGCTCCATCGGGTTGGAAGGCAAGTTGATGCGTCTGGCCGAAACCTGTGGCATTGGCCGTCCTGATTTCGCCAAGGCCTATCAAGGCCACGAAATGGACCCAAACTGGCTCGACACCGTCAAGGATAAGACCAAGTCTTGGACCCGCTTTGCTGGTGACCAACGCGACCGTGCTGACGAAATCCGTCAGGAAATTTTCACCCTCGCTCAAGAAACCGGCGTGCCGATCGACGAGTTCCGTCGCATCGTGCAAACCGTGCAAAAGGGTGAGCGCGAAGCCCGACAAGCCAAGAAAGAAATGGTGGAGGCCAACCTTCGCTTGGTGATCTCGATTGCGAAGAAATACACCAATCGCGGCCTGCAATTCCTCGACCTCATTCAAGAGGGCAATATTGGCCTGATGAAGGCAGTCGATAAGTTTGAATATCGTCGCGGCTATAAGTTCTCCACCTATGCAACTTGGTGGATCCGTCAGGCGATTACGCGCTCCATCGCCGACCAAGCGCGCACCATTCGTATTCCGGTCCACATGATCGAGACGATCAACAAGTTGGTGCGCACCTCGCGCCAGATGCTGCACGAGATCGGTCGCGAACCAACGCCAGAGGAATTGGCCGAAAAGCTCGGCCTGCCGTTGGAAAAAGTCCGCAAAGTCATGAAGATCGCCAAAGAGCCGATCAGTCTTGAAACCCCAATCGGGGACGAGGAAGACAGCCATCTGGGCGATTTCATCGAAGACAAGAATGCGATCCTGCCAGTTGAAGCCGCCATTCAGTCGAACCTGCGCGAAACCACCACGCGGGTTCTGGCCAGTCTGACGCCACGCGAAGAACGCGTCTTGCGCATGCGCTTTGGCATCGGCATGAACACCGACCACACGCTGGAAGAAGTCGGCCAGCAGTTCAGCGTGACCCGCGAACGCATCCGCCAAATCGAAGCCAAAGCCCTCCGCAAGCTGAAGCACCCATCTCGGTCGCGTAAGTTGCGCAGCTTCTTGGATAATTAAAGCCAAGGAAATTGTCATCCCGGACGGCGTCAGCCAATCGGGGATCTCGTGCCGCAAAGTCCAATGAGGTCCCCGCTCTGCGCTTCGCTTCGGCGGGAATGTTGGAGCGCGCAGCACGAGCTGCGCATCTGGACGCGCTGCCATGCGCACCTAGTGGTGCGCGGTCCTTTGGGGCACAGATAAAAACTTATCCCCCTCCCACCAAACCCCGCATAACCTAAGCCCATCTCCGACGAGAGGGCGTTGTTGCTGCAGCGGCGACACCGGTTGGGGATGGGTAAGCGGGGTTAATCGGGGCAGACGTGGCTGCCTCGTGTTTTCATGAGGATTAGCTCGTCCTCATGCCCGGTGTGCTCAAGACCGACTGCCGTGTGAAGCCGGAGGTCAAGTCTTTCAATAGGCTTGAATCAAAACTCGCGGGATCTCCTTGAATGAGTTCCAAACCCACTCTTTAAAAGGTCTTCATGTACAGGCGGGGGAAATGTCACCACCGAGGAGGGCTCATGATCCTCCCTTGGGCACACAGCCTTATTTCAGCCGGGGCGCATGGTTTGCGTCGTATTCCGGGCCAGTCCGTTAATCTGGCCCACCTCATCTGGCGCAACCCACGCGCCCCGGCCCCTCTACAGGTGCACCCCCGGTGGTTTTCCGCGCGGGGCTATGGGTGCGGGCGGGGAAGCCCCATCACAGTCACGTCAACGTAATCCTAGGATTTGCATGATAGCGGTCTCGTCAAATTCAGCACGCGTTCTTTTTTGAAAGACTGAGTCTCCCGTGAAAGTCACCACGATCTCTGCTGACGCCCTGACCGAAGGTCAGATTGACCGTTGGGCTGCGCTGCAGCGCGCGACGCCAGAGTTTGGTTCGCCCTTGGTTGGGCCTTATTTTGCGCAATTGGTTCAGCGCCATCGCGGCGATGTGCATGTGGTAATTGCCACCGAGGCAGGGCATGACGTGGCATTCTTTGCGTTTCATAAGGCCAGCCACGGCCATGCACGCCCTGTTGGTGCACCGTTCTCGGACTATCAAGCCATCGTAAGTGAACCTGGTCTCAAGTGCGACGGCACAGCGTTTTTGGCCGAAGCTGGTATTGAGCGTATGGCTGTCTCGGGCCTAATAGATCCGTATGGCTGGTTTCAAAGCGTCCAGTTAGAGCCGACCTTGGGCTATCGTCTCAGTGTGAAAGATGGTGGGGCGGTCAAGTTGGAGAGTCTGCGGCAGGCCAATCCAAAATGGGCGAAAAATTTACGGCGTTTGACCAATAAGATGGACCGGGAATTGGGCCCAATCCGCTTTATAACCGGCGATCAAAACCCTTCGGCACTAGAGGTCGTTCTGCAGCTTAAAATAGATCAGTATCATGAGTCCGGTCTAACCGATGTCCTGCGCCCCTACTGGGTGAAAGCGATGATGCAGGATTTGTTTAGCCGCACCAACCCAGAGTTTGGTGGCTGTTTGATTACGCTGTACGCTGGCGATTACCTGGTTTCCGGGCAATTTGGCGTGCGTCAAGGCGGGTGGTTTCATCCTTGGATCGCCTCTACCTGCCCAAAGGCACACCCCTTTTCGCCGGGGATTGTCTTCTTAGCCCAGATGGTCCGCCATGCCGAAGATATTGGCATTGAAACCATTGATTTGGCGCAAGGGCACAGCCATTATAAATCGCAGTTTGCACGCAATCCAGTAACTGTTCAGGCTGGCCAAGTCGGGCGACTGGCGACCGCTGTCTCAACGGCCCAGACAGGTCCAATCGGCTTGATCCAAAAACGACTAGACTTGATTGCAAGCGTGGAGCCTGACTTGGCAGGGCGTTTGCATGCGGGTTGGGCTGCAGTAACCTCTGCACCGCGTCGCCTCATCGCGCGCGGTAAAGCGCAAACAGTTGATAGAGTGTCTTCCCATGACTAAACCAGCTTCGATCGTTTCTTGGCCAGCTGATGTGTCTCAGCGCTTTGGTCGTGAGACCATTGTGGCACAGCATGACTTGCACACACGGCCGATGTTTTCAGACGCAGGCCTAGCGGCACTCTTGGACTCTTATCCGCGCCACAAGTTGGGCGTCTTTACCATGGGCCATGATCCGGTGGATTGGCAGTCCTGGCGCATCGGCAAGGCCGGGGATATGAGCGGTGCTGAGCTGATGCAGGCCGTTGAAGACGGTCGGATTTGGCTGAACTTGCGCGCCGCCAATGCCCATCTGCCTGAGTATGCTGCGTTGTGCGACGACATTTTCCGCGACAAGGAAGCCAATGTTTCCGGCCTAAAGACGATGAAGCGCGACCTCGGTGTGCTGATTTCATCGCCGAATGCACAGGTCTTTTATCATCTGGATTCGCCTTTGGTTTCGCTCTGGCAAGTTCGCGGCACCAAGCATGTGCGCGTCTATCCCGCCAAGGCCCCGTTTGCACGCCCTGAACAGATTGAAGCCGTCGTGTTGCGCGAAACAGATGAGCAAATTCCGTTTGAACTCGCTTGGGACCAAGAGGCACAAGATGTGACGCTGGAACCTGGCATGATGGTGACGTGGGCGCAAAATGCCCCCCATCGCATCGTCAATGGGCCGATGGTCAATGTCTCGCTGTCGGTTGAGTTCATGACGCCAGCGGCTCTTCTGCGGGCTAACGTCATTTACGCCAATGGCGTGCTGCGCCGCCGTCTCAACATGGCACCAGAGATCCAAGCAGGTCTTGACCCGCGTGCACTAGGCAAGCTTGCACTGGCGCGGGCTTTTAAGGCCATCCAGATCCAAAAAGCGCATGAGCATGAACTCACGCCCAGCTTTGACCTTCGCGAAGCAATTCCCGGTGTCCGTGAAAAAATTGACGCTTAAAGTCCGTCAGGTGGTCAGGAAGCGGTAGGCCCCCTCAAACTCGCTTGCCCAAAAGGCTTCAGTGTGGGTCCCATCATCGACAATGCGCGAGCGAACGTCCCGTTCAGGCTTATAGCCGACTCCAATGAGCGCCTCGACCATAGCGGGCTGATCCTTGGCGAAAATGCCTTTGGGTTCGTTGCCTACCCGCTCGTCCCGGCCACTGACCAGAAAGACACGGGCACCGCGCCGATAGGGTCTTCTTGTGCGCGCGAGTTGGTCCAAACGGGGATTAAGCCAGAGGGGCGTGGAGAAGGCACCGACGCGTCCGAAGATATCTGGCCGCATGATACCGGCATAGAGCGCAAGAGTAGCACCCGAACTTGCGCCCATAATGAGTGTCTGGACGCGATCACTTTTGGTCCGAAAGCGGCGATCAATTAGGGGCTTAAGGGTATCGGTTAGAAAGCGTACATAGGCATTGGCTTGGCCGGGTGTTCCAGACCACGGCAACACAGGATGATATTCTGCCGTGCGGCTTTCACCACCATTGTCGATCCCCACCACAATCGCGCCGGGATCCCCTGCCGCAGCGAGCCGATCAAGCGTCTCATCGACTTGCCATTCTCCGGCATAGGAAGTCGCGCGATCAAACAGGTTCTGGCCATCCTGCATATAGATCACCGGATAGCGTCGGCGTGAGCTTTGATAATCCGGCGGCAAATAAAGCCAGATCCGCCGGGTGCGCCCCAAGCTGGGCATGGCCATAGCCTCATCTAAGATTGTTACCGTGGCGCCGCGAGAGCTATTTTTAGCTTGCCCAAGTGCAATCGATGGCATGGCGACTAAGGCTGTAAGACCACCTCCGATAAACTTCCGTCTACGAAGCTTATCAACGTAAGTTGATCCACACGTTCTGTGTTTCATTTGTTAGATCGCCATTCCTGTGCTAGTTACTCGCCTGATCGACGAAACTGGTACTGCCGTCGCATGGTCTTTTTTGCCCGCTTTTGCAAGATAGACCCTGCCAGCTTCCATTCTTCTAAGACGCCGAATGCTGTGCCGGATATCGCACGGTTACTGTGGCTGTAAGCATGCGAAGCGGCCAAACTATGAGAAAGGGTCCCAC
>NZ_JBIIYV010000055.1:0-18855 GCF_044346625.1 Aquidulcibacter sp. | reverse complement strand
AACCCAATCCTAAACCAGAATGATCAATGACCAACCGCCAATCCCCCCGCTCCGCCAGCTATGTGACGAGCGCTGCGCAGGGGGATTAGCTGTCACCGCGTGTTACACCACCAAATGGGACGTGATCGAACAAATTCTTTGAATGAATGATGGAAGCTTGGGTGCTCAAGTCACCCACATGCTTCCAATTTGACTAGACAACCCATTCGATGGCTTCAAGGTGGTAAAACGTGCGCCGCAAAGTTTTCAATGCCTACCTCTGTTGAGTGGTAACCCTCTATTTCCTGCTTCCTTTGAAGTTGCCATATGTTAAGCTTCTATAGCTCCTGACGCTTCGTCAGGAAGCGGCAGCATTAACCCCAAGCGCCTGCCGCCAGTCCCTTAAGAACAGCCATGCGCATAGCATGCCGGCGGGTCCCGAGGCCAGCACAGCACATAGGACAAATCCTTCTGGAAGGACTTCAAATTGATCTCCCAGTCCGATCAAGGCGTAGACTGGTGCCCCAATCAGCATGACTAAGGTGTATCCCGTCGGATGATTGACACGGACCAGCAGGGCTTTTTCAACCGCATCGCTAGCAAGTTGGATGAAAAAACGGGTGACGATGATCTGTAGCGCCAGATAAGCGGCGGCGGCATAAAGCCATGGCCAGACCTCCGCCCTCCCGGTAAGGCCTGAAGCAATTGCTAGAAAAAGGGGTGCGACTGCGCCGCTGAGTGTCTCGGCGTAAGAAGGCAATCCTCGGCGCGAGATGGCGAGGTGGCCGTAGATGAGCCAAGCGGACAGTCCACTTGAAACCACCCCGATTATTTGGCCCCAGGTCATAAGACTGGCGCTGTCCAGAGGCCACAGCGTCATCCGGTCACGAGCTTGATCAACCATTTCCTGAAGCGCTAAGCCGAT
This sequence comes from Aquidulcibacter sp., assembly GCF_044346625.1. Taxonomy (GTDB): domain Bacteria; phylum Pseudomonadota; class Alphaproteobacteria; order Caulobacterales; family Aquidulcibacteraceae; genus Aquidulcibacter. The sequence continues at coordinate 17,951 of NZ_JBIIYV010000055.1, read as the reverse complement.
GGTGATGCTGATGAGGGTAATGAAGACATCCGCGACTTTGTCGCGAACCCAGCCCTCGGTTATCGAGCCGACTGCATGGATTGGTTTGGGCCGTGGTGAAGATTCCCGAGGACCTTCACGTATTGCCCGCTGCCAGTCCCGGAAATAAAGTACAGGCAGCAGTATCGCCGCAGGGACAGTCGCCCAAGCCAAGGCAGCTGCGCCCCAAGAACCCACCCGTTCACCGTGAATAGCAGCAGCGGCAACGAACGCGCACGGTGCACTCAGGACGAGGATAAGAAGGAAGCCCCCGGGTTGAAGCATGCGGCGGAAAGCATGTCCCTCGACAGCGCCTGCAGTAGTCAGAACGCTAACTGTGGAGGCGATGACGGACACCGTCAGAAACACGCCCGCCATAAGGAACCAGGCTGTCGGATCGGCGGAGCCAACAAAGCTATTTGAGAATAAGAGCAATAACGGACCAACAAAGGCAGCAAGGGACTCTATGAAGCGCGGTATTTGACGTCGAGCAATGGCGAGGTGGGCGTAGACTGCCCAGGTGCCGAGTGCAGAGCTGACCATTCCGAAGATCTGGCCCCAGCCCATGACAGCCTGTGCGTCGAGTGGCCAAAGCGTGAGATCGTTACGGGCCAGCTGTAGCAGGTCGGCCAACACTATGCCCACGAGGATGCTGAGAAAGGTTATATAAAGGTCCGGCGACCGATCTGCGACATATGCGGCCAGCCCATTTTCGCGATAGCGCACGGGCGTGCGCGATGTCTTCGATTTCGTGGCCACTGTTACCCCTTGGAATATGAAGTTTAGATTGATACAGCGTCTGCCCGCTGTCAATTAAATCAGGGCTTCCGCGATCCGCGGTATGGTCGAGCAATGTCCATCGAGCCTTGGTAACAAGGGTTTGATTCATCGATGGAATGCACCATGGTCAAGCAATTTCTAAGATCGGCTATGTTGGGTGCTCGACCACATCATTTGGAACGGTTCAAGGCCGCACAATTGTTTCTGCGCAAGCTGGGGAAAAAGGGGCGGCGTCCGCCGACGCGCGCAGCGCGCCTCTTGACGCCTCATCTTGCGCGCTCAAACTCGAACACAGCCTTTGCCAAGGCATGGCCTGTGACAAAGGCTGTCTCGGTGAAATAAGCACCGAATAAGGTCGCCGCAGACGAAGCAGAGCACTCCCGTCGGAAGGCAGGCGATCAAGCGGCGCGTATTGCTAGAATTTCTTGGCGATTCCAATTACGATGTCAGTTGTTCGATAGTCAGCTTTAAGTGTACGGCCACCTCCCTTGAGACTTGGGCTATTGACTGAGAACGTCCGCAGTTCCCCGAATCCTTTCCAGTCACTGGCAAATTCATACTCCACGCCAGCTATGCCCTGAACCGCAAACATACTTGCTCTGGAGTATTGGCCACGGTTGGCAGTTGGGCCAGCATTCAAATCGAAATCAACTTCACGGGTCAAACCAATGCCCAAACCAACATAGGGCTTGAAACTACCAGCTTCGTTGAAGGTGTATAGACCATTTACCATGATAGACGTTGAGGCGTAATCGCTGTTGCTTGCAGCAACCCCTCCAAGGGAATTCAGTGAGCTGGATCGGTAGGTGTACTCAAGCTCGCTCCGCCAAGGCCCAGCATAGTCGTATCCGATGGCCCCGCCAGCCAGCGCGCCCCCGCCGAACTTTCCTTTTGTGCGAGTTCCTCCGATCTGCAGGTCCGTATTACTCAATGTGGAGCTTCCGCCATAAACCTTGGCATAGAGACCACCCTCTTTATCGGCTGTTTGAGCGATTGCTGAATTTCCAAATGCAAAGAGCGCTGCGACAACAGCCAATGTGCGGTAGAACATTTTCTTTTCCTTCTAAGTGTTTCGTAGGGAGATTGAGGTCGGGCTGATTACTCGACCTGTGGCGTAACTACGTGATGTGGTTTGAAGGAAAAGCGCTGTTGCACGAACGGTATCCGACACTGCACGAACGGGCAGATTATCTGCAGTGAGCTAAAAAATTTCCTGACTGGCCGGCCTCATGTTTGCGCTATGCGGTGCATGGCTCCGAGCGCTCCCGCATTCAAAGCGGCGGCCCATCGTCATAGGAATTAGGACACAGACTCTGAGGAAATTGCGACAAGCCTGTTTAGACAGGCGTGATCAACCCTTTGGCACCCAGCAAAAATTTTGGGTCTGGCATATCAAATGATTAGAAGGGTTTATTGCAATTACTCTCATAAAACCTGCGATAAGTCATTCTTCCGACGTCGGCTGACCGGTACTTTAAGGCCGGTGTCCATTTGTAAAAGACCACGAGAATTGAGGCGTTTCTTCTGCAATATGTGATTTTGTGCAACCCAATGAGATCGATGCACTTGAACACCTGGATAACCAGCCACTTTCAGTTCCTCAATGGCGCGGCCAAAGGGGTAAAGTATCAATGCTTGACCGACGATCGTGTAAACTCGTGTATAATGAAGCTCAGCAGATAAAGCGACAAGATCGGTACCGAGGGGCGGCGGAAGCGACGCGACGAACGGCAGCTTCAAGGATCGCGACTTACTCTTATCGCTTCCAGTTTGATTGACAGGCGAGCTTGTATCTTGGGTGCCAGTTTCATCGGTCTTGGCTACGGGCAGGCCTCGCGTCTGGAACAAGCCAATAGCGCCTCTTAAGCGAATGGCATTGAGACCTAACCAAGCTGACAGGGCCGGCGGCGAAACAAAAGCTAGTTCTTCCAAGAACTCTAGGTACCAACTTTGTGGAAGAGTAACCGTGGCTTCATCTAGTCCTAGAATTCTATCTATCCATATTCCAATCGGGACGAATAGCGCGGCTCCGAGAAAGCCTGAAAGTGCCAATTGTGCGATAAGTGGCCACTTAAAGAATAGGCTAAATTTTTGGAGGCCCAATTGCATCGTCTGCATCATCATCAAAAGTGCGCTTACCTGGATCAGCCAAAATACGGCCCGTTGCGCAATCGACAGTTCTTGGGTCGAGCTTGGATTTAGAAGTGTGATGACGGTAGCAATGCAGATTATTGAAAAGGCCAAGAATTTTGGCCAACTCAATTGCTCCGAATCTGATGGGTCGAGTTTGAATGTCATGCGGCGTCATTACCCAAAGGATAAAGTGGCTTCAAGCATCCGCTCGACGGCCTAACATGAAATCTTTGTAGTGTTCAGTGCCTCCAGCTCGCCCCCAAATGCATCGCATGTCCGCTTCCTAGAAACCGCTAACCCGCCCCAAACGACAACCTCTGGCGCAAAGCGGCCAGACAAAGGTCTGGCTTGGGTCGGCCGCTAGAGATTGACGAGTATCAAGCTCTCCGCCCAAAGGTTCTGGGCTTCCTGAAGTGTATTTGAGTGGATCGAGAATTCAGAAGCCGCCGACTGAGTTGGAAAGTGAACTTTGTATTCAACCTACCAGAACCATTATCCTCTAATGGCTTGGCCAAGGGCTGCAGCGCCTTGAAGTACGAAGTCATGATCAGAGCCAAGGACAAAGAGGGTGGCCCCCTTCCCGCGCCACAACGCAACATCGCTGGCGCGGCCAAGGAACATGCCGGTGACCCTTCCCGCAGCCTTTCCTGCTGCAACAATCCGGTCGACCGCGTCGACAACGATCTCATCATCGGGCGTTTCCGCATCATAGGCGACTGTGAGATCTGCGCGACCGATGAATAGAGCATCGATGCCTGCCACTCGGGCAATAGCGTCAATGTCTTCCACAGCTTCGACATCTTCAATCTGTGCAATGACAATCACGTCTTTTGCGGTTTGACGATGTTTCGCCATGCCCTTCGTTGTGTAGCCGGCTGAGCGGCTAGAGCCGGCAAATCCGCGCCCGCCCCGGCCATAGTGGCAGGCCTTGACGGCTTCGACAGCTTCCTCGGCACTTCGAATATGGGGAAGAACAACACCGTCAGCACCGCAATCAAGAGCATTGAGGATTTGCTCATGGCTGCTGGATGCAGGCCTTACAAGTACAGGCTTTCCATAAGCCCGCGCCGCCAAGATGCACAGGTCCAAGGTGGTCCTGTCAAAAGGGGCATGCTCTGCATCAAGCACCAAGCAGTCCAAAGAGCTGAGACTCAAGACTTCAACAATCATCGGGCTTGGTGTTTTAACCCATGTAGCGGCGATGACTTCACCGGCGAGCAATTTGTCTCGTAACGCGCTCACGCTGCTTTGCTCCAGAGTTTAGTGCTGGCCAGTTCGGCACCGTCCACCAGTGTCTTTAGTTTTGCCCAAACAATCTCGGGATCAACCGCGCCGAACCCCGCAAACGTCGAGAACCCACAATCGGTACCTGCAATTACGCGTTCGCGACCGATTATTCCGGCAAAGCGTTCAATGCGTTCAGCGACAACCCGGGGGTGTTCAATGAAATTGGTAGTTGAATCAATCACGCCCGGAATCAGGATTTTGTCATCGGGAATGATGGCCAGCATCTCAACAAAATAGTTCCAGTCATGTTGGTGACGTGGGTTCGAGGTCTCAAACAGTAAGCCAGCCGGCTTAGCTTTCATCAGTGTCGGCAAGATCACCCCCATCTCAACGTCATGATGGTGGGGTCCCTCATAATTGCCCCAACATACGTGCATCCGAACACGGTCTGCAGGCACATTGCGAAGCGCATGGTTTAGCACATCCACATGCGTGCCGATGAGATTGAGATAGTCTGCATCGCTACGGTCCTTATACATCATATGCCGCCCAAGCCCTAGGTCTGGGCTGTCGAGTTGCAAGATCAGGCCAGCGGCAACGATTGCTTCATATTCAGGCCGCATGGCTTCAGCGAGCGCTTCGAGATAGTCGTCCTGAGTTGCATAGTGCTCATTGGGCTGGAACAGCGCAATAACGCCGGGTGATGCCGCATTCATGAAGCCCGCAACTGGTTTATGGTTCGCAAGTGCTGCAGCCAAAAAGCCGAGGTCGGCGTTTAGAGGTTCCATGGACTTCACCGCGACCGGTCCTACACATTTTGGCCGCCGATAGGTCGGTGTGCCACCACCACTGGCTTGGCGATTCAGAAAGCTAGGGAAAGCTTCGAGGTCAGAGGGCGGGGTCCGCGGGCTATCACCATCAAAACCTGTAATGCGATCCTTGATATAGGTCGCATAGGATATCTTCGACATTTCGCCATCTGAAACCAGATCGATACCAACCCGAACTTGGTTGGCGACGGTCTCATCAACGGCTCTGCCAATCACATCATCAAACTGGGCCTGGTCAATAGGATCACCGCGCTCGGCGGCAAAGACCAGGTCGGTAACGGCCTTTGATCGCGGCAATGATCCGACATGGGTGGTTAAAATACGCTCGCTCATGCGATCATCTCCTGCTTCGGCGTTGTTTGTAGGTTGGTGAGCCAATCTGAAATGGCGTGCTTGAATGCGGCTGGCTGCTCTAGCGGCACCAAATGGCCCGCGCCTTCAATTTCGACAAGGTTGGCGCGGCGATTGCGCGCTGCCATGGCGGCGTGCCAGGCGGGTGGGCATAAGCTGTCGTCGCTTCCGGCAAGCACAAGGATTGGGCCAGCAAAGTTGTTAATCGCGTCGCACAAGGCGGGGCGGGTTCGCAGGGCCTCGCTTTGGCGCAAGAATACCTCCCGACCAAGGTCTAGGCCCATTTCCAAGGTTAACTCGAGGATTTGCGCGCGCTTGTTGCCTTGGGTGGCAGGACTCAGATAGTGCGGCTTCAGTTCATCGCGAACGATTGCGCTTAATCGGCCGTCCCGGACTTGGGCTTGCTGGGATACGCGCGCGGCCGATCTTTCAGGTAAATCTGCGTTGCAATTGGTGCTGGAAAGAACCATCCCGACTAAGCGCTCTGGTGCCAGTTTGGCCATCATAAGGCTCACGATAGCCCCCATTGAAAAGCCAATCGGGATAATGGGACCTTCAACATTCTTCAGGACATCATGTGCCAAAGCTTCGACGCTATCGGACCGGGTAATGGCAGCAAACACATTTGGATAAGTGTTGATGGGGCCCACATCCTGCCAAAGCCTGTGGTCGCACATATGGCCTGCTATCCAAACAAGGGTCGGGGGCGAAGTCACAACAAACGTGCCGACCGCCCGGAAAGCAATTCACCGGCAAACAAGCGCTGTTCTGGAGAAATGTCTGGGCTCTCAATACGCTCCAACAACATCGCAACCGCGGCTTGGGTCATGCGTCGCACGGGCTGGCGTACCGTCGTGAGTTGATAGGCCTCCCAAGTTGCCGGACTAACGCCATCAAAGCCCGTAATGGACAATTCGCTGGGTACCTTCTTGCCGATGATGTTTCGCGCTGTGTCCATCGCACCAATTGCCATCAAATCATTGACGCAAATCAGAGCGTCCAATTTGCCTTGGGTGAGCTCCATCAGCGCCTTTAGACCTGCGCCACCACTCTCATAATCAAACTGTCCGCGGACAAATTCTGCCTTGATGCCATGATGGGCAAGACGATTGATCGCTGCATTGGCGCGTTCTTCGCCTACGTAGGAATCGGCTGGGCCGCCGATAATCCCAAAGCACCGATGGCCCGCCTGCACCAGGCCATCAACCAAAGCGCGCTCACCCAAATCAGAGTCACAGCAGACGCTAGCGACAGGAACGCCCTCACCAACTCGGTTATAGAGGACCAACGGAACCCCCCGGTTGGAAAAGGCAACCAATTGATCCGTAGACAGACGGGCAGCTACAATCGCGCCATCGACGCGGTAGCGCCAAACTTGGCCCAAGACTTCCTCAACATCGGATTCTGCAGCCAAGCTAAACAGAAGCACCCGTACACCATGCTGTGACAGGCGTTGGGTAAGTTCCGCCAAGACCTCCGGATAGTAGAGGTTTGTTAGATTGGAAATAATGATGGCGACGAGGTTTGAGCGTTTGGTTATCAGACCCTGCGCAATGGCATTAGGCTCATAGCCAAGAGCTTGCGCGGCCTCGACAATCCGCGCCCGCGTTGCCGGTGCAACAGAAGCTCCTTTTCTAAAAGCCCGGCTGACCGCAGACTGGGACACACCAGCTCGGCGCGCAACATCATAAGATGTTACCCCAGTTTTTTCCTGTGTGGTTTGATCAAGCAGCTTCTTTTTTGCCATAACGTCGCACCCGAATATCTGCCTGCTCTTTATGGCCTGCAAAGCCTTCAATAGCGCAAAGGCGCGAGCAATACTCACCTATCATCACACTGGCCTCATCGGTCAAGACGCGCTGATAGGTGCAGGTCTTGATGAACTTTCCAACCCAAAGCCCGCCTGTGAAGCGTGCATTGCCGCGCGTCGGTAATGTGTGATTAGTTCCGATTACTTTGTCGCCATAGCTGACATTGGTCCGTGCGCCCAAAAAGAGCGCGCCATAATTGGTCATATTATTCAAGAAGTAATCGGGGTCGCGGGTCATCACTTGGACATGCTCGGAGGCGATTTTATCGGCTATCGTGACCATCTCCTCGTAGCTGTCTGCTACGATGACTTGACCATAATCGGCCCATGCCTTTCCGGCGATCGCCGCTGTTGGCAGAATAGTCAGCTGCCGTTCAATCTCGGCCATCGTGTCATGGGCCAGCTTTTCACTATTGGTCAACAGAACGGCAGGTGAGTTGGGACCATGCTCGGCTTGCCCTAACAGGTCGGCGGCACAGAGCTCGCCATCGACGCTATCATCAGCAATGACAAGGGTCTCTGTAGGCCCCGCCAGAAGGTCAATGCCGATCCGGCCAAAGAGTTGGCGTTTGGCTTCAGCGACATAAGCGTTGCCTGGACCTACAATCATGTCGACGGGCGCAATCGTAGAGGTTCCAAGCGCCATGGCCGCAACGGCTTGCACGCCACCGATACAATAAATTTCGTCCGCACCAGCCATGTGCATCGCAACAACGATGGCAGGATTTGGGACCCCTTGATAGGGCGGTGCGACCGATACAATCCGCTTCACCCCGGCAACTTTTGCGGTCACCACACTCATATGCGCTGAAGCAACCAAAGGATATTTGCCGCCCGGCACATAGCAACCCACGCTGTTCACCGGCAGATTCTTATGCCCCAGAACAACGCCGGGCAGTGTCTCCACCTCGACATCTTTGAGCGCGTCTCGTTGGATCTGGGCAAAGTTGCGCACCTGGGCTTGCGCGAAGCGGATATCTTCGATCGTCTGCGGGCTAAGCGCGCGGTAGGCGGCATCAATCGCGTCTTGACCTAGCCTGAAGTCGTCTGGTGCCCAGTTATCGAACTTTGACGACCAATCGCGCACAGCATCATCGCCTCTGGTTTTGATGTCTTGAATGATAGCCTCAACCGTTGCCCGAACATCAGCATCTGCTTCTTCAGCCGCAGTCTCACTGATTCCGGTTTTAAGATACTTGGCCAAATCAGCCTCCCAACGCTTGAAACTTACCTGTGTTGCGCGCTACGCTAACGGAAATGACTGCGAATGCAAAGACCAAATTGCGTAAACAAGAATGGGATACAGTTATGGGCAATGGCACAATGCTTCCGACCTGGGCGCAGGGGCTTTCAGGGCGCATCGCCGTCGTAACAGGGGCTAGCCGAGGGCTGGGTTCTGCTATCGCCCTTTGCCTCGCAGAGGCAGGCGCAAAAGTGCATGCAGTGGCACGAAGTGGTGCAGCTTTGCAGGAAATGGCGGATCAACACACCAATATTCTGCCCATGGTCGGTGATGTGACCGATCCCCGATTTATCGAGGATTTGGGCAAAATGGAGATCGACATTCTGGTCAATAATGCTGGCATGAATCGTCCGCTGTTGATCGAGGATGTCGATCTTGAAACGCTCGATAGGATGCTGGGACTCAATGTTCGAGCAGCATACTTGGTGGCCCAAGCTGCCGCAAAGTCGATGTTGGCGCATAGACGCGGCGGCTCAATCATCAATATCACAAGTCAAATGGGTCACGTTGGGTCACCAAGGCGCACCGTCTATTGCATGACCAAACACGCGCTAGAAGGCCTGACCAAAGCCATGGCGGTAGAGCTCGCCCCTAAGGGCATACGCGTAAACTCAGTTGCGCCAACTTTCATTGAAACCGCCATGACGAAGCCAATGCTGGATGATCCTGCCTTCATGGGCTTTGTCAAAAACATGATCCCCATGGGCAAGATTGGGCAGCCCGAAGATGTTGCGGCCGCAGTCCTTTATCTAGCAAGTCCCGCATCTCGCATGGTTACGGGAACAAGCCTTCTTGTCGACGGCGGATGGACGGCGCAGTAAACAAAAAAGGCTGCCGTTTCTCAACGGCAGCCCTTTTTTCCCGCATTAGCTAAAGATCAAAAGCGCAGGTTGGCCTTTATGCCCCAAAGCTTAGGCGGCGCATAGCTGGCTTGCATCGCCCCGCCGCCGCCCCAAACAAAGCGGGTCGCCGTCGCTTCATCGGTCACATTGTTCACAAAGGCCGCAACGGACAAATTGTCATTAATGTCCCACGTGACGCGCAGGTCAATTTTTGTATAGGCGTCTTGCTTATCCAAAATCGAGTTGGCTGGTTGGCCATAGAAGCCGCTGTTGAATGTGAGCACGGCGAGCGGGGTGACCTGCCCAAGGCCGCCAAGGTCAAAGACATATTGAGCCGAGAAGCTGCCGGAATAGTCAGATGCGTATGGCAACTTCTTGCCCGTCAGATCACAGCCAAATGCCAATGCTGGTGCCCCAACAGCCCCAGTTCCAGTGCCAGGAACTGGGCCGCAATTGTAACCGGGTGCGAAAATGCGGCGTTGTCCAACATTCGCGATCGTGATGCCATTCACAACCGTCGGGGTCAGTTGCGCCGCGTCGGCAACAACAATGGAAGTCCCAAATGGCAGCGGCACATTGGTATAGTCGGTGTATTTCGCATCGAGCACCGAAAGCGAGAGGTTCAAGGTCAGATTGTCAATCGGCCTCCAGACGCCCTCGACTTCGGCGCCTTTTGCCTCAGCCTTGCCGCTATTTTCAATAATCGATAGGGTTGTATTGCCGGCCGGGATCTGCCGCTGTTCTTGAAGGCTGTCATATTGGTTGAAGAAGGCGGCAACGTTTAACTGCAACGTGTTGTCCAGGAAGCGATTCTTGCTGCCGATTTCAAAAGCTGTGACTTCTTCGGGCTCGAAAGTTGGGGTCAGAGCAGCTTGGTTCTGGCCGGAATTGAAGCCCCCGGACCGGAAGCCAGTTGAGACAGACCCGTAAAATAGATTGTTCTCAGTTAGTTGGTAATCAGCCGCCAAACGCCATGTCAGCTTCTCAAACTCAGCGGTATCGTAGGTCGCCCCGGTTAGCACGGCCGTGTTGGCAGCCAAGCATGCAAAGCCCGGACGTGGCTGAACAGCGGTTGCAGCAAAGACGCAATTGGTAGGAGCACCCTTAGAACCAAAGGCACTTGCTGGAATACCGCCAGTGGCCAATGTAATCGCCGTTCCAACAGGGGTTGGTGGCGTTCCAGCAAGCGGTAAGACAGCTGCCGCATTGGCAAACTTAAAGTCCTTGGTGTCGCGGGTAAATCGGATGCCAGCGGTCAGCTTCAAGGCTTCGGTGACCACATAACTTCCCTGTGCATAGGCAGCGATGGACGTCGTATCGGCCCGTTGCTCATCATAGAAACCTGCCCCTGCAACCGGCAGCGAGACTGGTGCTCCTACTCCGCGAATGGTCCGAGGCACTTGTTCGTTGATGAAGACCCCTCGCAATTCGTCGTCAAAATAATAGGCACCTAAAACATAGCTCAGTGGGCCTTCCCCGCGCGACAGAATCTGGAATTCTTGGCTGAAGGTTTTAGCTGAAGTGAGCTGATAGTCCGTGCCGATTGTACTGGCCGAGAAGTCCGTGTCTGAGGTGCGCACGGCTTCAAAATCTGCAAAGCCTGTGATGGACTTAAGCGTGAAGGCACCAAACTCATAGGCAATATTCGCGCTAGCGCCTGTTGAGGTCAGGTCGAGAATTGTCTTTTGATCGGTATCAATGGTGTATGGGTCGCCGGCGGCAAATAATGGGATGCCTGCATCAATGGTGAGGGGGGCATCGACAACACCGTCTCGGTTGCCGCCACGTGTGTTCAGGTTACGAATGGCAGTCGCATTGAACAATTGCTGATTTGACGGGATATCAAAGAAGGTACCGGCAAGCTTGTAACCAAACGCCGAACCACCTGCGCCACCGCGGGTTCCACTGTCAATCTTGATGGTCGCCGTTAGTTTGTCTGTTGGCTTGAGCAGGAGGGCTGCCCGCATATAGCGTGTCTTCTCGTCAAACAGATTGTTCCCGCTCGGATTGACGTTCTTTACATAGCCATCATCGTCTTCAGACGCACCGCTAATGCGCAAAGCGGCCTTTTCGGAAATCGGGATGTTTATAAACGGCTCAATGCGAACCTTATTGTTCTCGCCGATTGTAACATCTAGTCCGCTCTTGAATTGTCCAATGCGAGGCTGGGCGGTGGCGATGGAAATATTGCCGCCAAATGTGTTGCGGCCATAAAGCGTGCCTTGTGGCCCGCGTAAAACTTCCACGCGATCGAGGTCGACAAAGCCTAAAGTGGCCTGCGCTGCACGCGATTGATAAACGCCATCGATAAAGAAGCCGATCGTGGTATCCCCATTGACGCCGACGTTTTCAGTCCGGACACCGCGAATGGCTGGCCGAGCATCAACACCGGAGCGACCAAATGTTAGGCCTGGAACAGAGTTTTCGAGGCGCGACATGTCCGTAAGGCCGCGCGCTTGGATTTGCGCTGCGCTAAAGGCTGATACGGAGAGGGGAACATTTTGCAGATTTTCTTCACGCCGTTGCGCGGTCACAACAACGGTTTCGATGCCGCGCTCAGGCTCGGCTGTCGCTTCAGTCGTGTTTTGCTGAGCAAAACTCGGCGTAGCGACCATAAAGGCCAACCCGGAAATGGTTGCTAAAAGCGTTGTTTTTGTCGCGTGAGTGACGAAATTATTCAGCATCGCAAGGACCCCCTCGATTTTTCGAATGTTGATGTGATATTATTATGACTTCGAATGCAAGCAGAATTTGACAGACGAATGGGGCCTTAAGGCATAAATTCCGACTGGCTTGTACGAGAAATCATCAGGTGTTGCAGAAATGCCCTGGATACAGCCTACATCCGGCCCTTGACTAGCCTGTTTGGTTTGGCTGGTTCGCATGCGCATGCAAGACTGAGTCTGCATCAGACGAGATATTCAAACAGAGCCAAAGCGATCAGCGTGGCAAAGAGATAAACGACCAACCATAGGCTTTGCTTATCAATAGCCCCAGGCATCGTATTCCAATTGCCGTCTTTGAGTGGCCGACCTTCGGCGGCAAAGCGCGCTTGTTGACCGGGCACCGAATAGGGCGACCATTCCGCTTGCTTGCCGTCCAGAATGCGGCTTGTGGTCCATCCGACAATCACGGTTGCAGCCCCGCCAATCAAACAAAACCAAGGCCAAGCAATATCTGTGTAATTTGCTACGTACCCAATGATGGCAAAGCCTGCGATAACGCCGGCCATCAGCCCGCGTTCGGTTGTATGTTTTGAGAAGAAACCCAAGCCATACATGCCAAGCTTCGCCCCGACAAAATAGCTGCCGATCTTACTTAGAACTTCGAGAATAGATCCGTTGGATTGATCGTAAAGGATCGCAGGGCCAATGATGATCACAGCCCAGATTACGGTCGCAATACGGGTTGCTCGCAGATAGTGCGCATCATCCCCATCTTTTTTGTAATAGCGCTGGTAGAAGTCGACAATGCTTGCGGTCGCCATTGAGTTAAAGGCCGAGCTTAATGTCGACATGGAGGCCGCCAACACCGCCGCTGCGAGAATGCCGAGAAGCCCAGGCACACCAGATTCAGCCGCGAATTGAAGGATGATTTCATTGGGCTCGTCGAAGGGCTTGCCGTCATAATAGCCATAAGCGAGCACGCCGATGAAGAAAAAGAGAAAATAGATTGGAAAGGCGGCATACCCCATCAACAGATAGGATTTTTTGGCATCTCCAATACTCTTGGCCCCCAGCGTGCGCTGAACCATCATCTGGTTCGCGCCATAAACGGTGATGTGAAACAGGGCCATGCCGAACAGGCCAGAATATATGGTCGTCGCGACAGTGGGGTCGGGCGTGAAATCAATCGCGCTCAACCGCCCCAATTCCTTGAGATTTGCCAGAACTTCGCCGACCGGTGTTGGCATAGAAACAAAAAGAGCAATCAGAATAACGATCGCACCACCAAACAGCACCGCTGCTTGAAAGACATCTGTCCAGATAACAGCCAGCATGCCTCCCATGGTGGTGTAGATCAAAGCCATAATGGTCACGATGACCACAGCCATGGGGATGGACATCCCGGTTATGAACTTCAAAACAAGGGCGGTCGCAAAGAGGATCGCGCCGGTTGAGAGCCCTTGTGTCACCAAGAATATAATGGACATGACGGCCCGACTTAATTGTCCAAACCGACGTTCTTGATATTCATAAATCGAGGCAACGCCGCTCATATAAAAAAACGGTAAGAAAAACCCGGTCACTAGTATGATGACAATCGGATAATTCAGATGAATAGCTAAGGCCGCTAGCCCGTCCTTATAGGCCCAAGCAGGCGCGCCTAGAAAGGAAAGGGCGCTGATATAGGTAGCGATTACCGATAAGCCGATTGCCCACCAAGGTGTATTGCCACTACCCAAATTGAATTCTTTGGCGGTGGTGACCTTTCGACTTAAAAAATAGCCAAGCACCAGATTGCCAACCAAGAAAGCAATTACGATCGCCCAATCGAGTGCCTGAAACTTCATATTATGCCCCCAACATTTGCATCAGCCTAAAGGCTTGCAAATACATCAATATCGAACTGCTTCAGCAGATCGATCATGTCGATAAAGACCCAGTTCTCACTGAGGAAGTCGCCTTCTCGACGCCAGAAGTCCATAACGCGCATGGTAATGCGCTTGTTAGTCGCCGGAATCCCTAACCACCCATTGCCCAAATGCGTTGCGTTTATGCTGGGCCAGCCTGAGGAAGCCACAAAAGCACCATTGCCAATACGGCACCGATGATTGCCACCTATGCGATCTGGAAACGCGGTCAAAAAAGGTTGTTGGTGCGCCCGCTCATAATCTTGATGCCCGCGTGCGCTACCAATGCCGCCTGGCCCATACCAATGAAATTGGGGAGTCCAGAAGCGGGTCATGCCCATGCTCTTTAATGATTTGCCGTCATAACTCATCAGGCCGGCAATCATCGCTTCAACCAATTTAAGGCTCTTCTCACTCTCTGAAGGCTCCGACAAGCCAAGGTGCAGGCCGTCTTGGGCAGAAGGTGCAGGCGACCACACTTCGCCCAATTGTGCCCGAACCGGCCACGTGCCGCATTCAATCATCAGCCTTGCTATATCAAGGATGATGATGCTCTCAACAACTTGCCCATTTTCAAGCCGCTCGAACCAGCCAAAGCGGAGCCAATGAGGACGATGTGTCGGCTTAATGCCGAAAAAGTCCTTTTCAAACGTACCAATGAGCCAGCCGTAACTTGCGATCCAATCGCCCGCTTTGAACTCGCCTTGCATCAAGATGTCAGTGCGGCGTTCGAGGTTCGAGAAAGACGCTAATAATGGCGCGAAGAAGCCTTCATATATGGCGTCCCGACCAATCAGCGCATCACCATTGGCGCGGTCAAATGGAGCACAGACCGACATGACACAGTTTGGGGCGTATAGCTGGTTCAAGAGGCCAGACGCGCAATGGCTTAAATCGCGCGACGCGTCGATAATACGCCAGTAGTCAAGCTTAAGGTTTTTTGGATCGTTCATCCAAAGCATATTGACTTCGAATGCAACGGCCGTAAACCCTTATTGTGAAGCTCGTGGCTTTTGGGATGTTGAAAGGGCCTGCAATAAGCAGGGTCCGATGATTGGATGGTTCGGGTGGCTCAGAATTTTGTCTCTATGTCCCAAGATATCCCGCGCCCCTTGAGCGCTAAGGATTGGGAAGCGCGCTTGGTGCGCTACGTAGACCTACGTCCGTGCTACAATGCTTTCATTGACTGTCGCTCACCGGGTTCGGAAGCAAAAGAGAATTTCACTATTATTGGCCCAGGTGTCTCGGAAAACCCCGACCAATATGTTCATATTGCAGAGCCGCATGGATTTAACATCGGTGGTGCTCGGCAACCCCCTGCTTGTGTCAACTCCCAACATAGCCATGATACTGCAGAAGTATTTCTGGTTCATTCGGGTCAGTGGCGGTTCGACTTGGGCGAAACCGGCCAGGACGCACAAGTCGAAATGGGTCCAGGGGACGTCATTTCCTTGCCGACGGGCATGTTTCGTGGGTTCACCAATATTGGTCCAGACATTGGTTTTCTTTGGGCGGTTTTGGGGGAAGATGATCCCGGCCGTGTGCTCTGGGCACCGGACGTTTTTAAATTGGCGCGGCAACACGGGCTTGTCTTGCTAGAAACCGGCCAACTGATTGACACCGTGGCAGGGCAAAAAGTGCCAGCGGATGCAACCATCATGCCTGAAACGACGGCGCAGCAGGTAGCCGCCCTCCATGTAGCGACGCCAGCGGAGGCGGAATCGTTCGTCGCGCAAGCGAAACCGGGATCTTTGCAGATCATCCACAAAGACGGAGTTTTGCGGGGCGAGCATGGCTTTAGCCTTTCTCAGGTTTCGCTATCAAAAGGGCAACAGCTTGCGGACGTGGCCGGTGCTGTGATTTTCGTCCATAAAGGCGCGATGACTTTGTCATCGGAAGAAGGCCCCTTGCCCTTGCAAATTGGCGATACCCTTTCTGTGCCGCACGACCAGGACCCAACAATCATTGCCAACCAAGACAGCGTCATCCACGTTGTCAAAAAGGTTCTGTAACGCGATGCCTGCCTTAGGCCTCTATGGTCGAGATATTGCTGAGCTGCTGGCACCACAGGGGGCTCGCCGGCAGCCACTCCACGGCTTTGATGACATTTATGTTGATATAATTGACTATATCATCCGATGTACCCACCGGATTTGGGAAGAGAAAGACATTGGCCTCATCGCCACCCATTATAGTCAAAATTGTCCCATTCATCTGATGAGTGGCGATGTCGCTGGCGTTGAAGGCGTGATCGCGGGAACGCTCAAGACCTTGAACAGTTTTCCGGACAGAACTTTGGTGGGCGAAGCCGTAATATGGTCCGGTAATGAGCGAAACGGCTTTCATTCCTCCCACCGCATCACCAGCCACGCGACTCATCAAGGTGATGGTGAATTTGGCCCGGCTACCGGCCACAGCGTTTGTTTCACCACGATTGCTGATTGTTTGTGCCTAAAGAACCGAATTATCGAAGAATGGCTCGTGCGCGATAATGCAAAGATTGCCCGAGACCTCGGCTTTAGCGCCATGGCGTTGGGACAGGCACAGGCCAAACTATCGCCAGCCACCAGCTCAGGCATAGCAGCTTGGCGCCAGAAGCAAGTGGATGAAATCCTCAGCAATGATGGATTAGATTTTGCGAATCCTGCCCTGCCGGATCCTGCTAAGGCTCCAGAGGAGTTTGCCTATTTGGTGTTCCAGCAAATTTGGAACCTACGTCGATTATCGCGCGTCAGGGAAGTCTACGCAGCCCATGCCCATTGGGCGGGTCCTGATGCTCGCCTGCTGTTTGGCCACGGCGAAATAGCGGGATGGATAGGCGCTCTATTGTCGATGTCGAAAGGTGCCAAGGTCCGTGTCGACCATGTCGGCTCTGTCACTGAAGGTCCTTACACGGACATTGCGGTCCGTTGGAGCTTCGCCGGAATGCACGATAGTACCGGCCTATATGGGCCGCCAAGTCATGCTCCGCTCTATATTCTGGCAATTAGCCATTGGCGCACTTTGAACGGCATGATCGTCGAGGAGACAACCATTTTTGACGAGATCGCCCTCTGGCATCAAATCAGTGGGGGCGCATAGCTTCCATGACACTCGCCGAAATGTTGATTGAGCTCTACGTCAACGAGAATATTGGCGCCTTTGATGGCCTTTATTTGCACCGTGCAGTCCGCCGCTGTCGCGGCGAGCTCATGTTTGGGCGAGACGCCATTCGCCAACATATACTCGCTGACTTGGCACGTTTCGCTGGTTGGCGCTTCAATATCAATGTTAGCACAGACGAGTTTGCCGACGTCGCATGGATATCGCCAGACGGAACAACTGTACGCCGCCATTACTGGATCAAGCTCGAGAATAGCCGAATAGCTTCTGATGCCGTCTTTGCGTGCTCGTCACACCAAGAACGCCTGCACCAACACCACTCGCTTCTGGGTGAGCTCGACTCCGGCAAAGGGCAAACTGGGCCTGCCGAGTTAAGTGGATTCAGCGCGACCGTCGATTGCCTCCACAAAATCTGGAATTGCCGGTCAATTTCAAGCATTGCAGACCTCTATCAAGGTGAGGCCCACTGGAGCGGACCAGATGCTGAAGGTGGACCCCAAGAACTCAAGGCGTGGTGGCTTCAACAATTCCTAGAATATCCTCAGTCCTACATCACATTTGAACGGGAAATTGCTTTTGAGAATAATTTAGCCTTGCAATGGCAATGGGCCCGTATCGACATAAACGGGCATCGCGACCGGGTTGCGGGCAGCACTTGTCTGCGATTGGACGGCGGCAAAGTCATCGAAGAAGTTCTGCTGACGGATTAGTTTCTTCTTGAAAGGCTATCTCGGAGAAACTCAAGTCAATCAGCCTTGAAAGACTTTGCCCGTGAACCCAACCTCCCCGCACGCGATCGCCCAACAGTTTTGTCAGAGCTCTCTTTGATTCTCTAAATCACCGATTGTTTCCACTCGCAGCGCTATTGCAGGACCACTTTCAAACCGAAGAAGAGGCTATTTTTGACTTGTTTTGGCCGAAGAACGAACCCGCTCCGCGGGAGGTTTGTGCGTGATGGTCTGGGGGCATGGATTTGGGTTGATTGCGATTTTGATTGAAGAGGTGGGTTTGGGCTCTGACGATGGTGGCTCCTTTAGCAAGT
>NZ_JBIIYV010000008.1:0-63946 GCF_044346625.1 Aquidulcibacter sp. | reverse complement strand
TCGCACCACCAGCCTTCGCCAGCGTCATCGTGATCGCCGCCGTCAACGTCGTCTTACCATGGTCAACGTGACCAATCGTGCCAATGTTGCAATGCGGTTTCGTACGTTCAAACTTTTCCTTAGCCATGGTCGTGCCCTTCGTCTCTAGTAACATAGCGCTTGGTGGCGCTACAAAATTCAAAAAACTGGAGCGGGTAGACGGGATCGAACCGACATCCTCAGCTTGGAAGGCTGCTGCACTACCATTGTGCTATACCCGCATCCGATTTCCCGAACCGACGAGCCCCAGGTTGGCCATCAAAGGATTACGATTTGGGATGTCACTGGTGGTGAGGATAGGATTTGAACCTATGTACTCTCTCGAGGGCAGATTTACAGTCTGCTGCCATTAACCACTCGGCCACCTCACCAGGTGACACCCAATCGCAACCGATGCCAGCACATACCGCAACGGCGTTTCAGGAGTTCCAAAACCGCTTGCTGGACATGACACACTTCATGCATCAGGCACGGCAAGCCACTCTGGAAGGGCCGCGTTATAGCGATGGTCTCTCTAAACGCAATGGCGATTGTCTGTGATCAAGCAGATGAGTTTCACATAACTGCAAGATGGGCCTGATTTGACACACAGGCCCACGTTATCAAACGCCGGATACGGAGCTAGTCAACCTTGAAGCCACCAGAGCCAAGCTTCGTCACACGGGGGCTGCCTTCCAGTTTGGCGACCGATACATCCCCCGATCCAATGATACTGATTTGAGGGTCAATTACGGTGCCACCATGACGAATATTTCCAGAGCCCGCCAAATTAGCATCGAGACGTGAACGTCCACCTTTGACAAGTGTATCGCCAGAGCCTGCGAGATTAACTTTGAGGTCTGCTTGGACTTGACCAATTTGAATGTCGCCGGATCCGGCCAAGTTAATCTCAGTACGCCCACCGATGGAGCCAATTTCGGTATCGCCCGATCCGGCAATATCCAATTTCACGGCACCTTTTACCGGCCCCGTTTGATTATTGCCCGAACCTGCCAATCTGGCAGTTAAATCGCCACCCACGCTTTCGGTACGGAAATCGCCTGAGCCTGCGATAGTAAGTTCCAAATTGCGCGCAACTTTGCCCAATGCAAAATCACCACAGCCAATCATCGTGATGGTGGCACCACCGACATCGCCGGCCTTACCACGGACCAAAGAGCGCTTGATGCGAAGACCCATAGAGCTTGGCCCTGTCACCACAATTTTGGGCAAATCCTCTGCCTTGTAGCGGACCCCATCAATCTTGATCTCTTCAACACGCTGCCCGTTCTGGGTGTAGCTGCTGCAATTCGTGCGCATCCTGCGTTGGATAGGACCTTTGACGCGCAAAGTGATCCCATCCCGCTCTGTCGTAGCCGATAACTTAGCACCGGGCGTCACTTGGACGTTGAATGCAGCCCCGGGGGAGGTGCGAATCTCAACTTGGCCAACCACGCCATCTAATTCCAGCAAACGGGCTTGCCCGTCACTCTGAGCTGCCACGGGCTGAAAGCCCAGCAATAGAGCAGCCCCTAGTCCAATCCCAGCTCCTAGGCCCAATCCTTGTCTTTGAGTCAGCATATTCGTCAGTCTCCCATCCGTCCTCAAAAGAGTTTCCGCAGCCCTTATAGGCGACAGCGGCGACCTTTTCCCGTTAAAAGAACGTCATGACTAAGAATTCACGTTTTCGTCCAAAAGAGGGTGGCCGCGATGGCGGTCGTGACCATCCTGCAGCTGCGCCTTGGAAAGCCAAAGGGCCACGCCCACCTCGCGAGGATAAGCCTAGCGATGGCAGTCAGTGGATTTACGGCACGCATGCTGTGCTGGCTGTTCTCGCCAATCCCAAGCGCAAAGTGCTGGAGCTTCGCGCCACCCGCAATACGCTGGAAGGCCTTGAAGACGCTCAGATCGACAAAAGCAAGATTGCCCTGACCGATGGCGAAAGCCTCTCTGCGCTCTTGCCGCCCGGCGCTGTGCATCAAGGCATTGCCGTGCGCGTATACCCGCTTGAAAGCATAGGTCTCGACCAAGCTCTGCCAAACGCGGAAGGCATTGCGTTGATCTTGGACCAAGTCACGGACCCCCAAAACATCGGTGCGATCTTCCGTTCTGCGGCGGCCTTTGGCGTGCGCGCGATCATCCAACAGGACCGCAAAGCCCCGCCAATCACAGGCTCCTTGGCCAAAGCGGCTGTCGGCGGCATTGAAATGGTGCCCGATGTCCGAGTGGTGAACATCGCCCAAACCATCGTCCAATTGGCCGAGGATGGCTGGATAACAGTCGGGCTTTCGGGTGAAGCCGAGCATGATTTATCCGACGTATTGGATGGCTCGCCCGTGGTGCTGGTCATGGGCGCAGAGGGCAAAGGCTTGCGCCATTTGGTGGGGGAACGGTGCGACCGATTGGCGCGTATTCCGATTGATCCACAAATGGAAAGCCTGAATGTCTCTGCCGCTTCAGCCATATCGCTTTATGCCGCCCACATGGCTCAAACAAAAAATCGCTGATTTAGGCCAAAGCACTTGCGACTATGTCAACGGATTCCGTTGTAGTCTGCCAAGACGCGACAAACCGATACACATCCTCCCCTAATGTAGCCCAGGGATAGAAACTTACCCCAGCGGCCTGAAGGGCCGAGACTTTGCTTGTGTCGAGCCGCACAAACACTTCATTGCCCATGACAGGGACTGCCAAGCTTGCCCCTGCCCGCTCAAAACGTGCGCCAAGATCACACGCCATCTGATTGGCGTGGACGGCGAGTTCCAGCCATAAGTCTCCTTCCAGCATGGCGACAGCTTGCGCTGACAGATACCGGTGCTTGGAGAAGAGCTGACCGGCCCGCTTACGCAGATAGGCTGCAGCCTGTGTCCGCGCGGTGCCGAAGATGATCAGAATTTCAGCCGCCACGGCACCATTCTTGGTCAAACCAAAGCTCAATGCATCGACGCCTGCCCGCCAAGATAGCTCAGCCGCAGAGGCACCAGTCCCTACCACCGCATTAGCAAAGCGAGCCCCATCGACATGCAAAGCCCAGCCCTGCTTCTTGCAAACAGCACTGACAGCCCGCAGATGATCTGGACTGTAGGTCTGACCCGTCTCGCTCAAATTGGTCAGCGTGACAGCGCGCGGCTGCAAGCCATGGACAAAATCCGAACTGTGCCGGGCGGCCGCAGCCTCAACATCCTCTGGCTGAACCAGAAGCCCGGTCGAACCCAAGCCCACGAGGCGAGAGCCGCTGGTAAAGAATTCAGGGCCGTTGCCTTCATCCTCCAGCACATGGGCATGGGGATGGGCCATAATTGCGGCCCAAGGGGGGCAGAGGGCCGATAAAGCCAAGCCGTTGGCTGCCCCGCCGGTTCCGACAAAATAGGCATCGAGCTCACGGGTCTCAAACACGCCGTAAAGCAGGTCGAGCGCCTGGACAGTCCATGGGTCATCGCCATAGCTGCCACAGCGGCCCTCATTGGCTGCCAACATGGCGTCCAGGACGCGCGGATGGGCCGGTGCCTGATTGTCTGAGCCGAACATTAGGCTAAGGCAGCATCTGCTGATAGCCGCGCCTTCACGGCATCACGCCAGCGCGCGATATTGGGATAGATCTCCCACGGCTTGAACTTGACCAGCCGAGCGAACTCAATCGCGGCGAATGCAGTTATGTCGGCAATCGTAAATCGATTTCCCGCCACATAGTCGCGCTCGGCCAGATCGGCATCGAGCCATACCATGGCTGCCTTTGCTTTCTCAGATGAGGCTTCTGCATAGTCCTGAATTTGCGGCTTTTCCAGTACAGCTAGGCCCGGATGGCCGTGGCGAACCCAATTAGCTAACGGCAGGAGTACGCCCCATTCAACCCGGCGGTCAAACATTTCGATAAAGGCGCGTTCTTCCGGCGTCTCGCCCATGAGATTGGGCTCTGGGTTGAGATGCTCGAGGTAGGAGCAAATGGCGCGGCTTTCGGTCAGGAAACGGCCGTCGTCCAATTCTAGCACAGGCACGAGACCCATCGGGTTTCTGCCCAAATGGTCGGGTACTTTCGTCTCGGTCGCGAGATCAAGTTGAACCCGCTCGACCGTCTCCCACAAGCCCTTCTCGGCTAGAAACATATGAACTCGGCGGGGATTGGGAGCGAGCTTAGCGGTATAGAGTTTCATCACAAAGCCTTTGATCGTTAGTGGACAAACACGCCCATGGGCAAAGCTGCCACAATAGTCGCCGAAAGACAGGTCGCTAAAAAGCCTGGGATCAAGGCCTTCCACGCAAGCTTAAGGATTTCATTGCGCCGCTCCGGCATCAAAACCGTCATGCCACCGGTCATGATCCCAATCGAGCCGACGTTTGCAAAGCCGCACAAGGCATAAGTCATGATCATGCGCGAGCGTTCACTCAAATCTGCCACTGGGATGTTGCCGAGTTCGATAAAGGCGACAAACTCGGTGAGGAAGAGTTTGGATCCGAACAGGCCGCCTGCCTTTTGCATATCTTCCACTGGAATGCCGATGATCCAAGCTAGCGGTGAGAATAGGTAACCAAAGATACGCTGCAGCGTGAGTGGGCCGCCCCATTGGTCACCAAAGACAGTCAAAACCCCATTGGCAATCCAGACGAAAGACACAAACACCAACAAGAAGGCACCAACATTGACCACCACCATCATGCCGTCCTGTACGCCTTTAGTGATGGCATCCATAGTCGATTCATATTTCAGGGCCGAGCTATAATCCATGCCATCCATATATTGGCCGGGTTGTTCTGGAATCATGATACGGGCTAGCAAAATCCCGGCCGGTGCCGTGATGATAGACGCGACCAACACGTGCCCAGCCGCATTCGGTAAGCTCGGTGACAAGATCGCAGCATAGGCAACCATGGTTGAGCCTGCGACCGTGGCAAGACCCACCACCATCATCATAAAGAGCTCTGAGCGCGAGAGCTTATCGAGATAGCCTTTGATCACGATTGGGCTTTCCACCATGCCCATGAAGATGTTGGCAGCTGTTGCCAAAGCCGATGCCCCACCCAGCCCCATCGATTTCTCAAACAGATACCCAAAACCACGGGTCACCCATTGCAAGATTTTCCAGTGCCAAAGGACGGCAGAGAGAGCGGAGATAACAAGGATCAGAGGCAGAACTTGAAACGCAAAGACAAAAGGCGGCGGCGCGCCGGGTTTGGCCAATTGATACGGGGCCTCTCCGCCCCCCAAATAGCCAAACACAAATTTGGTGCCTTCAATTGTTGCGGCATTGAGACCATCAACCGCAGCATTGACGCCATTCAAGAAGCCTTGTGAGGCGGGAACCGCAAACAGAAGTACCAGAAGAAAGGCTTGCACCGCCATCGCACCGAGGGCCAGTCGCCACGGGAAGATCTTACGGTTCTCGCTCATCGCCCAACACAATGCGATGATCAAACCCGCACCGAGGATCGCGCGTGCATTGTCCCAGCCCCATTCCATATCCAGCACCCCATTTGCATCTTTTAACAGACTTCCTGCTTAAGGCGGACAGATGCAATGGGGAAGCGCACTCGGCACTCTTGTGCAGCCCCTTCATATTAGTCGCAACATCAATGGACTTGTTGATAAGACTTTCAGCATTTTGGTTTATAGAATGAGGCGTGAGCAGGCCCTTATATCATCCAGCAGCGGACATTGTCGCCCGCATGCGTTCATTGACTGGGCAGCGCCCCGCCGATGTGCGAACCGGTATGGGCAATCCCGACAATCGCCTCTCTATCATTCTGATAGACCTTGCGATCGCCCTTTACCTGTTCTGCTGTTTTGGTTCGACAGTCGCCTTTGTGATGAAAATACAGCATCTTAAGGAGGCTCCAAGCTGGTCGCTGTTGATTTATGCACCCACCGTCCTCCTGACTGCTTTAGCAATTGCCTATAAGCCCCTTGTGGCGCTGCGCACCGCGCTGGTAGGTGGGCCGTTCTTCCTCTTCATTCTGTGGACTTTTGCCAGCTTCCAATGGTCGAACCAACCTGACCTGACGTTTCGTCAGGGCTTATTGATGTGCGTGACTTACGGGGCGGCCTGTATGATCAGCCAGTATTTGAGTTGGCTGCGTCTCGCACGGGTCCTTGCCTGTCTATTCGCTTTACAAGCAGTCGTCTCGGCCGGCCTCGCAATTCTCGCCCCGCAATGGGGTGTGATGACCGATATCTACCCCGGTGCTTGGTCGGGTATCTGGAGCTTCAAGCAGACCTTGGGTGTCGCAATGGCTGTGGGATCAGGTGGGGTCATGGGTTATGCGCTGATGCAGCCTAAAGCAGCCATTTGGACGGCCCCGGCCCTACTCATAATTGTCGTTTGTGCAATCAAGAGCGAAGCGACTACGGCCATTTTGGTGACAGGGCTTGCCATGGCAATGCCCGTGGCTGTGTGGCTCGCCCAAAGGCATCCCAGTGCTGCTGTCCTGTCGGTTTGGGCGGTGGTAACTGGACTTGCGGCCTTGTTTCTCGTGGTCACCATTCTGGCTCCTCTTGTATTCCAGCTTTTAGGCAAAGCCCCAAACCTGACAGGCCGCACCGACATCTGGCGCGCGTTGGCCGAACCGATTGCCCAACGACCGTGGCTTGGTTGGGGCTATCAGGCGTTTTGGACCGATACATCCTTGACCAGTCCGGTGGACCGTGTTGAGTCCATTATGGAAGGCTTTCGGCCGCCAGACGCGCATTCCACACCAATGGATATTCGCTTACAAATGGGCCTCGTTGGTTTGATCTTGGTCGGCCTGACCTTCGCGCGGACTTGGCTGCAAATCCTGCTGCAAGCTGGCAGAGAGCCAGCCATGATGCCGGCAGTCGGGATCTTCACGGCTATCACGGCCATGGCATTCACCGAATCCATCGGCCTCTATCCGATGGATGGCATGACTTTAATTGTTCAATTGGTGATCGTAAAAACGGCCTTATCGGCTTGGAATCGGCGAGATAGCAAGCAGGGCAAGCCCGTTCTGGTTTAGCAGCATATCTTGAAGAGAATTAATTGGGGGACGATTTGAAATCGAACCTTCCCGCCGCCGCCCTGGTAGAGCAAGCTCTCACCAGGCGGGGCTAGGAATGGCGCGAGCGACGGGGCTCGAACCCGCGACCCCCGGCGTGACAGGCCGGTACTCTAACCGACTGAGCTACGCCCGCGCTGTTTCCTCAAACCGATGCGTCACCGCTTCGGCAAGGCGGGCGTGATAGACTCCTCCCCTCAGCGGGTCAAGCGATGATGACAACTTCGTTGCAGGAAAACTGTAATGAATGATTATGCCACACCTATAGCCCCGCGCGGAAAACAACCGGGGGTGCACCTTGTAGAAGGGCCGGGGCGCGTGGTGTGCGCCAAATGAGGTGTGCCAGATTAACGGACTGGCCCAGAATACGACGCAAACCATGCGCCCCGGCTGAATAAGGCTGTGTGCTTGGGTGGGTCATGACGCCACCGGTGGTTCTGATTTCCCCAACCTGTACATAAAGGCCCATTTTAAGCGCGTTTTGATCCACAGGATCAAAGTTGCGCGATTATAAGAATGGAGCGAACCCGCGAGTTTTGTTTCAAGCCTACTGAAAGACTAAACCTCCGGCTTCACACAGCAGTCAGGCTAAAGCAAACCGGGCATGAGGACAGCTAATCCCTATGAAACACGAGGTCGCCACTTCAACCTCGATTAATCCCGCTTACCCATCCCCAACCGGTGTCGCCTCTGCAGCAACAACGCCCTCTCGTCGGAGATGGGCTTAGGTTACGGGCGGTTTGGTGGGTGGGGGATAAGTTTTGTTTTATGCCTCTCCCCTCTCCCTCTGGGAGAGGGAAGAACCCATCCCCTACGTCATCCCCGCCGCAGCGCAAGCGGAGAGTGGGGACCCCTGGGCACTTTGCCGCACGAGTAATTGCCTAATGAGCATCACCAGATCCTTGATTGGGCTTCGCACGCGCCAGCAACGGAATTACCAAAATCGACAAGGCCAAAAAGCCAGCGATCAAAATGAACAGATTATTGAACGTCATGACCGCCGCCTCTCGGTTGAGCAACTGAATCTGCTGGGCCAAGGCCGCTGTCTCCGGATTCGCGACGCCATGCGCCGCCAGATTGGCTGCGGAGGCTGCCAGTCGATCGGCGAGGAGTGGGTCACCAACATTCATAGCGGACCCCAATTGGGTGCGATGGAATACGGTAAAATAGTCATTCATAGTCGACAAAACCGCCAAGCCAATCGCGCCGCCTAAATTCCGGGTCAGATTAAAGAGGCCAGATGCGCTTTGGATTTTGTGTGGCGGCATCGTTCCCAAGGCAATGGTAGACAAGGTGGCAAAGCATAGGATCAAGCCGCATCCGCGCATCGCCTGCGGCCAAAAGAACTCCCAAAAGCTCGATTGCGCCGTCAAATGAGCTTGTAAGAGGCACGAACCGCCAACCAGGCTTGCCCCCACAAAAATCGCAAGCCTTGGATCGACGCGCATGATAAGTTGACGAGCAAAAGGCGCACTAAGCAGCATGAACACACCGGTCACAAACATAACCTGACCGATCTGGAGCGCGTTATAGCCACGCACTTGCCCCAAGAACAAAGGCTGCAGATAGACCGAGCCATAAAGGCCAATACCGACCGTGAAGGCAAGAAGCGAACAGACGGCAAAGTTCCGGTCTGTAAAGGCGTCAAGCTTGACGATTGGCTCTTCCAAGGTAAATGCGCGCCAGAAAAATACGCCACCGCCTGTCAGCATCAGGGCCAAAAAGACGGCAATCTCGCCGCTGCCAAGCCAGCCCTGTCGCGGTCCCTCCTCCAGCACAATTTCCAACGAGCCTAGAAAGACGGCTAAGGCAATCAGACCTATGATATCGATCCTTCGCAGGAGTGGCCAATCTGGGGTCTTAAGCGGGATCAATAGAAAGCAGCCGACCGCGCATATGATGCCCGGCACCAAATTGACCAAAAACAGCCAATGCCAGCCGAGAGCGCTGGTGATAAAGCCGCCCAGAGCTGGCCCCATCGCAGGCGCGGACGTCATGATCATCCCCATCATCACATTGACGGTTGCGCGATCCTTCTCGGCAAAGAGCAAAAAGCCTGCGGCAAAGGTTGTGGGCATCATAAAGCCACCCATGAAGCCTTGGATGATCCGGAAGAATACGAGCGTGCCAATATTCTGTGCAAACGCGCACCCCAACGAAGCAATCGTAAAGCCGAGGGCCGCAGCAGTGAACAAATTACGGATCGACAGCGCCCGCCCCATGAAACCGGACAGCGGAATGGCGATCACTTCTGCCACCAAATATGAGGTCTGGATCCAGACCAGTTCATCTGCGCTAGCCGACACACCTGCTTGGATCTCACGTAGCGAGCTTGCCACGATCTGGATGTCCAAAATGGCCATGAAATTGCCTAAGGCCATGCAGGCAAAGCCAATCCAAAGGCCGATTGTTGGCTTAGGATAGATCAGTCCGCCCGGCCCTGGCGGCGGGAGGGACGTCGTGGCCGTGGGGGCCTCCCCGCTCACCTCTGGACAACCTTGGCTGCAGGCTCAATTCTGCGCGTGTCCACGTCAACCACAGTGGAGAGGCCCGGACGTAAAATGCCTTTGGCCCGCCACTCTGGGTCAATCATAATCCGAACAGGCACCCGTTGGACAATTTTGGTGAAGTTGCCGGTCGCAGTGTCGGTGGGCAACAGCGAGAATTGCGAGCCAGACGCTGGTGCGACGCTTTCAATCGTACCCGTGACCTTTTGATCGGGAAAAGCATCGACTTTGAAGGTTACTTTCTGTCCGGGGGCCAGTTTTCCAATCTGGGTCTCTTTAAAGTTGGCAACCACATAGACCTGATCAAGGGGCACAAGCGCCATCATGATGGTGCCGGGGCGCACCAACTGGCCCACTTGCACCGTGCGATTGGCTACGACGCCAGAGACTGGTGCGGTGACTTGCGCATAGCCTTGGCCAAGTTTGGCAGCGTCAAGGCGGGCTTGGGCGGCAAGAACGGCTGCATCTGCGGCCTGAATGGAGGCTTCTGCTGATCCAATAGCACTGCGCCCCGCTACAGCTCCCGCTGCTGCGGCTTGCGCTTTCGCGGCTGCACTTTCAGCACCCGATTGTGCGCCCAGCGCGCCTGCGCCTGCTGAGCCAACATCGTTGCTGGATCTAGAGCGCGAGGCACTTAAAACTGCTACTTGCTGCCGGGAAACGGCTACGGCAGCGCGTGCTTCGGCCACGCGCGCGGCGGAGGCACTGGCTTGGGCGTCGACTTGGTCCATGCGTGCCTGCGAGACAAAGCCCTGCTTGGACAAAGCGGCAAAGCGACCGCGATCGGCCTCTGCGACTTGATTAGCCGCTTCTGCGGCCCGCAGAGAAGCTTGGGCCTGGACAACCAAATCCGACTGGGTTGCCACTTGTTCGGACGCGACAGCTACACTCAGCGTTCGACCACGGGCTTCTGCGCGAGCTTGATTGGCCAGAGCCACCGCCTGCCGCGCCCCTGCGGCTGAAGCCACAGCCTCTGCGCCCATGCGATTGGCTTCTGAGGCGATGCGGCGGGCTTCGGCCCGCGCCCGAGCGGCTTCGGCTTTAGCACGCGCCAAGTCGGCTTCTGCCGCCATAACGCTGGCTTGAGAGTCGCGGGGGTCCAAAATCACCAAGGAGGCACCGGACAGGACTTTTGCATTGTCATGGGCGTCAATCTTACGGACAAAGCCTTCGGTTTTGGCGGCCACCATCGTGATATCGGCGCGCACATAGGCGTTATCGGTCGAGATATGGTAGCGCCCGACAAGGAGCCAACTGCCGATTGCCCACAGCGCGCCAAGGCCGACCACGCCTGCGACGATGGACAAGATTGTCTTTCGGTTCATGGCTTCACTCCGGCGATAGGCTGCAACGGGACGGCCGCAATGCCATGTAAAAACAAGTCGAAAACAGCTTCGACCAAAACTTCCATCGGCTGGCCGATATTGTGGGCTGGAAATGCTTGCCTGCGCAGAATTTCAAACACCAATGGCGACACTAACGCGCGGGCAGCCAAGAGCGGCTCAACTTGGCGAAACAAGCCTGCATCTATCCCCGCTTGGATCAATTCGACCAAGGCACCCTGCGTGCGCTCGATCACAGTGCGGTGGTAGAATTCCGCGAGGTCGGGAAACCGAAGCGCCTCGGCCAGAATAATGCGCGGCAAAGCGGCGACCCGTAAATCCTGGAACGAAGTTGCCCACATACGGGCAACATGGCGCAAGCCAGCTATCGGATCGCGCTTTTGATCCTTGGCTGCCGCATCAAAATGGCCCTGAAGGACCCCAATCCGCTGCTCAACCAAGGCCTTAAAAACGTCATCCTTGGAGGGGAAATAGAGATAGATCGCCGCTTTAGAAAGACCTGCAGCCTTGGCAATATCGTTCATCCGCGTTGCAGCAAAGCCGTTTACGGCAAAGACATCAAGGGCTGCCTCTAGGACTTCAGTTGGCCGCGCCCCCGGCTTACGCGTCCATTTCGGCTGACTTGAGTTTGGGCTGATCACGTTCATGTGATCTATATAACTGACTGGGAAGTTAGTTGTCGAGCCTTGTTTCGATCATGGGCACCGGACATGATGCCGCGCCCGATTGTGACTTAATTGAGCAAGTCGAGCGAAATAGAGAAAAACGCCCGAACTCCCGAAATACATGCAACTCTCGTAGGCCCCACCTGCTGTGCGCGAACGAAGCATCGGCCGCCAGAAGCATGCCTAGAGGGCGGCGGATTAACCGCATTCTTCGATTGGAGCCAAGTTTTTAAGGGAAATGGTGGGCGGTGACGGTCTCGAACCGCCGACCCTCTCGGTGTAAACGAGATGCTCTTCCAACTGAGCTAACCGCCCCACGACGCTTCCATAGGGGCTGGATGGGGTTTCTGGCAAGGCCCCTCGTGCAGCCGTGAACTGGCGGGAAGCAGAGCTCAAACCTGCATTGCACCCAAGAAAAAGGCTTCGACAGCTTTGTCAGGGCCCCTTCTTATTGTCCTTTGCGGTGCCTCAGTGGGCTGTCGCCCCGGCAGGGTCACCGGATTCTGGCAGACGTTTTGCCAAGGCAGCGGCTGCATCTTCAGGGTTCCAGTCAATCTCAACGATGGGTCGGGTCAACGCATGGACCAAGACTTCATCGGCGGTCGAAACCGGAATAATCGTCAGACCTTGTTTCACATTCTCTGGAATGTCTTCGAGGTCTTTCTCATTCTCCTTGGGGATCAGCACGGTTTTGATGCCAGCCCGCAAGGCCGCCAACAGCTTTTCCTTCAAGCCACCGATGGGCAGTACGCGACCGCGCAAGGTGATCTCGCCTGTCATGGCGACCGAGCGCGACACCGGATTATTGGTCAACAGACTGACGATGGCTGTCATCATAGCGATCCCAGCCGAAGGCCCATCTTTTGGTGTCGCCCCTTCGGGCACGTGGACGTGGATGTCGGTTTGGTCGAACAAGGTCGGCTTGATGCCAAAGTGCGGCGCGCGCGCTTTGACGTACGAGCTGGCGGCCGATATCGATTCCTTCATCACATCGCGAAGATTGCCCGTAACAGTCATACGACCCTTGCCGAACATCTGCACCGCTTCGATGGTCAGCGTATCACCCCCCACTTCGGTCCAAGCCAGACCCGTAACGGCCCCAACTTGATCTTCGGTCTCAGCTTCGCCAAAGCGAACCTTGCGCACACCCAAATAGTCTTTGACATTTTCAGATGTGATTGCGACGGTTTCTTTCTTCTTCTGACTGATTTCGCGCACGGCTTTACGGGCCAGATTGGCGATTTCCCGCTCTAGGCTACGGACACCAGCTTCCCGCGTGTAATAGCGGATCACTTCGCGCAAGCCCTCATCAGACAGCGAGAATTCACCAGCCCGCAGACCATTGGCGTCGATCTGCTTTTGCAAGAGGTGACGCTTAGCGATTTCAACCTTTTCATCCTCGGTATAGCCGGGGATGCGGATGATCTCCATGCGGTCCAACAAGGGCTGAGGCATGTTGAGCGAGTTGGCTGTGGTCACGAACATGACGTCCGACAAGTCATAATCGACTTCCAGATAATGGTCGTTGAAGGTGCTGTTTTGTTCGGGGTCCAAGACCTCCAACAAAGCTGCCGCCGGATCGCCACGATAATCAGCACCCATTTTGTCGATCTCGTCGAGCAAGAAGAGCGGGTTGGCGCTCTTCGCCTTCTTCATCGACTGAATGATACGGCCCGGCATCGAACCAATATAGGTGCGCCGATGTCCGCGAATTTCAGATTCGTCCCGCACCCCACCCAGAGACACGCGTACAAAGTCGCGCCCGGTTGCTTTGGCGATGGACTTACCCAGCGAGGTTTTACCCACGCCTGGCGGTCCTACGAGGCACAGGATTGGTCCGCGCAGCTTATTGGTGCGGGCCCCAACAGCCAGATATTCCAAGATGCGCTCTTTGACTTTTTCCAAGCCATAATGATCGCCGTCGAGAACCTCTTCAGCCGCGTCAATGTCTTTCTTGGTCTTCTTTTGCTTGCCCCAAGGCAGCGCGATCAACCAATCCAGATAATTGCGCACCACGGTCGATTCCGCCGACATCGGGCTCATTTGCTTCAGCTTTTTGAGTTCGGCTTCGGCTTTGGTGCGGGCTTCCTTGGAGAATTTGGTTTTGCGGATTTGCTCTTCCAACTCCTGAAGCTCGTCACGACCTTCGTCTTGCTCGCCCAGTTCGCGCTGAATGGCCTTCATTTGCTCATTCAGATAATAGTCGCGCTGGCTCTTCTCCATTTGCCGCTTCACGCGGTTCCGGATGCGCCGCTCAACTTGAAGCACGCCCATCTCGCCTTCCATGAAGGTGAAGAGGCGCTCGAGACGCTTGGTTGCGCTGAAAATTTCCAGCAATTCCTGCTTTTGTTCCAGCTTAATCGCCAGATTGTCAGCAATCACGTCAGCCACTTGGCTCGCGGTTGGCAATTGGCCGAGGCCAGAGACGATTTCGGGCGGGATTTTGCGGTTGAGTTTTACGTAATTCTCAAACTGCTCAATCGCCGTACGCGAGAGGGCCTTTGCCTCTGGGCTATCGGCATCGATGTCTTCAATCTCTGTGACTTGGACCGTGAACATAGGCTCGGTCGCATCAAAGCTCTCAATCGAGACGCGCGACTTGCCTTCGACCAGAACCTTCACGGTTCCGTCGGGCAATTTTAGCAATTGCAGCACGGAGGCGATGACACCAATCTTGTGGACGTCGCCGGGGCCTGGATTATCGGCGCTGGCGTCCTTTTGGGTTGCCAGCACAATTTCCTTATCGCTGCGCATCGCTTCTTCCAGCGCCCGAACCGACTTTTCACGCCCAACAAACAGGGGCGAGACGCGGTGCGGGAATACGACGATGTCGCGTAGGGGCAGAAGCGGCAGAATACGTGTCTTGGTCATTCAGTTTCCTTAGACTTAGCCTGAGGCATCCTAATTCTTCTTTGGGGCGCAACTTTGACCCAAGTGGACCAAAGCGCACTCCACGGGGAGAGATGGCGCCGTGTTGCGGTCTTTTGCAAGTCCGCGATGATGTTAGTCCACAAATGGATGCGCCTAAGGCTGCGTTCAAGGGCCGCCCTGTTTCCGTGATTGGTGGGTGGTCAATGAAAAGATTTAGGCCCTGCCTTCGCCTCGTCAATTCCATCCTTGCTTCGCACTGCGTGGCACCCTAGGGATAAAGAAAAAAGTAAGCTGTCACTGACTGCTCTGGAGGAAAATATGCGCTATAAATCAGCATCTCTGATCGTCTTGGCTTGTGCGCTAGCGGGCCAAGCAAACGCGAAGTCGCAAGGCCTTGAAGCGAGCATTACGCGCACGACTTATGGCATCCCCCATATCACCGCAAAGAACTGGAAAGGCATCGGCTACGGCGTCGGCTATGCCTATGCGCAGGATAATTTGTGCATGTTGGCCGAGGATTTTGCGACGGTAGCGGGCGAGCGGTCTTTACACTTTGGGGCCAAGGAGAAAACGAGCCTTGGCTTTGATCCGTTGGACAATCTAGCGTCGGACACGTTCTTTCGCTCCAATCTCGATCTGACTGCGCTGCGCCGTGACAACTTGAAGACCAGCAAAATCTCACGCGACCTGAGCGAAGGCTATGTCGCTGGCTATAACCGCCTTTTGCGGGATTTAGGGCCCGAGCGCGTGCCAGAGGCTTGCCGGGGTAAGGCTTGGGTGCGCCCCATCACGACCGATGACATGCTGCGCCTGACTGAGAAAAACGCCCTGCGTTCGGGCGCTTTGGTGTTGGCGCAAGCGATTGCCTATGCGGCCCCGCCGCAAGAGGCGAAGGCCGAGAAGGTTGCAGCCTTAACCCTACCCGATATGCAAGCATCAGGTCTGGGCAGTAATGGCTGGGCCTTTGGGGCCGAAACGACTGCCAATGGGCGCGGCTTGATTGTGGGCAATCCGCATTTTCCATGGGCAGGTCCATCGCGTTTTTACCAACTCCACATTACCATACCGGGCGTGGTGGATGTGATGGGGGCAACATTGGCAGGCTCGCCATTGCCTACCATCGGCTTTAACAAAGACATAGCGTGGACCCACACAGTCAGTGCGGCCCGGCACACTACTGTATTTGAACTTACCCTCGATCCTGCAGACCCCACCCGCTATCTTGTCGACGGCAAGAGCGAAGCGATGCAAGTCCGCACGATCCAAGTGCCGACGCCTGAAGGGCCAGTCCAGCGCACAATCTATGTCAGCCGCTTTGGCCCACTGATGGTGATGCCAGCAGCAGGGCTTAATTGGACGAAGGAACGTGCCTTTGCCATACGTGACGCCAATAGCGGCAATAATCGCCTGATTGATGCTTGGGTGGGGATCAATCTCGCCAAGAATGTCGGCGATATTCGCAACGCTGTGACCAAAACCCTTGGCATTCCTTGGGTGAACACCATCGCAGCGGACCGCTATGGCAATGCACTTTTGGCCGATGTCACGGCTGTTCCCAATGTTTCGGCCCAAAAGATCAAGGATTGCGCCACGCCGCGCTCCGCCCCCTTGGCGCAGCGCCTAATCGTGCTGGATGGCAGCAAATCGGCCTGTGAGTGGGATGTTGCACCGGGCACCCCTGCCCCGGGCTTGATGCCCGCCAGCGATCAGGCAATCGTCGAGCGGCGCGACTATGTTGCCAACAGCAATGATAGCTATTGGCTGACGAACCCAAAGAGCCCCTATCGTGTCTTGTCGCCTATTCTGGGCTCAGCAGAAGTCGCACGCAGTCTGCGGACCCGCTCTGGCCTGATTGAGATTGACCGCAGGCTGACCGGAACGGATGGCTTTACCAGCACAAAGGTCGATCATGAGACCGCGCGCGCCATGCAGTTTGCCAATAAGACCCTTGCCGCAGAACTCACACTCGATGCGGTTCTGGGACTTTGTGCCGACCAAGCCGATCTGGCCGCCGCCTGTCAGACGCTGAAAAGCTGGGACAGACTTTATGACAACGACAGCAAAGGGGCCTATCTCTTCTGGGCGTTCTGGGAAGTGGCCGACAAGCTTCCGGGCAAATGGACGACGCCCTTTGATCTGAAGGACCCTGTGAACACTCCGCGTGATCTGGTTACGACCGGACCTGTTGCAGACCAACTGCGCGGTGCCTTACGGTCCGCAGCAGAGCGCCTAACCAAGGAAGGCTATGCCTTAGATGTGGCGTGGGGAAGCGTGCAATTTGTGACGCGTAATGGCGAGAACATCCCCATTCATGGCGCACATGGCAATTTGGGCGTGCTGAACGTGCAAGTCTCTGAGAAAGTCGGCCAAACCCTCGTGCCACGCTCTGGCACCAGCTATGTACAGATTGTCGGTTTTGATGACAAAGGCCCGGTTGCGGATGCGATTTTAAGCTATGCCCAGTCGACAGACCCAGCCTCGCCTTATTATGCCGACCAAACAAAGGCCTATGCCGAGAAACGCTGGAACCGCCTGCCGTTTACACCCGCTCAGATCGAAGCGGCCAAAGTGGGTGAGACGTTGAAGCTGAAGGAATAGAGCCCATCAGCCCTTTGTGGGGCGAACAAGACACTGGGGGCCAAGATCGGCGACTTTCTTGACCCCCATCAGGGTCATATTGGTGCGCATCTCTGCTTCAAAGAGTGATATCAGGCGGCTTACGCCCGCCTCCCCGCCTGCGGCCAGCGCATAGGCATAGGCTCGCCCAAGCATCACGGCATCGGCCCCAAGCGCTAGAAAGCGCAGCACATCCACCCCGCTACGAACGCCAGAGTCAGCCAGTATGGGGATCGTTTTGGCCACGGCTTCGACGATTGCAGGCAAGGCCGCTGCGGTCGACAAAGTACCATCCAATTGTCGCCCGCCATGGTTGGAGACCACCAAAGCGTCAGCTCCAAACTTTACAGCATCGCGGGCATCGTCAGGGTCTAAGATGCCCTTGATGATGATCTCGCCTTGCCAACCATCGCGGATCCATTCGAGGTCTTTCCAGCCGATGCTGGGATCGAAATTCGCGCCAAGCCAGCCGATATAGTCCGCTAGGCCGGTTGCTTGGCCGCGATAGGCAGAAATATTGCCAAGATCATGCGGCCTACCCAAAAGGCCTACATCAACCGCCCAGCGCGGGTGCATGAGGGCTTGGCCCATGCGACGCGTACCCGCCCAAGACCCAGACATGCCTGAATGTGGGTCGCGATAGCGCGATCCAGGCGTTGGCATGTCTACGGTGAACACCAATGTCGTAACGCCCAGTGCTGTGGCGCGTGCCAGCGCATCGGCCATGAAACCGCGATCTTTCAAGACATAAAGCTGGAACCAGATAGGCTGGGGGCTGGCCGCTGCCACTTCAGCGATCGGGCAAACGCTGACGGTGGAGAGCGTATAGGGGATGCCTGCCTTGGCAGCGGCCCTGGCGGCCTGCACCTCGCCCCGACGCGCCAACATGCCTGATAGGCCAACAGGACCTAGGATGATGGGCAGCGCAAGCTCTTGCCCAAAGAGCGTGGTTGAGAGATCGACCCGGTCCATGGCGTGCAGAACACGTTGGCGCAACAAGATTTGCGACAAGTCTGCCTCGTTGGCTTTGAGGGTCGCCTCGTCCAGCGCGCCGCCATCGACATAGTCAAACAAGAAGCGCGGCAAGCGCTGTTGCGCTGCACGTCGAAAATCCTTTGGACTGGCAATAATCATCTAGCCCTGCCCTTTCAGACCGCTTAGCCTCAAGCTAAGCACAGCGCCGGGCTCTCAGGCAAATCCGCCACTGGCGTCTTGTTGCTGGCACCGCACCAAGCGGCTGGTCAGCACCGCAGCTTGGCGATGTTTGACGGCCTCACGGTAATCGCTGTCAGTTACCATCGCCAGAAAAGCACCGGCACTTGGGTAGTTTGCTATAAAGATCGTGTCCCAAGCTTCTGATTCTGGACCGGTTACCATGGCTTGCATGGTCCCGCGCCACACGACCTTACCACCTAAGCGGCTGAAGATCGGATCGCTGGTACGGCCATATTCGATATAAGCCTCTTCGCCCGTACGCCCCAGATTAGCGTCAGGATGATCGGCAGGATACAGCGCCAGCGGACGATAGCGAACCTGATTGAGCATCCAGATAGGCTCATCGCGAGGCAGCAATTTGAACAGGTCAAAGGCTGCCCGTGTTGGATCGACAAAGGCCTCGTCAGTCATGATGATCTCGCCTTTAGCTTAGCCAGCAGCAGCAGGGGCTGCCTGATCGCGACGCTCGGAATAGATCAAAAGCGGCTTAGCACGGCCTTCAATGACTTCGCCATTGACCACGACTTCTTCCACGCCCTCATAGGATGGCAGGTCGAACATGGTCTCCAAAAGCACGCCTTCGAGGATCGACCGCAAACCACGTGCACCGGTCTTACGCGCAATGGCCTTGGTAGCCACGCACCGCAAAGCTTCTTCGGTGAAGGTCAGCTTGGTGTTTTCCATCTCAAACAAGCGTTGATACTGCTTGATCAAGGCGTTCTTGGGCTCGGTCAGGATTTGGATCAAAGCGGCTTCGTCCAAATCTTCCAAAGTCGCGAACACGGGCATCCGGCCGACGAACTCAGGGATCAGGCCGAACTTCAACAAATCCTCAGGCTCACACTCGCGCAGCACATCGCCAGTACGGCGATCGTCTGGGCTGCGCACATTGGCACCAAAGCCGATGCCAGCACCCGTGCCACGGCGCGAAATGATGGTATCAAGGCCAGGGAAGGCCCCGCCAGCGATAAACAGGATGTTGGTGGTGTCGACTTGCAGGAATTCCTGCTGCGGATGCTTACGGCCACCTTGTGGCGGCACAGACGCAACCGTGCCTTCCATCAATTTCAGCAAAGCCTGCTGCACACCCTCACCCGACACATCGCGCGTGATCGATGGGTTGTCAGACTTGCGGCTGATCTTGTCGATTTCGTCGATGTAAACGATGCCGCGTTGGGCGCGCTCAACATTATAGTCCGACGCCTGCAACAGCTTTAGAATAATGTTTTCAACATCTTCCCCGACATAGCCCGCTTCGGTCAACGTCGTGGCGTCCGCCATGGTGAACGGGACGTCGATGATGCGGGCAAGGGTCTGGGCCAAAAGGGTCTTACCGCAGCCCGTTGGACCAATCAGCAAGATGTTCGACTTCGCCAGTTCCACATCACCATTCTTTTGGGAGTGGGCTAGGCGCTTATAATGGTTGTGCACAGCCACGGCCAAGACGCGCTTGGCATAGGTTTGGCCGATTGCGTAATCGTCGAGAACGTCCTTGATCTCCTGCGGCGTGGGGACGCCGTCCTTGGATTTCACGAGCTGGTTCTTGTTCTCTTCGCGGATGATATCCATGCAAAGTTCGACGCACTCATCGCAGATAAAGACCGTTGGCCCTGCGATCAGTTTGCGGACTTCATGCTGGCTCTTGCCGCAGAAGCTGCAATAGAGCGTATTTTTTGAATCACCGCTGGCTGCTTTGGTCATATCTACTCCAGTCCGTCACGGTGCTGCTAAAAGCAGCCTCTGACGGTCGCTTCAAAAAGCTTTGTCCAGTCTTGCACGGAATCTGTCAACGATCCGTTGCAAAACTGAAGCAATTAGTGTCACCCGCCTTAGCCTACGCAAAAATGAGGCCGAGCGGGCTCAAAGGCCTGTTTAGCTCGCCTGACTTGGGTCTTCGCGCTTCACAAAAACTTCGTCCACAATGCCGAAAGCTTTGGCTTCTTCGGCGGTCATGAAATGGTCTCGGTCCAAAGTTTTCTCAATCACATCATAGTCTTGCCCAGTATGCTTGACGTAGATTTCGTTGAGGCGACGCTTAGTTGCAACAATGTCTTCAGCATGGCGTGCAATGTCAGTTGCTTGGCCGCGGAAGCCACCAGAAGGCTGGTGCACCATCACGCGGGCATTTGGCAGCGCCACACGGCTACCTTTCTGACCGGCTGCTAGCAGAAGCGACCCCATAGAAGCGGCTTGCCCCATCACCACGGTGGAGACGGGCGAGCGGATGTATTCCATCGTGTCATAGATCGAAAGGCCAGAGGTGACGACACCACCTGGGCTATTGATATACATAGCAATTTCTTTCTTTGGATTTTCAGACTCCAAGAAAAGAAGCTGGGCGCAGATCAAAGCGGCCATGCCGTCCTCAACAGGACCGGACACGAAAATGATGCGTTCGCGCAACAGGCGAGAAAAAATGTCAAAGGCCCGCTCGCCACGCGAACTTTGCTCGACAACCATCGGGACCAAGCCCAGTGCGCGTGTGATATGATCGGTCATAAAAGCCTCTTTCAGAACACGCCAAATGCGTTCCGGAACATTAGATATTGGCCCGCTTCGCCTCGGTTGCAAGGAGATGTTGCGGTTAATACGGTTTGCAAGCAGTGAATGAAGGAAAGATGAAGCTCACTTGTCTCATCAACACCCATTTACAGGGCAATGGCAAACGAAGGCACAGCGACAACATTCCTTACGGATAAAGTGCATTCAAATAAGCCGCAATTCTTACCCCCGCCTGCATCAGGCGCAAGTCTACGGCCTCATTTTGCTGGAATGCATAGGTGTAACCCAAGCGCGACTCGGCCGGATAAACGGTGTCACGCAGAGCCGCGCTCTCCGCCACCCAAACCAATGGATCGGCATTGGCCCAGTCTTTGAGGTTTTGTGGGGTGATCCGACGCGACAACCAAGCCGTCATCTCGGTGTAAGACAATTGTTGCCGATCGACCAGATTGCTATCCCAGACTGCGTGTAAATTGGTATCCTCGCGACCAAATTGGACTTTGACGTCGTTACCACCGCGATCGGTGCCATTGCCGACGTGCAAAGGCTGGTGAAGATCGCCAATGATGTGCACCGTAAACCGCAGGGCCAATTGTTTGTCCGCTTGGCTGGCTTTTGGATCGCGCAGTGTCTTTGCAAAGCCTGCTAAAGCGCTAACCGCGTCGCCTTCCGGCGGCGCACCAACTTCGGCGTAGGTCTTGCCTGCGGGAACCGTTACATAATGCCAAGGATTTGCCGTCTTTTGCCAGAAAACTTCCGGGCTAGAGCGCATTTCATCTGGCCAAGTGGAGGCTTCGGCCAAAGACTCCGTGCCCAAGACAGCCTTCACCGCTTCAGCGGCCTTCGGCGACAAATGTGGCTCGGCAATCGCTCCGGTCACCCGATGGCCAATTTGACCCCACGCAAAGGCGGGTGAGCCGCTTAGTAGAACCAGTAAGGCGACCAGAAAAGCACGCATGAGTTGACCTCCAACCCATGCGGCTTGCAAAAAACCGGGGGTTACCACGTTTGATTTTAAGGGGTGCCAAAGACAGGTTCAAGCCAATCACAGGTCAATACGTGGCTGTTGCTGTCAAATCCTGTTAAAGGGCGGTTCGAAGCATTGCTCCCAGCAAGCTGTACCATTCATTCGCGACCTAGAAGCGCGATTTCAGGATCATCATGCCCTTCCCATCCCTACCCGCCGTATTTGAAGCCGCATTGACGGCACAAGGCTACGGCGAGCCTACCCCCGTTCAAGCTGCTGTTCTGGCAGAAGAACGCGCTGACGCTGACCTTTTGGTGTCAGCACAGACAGGTTCTGGCAAGACAGTTGCCTTTGGTCTGTCGATTGGCCCCACGCTTTTGGCTGGCGAAGAACGCCTAGGCCGAGGCTGCGCGCCGTTAGCATTGGTCATCGCGCCGACACGCGAACTCGCCCAACAGGTCGCCCGCGAGCTGGAGTGGCTTTATGCCAAAGCAGGCGCGCAGGTCGTCTGCTGCGTCGGTGGCATGGATGCGCGCCAAGAGGCCCGGAAGCTTCAAGCGGGCTGCCATATCATTGTCGGCACGCCGGGACGCCTGCGCGACCATATGGAGCGCGGCCGGGCAGACTTCAGCGCGCTGCGCGCCGTTGTGCTTGATGAAGCCGACGAAATGCTCGACTTGGGCTTTAAGGACGACTTAGAAGCCATTTTAGACGGCACGCCAGAAGACAAGCGCACGCTCCTCTTCTCCGCCACCTTGGCCAAAGACATTGTCACCTTGGCCAAGCATTATCAGCGCAATGCGATCCGCATTGATACCACCACGCGCGATGTGCCCCATGGGGATATCGAATATCGCGCAATTCGGGTTGCACCGAACGAGCTTGAATTGGCTGTCGTGAACGTGCTGCGCTTCTATGGCACGGGCGGTGCCTTGGTGTTTTGTGCGACGCGCGAGAGCGTACGCCATTTGTTTGGTAGCTTGCGGGAACGCGGCTTCTCCGCCGTGGCTTTATCGGGTGAGCTTTCACAGAAAGAACGGACCGATGCGCTTCAAGCCCTGCGCGATGGCCACGCCCGCGTCTGTGTTGCCACCGACGTAGCCGCGCGCGGCCTCGACCTGCCAGACCTCAACCTCGTGATCCATGCAGAGCTGCCGCAGAATAAAGCGGCCCTTCTGCACCGTTCTGGCCGCACAGGCCGTGCTGGGCGCAAGGGGACTTCGGTCGTTTTGGTGCCAACCACGCGGCGCAAGAAGGCCGAACAATTGCTGCATTCAGCAGGCGTTTCGGCCATTTGGTCGGGGCCACCGAGTGCTGAATCCATTCGGGCAGCGGACCGCGACCGCTTGATGAATGATCCGATGCTGAAAGAGCCTGCAACCGAGGAAGATGTTGGCTTGGCCGCAGCCCTGCTTGAAGCAGCAGGCCCGGAACAAGTCGCGACGGCCCTGATCCGCCTTTACCGTTCCCGCCTGCCAGAGCCTGAAGATCTGTTTGAGCCTGTGGCCGAACCCCGTGGCCAACGACCAGAACGCGGCGAGCGCCCTGCCCGCATGCGTGACCGTCCAGACTCGGAAAGACCAGGGCGGGACCCACGCGAATTTGGCGGTCAAGAAGGATCTGGCGCGCCGTGGTTCCGCCTGTCGGTCGGCCGCAATTCAAATGCTGACCCGAAATGGCTGATCCCGCTGATCTGCCGCCTCGGCCATGTCACCAAGAATGACATCGGCAATATCCGCATTTTTGATCGCGACACTGTGTTTGAGATCGATCCCCGCGTGGCAGATCGGTTTATGCAAGCGGTCTATAACCATCCAGATGATGCCATGCGGATTGAGCCTGCCAATGATCCCGGCAGTGCCAAAGGTGCACCGCGTCGGGGTGACCAAAAAAAGGGCGGCAATAAAGGTAAACCCAACGCCCCAGTTGCGCCAGGTGAACGCGGCCCCCGTGGCATCGTCGGCCCACCCCGCGGCAAAGGCGGCCCGCCACCCTTTGGGAAAAAGTCATTTAAAAAGAAAGTCCGGATGGATTGAGGGGGCTTGCCGTCCTCAAGCCACCCCTTCACCGGCTTCGCCGGAGCTTCCCCATGAATGGGGAAGCTGGCCGCGAAGCGGACTGAAGGGGCTCTCTCAGCTGAGCGCAGCCTGAGCTGCTGCCAAGCGGGCGATGG
The DNA here is from genome assembly GCF_044346625.1 of Aquidulcibacter sp. GTDB lineage: Bacteria > Pseudomonadota > Alphaproteobacteria > Caulobacterales > Aquidulcibacteraceae > Aquidulcibacter. The sequence continues at coordinate 40,061 of NZ_JBIIYV010000008.1, read as the reverse complement.
GCACGCGGTAGGGTGAGCACGACACATAGTCGAGGCCGGCTTTTTCGCAGAAGGTGATCGAGGCAGGGTCGCCGCCATGTTCACCACAAATGCCCAGTTTAAGGTCTGGCTTGGTGGCCCGACCACGGTCGCGAGCAATCTTGATGAGGTCGCCAACGCCCGACTGATCCAAGGTCACGAACGGGTCTTTATCAAAGATCCCTTGCTCGACATAGGCCCCCATGAAGCGGCCAGAATCATCGCGGCTGATGCCAAGGGTCGTCTGCGTTAGGTCGTTGGTGCCGAAGGAGAAGAAGGCTGCTTGACGGGCAATCTCGTCGGCTTTGAGCGCTGCGCGTGGCAACTCAATCATGGTGCCGACTGAATAGTCGATTTCCATGCCTTCATAATCCATGACTTCGCGGCCAATCGCATCAACCCGGTCTTTCAGGATTTGCAATTCCTTTTCCGTCGCCACTAGAGGGATCATGATCTCCGGCACCGGGGCTTCACCTTCTGCTTTGGCCACTTCAATAGCGGCTTCAAAGATGGCGCGCGCCTGCATCTCGTAGATTTCAGGATAGGTGATGCCTAGGCGGCAGCCACGGTGGCCCAACATCGGGTTCACTTCGTGCAAGTCCTTGGCCCGTTCCAGCAATTTGGCTTTATCTAGCCCAGTTGCATTGGCCACCGCTTCCACATCTTCCAAACTGTGGGGCAGGAATTCGTGCAAAGGCGGATCGAGCAAGCGGATCGTGCAGGGCAGACCCTTCATGATGGTGAAAATCTCAACAAAGTCTTGGCGTTGCATCGGCAAAATTTTGGTCAAAGCCAAAACGCGACCTGCTTTGGTTTCTGAGAGGATCATCTCGCGAACAGCGGCAATCCGGTCCGCGTCAAAGAACATATGTTCCGTCCGGCAGAGACCTACGCCTTCGGCCCCAAACTCACGTGCGGTGCGCACATCGAGTGGGGTTTCAGCATTTGCCCGGACCTTCAAGCGGCGGACCTTATCAGCCCACACCATTAGGGCCGCAAAGTCGCCTGACAATTCAGGCTGTTCCATCTCAACCGCGCCAAACAGGACTTCGCCTTTGGAGCCGTCGACCGAGATGATGTCACCTTTTTTGATCTCACGACCGCGCACTTTAAAGACGCCTGCTGCTTCGTCGATGCGGATTTCGCCGGCACCGGAAACGCAAGGCCGGCCCATGCCGCGTGCCACAACCGCTGCGTGGCTGGTCATGCCACCGCGTGAGGTCACAATGGCGCGGCTGGCGTGCATGCCGTGAATGTCTTCGGGGCTGGTTTCTTCGCGCACGAGGATGACCGACTTACCGGCCTTGGACATTTCTTCGGCTTCATCGGGGTCAAAGACGACTTCGCCGACGGCAGCGCCTGGCGACGCAGGAAGGCCGACGGCGATCAAGTCACGCACCGCACCTGGCGCGATTGTTGGGTGCAGCAATTGATCCAGCGCTGCAGGATCGACCCGCATGACGGCTTCATTCTCGGTAATCAGGCCTTCGGCGACCATATCGACGGCAATCTTCAAAGCCGCCTTGGCGGTGCGTTTGCCGTTACGGGTTTGCAGCATCCACAACTTGCCACGCTCGACCGTGAACTCAATGTCCTGCATGTCGCGGTAATGGCCTTCGAGCTGGCCATAAACTTGGACGAGTTGAAGGAACACTTCAGGAAGCGCTTCTTCCATCGAAAGACCGCCCTCGCCCATCGTCTCGCGCTGGACGCGCGTGATGGACTTTGGCGTGCGAATGCCAGCGACAACGTCTTCGCCTTGGGCATTGATCAGATATTCGCCATAGAACAAGCGCTCGCCCGTGGATGGGTTACGCGTAAAGGCGACGCCCGTGGCGGAGGTTTCGCCCATATTGCCAAACACCATGGCTTGGACGTTAACAGCCGTCCCCCAGCTTTCAGGGATGTCGTGCATCTTGCGGTAAAAATCGGCGCGGTCATTCATCCAAGACCGGAACACAGCCCCAACCGCGCCCCATAATTGGTCGTTCACATCTTGCGGGAATGGCTTGCCCATCGCGGCTTCTACCGCGGACTTATATTTCACGACGACTTTTTCCCAATCGTCTGCCTGAAGGTCGGTATCGATCGTGTAATCGTGGACTTCCTTATAGCTTTCCAGAATGTCTTCAAACATGTGGTGGTCGAGTTCCAGCACGACATTGGAATACATTTGGATGAAGCGGCGATAGCTATCAAAGGCAAAGCGGCGGTTGCCGGATTGGGCTGCAAGGCCTTCCACCGTCTCATCATTCAGGCCCAAGTTCAGGACCGTATCCATCATGCCCGGCATAGAAGCGCGCGCGCCAGAGCGGACCGATACCAGAAGCGGGTTTGCCGCATCGCCAAAGCCTTTGCCCACAGTGGCCTCAACCGTCGTCATGGCTGCTTTGACTTCATTAGCCAGCGCATCTGGGTATTTTTGGCCCAAGGCATAAAAGGCCGTGCAGACCTCGGTTGTGATGGTAAAGCCTGGAGGAACGGGAAGCCCGATCTTATTCATTTCTGCAAGGTTCGCGCCCTTGCCACCCAAAAGATTTTTCATGCTGGCGTCGCCATCGGCGAGCCCGGCCCCAAAGCTATAAACCAATTTACTCATGTAGCATGTGCCTCATGTGATTCCTGCGCCACCAGCGCGTGTTAGCGGCCCTTCTAAGGCAGTCCAGTGAAGTATCAACCCACACGAGAGCCCAGAATGGCCGAAGTGTGTCGCAAGACACACACCCTTTTGGATATGTAGTTTTACAACACGCAGAATTGTCCAGAATCCGGGCAAATGTCCGGATTGAGGTCAGAGCGGCAGCAAGTCTTGGGCCAAGTGCCGTAACGGAACCCGTGGCTGATGGGCAGTCGCGAATTTAGCCGCCGGCCAGCTTGGAGAAGTCGGCCACCCGCTCACTCACCGTCCGCAATTTCACCAATAGGGCCAAGCGGTTCTGACGAATGGCAGCATCGGCATCATTGACGAGAACATTTTCGAAGAACTGATCGACTGGGCCGCGTAGCCCTGCCAAAGCGCTCATCGCGGTGTCAAACTGCTCTGCCGCGAGGGCCTGTTCCATCTGGCCTTCAGCGGAAACAAGGGCTTGGTACAGCCCCTGCTCGGCTCGCTCTGCCAACAGCGCCTCTGAAACTATGCCCTGTGCCGCAGCCCCGTCCTTCTTTTCCTCAGCGCGCAGAATATTAGCCCCACGTTTGAGACCCGCAACCAAATTAGCCCCATCCTCGGTCTTCAAGACCTTGGAAAGCGCCGTCACCCGGGCAACGATTCTTACGATGTCATCATCTTGGATGGCGAAGGCTGCTTCGAGCACATCGGGCGCAAAGCCTTCATCGCGGAGGGAAACGCGGAGGCGCTCGAGGATGAAGTCTAGCAAGCCATTGGCTGTGGTTCTATCGCCCAAAGCAAAGCGAACACCCGCCTCCCGCACAATCCGGATTACACCCAGTGCCGCGCGACGCAGCGCATAAGGGTCACCCGAACCGGTTGGCTTCTCACCAATGGCAAAGAAGCCCGTCAACGTATCGAGTTTATCGGCCAAGGCCACGGCCATAGCGACAGGCTCACTCGGCACCTTATCAGACGGGCCGACGGGTTTGTAATGATCGCGAATGGCATCGGCGATGAGTTGGTTGGAAGCCGCACTTCCGCCCTGCTGCATCTGATAATAACGCCCCATAACCCCTTGAAGTTCTGGGAATTCGCCGACCATTTCGGTCGTCAAATCGGCCTTGGCCAACAAAGCGGCGTGCTTTGCGTCGTCCACATCTGCCCCGACCAAGGGCGCGATCTCGCCGGCCAGTGCCACGATGCGGCGCACCTTATCGCCAACGCTGCCCAGCTTTTCGTGGAACACCAACGTATCCAGCTTCGGCACGCGGCTTTCTAGGCTCGCTTTGCGGTCCAAGTCCCAGAAATAGCGCGCATCATTGAGCCGCGCTGCGAGCACCCGGGCATTACCCAGCGCGATTTTCTTGCCGCCGTCGGTTGCCTTCACATTGGACACGATGATGAAATGCGGCGCGAGGCCGCCGGTCTTAGGATCGCGGACGACGAAGTATTTCTGATTGACCCGCAAGGTCAGGCGAATGACTTCAGGTGGCAGGTCCAAGAAGGAAGGATCCATGTCGCCCATGATCACATGCGGCTCGTCCACCAGACCACAGACTTCTTCCAAAAGCCCTTCATCATCAATGAGTTCTAGGTTACGGGCATGACACAGGGTTTGAGCGTCTGCCTTGATCTGGGCCTTACGCTGATCCCGGTCGAGGACGACATGGGCAGCCGATAGCTTGGCCTCATAATCCTCAAAGTCCTTGACCTCAAAGGTGCCCGTGCCATGAAAACGATGGCCTTCACTGACATTGCTAGCGGCAATTCCGTCGACGTCAAACGGCACAATCTCACCGTCAAACACGGCCAAAATCCGATGCAAAGGCCGCACCCACCGCAAGGTTCCCTCACCCCATCGCATGCTTTTCGGCCACGGGAAGTTGCGGATAATATCGGGGACGATCTCTGCCAAAGCATCTGGCGTTGCCCGGCCAGGCTTTACCAGATCAGCGACGTAAAAATCGCCCTTCTTCGGGTCGGAGACCACACGGGCCTGGGCGATGTCGGTTAGGCCTGCACCACGTAAGAAGCCTTCAATGGCTTGGGCGGGGGCATCGACTTTGGGGCCCTTACGCTCTTCGCGTACATCGGCTGTCCGCTCTGGCAGGCCTTCCACAACCGCGACGAGGCGGCGCGGCACGCTGAAAGTCTCCATCCCGCCTGGCAAAAAGCCTGCTTTGGTCAAAGCATCCATCAACAGCTTTTTGAGGTCTTCAGCCGCGCGCTTTTGCATGCGGGCTGGGATTTCCTCGGAGAAAAGTTCAAGCAAGAATTGGGGCATGGTTACAGCCACTCCGCTTCTTGGGCTTGGGTTTCAGCCCACAGGACGGCGCAGCCCTTGGCCTGATCGCGCACGCGGGCGATGAAGCTCTGCCGCTCTGTCGGTGACACCACGCCGCGCGCGTCGAGAAGATTGAACAGGTGTGAGCACTTCAGCGCCCAGTCAAAGGCCGGCAGTGGCAAGCGCTTTTCACGCAAATGGGTGCACATACGCTCTGCATCCTCAAACCAGCGCTTGAGCATGGCAGGGTCGGATTCTTCAAAGTTAAAGGTCGATTGTTGGCGCTCATTCTCGAGGAATACATCGCCATAGCTGACGCCAAGCCCATTGAAATCAAGGTCATAGACGTTTTCAACGCCCTGAACATACATGGCCAAGCGCTCGAGCCCATAGGTCAATTCGCCCGACACAGGCTTGCAATCGAGGCCGCCGACTTGTTGGAAATAGGTGAATTGGGAGACTTCCATCCCGTCACACCAAATCTCCCACCCAAGCCCCCAAGCCCCGACGGTCGGGTTTTCCCAATCGTCTTCGACAAAGCGGATGTCATGCAAAGTGGGGTCGATCCCAATCTCATAGAGTGAATTGAGATACAGTTCCTGCAAATTGGGCGGATTGGGCTTTAGGATCACCTGATACTGGTAATAATGGCCCAGGCGATTGGGGTTTTCCCCATAGCGCCCATCCTTAGGACGACGCGATGGCTGCACATAGGCCGCGCGCCACGGTTTTGGTCCGAGCGCGCGTAAGGTGGTGGCTGGATGCAACGTCCCTGCGCCAACTTCGGTATCATAGGGCTGCAAGATGACGCAGCCTTGCCGCGCCCAATAGTACGAAAGGGTGAGAATAATATCTTGGAAGCTGGGCACTTTGCCATCGGCGAGCGCGCGCGAGCAAGGCGTTTCGCGTGGGGCAGCTTGAGGAGCGATAAATTGGGTCATGACGATGTGTGCATAAAGCGCAAGCGGCCCCGCTTGCAACAAGCGAGGCCGCTTTTAGCGCAGAAGAAGGCGGGAACCGGCCTATTCTTTCAAGCGCAAACTGAAGGTTTCCCGCGCAATCTGCTCAAAGGTCGAATTTAGCTGGCTTGCATCAACCGCGAATGCCCGGTCTGCACTGCCAGCACAGGTGCGGAGGCGGTCGACGGCGTCCGTATCCGAGACGTTGATTGCAACTGTGTACAGTTCAATCTTATAAGTATCGCGGATTGCGGTACACCAAGATTGCATGCGCTGGTCGAGCGTCGCGCGATCTGGCGAACCCGAGCACCCCGGAGCGCCGGACTCATTACAACCCCAGTAACCAGGGAAATTAACCGCTTGTTCGTTCGCCCCGTCGGTCATCAAGACCATAACCTTAGTGACAGTCGAGGAATCAAACGGCTCTGGCTGGTTATGCTGGAAGAAGGTTTTCCACTCGTCGCGCGGTGACAACGCCCGCAGACCCCAGCGCAAGCCCACATCGGCATGGGTACCACCAGGGGAGGGCGACAGACGGTCAATCGTGTTGATCAATTGGGTCCGGTTCGCAGAAAGGCCTAGCATCGGCATGGGGCAATTCAGGTTTGGCCCTGTAATGCGGCGGAAGCTATCCCACGTATTTTTCGGCACCCACGAACACCAAGACCCATTGGCATTGTTCCAAGTGATTTCGTTGTAATCAGCGGCACAGCCATTGGCGGTGCCCAAGTTGAGGTCCCACTGACACCCACCACTACTCACGCAGCTTTGTGAGCCCGTGAAATTGAAGAAGGCGTTGCGTGTGCCGTTATTGTCGTTTTGCGCACACGCAATTGTGGTTACACTTTGGCTGCCAGCGGGGCAAGAAAGATAGGGGCAAGAGTAGGGATTGTTGACGCAGGCTGCATTCAACACAGTCGAGCCAAAGTTCAAAAACGCAAAGCTCTCGGACTTTTGGCCCGGCAAGATCAATTTGCCCTGCGTTTTTGGCGGTGGCGGCGGCGGCGGAGGCGGCGGCGGCGGCGGCCCCTTAGGTGGCGGCGGCGGTGGTGGTGGCCCCTTAGGTGGCGGTGGACAACCCGTCCATTTATCGCACATCTTCGGTGTGCTCACCCCTTTGGTTCGGGTGGCATTGTTGATGCGCGGCGGTACGCGCAGAGCATTCCAGCTCATGCCAGTCTTTGTGTCATCATTGGCCGAAAGGCTTTCGCCATTACCAGAGATACAGCCGCGCCAGCCTACGGGCGCAAACAATGTGTTTAGGTTGGCAGTGGTCTCAGTAACATTTGCTGTGCGGCTAACGAGATTGGTCGGCAACGAACGTGTGCCCGCATCAGGGGGGCTAAGGGCCGGCGCAGCATCTTTATTCCATGTTTGATCTGGAACTTCGCTACGAATATTGACGGTCGTCGTCCAAGGAATAACTGCAACCCGCAAGCGATCGGGAATGGTGACCGTGTCGAACAAGGTATTGACGAAACCTTTGGCCGCGCTGCGCATTTGGGTGAAGCGCGTGCTTGGACGACCATCCTTTTCGAACATAGATGCGGTGGTATCCACAACCACGGCCACTTCCAAGCGACGATCCGTGCCTGCGGTGGCGACACCAACAGCGCTGAGGGAAACCGTCGATAGTCCAACTACGCCACCCAAAATCAAGCTTTGCGTGCCAGTTCCAGTCAACCGCGCTGAACCATCTTCATCCCAAGTGACAGAGGCCTGAAGATTGCTAACGCCTTGCTCCGAACCCGGTGCAGAGGCCAAAAAGGTCTTGGTGCCGGCCGTTACCCCAGCGGCCTTGGCAAGAGTGTCGCCTAGATTGCTCTTGTCAGCTTGCTCGCGCTTGGCAGCCAATGCGCCAGCATCGGCAGCAGCGGCCAAAGAAGCTCTGGTGTTGGCGACGCGCGTAAGTTCGATCGAAGCGCCCAACACACCGAGGGACACCGAAGAGACCAATGCAAAGATAACCGCGACATTCCCGCGCTCGGTGCGCGTGATACTCGTCGCTAATAAAGTCTTCGAAAACTTCATTGACCCAATCCTTCAAAGCGCCACAAACACCAGGACACTTATCTATTCGGTAACACGTAAGCTCTTAACAACGCCTAAAAAAGATTGGTCAATTGGAGCTAAATCAAATACCTGCAATTTTAATCGATGCGCAGTGAACAGATGCGTTTCGACACGGATATGCTCCGGGCAAACCTAAAAAAATCAATAACTAACAAAGATGCAGCCTAAAAGCCATCTCAGCTATTTAAGCTTTAGTGGAAGCGTACCCAGCTTCAGGAATTCATCGCTTAAAGTGCCTGCCCATCATCAATTTGCACCACCGCACCACTGGTAAAGCGGCCTGGATCTGACACCAACCACGCCATTGCCCCATCAAGGGCTTGGTCGTCCATCAAGCGGCGGCGTGGAAATCCAGCAACCATCTTTTGACCCCCACTTTGGCCCAGCCAATCAGCATTGATCTCTGTTTCAATATAGCCTGGGCAGATGGCATTCACGTTAATGCCCTTGCGCATCCATTCTGCGGCCATGGATTTAGCCATCATCACCACGGCAGCTTTTGAGACGCAATAGGGCACAAGGCCCGGGAGCGGCTTAAGACCCGCCATAGAGGCAATCAAAACTATTCGGCCATCCCCACGTTCCGCACTGCCACTTGCAATCATACGCTTGGCCCCTTCGCGAGCGGTAAGAAACACGCCGCGTACATTGACCGACATTATGGCATCATAGGCATCCATGGTGATGTCGGTTGCAAGGCCAATTTCATTGGTGCCGGCATTGGCGATCACGATGGACGGCAGCCCCAGACCTGCCTCGGCAGCGTCAAAGGCTGCGACCACACTGGCCTCATCCTGCACGTCAAGATTCACCGCCTGAGCCGCCCCACCTTCGGACTCAATCGACGCAACCAAAGCCTCTAAGCGATCCACCCGGCGCGCACCGCACACCACTTTTGCGCCGAGCCCCGCCAGCAGACGGGAAAAATGCGCGCCAAGACCAGAGGATGCCCCCGTGATCAAAGCTGTCTTGCCGTGAAGGCTGAAATTGGGCTGAATCAAAGCAGGGTTGGCAGTCAAAATCGTGCGCCTTTCACATTCGTTTACTGACGACTCAGTTTCCCCACGCTAGGGTGCTATACGAATTACGCAATGGTCCTTGAAAGTAGGCATAGGATGGCAAAGCCACATATTCTTGTTCTCGCCGGCGATGACGCAAGTGAGGTATTGTCGCAAGCTGGCTTCACCATAGCCGGGGAAGACCATCAACGTCGCCAGACAGCTGCGATTGTTGTCGATACCCGCGGCGACAGCGGGCCGAAGGCCGGTGAGCTGGTTCGATCGCTCAAGGCCGCCTTGGGGCCGCGTGCCGGCTTGTTCATGGCGTGGAGCAATGGGGAAGAAAATTTCGACGTCAGCGCGTTTGATGGCGTTTTAGATGCCTTTGCGACACCCGGCGTTTTGGCGGCCCGCCTTGGGTCCAGCTTGCGCATCGCGGTCATGGCTGATGAAGCGAAAATGCGGTTTCGAACCTTAGCACGCTTTGGCGGGCCCGCGCATCCGCCCATCGTAAGCAGCGCCAAAGTGCCCCGAATCCTGTTGTTTGGTCAGCCTGACCCTGATCTGTTGCAATTCACGACTGCCCTAACACAACTTGGCGCAGAGACGGTCGCTGCCTTTACCTCGTTCACTGCCTTTGATTATCTCCATGAGAGTGAATTTGATGGCGTGGTGATCCTTGCCCGGGATGATCGGGCCACCGCGTTGGGTTTCTGCGCCGCCATGCGGCGCAACGCGCGCATGTTCCATATGCCGTGCCTAATCCTGGGATCGCCGGACTTCGACAATCCTCATGAAGCGATTGAGCGTGGGGCAACAGATTTTGCGATAGCAGGCGACGATGACGCTGCCGCCGCAGATCGTCTGTTCAACTTCGTTGAAGAAAAACGCAGCCGCGATGCTTTGAACTTGGCTTTTGCAGCAGCCAGGGCACCGGCGGCTATGGAAGCGACAACAGGCCTTTATGCGCCGTCCTTCTTCTTGGCGCATTTGGAAAGCTTGGCCCAACGGGCCCACGAAACCGACCGACCATTATCGATTGCCTTGGCCCGCCTCGACACCGAGGCTAGCCTCGGCGTGGTTCATACGCGTCAAGGGATTGAAAGATTAGTCAGCCAGTCGGGTGCCATGCTGTCGCGCTTGGTGCGTGCGGAAGATGTTGCGGCACGTCTTGATCAGACAACCTTTGCGGTTGCTTTCCCAAGCTCCGATGATGAAGCTGCTGAAATTGCGGCTGAGCGCATTGCCGCTGTGCTTGAATGTACCGCTTTTGACGTTCAGGCGGATCACACCAATTATAGCAATGATCAACCGATCCAGATCAAGCTGGCGATTGCAAGCGCGAGCCTGTTGCCGCAAGAAAATGCAACGGGTTTACTTCAACGCGTCAAGGGTCAGCTAGAACAAGGCCACGCTAAATGAGCCCTCCACCACCTGAAGCAACCTCCCTCGAGCGCCCAATAACGATTGACTTTATCTCTGACGTGATTTGCCCTTGGTGTTATGTCGGGTTTCGCGCGTTGGTGACTGCTTGCGTCACCCAAGGCAATATTCTTACCCATTTAGCCATGCGGCCATTTGAACTCGATCCAACAACGCCCAAAGAAGGCGTTGATCGTCGGGCACGTCTATTGGCCAAATTTGGTGGCGATGAGGCCCGCTTGAAAGAGATTTCTCAAGCCGTCGTTGATGCCGGCCTGCAGGTCGGAATTGCCTTTAACTTTGATGCGATCAAAACGACACCAAACACGCGCGATTGCCACCGTTTAATGCGCTGGGCCCGCTCGGCAGGCGTTGAGGTCGAATGTGCCGAGGCTTTGTTTCAAGCCTATCATGTCGAGGGCGAGGATTTGAGCCAAGCCACCACGCTGGTTTCAATCGCCCGCGGCCTTGGGATGGATGGCGATCTGGTTGCGCGCCTGTTGGCCAGTGACGCCGATGTTGCCCCAGTTGAGCAGGAATTGGAAATCGCCCAACGCATGGGCGTAACAGGCGTCCCTACTGTCTTGTTTAATCAGAGCTTTGCTGTCGTTGGTGCGCAAGGTGTCGACACGTTTGTGGCCGCCTTGGACCGGGCGCGCGTTGAGCAAGTAGCTGCACCAGAACCTGCCACGCCCGGCAACACCTGATGCCAATTCTGGACTATCCGGCGTTTTGCGAGGCTTTGCCTGCCCGCCAGGCTTTAATCGGGATTGACCCCGGCTCCACGACGATAGGGGTCGCAGCTTCTGACGTCACACGCCTCATCGCCAGCCCAGCAGGCGGGGTAAAGCGTACGAAGATGGCCGCCGATGCACAGGCAATTTTCGCGATTTATGATGACCGCGCCGCCTGCGGCCTTGTGGTCGGTCATCCAATCAATATGGACGGATCTAAAGGCCCTTCGGCCCAAGCAGCACGCGCCTTTGCCCGCAACCTCTTGAATGTCCGCGATGTACCGCTTTTGATGTGGGATGAGCGGCTGTCAACCGCAGCCGTTCAACGGCAAATGATCGCCGCCGACATGACGCGGGCAAAGCGCGCTGCGGTGGTTGATGCAGCAGCAGCAGCCTACATGTTGCAGGGCCTTTTGGACCGCTTGCAAGGTGGGTTCAGCCTCGGCCCCATGTCATGAACGTTGCTTTCACCGCTATTCTGCCAGTCTTTCTGGTCATCGCCATTGGCTTTGTGGCCAAGCGCGCCAAGATTGTGCCCGATACGTCTTGGGCAGCCGTCAATTCCTTTGGCTATTGGATGTTGTATCCGGCCTTTTTGTTTTCCACGGTCGCGGGTGCCGATTTTTCAGGCCCAGATACTGTCCACTTTCTCACTTGCCTTGTAGTGGGCTTTGCGTTGGCTGGCCTCTGGGGGCTAAGTCTCAGATTGTGGTTTCGCGACGATGGCCCCGCCTTTACCTCAATTTTTCAAGCCAGTGTGCGCTGGAACGGCTTTATCGTATTAGCAGCAGCCCCTGCCCTTTATGGACAAGAGGGCCTCGCACTCATTGCTTTGGGCTTTGGGCCAGTGGTCGCTTTTGTGAATTTGATGAGCGTTTTTGTCATGGCTCGTTGGGGCCAGAATGACATTGTGCCGAGCCTTAAGGGTGCGCTGGGCGAAGTGATGCGCAATCCGTTGGTGCTGGCCAGCTTGGTCGGGATTGTCGCCAATCTGATTGGGCTGACCAAGCTAATTGGTCCGCTAGAGCCAGCGCTCGCCCTCCTAGGTCGTGCCGCAATGCCGGTTGCTTTGGTGAGCGTCGGGGCCGCTTTGAGCTTTGAGGGACTGGGTAAAGTACCGCTTCGCTTGGCGGTTGGCGTCGTCTCGAAGTTGGCCATCGCGCCGCTTCTGATGCTGATCGTGACGCAGATGCTGGGCTTGGCACCCTTGCCGAGTGCGGTGGCCATCGGTGTGGCCTCTATGCCGAGCGCGCCTGCTGCCTATGTGCTCGCACGCGAATTAGGCGGCGATGCGCCGCTGATGGCCGGTTTGGTGACCGCGACGACCTTGATCGCCTTGGTCACCATTCCGCTTTGGCATGTGCTGACTGTGCCTGCGTAGGCAGGCTGCCTTAGTCTTAGTGACTCTTTGGCGCAGGTGGCATCAAGACGGTGTCGATCACATGGATAACACCGTTAGACGCGGCGACATCGGCAGCGATCACGGCGACGCCATTAACGGTCACGCGGCCATTGCGTCCATCAATCGTGGCCTGACGTCCTTGAACGGTCGTGGCCGGAGTGATTCTCTCGAGCAATTGGTTGGATGTAATTTTGCCGGGCACGACGTGATAGGTCAGGATTGAGACCAATTGCGCACGATTTTCAGGCTTCAAAAGCGATTCCACGGTGCCAGCAGGCAATTTGGCGAAAGCGGCATCGGTTGGGGCAAAAACGGTAAACGGACCAGCGGTCTTCAGGGTATCAACCAAGCCAGCAGCCGTCAGCGCTGCGGCCAAGGTGTTAAAGCTTCCCGCACCAACAGCCACATCAATGATGTCACCCGTAGCGGCCTTGGCAGGCTTTTTGGCGGTAGACGTTGCGTGATAGCCGATGGTTTGAAAGCCAGCCGCTTGGGCTGCGGCGTCGGTACGGGTCTTGGCACATTCTGCCATTGCCGGTGCTGCAGACAAAGCGAGGGCGGCTGCCGCCGAAGCGAACATTTTGAAAGTGAACATGTTTTAATCCTAGAAGTCGAGCGGGATAGCTCTGGGACAGTCTACGCAGCCCGGTTCAACTGGATGTGTGAGAACCCAATTTCGTGATGTTTCTCTCTGAATTGTAATTTTAGTGACCGTTTCAAACCCATTAGGCGCAAATGCAAAGACCCTTCCCCCAAGCCGCACATCACATTAGACAGAACCCATGAGCAAAGAGCCCTCAAACGCACCGGAATTTTCTGTCTCTGAACTTTCAGGCGCGATCAAACGCCGCCTTGAGGATGACTTTGGCAATGTGCGCGTGCGCGGGGAAATGGGGCGGGTGACGCTGGCCAGATCCGGCCATGTCTATGTCGACCTGAAAGACGCCAATGCAGTCTTGTCTGCTGTGATGTGGAAAGGTGTGGCGGCTGCGCTAAAGTTCCGGCCTGAAGAAGGGATGGAAGTCATTGCCACAGGCAAAATCTCCACCTTCCCCGGCTCGTCGAAATACCAATTGATTATTGAGCGTCTGGAGCCTGCTGGCGTTGGCGCTTTGCTGGCGCAATTGGAAGAACGGCGCAAGCGCCTCGCGGCGGAAGGCTTGTTTGACCCTGAGCGCAAGCAAGCCCTGCCCTATCTGCCCAGCGTAATCGGCGTGGTGACCAGCCCGACCGGTGCCGTGATCCGGGATATTCTGCACCGCCTGTCCGAGCGCTTTCCTGTGCATGTGCTGCTCTGGCCAGTCCTCGTCCAAGGCGACAAGGCCGCTGACCAAGTCGCACGCGCCATTGCCGGATTTAATGATTTGCCGGCTGACGGGCCAGTGCCGCGCCCTGATCTTTTGATCATCGCGCGGGGTGGCGGCTCCATTGAAGACCTATGGGCTTTCAACGAAGAAGTCGTGGTACGCGCTGCAGCAGCCAGCGCCATCCCGCTGATCTCTGCCATTGGGCATGAGACCGACACCACTCTGATCGACTTTGCCTCTGACCGCCGCGCACCGACGCCAACGGGCGCGGCTGAAATCGCTGTCCCGGTGCGGCTAGAGTTACAAGAGCGCATGAGCTTGATCGGTGCCCGCCTTTCGCGCGCCATGGTGCGTGGCTTAGAACGTGCCAAGATCGAACTTCGCGCAGCTACGGCTCGCCTGCCCCGCGCAGAAACCCTGTTTGCTGGTGCACGCCAGCGCATGGACGTGATTGACCTGCGCTTTGGCCCATCGTTGCGCACCTTAGTCGTCGCCAAAGCGCACGGCCTTGCCGCTATTGGTGGTCGGTTGCGACCGCAAGTGCTGCACCAAGATGTGACGCGCAGGGCACAACTTGTCACCAGCCTCAGCCAAAGACTAGGTGCCGCCCTCACCCGCCGCACAGCGCTAGAACGCGACGCGCTGAAGCGGTCCGAGCAGCGCTTGGCCTTATTAAGCCAACGCCTGCAAGCCGGTCTCACGCGCAGCTTAGAGGGCAAGACGCGCCATCTGGCTGGCCAATCGAGCTTGTTAGAGGCTTTGTCTTATCGCTCGGCTTTAGAGCGCGGCTTTGCCGTGGTGCGCACCGATAAAGGCGTCGTGGTCCGCGCCAAGTCTGCCATTAAACCCGACGCGCATTTGACCCTGACCTTCCTCGATGGGGATGTAAAAGTGCGGGCAAGCGATGGCCCGGTTCAGGGCAGCTTGTTCGATTAAATCGCGTCCAGCAGTTTCAACAATGCCTCAGCTGCGCGCTCTGCGGCTGGAGGATCATGGCGGCCCATTTTGTCGAGGGCCAAGGCTTGCGCGCTCACTTGGTCTTGGGCAGCTTTTGGATCATTGAGAAGCTTAGAGGCTGCTTCTGCCAAGGCTTCTGGCGTCAACGCATTTTGCACAAATTCAGGGATCGCCATCCGCCCAAGAGCAATATTGAGCAAACAGATAAAGCGGCTCTTCAGCAAGAAGTTCAAAATAATAAAGCCGCTGATCGCACCTAAACGATAGCCCAGAACCATCGGCGTTTCTTGCAGGGCCACTTCCGTCGTAACCGTGCCAGAGCAGGCCAAAGCGACATCACCAGCGGCGAATGCGTCTAGTTTTTCATCCTCGCCCACCAAAGTGTGCGGGAAGGTCCAGTTCGCAGCGCGTGCTTCCAAGCGCTCCGCTACATTAGGTGCCAGAACGGCAACTACATGGACCAATGGGTCTTTGCCGCTGATCAAAGCTGCCGCCCCTTCCAGAGCCGGGGCGACCCGCTGAATCTCCCCACCGCGTGAGCCAGGAAGCAAAAGGACGATCTTTTTGTCTGCTAATCCATGGCGCGCCCGAAACCCAGCGCCATCGCCTTTTCCTGCCCGCGCTATCGCAGGATTACCGATAATCGTGACAGGCAGGCCTGTGCCCTCGTAAAAGGGCACTTCAAAGTCATGGATACAGAATAAGGCGTCATAGACCTCGGCCACCGTCTTGGCACGCCCGGGACGTGTAGCAAACACTTGCGGGCCGATCATTTTGATCAGACGGGCTTGTGGGACCCGTGCGCGAATGGCTTTGGCGGCTCGCAGCGTGAAACCCCAAGAATCGATCAACACAACGGTGTCGGGCTTAAAGGCTTCTGAGGCAATCCCGGTTTCTTTTGCCCGTGCATTGACGGTTTTCAGAGCCGCCAAGCCTTCAGTTAGGCCCAAAACGGATAGACCTTCAATCGATACAGCGCTTTGTATGCCTTGGCTGGCAAGCTTCTCGCCGCCAACGCCTTCGATGACCAGATTGGGGCGGCGGGCGCGCAGCGCTTGCACGAGCTCCGCGGCCAGCTCATCACCTGATGGCTCGCCGGCTACGACAAAGACCCGGAAGGGTTTCATGGCTGGGCATCCAATTGAACGCCCAGAATGAATAGTCCTGCTTCTTCGGCTGCTGCGATCACATTATAGCGGTCGATGATTAGAGCACTACCCGCCTCAACCACAATGCCGGCAAGGCCCGCTTTTGAAGCCCCCTCCACCGTTTTGACCCCGATGGTTGGAAGATCGACGCGGCGTTCTTGATCAGGCTTAGCGCGCTTGGCCAAGACCCCACGACGGGCCGCTTTGGTACCGCGAATATGGGTGGAAAGCTCATGCACACGGGTCAGCATCCGGTCGGTGCCCTCTTGAGCCTCAACCGCTAGGACCAAGCCATCCACCACGATGGCACCTTGACCAATATCCAGACGGCCGATTTCAGCTGCAATGGTCATGGCCTTGTTCGCATCTTCAAGCTGGGTCTCGGTTGGTTCATTCCCTGCGATCAAGCCCACTTCAGCCAATAGATCGGCTAAGACTTCATCGGTTCCAACAATGGCAAAGCCTTCCCGCTCAAACTCAGCGAGGACTGCCCGCAACAACGCGTCATCGCCTTTGCGCATTTCGGCCATGATGCGCGGTAACGCAAGCGCACCCCGTAAGTCTGGCTTGAGGGTGGAAAAGTCGGGTCGATTGACGAGGCCCGCAAACACCAGAGCATCCACGCCATCGGCTTTGAGGGCTTTCATACGTTCGCCAAAATTGGCCAAGGCGCATTCACTACCCGGATACAGGCTGAGGCGCGGGTCGGACATGCCTTTGATCCGGCTGATGTGCACCGGCATCCCAGAATCGCGGCAATGCTGGGCCAAGAGGACGGGTAAGTCCCCTGCCCCGGCAATAATGCCCAATTTCGAAAATGCGCGCATGTTGTCCCTTTAGGTCCGACAGCTTCCATGTAGGAGGTCTTAGCGTTCCGCGCTACAAATCCCGCGTTTGGAAGTGCCGTTCAAGAAGTCCAACATGGCCTGAACCTGCTCATTATCCTGGAAAGCTTCGCTAACATCGGAGATCCGGTCCTGCAGCGGTGTGACATCATCGCCGAACAACATGTCAAACGCGGCCAAGATGTCGCGGATTTGCGCCGTTGAATTTCCGCGCCGCTTAAAGCCCACAATGTTTAGGCCTTTCAGATGCGCCGGGTTTCCATTGGCCATGGCGAAGGGGATTACATCGCGGGTCACCAAGGCCAAAGCGCCGATAAAGGCGAAGGTGCCGATGCGCGTCCATTGGTGAACAGCTGCTAGCCCGCCAATATAGACGCCCTTGGCCAAATGGGCATGGCCGCCCAAGGTCGCGCTGCGGGCGAGGATACAATTATCCTCCACCACACAATCATGAGCGACATGGGAATTGTCCATAAAATAGCAACCATCGCCAATTTTGGTCAGGCCCTGATCGCGCGTTGATCCCCTGTGCATGGTCACATGCTCGCGGATCACACAAGACGCGCCAATGACAAGCTGGGTATCACTATCCTGATAGGGATGGATCTGGGGCGGGCCACCCAAAACGGCAAAGGGCCAAACTTGCGTGTTAGCGCCGATTGAGACCCGGCCATACGTCGTGACGTTCGAGACTAAATGGGCATCCGGGCCAACGGTGGTTTGGCCTGAAATAAAGCAGAATGGGCCGATCTTGGCCCCATCCTGAATAATCGCGCCCTCTTCGATGACGGCGGAAGGATGGATCGTCGCACTCATGCCAAATCTACTTTCATGGCAGCCCATTCCGCCTCGCAGGCCAATTGGCCATCCACTTCAGCTTTACCGGCAAATTTGTAGATATTGCGGCGGCCGAGCAGCACTTCGACGTGAATGTTCAGCACGTCGCCGGGCCGAACAGGACGGCGGAACTTGGCATTATCGACCGACATGAACATGATCCCAGCTGTTTTGGCGTCAACCTTGAGGGTCTTAGACATCAGAACCGCACTGGCTTGTGCCATAGCTTCAATCTGCAACACGCCGGGCATCAGCGGGCGGTTAGGGAAATGGCCCTGAAAGAAAGGCTCGTTCGCCGTCACGCATTTGATCCCACGGATGCTTTGGCCTTCGACATAGTCAAAGCACCGATCAATCAGCAAAAATGGGAAGCGATGTGGGATCAGGCGTTCAATTTCGTCACAATCAATGATGGCGCTCATCTTCATTCCCCGCCCTTCGGGCTTGTTGGTGGTTTTGGGTTGACCAGTCGCTTGAGGACAACCGATTCTCGCATCCATTGTCGCAGCGGTTTGGCCGGATAGCCACCCCACGCTTGCCCAGCGGGGACCGATTCTAAAACGCCGCTTCCAGCAGCAATGACCACGCGCTCACCCACGCGAATATGGTCACCCAAGCCGACACGTCCGCCCATCATCACATTATCCCCAATCTCACACGAGCCAGAGATCCCACCAAAAGCGGCGATCACAACGCCCAGTCCAAGCTGGCAATTATGCGCGATCTGGGTGAAATTATCGATCTTGCAGCCGATCCCCAACACGGTGTCGCCAAAGGCGCCGCGATCAACAGCACAAAGCGAACCAATTGACACCTCATCTTGCAGTATCGCCCGGCCCAATTGCGGCACGTCGACAGGACCAGAGGCCGTGGGGGCCACGCCAAAGCCGACTTCACCAATCACACTACCCGACGAGATGGTCACTCGATCACCTATCAGGGCACAATAAATCACAACATTCGCGCCAATTCGGCAATTGCGGCCGATGGCGACACCCGGCCCGATGACACTATTGGGACCAATCGTCGTGCCCTGCCCAATCTCGACGTCTTCGCCGATGACGACGCCCCGGCCGATCACAACATCGGATTCCTGCTTTACCGAAGCGGGCACAGCGGGCGCTGTCGGGTCAAAGTCGCGTCGCGCGACCAAGGCAGCGGCGGCGGCTGCAAACACGGCGCGCGGTTCTTTGACGACCAGAGGGGCCACACCTGGTGGCAACAGGGCCACATGCTCCGCCCGAACCAAACAAGCCCCTGCTCCGGTTTCAATGGTCGACTTGCCTTTAGCTGGTCCCTGACAGAAGGCTAGATCCCCGGCTTGAGCTTGATCGAGGGGGGCACAGCTGGTCAGCGCTAAGTCAGGGTCGAAGCCCGTGGGTAATGCAGCCTTCACGATCTGGGCCAATTCGCGCAGACTTTTTGGCCCAAGGAGCCTATAGAAGCGCGGATCAATCATCATTTAGGCTCCGAGTCGGACAATCTAAGCCCCTATAAGCGAATTATCGCGGGGCCACGCAAGCCTGACACGCAGGATAGAAAACGCGGCCTCCAAGTAGAAGACCGCGTTTTCCGGCGCTGGTTGTTTGTTGAGCTTAAATCTGCCCTTCTGAAGGGCAGAAAATGCGTTATGGACGCCTTGGCGCTGCTGCAGGTGGACGCGCTGGCAGAGGTGCACCGGCTGGAGCCGCGGCTGGTGCGCCAGCCGCTGCAGGTGCCGCTGCGCCGCCTTGGGTTGGCAATGTCGCGCGGACAACGCTGATTGTCTTGGTGGTTGCGTTGAGGCGCGTAATCAAATCAGCGGTCATGTCGACGCCAGGGATAAAGGCTTCAACTTGATTGGCTGAAATGGCAATCAAGCCATTGCGGGCCACGAGGGTTTGTTGCAGTGCAGGCGCGATGGCTTTGTTGAAGGCGTCGATCGCATTGCGCTCGGTCAATTGCATGACTTGGCTCAAGCGCTCTTGCTTTTGTTGGAATTCATTGTTGAGGCGCTGGAACGCTTCTTGGCGCTGACGGCCTGCAGCACTTTGCGAATCCTGCACCGAGCTCGTCAAAATCGCGCGCAATTCAGACTCGAGCTGGCGCTGATCTGGCTCCAACTCGCGATTAATTTGATCGCGGATGGCTTTCAGCTTGTTGGACATGTCTTGGCCAGCCAAGCTGTCTTGGATGAGGCTACCGAGGTCATAGACGACAACCGGGCTCAACACAGCAGGCGAACCAGCTGGGCGCGCAGGCGCTGCAGCTGCAGCAGGTGCGGGAACTGGAACCGGGGTTTGAGCTTGAGCTGCACTTGCAGCCAACAAGGCTGCAACACCAGCCATGAAATAGTGTGCTTTCATAGAAGTTTCTCCTGGAACATTGAGGGCGACCAGCCCTAGAAATTAGTCGCTGTTGAGAAGCGGAAGGTTTCAGCTTTGTCGTAGTCCTGCTTCATGAATGGATTTGAGAAGTCAAAACGAACAGGGCCGAACGGGGAAACCCAGTTGACGGATAAGCCAGCAGAAGCGCGCAAGGCCAATCCATCTCGGGTGTTTTGATAGGTACCATAGTTGATGTCACCCTTTACTTTATCGACTGGATCAAGGCCACCGAGGGTACCAACATCCAAGAATAAGGCTGCCGAGATACCATAGGATTCTGGTAGTGGCGTTGGGACGGTCAACTCAAACGAGGCGATACCATAGGTCTTGCCGCCCAATGCGTCACCATAAACCGTCCGTACTGTTTGGGATAAGCCGTCAGGTTGCGTTGAATCGGCATCACGGACAGAGAAGACCGTGCGTGGGCCAATACCGGCAATTTCGAAGCCACGGAAGCTTTGACCACCTTTAAAGAAGCGGTCGTTCACGCGGATCGTGTCGTCGTCCCAGCCCGCGATATGGCCGGCAGACAAAGTCGCACTGGCGCGCCAGCCCGGGAATAGCCCGCGAT
This sequence comes from Aquidulcibacter sp., assembly GCF_044346625.1. Lineage (GTDB taxonomy): Bacteria > Pseudomonadota > Alphaproteobacteria > Caulobacterales > Aquidulcibacteraceae > Aquidulcibacter. The sequence continues at coordinate 19,529 of NZ_JBIIYV010000008.1, read as the reverse complement.
AGACCCCGCCGTTGAATTCGCTGCGATGGTATTTGACCCCAGTGCCGATGCCGGCAAAATCTTGGCTGAGAGAGATGTCAAAGCCACGTGTAGGCCGGCGCGGATCATTGCGCCGGTCCCAGTTAAACGAATAGCCAGCCAGCGAGGTCGTCGTTTTACCTAACGAACGACACAGCGCACTTGCGTCCAACAAGGGCGAACCGTCAGCATTGAAGCAGGACACGGATGGAATTTCATTGGTGTCATTCCGGTACGTATAGCGCAGCCCTAAGCTGCGATCTTCGGCCAGCGGGAACCCACCCCGCACGCCAAAGCCCGTGGAGTTGGTCAAGAAGCCGGCTTCGCGCAGATAATCCTGCTCAACCGAGAAGACGTCGATCCCGGCTGCGATATTGCGGCCCATAAAGCGCGGCTCTGTAAAGCGGATGTCGATATTTTTCGTGCGAGAGCTGGTCTCCACGCGGAAGCGCAAGAACTGGCCCCGGCCGCGCAAGTTTCGTTGCGAGATTGAAACCGCGAAATTATAGGCTTCTTGCGAGGCATAGCCGACGCTGAAGGCCAATTCGCCCGTTGCTTGCTCTTCAACTTTGACTTCCACGACCGTACGGTCGGGCAGTGAGCCAGGCTTTTCTTCAATCTCGACCTCTTTGAAGAAGCCCAAAGCTTTCACGCGGTTCTTAGAACGATCGATCAAGACGCGGTTGAAAGCGTCGCCTTCGGCTAAGCGCAACTCCCGACGAATGACCTGATCCAATGTCGCAGTATTGCCGATCACATCGATCCGCTCAACATAAACGCGCGGGCCTTCGTCGACGTCAAAAACAATATTGACCTTGCGGTTATCGCGGTCTGCCGTTTCACGCGGGCGTACGTCCACAAACGCATAACCGGATGAACCTGCGGCAAAGGTAATCGATTCAATCGCCTTTTCCACCAAGTCTCGTTCAAACATCGCGCCAGAGCGGATCGGCACAAAGGCGCGCAGAACTTCGCCGCTGAGCTTAGAATTCTTGGTGTTTACCGTGATGTCGCCAAACGTGTATTTCTGCCCCTCTTCCACCGCATAGGTAACGAAGAAGTCCTTTTGGTCTGGCGTCAATTCGGCCACCGCTGATTTCACACGGAAATCATAGTGACCTTCATTGAGATAAAACTTGCGCAATTGTTCGCGGTCATAATCCAGCTTGTCTGGATCATAATTGTCTTTGCTCGAAAAGAAGCGCCACCACTCAGACTCTTGGGTGACGACAACGCTTTTCAGGCGCGAATCCGAAAAAGCCTGATTGCCAATGAAATTGACCTTACGAATGCCTGTCGTGCGGCCTTCATTGATTTCAAAGATCAGATCGACGCGGTTAGACGGCAGCACCTTAATCTTGGGCACGATATTGGCCGCAAATTTGCCCGACCGGCGATAAACTTCCTGCATCCGACGGATGTCTGCCTGCACGCGGTTTTGCGTAAACCACGAGCGTGGTTTGATCTGGACTTCTTTCTCAAGCTTGTCCTTAGTAACCGCACTATTGCCTTCAAACAGCACTTGGTTGACGGTCGGGTTTTCGGCAACCTTCACCACCAAGGTTTGGCCGCGCTGTTCAAATTCGACGTTGGCAAAAAAGCCAGTCGCAAATAGCGTTTTCAGAGCGATGTCGATCCGCTCTGGGCTAAACGGTTCGCCGGGTTGAATGGCAACATAGGCCAGCACGGTCGCTGTCTCGATGCGTTGATTGCCTTCCACCGCTACACTTGTGATGATTTGCGCGACCGCAGCTTCGCTGAACTCTCCAACCTGTTGGGCATAGGCCATCGGGCCATAGCACGCACTTGCTGCGAATGCAGCAGCGCCGCCAATCAGCAGACGTTTAATTGATGCCATACAGGAGCCCGTTAAACCTTGTTGCACGCGTGCCATAGAGGTCACGCCCGAGTTTCAGAAGTGGTGGATAGACAATTTGGCACAGCAATCCTAGCCCGCGGCGACAAAGCCTTTCAGCGCATTGAATAAACCTGCCCTGTCGAGATCTTGGAAAGTCGCAAAAACGAATAAACTCAAGATACAAACAAGACCAACTTGAAAGCTGACTGCCTGCACTTTTTCAGGGATCGGTTTACCACGAATAGCCTCAGCCGCATAAAACACCAAGTGTCCACCGTCGAGAACTGGCAGAGGCAGCAGATTCATGAAGCCCACGGCAATGGAAAGGACTGCCGCAAGTCGCACCAAACCGATACCGACTGATTCGGCGACCTTTGCCGCGTCGGCATCAGGGCCGGCACTTTCCACCGAATTTTCTGTGACTTTGCCAGCGATCTGATAAATGCCCAATGGCCCACTCAAATGCCCTGCCGACATGCCACCGCGCAACAAGGCAGTTATGAAGTTCACCTGCGTGCTGATGATCTCGCCGGTTTGTTCGCCACCGCGCACGACTGCTTCAATCGGATTATAGCTGCGATGCTCAATTGTGTCCTTGGTGAAGCGGGTTTCTATGCCCATCAGGCCTTGCGTTTCTGTATCGCCAAACGGTGTCTTGCGTTCGACGACTTTCGGCGTGACGTTTATGGGAATTTCGGCCCCATCCCGCTTTAACAGCAGCCGCATTTCCTTGCCGCCAGAGACCATGATGGCGGTCTGCAATTCAACAAAGTCATCAATCCGGCGGCCATTGATGGCGACAACTTCATCGCCCGCTTTCATGCCCGCGGCCGCAGCGGCGCCGTCAGGAAGCACCTTTGAAATCAGTGGGCGTTGAATGGTTTCACCCATTAGCGCAAAGAAAACCGCAAACACCGCGATGGAGAAAGCGAAATTGAAAGCAGGGCCCGCAGCCGTCACAGCGGCGCGAACCCCCACAGGCTGCGCATGGAACAAACCACTGCTTTTGTCGGCCTTGGCTTGGGTGAAATCGGGCTGGGAAGCTGCGTCCTTATCGCCCTCAAATTTGACGTAGCCGCCCAAAGGCAAAGCGCCGATCCGCCAACGCACGCCTGTCTTCGCGGTCCAAGCGAGAAGCTCTGGACCAAAACCAATCGAAAACGATTCCACCTTGACCTTGAACCAACGCGCGACTTGGTAGTGACCAAATTCGTGCACGAAAACCACGATGCTCAGAACCGTCACAAAGGACGCGAGGCTGATTGCGATGCTACCAATATTTTCTAACATATCACCAAGAACTCCGGCCCAGGATACGCACCTGTCTCAGCCTAAACTGAAACCAACTTGCGTTTCGCAATGTTTTGAGTGGCAATGCTACGGCCCGCTTCATCAGCAGCATAGACATCATCCAAGTCTCCCAAAGCAGCATCCATGCCAAGGCGGCAGGCTTCATCCAAGGTTTCCGACACGATTGCGGCAATTTCTGGAAAGGAAACATTACGATCCAGAAAGGCTTGCACTGCCACTTCGTTGGCCGCGTTCAAGATTGTGGGGGCTGCCCCCCCTTTCTGCAGCGCGCCGCGCGCAAGACTAAGCGCAGGAAATCTTTCCAAATCAGGTACTTCGAAGTCAAGTTTCGCAATTGCTGCTAAGTCCAACCTCGGGGCAGACGTCACCAATCGCGCTGGCCAAGCCAAAGCGTGGGCGATCGGGATGCGCATATCGGCTGCACCTAATTGTGCTAAAACACTGCCATCTTGATACGCCACCAAGCTGTGGATAACCGATTGCGGGTGGACCAGCACATCGATCTTGTTTTCAGGCATCCCAAAAAGAAGCGCTGCCTCGATCAGTTCCAAGCCCTTGTTCATCAAAGTGGCACTATCGACAGAGATTTTCTGTCCCATGGACCAATTGGGATGAGCGACCGCCTGCTCTGGTGTTGCTGCGGCAATCGCTGCTGCATTCCAAGTCCGGAAAGGTCCGCCCGACGCTGTCAGAATCAGTTTCTCGACCCGGTCCGATTGGTCCAAGACTTGAAAAATCGCATTATGTTCGCTGTCGACCGGCAGGATGGATCCACCACCATCGCGCACCGCTTTTAGGAAAACCGATCCGGCACAGACCAAACATTCTTTATTGGCCAAAGCGATGGTGGCCCCGCGCTTGGCTGCTGCCAGTGTCGGTGCCAGCCCAGCGGCCCCCACAATGGCTGCCATCACCACATCAGCAGGCCGCGCTGCGGCTTCCACCAAGGCTTCAGGGCCAAGGCCGATTTCGATTTGGTGTCCTGCCAAGGCGGCTTCGAGTTGTGGGCCAAAGCGGCTATCGCTTAAGGCAACAAAGGTCGCACCGGTAAGAATGGCTTGTTCGGCTAAGCCTGCCCAATCCCGGTTGGCGGTCAGCGCGATTACCCGGTAGGCATCATCCTGCCTTGCGGCGCGAGCCCGTGCATTGGCCTCCATCACCACATCCAAGGTGGCTAAGCCAATAGAGCCCGTGGCCCCTAAAATAGTCAAAGATCTCGTCATGTTCCCGTCAGCATAACGTGCAAACCAGGAATCGCCAGCAAAATGGCCACAAAGCCCAAGGCCGCGGCTAAATGCCCATCTAGTCGATCCAGCACCCCGCCATGACCTGGGATGACCCCTGATGCATCCTTTACCCCATAATGACGCTTCGCCAAAGATTCCAATAGGTCTCCCCCTTGCGAAACGACGGCCAATAGCCAGCCCACCAAAGCCCAAGCAATCGGATTGGCACCGGCGAATAATCCGTACAGACCGCCTGCCAAAATGCCTGCTGCCGTGCCACCAAGCGAGCCAGACCAGGTCTTATTCGGACTGATGAGAGGAAATAGTTTTGGTCCGCCAACAACGCGGCCAACCAGATACGCCATGGAATCGGTCGACCATACGATTGCGAACAGGCCAAACATCAGGCTGCGGCCAATATCATCCTGTCCTCGCAAACCTGCGAGTGCCCAACCAGACAAGGCAAGATAGGCTGACCCAGCCATCGCCAGCCAACCAAACTCACGCGGTGAGCGTACCAGTGTCAAGAAGAAGCCAAAAGCCGCCACAGCTTCAAAACTGCGCGGTAGAAGCACAAAGCAAAGCCCGCATACAGCGGCTATCAGCGAACGCGGGACCAGATCGACAGCTTTAGGCGAGATCATTCGACCCCATTCAAAAGCAACCGCTGCCATGATGGTTGCTGCAAGAAGCGCCCAACCAATTCCGCCAAACCATACGCCCGTCAAGCTAAGCGCAACCATCACCAAGGCTGAGACAAAGCGGACCCAAAGGTCCCCGCCTACTTTGTCGGCCGCTACGCCAATGGGTAAAGCAGATTGTTTAGGGTCATGCTCGGGCGCTGAATTCAAAGTTAAACGCCCCCGTAACGACGGTTTCGCTTAGCAAAGATGCGAAGAGCTTCTTCTACTTGCGGTCGGCCGAAGTCTGGCCACAGCGTGTCAAAGACAAGGAACTCTGCATAGGCAGACTGCCAGATCAGAAAATTCGACAGGCGTTGCTCGCCACTGGTGCGAATCACCAGATCCGGGTTCGGCCAGTCGCGGCTAGGCAAGAATTGTGCAATTGTCTCGGGACTAATCGTAGCAGGATCAAGCTGTCCCGCCGCCACTTGGCGTGCAATCTCTTGAGTTGCGCGGGCTATTTCTGCTTGGCCGCCATAATTGAAGGCGATAACCAAAGTCATAATGGTGTTGCCTTGGGTCTGCTGTTCCGCCTGATCCATCAAGGTCAGGATATCTGCCGGCACGCCCTCGCGCTCACCCAAGACACGGATTCGAACCCCCGCACGATCGAGGCGCGCCAGATCGGAACGAATAAAGCCACGCAATAGGCCGAACAGGGCTTCAATCTCTTCAGGCGGCCTACGCCAGTTCTCGGTCGAGAAGGCATAGACCGTAAGCACCTCAATGCCGAGATCGCCAACCGCTTCAACCGTATTGCGCAGGGCTTGAACGCCTGCTGAATGCCCAAAGGCGCGCGGCATCCCACGGGCGGTTGCCCAGCGGCCATTTCCATCCATAATAATGGCGATATGACGCGGACGCACACTTTCGCCATCATCGCCACGTGGCGAGAGATGATTAGCGGCCTTTGCGGCCCAGTCGGCGAGCGCCCCGGCCATCCTAGACTTGCATAATCTCATCTTCCTTCGTCTTCACGGTCTGATCGACCTGCTTGACAAAGGAGTCGGTGGCTTCTTGAACTTGGGTAGAGAGCTTCTTCAACTGATCTTCGCTGATGTCGCCGTCTTTCTCAGATTTCTTCAATTGTTCCATCGCATCACGGCGCACATTGCGAATGGCAACGCGGGCAGCTTCCGCATATTTGCCGGACAATTTGACCAGCTCACGGCGGCGCTCTTCGTTCAAAGGCGGGATGGGAACACGCAAAGTCATGCCGTCCACTACCGGATTGAGGCCAATCCCAGCATTGCGAATGGCCTTGTCGACCACATTCACCATGGACTTTTCCCAAACCGTCACCGTCAGCAAGCGCGGCTCAGGTGAGGAAATCGCACCCACTTGGTTCAAGGGCACCATGGCCCCATAGGATTCCACCATCACGGGTTCCAACAGATTGACGTTGGCCCGGCCAGTGCGCAGACCTTGAAAATCGTTCTTCAAGGCCGTGATCGCGCCTTCCATTCGGCGTTTGGTATCTTGGATGTCAAATGTCGGCATAGTTCAGTTGTCCGTTATGACGGTGCAGACTCCGGTGCCAGCAAGCACCTCGGCCAAGCGCCCGGGTTGACGAATATTGAAGACGATAATGGGAATATTGCTGTCGCGCATCATCGATACCGCAGACGCATCCATCACTTTGAGGTTCTTTGCCAAGACATCTGTATAGGACAGCTTGTCATAGCGGGTCGCTGTGGGATCGGCCTTCGGGTCAGCTGTATAGACGCCGTCTACGCCCGTCCCCTTCAATAAAGCATCACAGCCCATTTCAGCGGCGCGCAGGGCAGCACCAGAATCAGTCGTGAAAAAAGGACTGCCGACGCCAGCAGCAAAAATGACGATCCGTCCCTTTTCCATGTGCCGCATTGCCCGGCGACGGATATAAGGCTCACACACCGTCTGCATCGGAATGGCGGATTGAACGCGGGTATGAACGCCGATGCTTTCGAGTGCCCCCTGAAGGGCCAGCGCGTTCATGATGGTAGCCAGCATGCCCATATAATCAGCCGTCGCGCGCTCCATCCCTTTGGCGGCGCCAGAGATGCCGCGGAAGATGTTGCCACCCCCAATGACCAAGCATAATTCAATGCCGGAATCGCGCGCAGCTTTCACATCGCGCGCAAATCCAAGACAGGTTTCTTGATCAATCCCAAACTGACCATCGCCCATGAGGGCCTCGCCCGAAATCTTGAGCAAGATCCGGCGCGGCTTGTGGTCCTTTGGCTTGGCTACTTCATTCATAATGCTGCGTCTCCCAGCTCTCGACGGGCCTTAACATGACTCGCCCGAAAGCATGCAGGCAGGTCTTCTGACAGACCAAGGGCGGCACGCCAAGCATGCCGCCCTATTTCTTGTCAGCAAAGTGTCATCTTCCACTTCGCTTATTTCCGTCTATTTGGCGATCACAGCCAAAAGAGGAAGATTCTTTGACTTAAGTACCGCTCAAAGCGGCCACTTCTGCGGCGAAATCGTCTTCTTTTTTCTCAACGCCATCGCCCAGCTTGAACATCGCAAAGCCAGTCACTTCCGCGCTGATACCAGCAGCTTTTGCCGTTTCAGCAACAAAGGCTGAAACAGTCTGATCTGGGTTCATGACGAATGGCTGCTGCAAGAGCACCACTTCTTCATAGAACTTGCGGATCCGGCCTTCGATCATGCGTGCGATCACATCGTCCGACTTACCGCTTTCGCGGGCTTGCTCGGTCAGAACTTGGCGCTCGCGCTCAACCACAGCAGGGTCGAGATCGTCGGTCTTCAGCGACAAAGGTGCGGTTGCAGCGATATGCATCGCAACCTTGCGGCCGATGTCATTAGCGACAGCAGCGTCACCGCCGGTTTCAACACCGACCAACACGCCGATGCGGCCCAAGCCTTCACCGGTTGCAGTATGGATGTAAGAAGCAACAACGCCTTGGGTGACCGCCACTTTGGCCATACGACGCAAGGTCATGTTTTCGCCGATCGTGGCGATCAGATTGGTCACATAGTCGTTGACAGTGCCTTCACCCGCTGGCGAAGCAGCTGCACCCAAGGCTTCCAAGCCGTCAAAGCCATGAGCCAATTTGGTGATGCCGCTGACGGCTGCTTGGAACTGCTCGTTGCGCGACACGAAGTCGGTTTCCGCGTTCAACTCGACCAACACACCCGTGTTGCCTTCGACATAGACGCCAACCAGACCTTCAGCAGCCGCACGGTCAGCCTTCTTAGCGGCCTTCGAAAGGCCCTTTGCACGCAACCAGTCAATCGATGCTTCGATATCACCGTTGTTTTCGGTCAGCGCTTTTTTGCAGTCCATCATGCCGACGCCGGTCTTCTCGCGAAGATCCTTAACGAGGGCAGCCGTAATCTCGGCCATAATCGCCTCCAGGGTAGAGTGTTTGTTGGGTCCGCCTTGGCCTGTGTCAGCACAAACCAAGGCGGGAATTTTTAAGCTTCAGCAGGAGCTTCAACGTCGCCATCAACCGATTCTGCGACAGCTTCTTCCGTGATCTGAGCCAAAACAGGCTCAACTGGGTTTTCCATGGCACCCAAATCAACGCCCGAAGACGATTGACCTTCGGCCAAGCCATCCAAAGCAGCGTCTGCGATCAGGTCGCAGAACAATTGGATGGAACGCGCAGCGTCATCATTACCTGGGATTGGGAAATCAACTTCGTCGGGATCGCAATTGCTGTCGATCATCGCCGCAACTGGGATGCCCAACTTCTTGGCTTCTTTGATCGCAATCGCTTCCTTGTTGGTGTCGATTACGAACATCAAGTCAGGAATGCCGCCCATGTCGCGAATCCCGCCGAGCGAACGCTCAAGCTTTGCATATTCGCGGGTCAGGTTCAGGATTTCTTTCTTGGTCAAACCTGCAGGTGCGTCGCCTTGCACAATGGCTTCGACTTCGCGCATGCGGGCAATAGACTTCGAAATCGTTTGCCAGTTGGTCAGCGTGCCACCCAGCCAACGGCTGTTGACATAATATTGAGCGCAGCGCTTTGCAGCAGCAGCTACAGGGTCCGAAGCTTGACGCTTGGTACCAACGAACAAAACGCGGCCGCCCTTTGCGGTTACGTCACGGACGCGCAGCAAAGCCTGATGCAACAAAGGCACGGTTTGGCTGAGGTCGATAATGTGGATGTTGGCGCGCTCACCAAAGATGAAACGCTTCATCTTTGGGTTCCAACGGTGGGTCTGGTGACCAAAGTGTGCGCCCACTTCGAGCAATTGGCGCATAGTAAATTCTGGCACTGCCATAGTATTTCAATCCTTTTTCCGGCTAGCCTCCGCGAACAGGAGCGGTCTCGGAAGAGAACCGCGCCGGATGGACGAACGACCCCTGCCCTATCCCCAAAGGAATAAAAAAGGGTTCGCGCGCCGCGAGCTCGCGTGCGTGATAGCGGTGATGTAGGAGCAATGCCCTCAAAACTCAAGGCTTGAGGGCAGTTGGGGGTGCAAACACCACCCCCGCCCCTCACTCCATTTCTGCAGCCAAGAAGGCGGCAGCGCGGCGGGCACCCTTGAGGCGCTGTTCGGGGGTGGACCAATCGCCATTGACGACCATTTTGCCGTCTGGCCGCAAGCGGAACAAAGCGGGCTGCTTTTGCACTGCGGCAACCAGCTTCATCGGGTCGGGCGCGGACTCTGGGCGGAAGGTTAGCACCGCCCCTTTTGGGCCTGCATCGAGCTTGGCGATATGGGCCTTACGGCAGAGCGCTTTTACGCCCGCAATCTGGATTAATTGCCGCGCTTCTTCGGGTAGCGGGCCAAACCGGTCTGCCAGTTCTGCGGCATAGCTGTCGCGATCTGCATCGCTTTCAAGCTCGCTCAAGCGGCGATAGAGTGACAGGCGCACATTGAGGTCGGCCACATAATCTTCCGGGATCAGAACCGCGACGCCGAGATTAATCGCGGGCGACCACGACCGGGCGGAGACGACTTCGCCGCCATCTTGCAGGCTGGCGACTGCTTCTTCCAGCATTTGCTGATAAAGCTCGACGCCGACTTCACGAATATTGCCCGATTGTTCTTCGCCCAAAAGGTTGCCACCGCCGCGCATATCGAGGTCGTGGCTGGCCAATTGGAAGCCAGCGCCGAGACTGTCGAGTGATTGCAGGATTTTCAAGCGCTTTTCGGCGCTTTGCGTAATCGGCCTTTCTGCCGGCACCGTCAGATAGGCATAAGCGCGGGTCTTGGAGCGGCCTACTCGGCCGCGCAATTGGTACATTTGCGCAAGGCCAAACATATCGGCCCGCCAGGTAATCAGCGTGTTGGCGCGAGGAATATCCAAGCCACTCTCCACAATCGTGGTGGAGATCAACACATCATAAACGCCTTCATAGAAGGCCGTCACGATTGGCTCCATCTGGGTCGGGCTCATCTGACCATGCGCCACCGCATAGGTCATTTCCGGCACCATTTCCTTCATGAAGCGCTCAATGTCGTCAAGGTGCTCCACCCGTGGGGCGACAAAGAAGGCTTGGCCGCCGCGATATTTCTCACGCAGCAAGGCTTCGCGGATGGTGATCGGATCCCACGGCGTCACATAAGTGCGCACGGCCAAGCGGTCGACTGGTGGGGTGGCAATGATCGACATTTCGCGGATGCCAGCCAGCGACAATTGCAAGGTGCGTGGGATAGGCGTGGCCGACAAGGTCAGCACATGGGTGTCGGTGCGCAATTCTTTCAGGCGCTCTTTATGCTTCACGCCAAAATGCTGCTCTTCATCGACGATCACAAGGCCCAAGTCACGGATCGCTAAGTCCTTGGCAAAGATCGCATGGGTGCCAACCACGATGTCAATCTTGCCATCGGCGAGGTCGCGCTTGGTATCTGCGGTTTCTTTGGTACCCACCATGCGCGACAATTGCCGCACACGAATGGGCCAGCCGCGGAACCGCTCGCTAAAGGTCTTAAAGTGCTGGCGGGACAGCAGGGTCGTGGGGCAAACCACCGCAACTTGCCGGCCACTCATCGCCACGACAAAGGCTGCGCGCAAGGCAACCTCGGTCTTGCCAAAGCCCACGTCGCCACAGATCAAGCGGTCCATCGGATGGCCTGCGGCCAGATCATTGAAGATGTCTTCAATCGCCGACAATTGATCGTCAGTCTCATCCCACGGGAAGCGGGCACAGAATTCATCATAATCGCCAGAGCTCGCCAAAATCGGCTCCGACACTTTTGCCGCGCGTGCTGCCGCAATCTTGATCAGCGCTTCGGCCATATCTTTCAGACGTTGCTTGGCCTTCGCCTTACGACCCTGCCAAGCCACACCGCCCAATTTGTCCAAAAGTGCGGTTGCATCTTCTGAGCCATAACGCGAGACGAGTTCGATATTCTCAACCGGCAGGAACAACTTGTCGCCACCGGCATAGATCAGTTCTAGGCAATCGTGCGGGGCGCCCTGCACGTCCAAGGTGCGCAAGCCCTCGTAGCGTCCAATGCCGTGGTCAATGTGCACCACAAGGTCGCCTGCCGACAGGCTGCCTGCTTCCAAAATGATGCTCGCCGCTTTTCGGCGCTTGCGGGCGCGGCCCAAGCGCTCACCCAAAATGTCTTGCTCAGACAGGATGGCATAGTCTTCGGCAACAAAGCCGCGCTCTAGCGGCAGAACGGCCAGACCAATCGCCCCTTTGGGCATGAGGGTAATCGCTTCTGCATTGGGCAGCGGGAAGAGTGCCGCCATGCCATGTTCTTGCAACACATGACCTAAACGCTCTGCCGAGCCTTCCGTCCACGCAGCTAGAATGGGCTTTATGCCCTGCGTGGCCAAAGCCTCCACATGCTTTCGGGCCGCATCCCAAACATTGACGCCTTCGGTGGCGCGTTCGGCGGCGAAGTTACGACCAGCCTTGGCGCCACTCTCGATCAGTGCTTGACCTCCTTCAGCCTCGTGATAGGCGCTGAGGCGGCGGACATCTCGGCTGGCGAGCAAGCCTTCGAGCTCGGCGACTGTGGCATAAAGCCGTTCAGGCGGTAGCGGGTTGTAAGGGGCAGAACCCTTGGGCGGCGGGATACGGCGCGCTTCATAATAGTCCGTCACTTGGGCCGCCCGCTCGGTCGCGGCATCCAAGGCATGGGGGTCGAGACTGATCAGGGCATCCTTGCCGACATAATCAAATACCGTCTCCATATGTTCATGGAATAGCGGCAACCAATGCTCCATCCCATTGCGGCGCATCCGTTTGGTGACGGCTTCATAGAGCGGATCGCCTTGGGCGGCACCAAACAATTCCAAATAGCCGAGGCGGAAGCGGCTGGCGGCCACATCATCCAGAATGGCCTCTGACACAGGTGCTAACACCACGCCTTGCAATTGATGGGTCGAGCGTTGGGTTTCCGGGTCAAAGCTGCGGATGCTTTCCAGCGTATCGCCAAACAGGTCAAGGCGCACGGGCTCTGGCAGTTCCGGCGGGAACAAATCAATCACCCCGCCTCGTATAGCAAAGTCACCCCGCTCGCGCACAGTCGCGGTGCGCACATAGCCATTGGCGGCAAAATAGGCCTGAACAGCACTGACATCAAGGATCTGGCCGGGCCGGGCCGAGAAAGACGCGGCGCGTAGCCGGTCCCTTGGCGCAACACGCTGAAGAAGCGACGCCCCCGTCGTGAGAACCAGTACCGGCGCATCGCCCTCTTTGCGCCGGATCAATTGGGTAAGGGTCGAAAGCCGCGTTGCGCTGATTTCAGGGGCTGGCCCTACACGGTCATAGGGCAAGCAATCCCAAGCCGGCAGGCGAAGAACCGACAGGTTCGGCGCATAGAAACGAACAGCGGCCAGAAAACTCGACGCCTGCGCATCGTCGCGCGCCACATGCAACGTCACCCCGCCCCGCAGTAAAGCGGCACGCGCAATCAGCCCAGCGTCATAGCCTTCAACGGCACCTGACACACGCAACGGGCCAACGGCGTTGGCGAGGGTTTCGACAAGAGAGATCGGCATCGGGCGCTGTGCTTTTGAGGAGGATGGTCACGCGATATAGCGATCCCCTGCCCCCTTGGCGAGGGTCAGTGCTCAGTAGCTGCCGGTTCAGTCTTTAGCCTTAACGGGCCGAGTAATAGGCGGCCAGCTTGTTGCCATCGAGATCGCGGAAATAAGCAAAGTCACCAAAGGCCCCGCGTGGGCCTGGCTGGCCTTCGCACGTGCCACCCAACTCCAGCGCTTTAGCATGCAAAGCGGTGACTTCGGCAAGGGTGTCGACTTGGATGGCGATCATGGCACCGTTGCCAAAGGTTGCCGGCGCGCCGTCGTGCGGGCGGGTCACCATCAGCATCGCCCCTTCGCTCAGGCGATAGATCAAGCCCGCAGGTGTTGGCATCAAGGGCTTGCCACCAACTTCAGCCAGCAGCGCGGTGTAAAAGGCTGTCGCCTTATCAAAGTCATTGGTGCCAACGCACAAATAGCCGATTTTCGCCATGGTGTTCTCTCCCCTGTTGTTTTGAGGATCTTGTGCGGCGCTTAGCAAAGAGCGTCAAGCAGGCGGGCGAAACAAAATGGGCCATGGATGGCGTCCATCCACAGCCCTTTGTTCCAGAGATATTGCTTGATTTACTTCAAAACGAGCTCTTGTAGCTCCATTGTGCCCTTTAATTCACGCATCTTACCGCGCGAAGCTGTGGCAGTCTCAGCAATGCGGTCCGTCTCAGCTAAGAATGCATCTAGTTTTTTGCCAAAAGCTTCTTTTTGAGCAATTGTCCCGTAATCCTTATACTCGATCAACAGGATTAAAGTTGGTTCGCCGTCGCGGGCATGATTAACTCGCAAAACACGATAGCTGAGTACGATCCCCTCCTTCTTGCTAAACTCCTGAATCGTTTTCCACCGGCCTGCCAAATAGTCCATGTAATTTTCAAACTGACCGGGCAGAACCTCGATGCTGCTCGCGACAAACACCGAGCCCGGCTTATAGCTCGACTCCTGCGCCATAGCGGGTGCGGCGGCACCCATCGTCAAAGCCATAGCTAATGCTGCCCCCGCAGCCAAACGCGTGATCATGTTCATATCGTTTCTCCAATCAACCTGTGCATCAGGGCTCTCGATGAGCGCGCTCACCTAAAAGCAGGGTCGAAAGCGGTGACAAGGGGAGATCAAAAATGTTCTTACCCGTAAGAAACATTTTTGCAGAAAGCCAACACAAGTCGGCTAAAGGGGCGGTCTAGTGGGTCCCAACCAGCACAACCCCGACCAGTATGGCGGCGTAATGCAAGCCCGCGGCGGCCACGACATGGCCGTGCCAAATCGCGCGGCGGAACTTTAGTCCTTTAGCGGCGTAGAAGATTGTACCCACGGAATAGACAACGCCACCCGCCGCCAAAAGCCACATCGCGACAGCGGGAACTTCTTCAATCATCGGCTTTATGGCAATGACGACCATCCAGCCCAGAGCGAGATAGAGAACGACCCAAATCGTTTTTCCAAGGCCGGGCAAGAACATCTTGCCCGCCATACCCAAAGCCGCCAACGACCAGACAGCTGTCGTCATGCCAATGGACCAAGCCCCGGTCAAAGCTTGGGTGGTAAAAGGGGTATAGCTCGCGGCAATCATCAAGAAGATGCCCGCGTGGTCTAAGCGGCGCAAAAACGGCTGCCAACTTGGTTTGGCAAAATTATAGGCCAGTGAGAACGCCAGCATGGCGATCAAGCCCAAGGCATATATGGAAACCGCTGCGACTTTGCCCAGCATCCCGTTGCTTACGGCCAGACCCAAAGCGAGACCGCCGCCAAACAACGCCAAGGTTAGGCCTGCGATATGGACGATTAAGTCCGCCCGACGGGCCCATACACTGGGATAATGATCAAGGTCTGTTGCCATGAGGTCGAGTATACAGATGTTTGTGTCATTCGTAAGGGTGCGACTCCGTCTCGCCCGTCAACTTGTCCGACGAATGGTTTCAACCGTGAAGCTCATCGCTTGCAGCCTTTCCATCACAGGGCCCTGATATTTTTCCGGAACCGGCACTTGGCCAACGATCCAATAATAAACGTCCCAATCGGCTTGGTCGAGCAAGGCTTCAAAGAGGCTTAAGTCTTCTGAGCTGGCGTTGGCCAAATGCTGGTCGGCAAAGGTGCCCATCAAGAAATCATGTTCGCGGAACCCGCGCCGCCAAGCGCGATAGCGCAATTGCTTGATCCACGTGTCGCGGTCTTCCATCAGAACTCTCCTGTCTTGCGTTTTCATATAGCGCGCCAATCACATTCCAGCACACTTGACCGCAGTGCATTTGTGCCGTTCGGTAGGGTTTCTGCAGGTCTCATTCAACAGCGCCGCCCATCGGCGCGCGAGATCATCCAGTGGGGAAAGAACATGAGTGAAGCGCGCGGCCGGAAAACGATTTTCATTACCGGGGCTGGATCAGGCATTGGCCGGGCAACTGCCCATTATTTCGCCCAACGCGGCTGGTATTGTGGCCTCTATGACGTCAACGCCGCAGGTATCGCCGAAACAGCGGCGGACATGCCGGTGGATTCCTATTGCACGGGTGTGTTCGATGTCCGTGACCGCCATGGGTGGAGCAATGCTGTCAGCCAATTTGGCGATGCCACGGGTGGGCGGATGCATGTCTTGTTCAACAATGCCGGGATCGGCAAACATGGCTGGTATGAAGAGGTCGGCCAAGATGACGCCGATCTTGTGGTCGACGTGAACCTAAAAGGCGTGATGAATGGCGTCTATGCCGCCTTGCCGCTCTTGGAAACAACGCCAGGTGCCCGTGTCATCAACACAGCATCGACGGCAGGACTTGTTGGCTCACCGCGCCTAGCCGTTTATTCGGCGACGAAGTTTGCGGTACGGGGTTTGAGCGAGGCTTTAGACGTTGAGTTTTCACGCAAGAATATTCGCGTCGTCGCCTTATGCCCTTGGTTCGTCGACACCCCCATCCTCGATATGGTGGAAAAGGCAGGGTCAAACTCGAAAGAGCGTCCTGCAATGGCCGGCATTGAAGTCTACCCCGTCGAGATGGCTGCCGCACGAACCTGGGATGCGGTGCACGGGGACGACGTCATTGTCAAAGTCGGCAAGGCCGCAGATCGCGCGCATTTCTTTAGCCGCTTCCTGCCCAAATATCTTGCCAAGCAAATGCGCAAAAGCGTCTTGAATGGCTAAAAGCAAAAACAAAATGCCCTCGCCGGAGACAGCGAGGGCATCTGATAGGTTGGAAGTCAAAATGGACTTCGTTTGGGTTTACCGCACATTCGAGCGGTAGAAGACATGGCCCCCAATGCTGGTGACGCGGCGATAGACGCGCGCCCAACTTGGAGCAACAAACGTCGCATGGAAGTGGGTCGCACCGGGTGCTACACCGGGTCTCCACCCATCGACGACACGTTCTGCGATCTCATTGGCACGTTGCCATTGTAGACCACTTGGGGCGCGCTTCGCGCTGCACGCCCACGAGAATTGGCAAGTCCGTCCTGAACGTTGATAAACAACGCCACAGAAACTCTTTGGATATGCCTTTGAAGCCACCCGCGTTGCAACCACTTCAGCTACTGCTTCTTGGCCGCGACGGGGCTCACCCTTCGCTTCATAGTATACTGCCTCAGCCAGACACCGTACCTGACGCGCACGGTCGAGCTCGGCCGTGTTGCGCTTCGATTGCGGAGTACCCTGGGATTGGGTCGTGGTTATGTCGGCATCAATCTGGGCATCTTCCACCACAGGTTCTGCATGAGCGATCGTGCTGAGGCATACGATCAAACACACAGTCCCTAGGACGGTCGCAGCATCACGCGCGAAGGTCCTAGAGAGGCCGGTCTGTCCCGACTTCATGAGTGGCTTTTAGCCCGTGGAGGCCCATTTCGCAAACGCAGCAACGCAGTCGCACGCTGGAACTTTCGCGAAATTGGGGAAAAGTAACAGAATTAAGTAAAGGGTTTTAGGCGCTTACGCCACCGTTGCAATTCCGCATAGGGGGCATGCCCGAGCTGTTCTTGGGTCGATTTGGACCCTTTTGAGCGTCAATGGAACAAGAAATTTGTCGATCAAATTGCGTGATCAAGTGCCTCAAATGGCCGCCACAACACCCAGTTTGATTCGCCTTATTTTGGCGAAACCGCAGTCGGAGCTTGGTTGCGTGGAACCCCGTTTGCAGAGGCAACAGCGCTGATGCCAGCCAAAGCGCGCAGACGTTTTGCTTCCGCTGCGTCGGCACTTGCGAGATAAGTGTCACGTGCCGCGAGGCTGGACCAAGCGGCGACCACAAAGCGATCAAACACAGTGTCACCTTCCATGGGCGTGAACTGGCCAATGCCCGGTGAATTGACCAATTGCCCGCCAGAGCGCTTTACGCCTTCTATAAGGCTGGCTGCGGCGCGCTCAGAGGCCTCTTGCTCGGCAGCACCTTTGCCGGTGGGCCCGGTCATAACGATCAGAAACCCTGCCCCTGCCCCTTCAAACGGAGTTGGGCCAGTTCCTTCGATGGCTACTACGCTGAACACGCCGGCATTGTCGCGCTTGCGAATGGCGGTCCGGTAAGCCTCCCCCCACCAGAAAGCATCAGCCCCGGCACGGGTGGGAAATTTAGCAAAAATCACCGAGCGATCTGTCCACGGCCCTTCTAGCCACGTCACCCCGCGCCCAGGGGCCCCGATGGCGAGATAATTGCCATCAAGACTGGCATAAATGGGTGGGAGTGAGGCTGCATATGCGCCGATCTTGGCGCGGTCTGTAGTTTTCCCAACAACAATTAAATAGCCGGGATTGGGGTTTGTTGCGGTCTCCGCGGCCAAATGGTGTGGTGAAAGCAGCGCGGAGACAGCCAGTCCCATCGCCAGTAAGCGAAACCCGAAAACTGAAGCCGCCGTCTTTAGCACCATGACAATCAGTCTCCCCTAAGGCGAGGACACAGCCCAAACCCAGGAAGGAAGGATATACTCTTTTGTGCGTTTGAGAAGGGTCTGGCGGATGTAGGCCCCCCACCTACCCTCAAACCTTAGTCGCGCAGCACGTAGCGGCGGTTGACGGGCTGGATCGGTCTTGCATTCATGGGGAACAAGGCTTGGAATGCCTCTACATCCTTTTGCGAAACCAGAATTGGCGTCGAAAGAACGGTCCATAAAACTGTTTCAGAACAAGGTGGTGTGGTCAGCGATCCTTGATAGCGATAAACGCCATCAATAGGGGCGATCATGCCGCGTTGCTCGATCATACCGACACTGGCTGAGCCCTCTTCCTTCGGGGCCTTTTCCATGATGGTCGAGAACAAGGAATTCTCGCCACCTGGCATCATCAAGACGCCGATAACGGCCAGTCTGCCCTCGGCATTTTTGTGCACGAAGTGAACTTCCATCGGATAATTGCGTCCATCAATCGTATGTTCAGAAGGCGTGTGGAAGTGGAATTGAAGCAAGTCAAACCGCTCGCCATCAATGGTGGCATAGCCGCCATCTTTGCCTTCTACTTGGATAGTGTGGCCATTGTTGAGCACGTTCCAGGCCGCGGGCTTCCAGTGCAGGGCGATGTTGGCGACTTCAGCGTCAACACCGCCAGTTAAGTCGATTGGGGATTGTTCGAGACCAGAGGCACAAGCCTTGTTGGCTTCGGCGATTTGGCCCCAGTTTTCAGGCCCAGTTGAGCCCTCATAACCCCAATGTGCGCCATCTTTTCCGGGAATTAAGTGCGACAGGATAGACTTTTTCTCGCCCTCTGGAGCCGCGTGGGCATCTTTAGATTCGTGTGCTGCGGGGGCTGCATGGGCATCTGCGGCACCATGCTTTGCTTCTGCCGCCGCGTGTGGCGCTTCGCCGCTCATCAAGGCTTTGGCGGTGCCAATGCCGATTACTGCCACCAATGCTACAATTCCAACACCTGCCAATACACGCTTCATGGCCGCATCCCTCGTCTTTATTCAAGACTATACTTAACCAGAAGGCGTTAAGTCTTTCTCACTTTTTTGTGATTAGCTTGTGATGGGGACAAGCCTGTCCTCCCGGACGGCGAAGCCGAGTCCCTGATCTTGATCCGCAAACTAACTGAGGTCCCCGCTCGCAGCTCGCGCTCCGGCGGGAATGACAGGTTTGCAATAGGCAACTTATCTGGAAGCGTTTTGGTGATCCCTGTGGTCCACCAAAACGCTGTTTCAATTGTCCGTGCGACATCTGGGTAGTCAAGTGCGCAGCTTCGCTGCGTCGCGGTGCGATCCGTTTTCGCAGAAAACGGACACTTGACGACCCAGAGGTCGCGCCGATCCTAGACGATCCATTTTGGTGAAACAGGGTTTCCACCAAAATGGGTCCAGATGAAAAATAGCAAGGATTGGCGTCAAGGAGGCGATAGAGTATGCAAATAACTAAATCACTCAAGACACCAGAACGACCCACTTAAGAGCTTAGATATGCTGTTTATGGCTGGATCGTGTCCCATGGCGTGGTGTAACAGCGGCGTCATGAGGTAGCCGGTTTAGGGCTGAGTTGATCATGTTCAGGGGACTGCGCTGAGCATGACGATG